>NZ_JAWUEH010000001.1:0-605447 GCF_033550225.1 Providencia sp. 2023EL-00965 | reverse complement strand
ACGTTTTACGACAGCGGCAGACCTGATGTTACAGCTTTCAACGGCAAAACGCCAAAACAAACTGAAACACTATTTATCACGTTCAGTGATGGCACCGAAGTTATTGATTATCGATGAGATAGGTTACCTGCCATTTGGACGAGAAGAGGCCAATCTATTTTTCAATGTTATTGCCAAGCGTTATGAGTATGGTAGCGTCATACTCACGAGTAATTTATCGTTTGGACAATGGCCGAGCGCATTCGCAGATGATGCAACATTAACCGCAGCGATGTTAGATCGTTTACTCCACCATTCACATGTATTGCAATTGAGTGGTGAAAGCTATCGATTGAAAGATAAACGACGCTCAGGTGCCATACCTAAATGAAACAGTGGATCACTTTTGATTGATCGAATTTGAGTTAAAAGTGGATCAGTTTTCGTTGATCGTTGACAGCGTTATGATGATTATTTTTTGGCGAGTGATTATTTTTGGAACTATATACTGAATTGATAATTAGCTTTCATTTTTTTGTTACAGGGGATGTTGTGCGTCATTGTTAAACTATCCCCTGTTTACAGTCATTATTATAATTTTTTGATTTTATTAATTTCGGTAATGTTCGTTCCAGTCTCTAATATCGGTTATTCGATAGGTATATTCTTTTCGTATATTATTATCGTCAATCTCTGAATAAGTAATATATTCACCAAAGCGAATTTGTTTATTAAAAATATTAATATATGTTGTTGATAGTTCTGATGTTTCCGAATCCGGATCTGATCCCCAATATATATTTCCTTTATTTCCTTCGTATTTTATATAAATAGGCCATTTACCATAGTCGTGAGAAATATACCCAAAAATCTCCATTTTTTCAATGAATCCATCTTGTTTTAAAAGTGCATCAAAAACAAGAATGTCATTGCTTTGGGGCGAATTGTCAATACATACAGCCTTTATCCTAGAAAAACGCATAGTATTATCCTCATTAGATATAAAATTCGGGTATTCATCCAATTTTGTTATATTTTGCCGTTACAAGATTCTAAAACTGAATTTTCCAATAAATCAAGTACCGCAAATAATCCCCGCCATCTTCTTGCAGCCCGTGCACCAATGGCTTCATACTTTTATGGGGCAAGTCAGGCCACTCACCAAGGCTTCTTGGCTGATGAATATTTTTCTCACTTAGGCTTTCCCACCCAGACTCATTCGGTACCCACAAACCTTGCCACTCTTCTTGTGCTATTCGAGGTAGCTTCCAGCACGGCTGATAACTAATTCGTCCATGTTGTCGTAACACATCCAATGGGGTTTCAGGGCGCAGGGTGGCTAGAAAACGGTAAGAACTGGCGTTGTTGCGTAGCGTATCCTGATAAATGTCATCGCTGTGGGTGTCAATCAGGTATTCAAACGGTGAGACAGATTTCAAGATATTGTTTGTCCCGCCTTCAACCTCGATTTCTTCGACCCAAACCACGATACGTTGCCAGACGATAGCCTGAATCAAGCAACGGTATTCTAGGGTTTGCGTATCCAGTGGTAATTCAGTGAATAATGGGGTTTGTGCTATCTCAATAGGTGCTGCAAAGGCTGATGTATCGAAAGAGCGGTAGTGAGTCGGATATCCTAGAACCTCACGATAATCGTATTGATTCAAAGGCGTAATCACCCCTAGATACTCCAGTTGATGAATAATCCGCTCAGCTCGGTGAAAACCTATCCGAAAATGGTGCTGTAAGCGTCTCGGTGACGCCCTGTTAATAAGAATGACGTAATCAATAGCTTTAGCTGTTAATGGGTCATAGCTGCTGTCGAGCGTGTTGTGGTGAGATAACTGCATAGTGCCTCTGAGTCAGTGACGAAAATACAGTTATTAAAATAACAAAAGATATCAAAAGATACTAATTTAATTCTTCCTGCTTCATGATGAGTGCATTTTTTAATAACGCTTTCCTTTTCTCAACTGATAGTGATTTATAGATTTCGAGTAAAAGGTTAAGATCTGCACTTTCTGCGGATAGCGTGTTTTGCTTGATGATCTCTTTTTCATCCGTGTTTAGGATCACCTTAAAGGCATCAATATGATAGAGATCGCCACGCTTATTAGGGTTCTTCTTGCGAAAGTGGGGATGAAGAGCTGTGATTGACTCTAGACGGACTCTAACGCCTTTCGCTGTCGTCGGGATATCCATATCTTTATATTCAGGATAACGTGTTGGATCGTCAGTTTTTTCTTTTCCTATAGCAGCTAGCTCCCCACTGGTAAACCAGAGCTTGGGCGCATTATCCATTTCAGTTAGTTGTTTTTTATCAGTCATGATTTCTATAAATTCCATACATATCAAAAGGATAAAATAACCGCACTAGAAAGATGTTAAAATCATAAAGATATCTATTGATAATTCCCTTTAATTGGTTTTTAATAGATGAGGAATTAAACAGTGGAGTTATTACTATGTCTAACCCTGTAGCATCTCAAAAAAAGCCCCGAAAAGGAAGCGCTGCGGATTGGCACCGTGCGGATATTGTGGCGGCTTTACATAAAAAAGGGGTCACACTAGCGCAATTATCTCGTGAGCACGGTCTTTCTTCTCGGACGTTAAATAATGCGCTAGAGCGAGCGTACCCAAAAGCTGAACAGATCATTGCGGATGTGATTGGCACGGCTCCCGAAACAATATGGCCGAGTCGTTACATCAATAAGCCATCTTCTAATAATCATAGAAGGTCATTGAAATAGCCTAAATATTTACCTTTGCCTATCAGTAAGGCATTGCACCCATTCTAGCGCCAACATCATGGAAAAAACCTTAATTCATTTAATTGAAGGAACACTCATGTCTATCAAAGATAAATTGCAAAAAAATCGAGAAGAAAACGAAGCTAACGGATTAAATGATCCGACTTTATTTAAACAACGTTTGTTCAACGGGGATTTTGGATTAGCAAAGACCTTTTGGTTATTTTGGTTTGTTCCAGTTTTATTCTCAAATATCGTTGAATGTTTTATCACTAAAAAGATGGTATTTAATCAAATAGAAGCATTGATGATTATTTGGAGCATTTATTGTTTTTACTTTATTGTGAAAATACCGAATCGTCGGGCATGGTCTTACGTGGCGTTGGTCGTGATTGTTCTCAATTTATTATTGGGAATACTCGCAATAATTGGGAATTTTCTGGGGTAAAGTGAATCGATGAAAATAAAACTGAACCAGTGGATGAAATTAAGCGTATTAATGGCGATGGTTGGTTTAACGGGATGTAATGAGAGCGCTGTTAATTGTAACAGTGATGGCGCAAAGGCATTAGCGTTACAAGTCGTCAATCAACATGTGGGCTGGGCGATGTATGAGCAGCTTGAGAATGTGCGAACGCAACGTCAAAATGCAGATCGAGGTATTTATCTTTGTGCTGCGGAAGCAACGGGAAAAGCAGGCTCTGTCACGGTAATTTATTCCGTGCAACTTACGGATGATAAAAAAAGTTTTGTAGTTACGTTACTCAACGGTTAATTGCTATGCCAGCCTATTATTAGGTTGGCATTTTACCCTTCGATGCTTCTATATTCTTTCATTCACTTTCCACATCAATATTCCCCGCCATAAATAAAAAATCACAGTACGTATATCCAAATAGCAATGATGGCTAAATCCCATAACTATCTGATTACAAATAATAAACTACTTGTTTTTGCTAGTGTTTATGGTAAAATATTAGTATGGCACTATACCCAAAATATGATTGGGTTGTGCTTAACAGTTTATTCCCACTTTTTTATTTAAAGGCAACTTTATATGACTATTCATCAGTCAGGGCTACGCTTGCCTATCGCCCAAGCTTTTAGCCAATTGTTATTAAATGAACTGAATAATTCAGTGATTAACTCAGCAATTGATTTAACCACTGTTCGAGCGGTTACAATGAATTTTCGAGACTCATTGTATAGTGCTGAAACAGGTGGTTTCCATCCTGTCGAAATACGCTTGTTGAGGCTCCATGAGCAATGGCAGTTTGATTATGTGACTGATTTTTCATTCATGGGGAACTATTATCCTGAGCTTGAAAAGGAACTCGATATTTGTTGGTCGCAAGGTTATGTTTATCATTTTATGATGGGGGATATTGATGAAGAAGAGGGCGGAGCAATGTTTGAACTGTGGCAACGCAATTTTATTCAATACCACAAAATGAAATGTTATGAAGTCAGTATTCAGTGGGAAACCCACTAATTAATTAAAAAATAATACCAGCGCTGGTTATTCCATAAAGTACAGTACAATCAATAGAAGGTTTGAATTGATGTTGATACCGTCCAAGCAAGGGGATTTAGATTGCCTCTGTGGGATTTACAGTCTGGTGAATATGAGTACATGGTTCTATGGAGAGCGCATTAAACCCCGCCCGTTATTTAACTATCTTTTGCGTGAATACAGCGAGTATTGGTCACTGTACAAGTGTTTAAGTCAAGGTATTGATATTCCTGAAATGGATTACTTGATTAAGCGTCTAACCTCAAAATACCCATCACAAACCCCTCTACACGTCACCACGCCATTTCGTTACAGAGATGGACTTACCACACAAAAAATACTGTCTGCTTGTCAGGCGTTCTTAGGCGCTCATACAACGTCACGTCGGCTTATTCTTCTGGGTGATCAGTGGCATTGGTCGCTGGTGGAACGTATGGACAGTGAATATCTCTATTTCTTTGATAGCCACCAGCAAGAGAAAGTGAGCCGCACCTGTTATGGTTTACGAGGTAACAAGGTACGGCGGTTGTATAGTGAATCTGTTTATTTTATTGATTTAAAATAATTAAACTGATGGGGATGGTATAATGCGAATAAAAGATCATTTTTTACGATTGCTAAGTTTATTAAGGTATTCGATATCGTGATTCAGAGCCTGAATATCTAATAAGTCCACAACCTCTTCCAACGTCCATGGTGCCTGTTTATATCTTTCACCGCCTTTAATTAGGCTATTAGGTGTTGGATAGTGTTTATTCCGCATTTTTTCAAGAATATCTGTGGGGCTATCACCATTCTCTTTTAAAAATTGAGCTACTTGGTATAGATCATAGAGTTGTTGGCTATAAGGTTTTACAGCAGGTAAAATATGCGGTTCATTCTTTGTTTTGATCATATTGTTATAAGCAGTATTAATACAATAAGTTATTACTCGGCTTACTGAATCAATCTCTTTACGCCCTGCAAAATTGAGATCATTTTTTTGCTGAATCTTATAAATTTCTTCTAATTTTTTATAAGTGTCCTTCCCTAAGTAGATCTTAGCCCGCTTAAATCCTGCTTCAGCGTATCTTTTCGCTAATTTAGCTTTATTTTCTGCATCAGCTCGACGCTTTATCTCGTTTTTATCTTCAATCTCAGTCTTATCGATTTTATTATTGGTTTTTTCGTTGTTTTTCACTGAATTTCCTTATTTTCGCTCATTTATCAAACATTTCAACCGCAAAGAATTGGTTGTTTTTTGACCGGTAAGGGGGCTTTTATCGTTAGTTTAAGAGAAGCGGATCCTTACTTTTTATAACTCCTATTTTAAATGGAAAGTCAGAGTAATAAAGTAAATTTTGGGAGCCGCTTCTCTCAAATTCTGTGTGTTTGGAGTTTGCTATGATTGTGTCATCAACGAAAGGGGGAGTAATGGAACATCGTAAATTGATTAAAGCTAATGAGGTGTTGAGGCGTTGTGCTATCAGCAGAGCAACACTTTATCGTCTAATTTCGAAAAAGTGTTTTCCAAATCAGGTTTCAGTGACGGGATCGAGGTCTGTCGCATGGCGTGAAGATGAAGTTCAAAAGTGGATAAATGAACGTCCATATAGCAAATAGTAGGATCAATATGAATCGAAAGCACCCAATACCTTTGCGTAAATTGGATGATGAGCTCGAAACTTTCGCTAAGGCCTTACCGAACTTTGAAACAGTAAAAGATGTACGTCAAGAACGAGAGTTGAGGATAATAAAGCTAACGCGTTATTTATCTAATAGTCTGAAATTAATGAACAAGCTTGAAAATTGTCACCCAGAATACCCTTGTAATAGTGCGGCTTGTCCTGAGTGTATAAGAATGCATCGACTGGAGATGACTAAAGAGGTCATGACAATATGCAGTAATCTGGACGAGTGGAAAAGTGTCACGTTGATTTTTTATCAAGATGCCATTAGTAATGATGATTTTTGGGGCTTTGATTTGAATAAACTAAAACGGCGCTTAAGGCGATGGCTAAACGACTGTGGCTTTTCAACGATGGTTATTGGTGGATATGAAATGGATTTTCATACAGATGTTCAAAAATGGTTACCTCATTTTCACCTTATTGTGCCAAATGAACCCGATGCAATTAATAAATTACGCATTAAAATGAAAAGTCAACAAAATGCAGTATTTAGACAAAAAATTATTAATCGACCAATCTTAGTTAATAATTTAAAAATACCAGAAAAACAAATTAGCTATCATTTTAAATCAATTTGGTGGCGAATTGAATCTATAAGCTATGATGAAACGATCAAAATAGGTCTTAAAGTAAGGAAAAGAAAGCGTAGGACAAAAAAATTTAGACTGAAAAAGAAAGAGTATATTCAATCATTATTGATGTTGGATAAGATAGGTATTTCTGAATTAACGTTTATGTATAAAGTAAAAAAATATGGGAGTCATTTAGTTATTAAAGATTAAATCTTATTTTTTTGTTGGTTTAATTAAATTTTCACTCGATTAAATTGAGCGGGTTATTATATCTAAAATTCAGTTTTTATTAAAGGTAATATTATGAAATTAAAGAAGAAATCATTAAAAAATAATGAGTATGAATTATTCGTTACTTTATTAGGACGAACTAAAATATCTCAAGGTGCAAAATTATCATACCGCCTTATGAAATTATCATACCCTAATAGTGAAGAGTCAATATATACATTATTTGAATCTGCCATATTGGCGAAAGAGAGTGATACTAAAAAATATCTCTTAAAAATAGGACATACTGCCAATGTTCCAAAAGAGTATTGGACAAAAGCACATCAAGAATTAAGTCAGGATATTGAACAATATATTACGTTATGTCACAAGCCTGGTTATTATCATCATCGCTATTTATGTGTCAATGATAAGGTTCTTGGAAAAGGGGATAAGAAAGCAGATATCCTCATTTTACACCCTGATGTAAAAAAACACTTACCTGTTGAAGATAAACAAGGAACGTTGAAAGAATGGAAAAAAGAAGTTGCTCCTTACGCGTTATATAGTTCTCGTATTTTATTGGCGATGTGTTGTGGTTTTTCTGGATTTATTTTGCACCTTCTTGGAATGGAGGGCGGAGGGTTCCATCTATGGGGAACAAGCAGTTATGGAAAAACGTCTTGCGGCTATATAATTGCCTCGTTGGCTGGTGATCCGCAGTATGTGATTGTCATGTGGAATAACACGGATAAAGGCTTAGAAGAAATTGCAGTTGCACATAATGATAGTTTTTTAGTACTTGATGAGTCCAAATTGCTTGATAAAGACACTATCGTTGCCGCAAAAACAATGCAAAACCGTGTTTATACTATCTCTGGTGGTAAAGGCAAAACACGTTCAGCTCTGTATGAAAATCAGGTAGCGGAATGGCGTGAAAGTATTTTCAGTACAGGCGAGGTGAGCCTTCAACAATTAGCTGAACAAGGGAATATCGAGCGCCTTGATGGGGAAGGTGTGCGTATGATTGATGTGCCAGCTGATGCGGGATGTGACCTTGGTGTATTTGAAAATCTACCACCGAATATGAAATCTGCCAATAAACTGGTCGATAAAATTAAGCAGGTCAGCCATCTTTATTATGGTTCAGCAAAACCTAAATTTTTGAAATGTTTAATTGATGATTTACAAGAAAATGAAGAAAGCCTCAAGGCTAATATCGAAAAAAACATTGAGTACTTTCTGCAAATAACAGGGGTTAATTATCGCTCGGGGATCCAATTAAGAACCGCTAAACGCTTCGCTGTTGCTTATGCTGCGGGTTGTCTTGCGATTAAATATGGTATTTTACCCTCTACGTTTAAAAAGCCAGTTATCGTTAAGGGGATCCTCAAATGTTATAACGATTCAATTAACGGAGTGAATAAGTGTGGTCTCGTGCCGAATGATGATTTACTCAAGGAGATTAACACAATTTTATCGAATCAACCCATGAATTTAATCAATAGTAAAGGTTATTCTGTGGAACAAATCGAAGAAGCAGATGCAGTGATTTCTTTAGTGAAAGGCATTGAAGTGATAGCAGTTAAAAAGGATATGATTCATCGCCATTTGAAGCAGATAAAACAACGCAAGTACGCATTATCGACATTAACAAAAGCGGGGATACTGCTCGCTGATAGCGGTAAGAAATTCAGTACAGTACCTATTCGTTATCAAAATAAAGTAGTGGGACGCCGTTACTGCTTTATTCTGGGTAAGTTAAAAGATATTAACTAATGCTAAGGCGGTCAATTGACCGCCTTATTTGTATTTGTCACAGTTTGGCATGAAAAAATTCAGCAGGAAATCCTATGTATTCGACGGAATGCTCATTTATCTTTTTGAGTAAATCGTTATTTAATGGCGGCAGATAATAAGTTTCATCGCATTCTGCATTATAAGTACAAAAGCGCAAAGCGTTTCCATAATCAATATCAATTAATGAGATATCGTTATGACAGCAAGGCGCATGTCGCATCTTTGTTAAATCGCTTAAGTCTATGCCTTCATTATCACTGTCCGTGTTATCGTATATTTCGCCAATAATATCATAGACCCAATCTTGTGATATTATTCCACTACAGCGAGGACAAATGACATCACTGACACCGTATGGATTGATTATAGGTCGTATCCGTTTGTAATAGTTGTGCTCAAAATGGCCTTGAGAGATATCATATTTTTCCAAAAGCTTATCAATTCTATTGACTTCATCTACTGATGGTGTGTACGTGATATCTTTCGGGATTATATAACAAAGATAAACACCCATGTGACCCTCTTATCAGTTTGGTTTTCGTAGATTAATTTAAGTATGATTTTAATGGCAACAATTCATATCGATGTTTGCATATTATCGCTGGCTATCAACATAAATAAACATTTGCTATCTACTTTAAGTAAAATGACCATTGCAATCGTGGTATTTAAACGCAAAGAGCGCAGGATCTTAAATTATATTCTTTGCATTACAAGACCAATAAGGCATGGTTTTATTATACAAGAAGAGAACGAATGTAACTTTCTGCTTGTTCTCTATTCATCGGAGGTCGCTCATTGATCCCCATATCAAAGGCATTCAATGCCTCATTGAGCTTATTAATAAGCTCTTCGTTGTCTCTGACACAGAGAATATACACATTTTCGAAATTAGCTAAATCAACTAATCTTAATCCTTCTTTGGTCAAAAAGGCATTGAGGTGCTCCAAATAAGGCAGTTCGTAAGGAAGCATATAAGGATCAACGCTGACTGTATTCCAGTCTACTTCACTGAGTTCTTCCAATATGAAATCATTCGGTGATTCAGTTAAAGACAGCGTATCCAGCAGGCCGATATCAGGGTACTCGCCAAAGTATTCTTTCCATTCAACATAATCCATTAACCTCTGGGATGAAAGCGATTGATATAACCAATCCAGTACATCATCTTGGTTTTCTGTCTCAGGTAAATTATTACTGAGTATTTGGGTATTCAAATTTGGAATTGCTTTTTCCAGAATGTTAATCAAATAGCTAACTTTATCCATTTTTTCCTCAATTCAAATTACATTATTTATGGGGGAAGCAGTATAAAACAGGACATTTCAATAAGATATACATCAATATTAGTCAAAATTTAGAGGTGGTATGGCTTGATGATGAAGTCTTCGATATTGGAATATCATATATAGCCTACTTTATACTTTTAACTATCAACAATTTATTTGAATAAGTAGGCTATGGATTTATGAAACTATACCCAAAAATCAGATGGCCTTTCATAATTTCATAGATATTACTTTCACAAGCTTTATTGCTACCAATCACTTTATTTGGTTATTCTGAAGTACTAAAAATAGAATAGCTATATGATGAATGTGCATGAGCTTTTTAGAAGAATCCTTCAAAGGATAGCTCTAACCTACCTGTAGATGCATTAACTCGTCTAGTTGCTGAAAATGTGTGTACAACACTACTCAAGATAGCTATGACACTTAATGTATAAAAATAATATGGGTTAAAAAAAAGTGATTGGCTGATTTTGTGATTATGTCACTGGTTAGACATGGAGTTAAAATAAATGAAGTTACAGTGCAGGAGGTGATAATTCATTCAAATTTTTTCGTGAAAAGTTTAACTGTGTATAGCTATGTTAGCCTATTTAATATACTAAAGACTATAAAGTAATTGTTTTGATCGTTACTTGCTCACATGATTCAAGGATTAGAGGGCTGTGAAATCTGTGATTATGTAAGCTTGCACAGCGGTATTTGTGCGCTAGAACATGATGGATTTATGAGTTTGCATGAGTTGTCTGATGGTGATTGGCAACATCCATATTTGGAGATAGTGCGGAAACATGAGCGTTAGTTACCTATTGACATGGAAGTTGATTTCTGGAGGATGAATTTGAGTTGACTTATCAAATGATTTGATAGACTTTGGAGGTATCTTAAATTAAATTAATAAGGAAAGCTAATGGCAACTAGAGTCGTAGTTGTAAAGAATGGGGTTATTAATGGAACAGAATATCTTAGGTCATGCTCAAAGAGAAACTTCAGGATCAACCACATTCGGAAAATATGATTTCCAATATCACTGGGCTTTATGCCGAATTATTGAAAAGCACCAATCTGGTTCTGACTACGCACTATTAATAGAATATCATGAGGATGTTGTTATTGCTGATTCATTGGATGGGCGTTTAGCAAAATTTGAATTCTACCAAGTGAAGAATACTGGAAAATCATTTACATTAGACGCTTTAACCAAGAGAAAACAAGGAGCTAAAGAGAACAAGAGTTCTATTTTGGGAAAATTATTAAGATCTTGCATAGGTACTGATTATGAAACTCGTATTACAGAAATAGGGCTTGTATCCTCGAGTGGTTTCTCTTTTGATCAAAAAGATAACAAGTTGAAGCTAGATATTATAACGTCAGGTGATCTGAGCGTAGATTGTTTATCAGGGTTAACTGGGAAGTTAAAGGATGAACTTGGAATAGATATCTTACCGGAAAACTTAAAATTTATTGTTCCAAAAATAAAGCTAGAAAATCAAGAAGAATTTGTCATTGGTAAATTTGCTGAATTAGTAAATGAAATATTTCCTAATAGTCATTGCAATGCCGTCAATATATATAGAGCTATCATCGATGAGATTCATCGTAAAGGGCAAAATACTTATGATTTTACTGTTTGGGAAAAAATGGTAGAGGATAAGTCGCTTACATCGCATAAGGTAAAGGATGTTATAGCTGTGAACACCACAAGCCCTAAATTTGAAGATTTCGAGAAAAATTTTGAGTACTTAGCTAAAAATGATATGAAATGGAATTCATTAATCTATCTAAAAATGAATAAAAAAATAAAACAGCTTTTTTTACGTCGAGTTGGATATATTTCGGCCTTTGATCTAAATATAATGAGAATAGTACAGAATGCTTTTAATCTTGTTTCTGAGGATGATTTTTCAGAAACTAAAGATTATATAGAATCGGTCATAGTAAAAGCCAAAGAACTAAATATTGAAAGTCAGATTATTGAATATGATGATATACTTTGCGAGATAATTTACTTTTTTTTAAAGGTGATGCATGAATAATATAGAAAGAAAAAAGGAACACTATAAATTATTAGTTCGAAATCTAAGGAATAAGAAAAATGAAAAGCTTGACATTTCAACGGTTGGTTCTGATATCAGATTCGAAAAGACTTGCGAATCAATTCGTGTTTCCCAAGAGATTGAATCTAATTACAGGAGTAGATAATAGTATAGGGAAATCTACTTTAGCTAAAAGTTTACTGTGGTCTTTAGGGTGTGAACCTACAATTGACGAAGAGTGGAAATCAAATGATATTAAATCGATCTTATATTTTACTATAAATAATAAACAATATTTTTCTTGTAGGGGAAGTCATTCAATAATTTTGGGTGAGGTTGGCGGTAAAGCGAAAAAATATTCGCATATAACTGGAGACTATTCAAAAGATTTATCAGACCTCGTTAGTTTTAAAATGAAACTTCCTAATCGTAGTGATGGTAGTTTAGAAACACCTCCACCAGCATACTATTTCTTACCATTTTATATTGATCAAGTAAAAAGTTGGAGTTCGCCATGGAATTCATTTGAATCCTTAGGGCAATATGCTAAATGGAAAAATCCGTTAATCAAATATTTCACTGGTTATCTGAAGCCAGAACATTTTGACATTGAAGAAAATATTTATGAGTACGGTGAAATCAAAAAAGAGTCATCAACAAAAATAGAGAGATTTAAAAACGCAGTTGAAGTAATTGTCGATAATCCAGATGACTTATCGGTAGCTTTAGATAATGAGAAGTTCAACCGAATTCAGGATGAAATTAACACTGAGCTACAAGGATTGATAAGTTATCAAACAAGGTTGTATGATGCTCAGGCAACACTTCTCTCAAATATTTATGATCTAGAAAGGCAATATGAGCTGGCTTCTAATTCAGCAAATGAACTAGAAGAGGATTATAAATTTGCTGTAGAGTCTATACCGACTGACACTTTAGAGTGCCCATTATGTGGTACTTTTCATGATAATTCGCTTCCTAGTAGAGCATTGCTTCTTTCAGAAAAAAATTTATTGCTTGATGAAGCAAGCTCTATCGCATCTAAAATAGTAGAACTTAAATTTTCATTAGCTGAATTAAATGAAAATGTTCAATTTGCCACAAATGAAATTGAGAGAATAAATAAGAAATACATCAATGATGGCAGTGATGGTAATCATTGTGAAAACGAAATTATTACGAAAGTTATAGATGCGATATCTACTGAAAATGTTTCAAGAAATATTCAAGTTAAAATTGATAACGAAGACCTTAAAATTAGTAGAGCCAATGGTTCTATAAAAGAATTAAAAAAAGATCAGAAAAAGCTTTTATCAGCTAGCGATAAGGAAGAATTGAATTCTTCTTTTATGTTCAAGCTGTTGGATAATATTGAAGCATTGGGATCAACAGGAGTAAATCTTAGTAAAGTAAAATCTCCAACAGATTATAAACAATTGCTAGGTGGTGGCGCAGCTGAAGCAGCTAGAGGATTACTAGCTTATCAATTCTCTATACTGCAACAAATACATGAGACTAAAACATGCATAGTGCCTCCATTTGTTATTGATACTCCTAATCAACAAGAACAGGCAGGGCACCGCTATGAGGTAGTCATTAAAAAATTAATGAGTAGTGTTCCTTTGGATTATCAGATAATACTATGTGCAATGGAAAATGATGCACTAAATGAATTCAAGAATGATGCTAATATTATAGTGCTTGATTCAAATAAACTTTTAAATTCATCACAGTATGACTCTTTGAGAGCTGAATATAAATCTATTCAGAAAATAGTTGTAGAGCAATGAGAAGATATAAATTGCATCGAGTATGTGATTTTTATTGTAGTGAGTGAGTTTTTCTTAGTGCTATTTTATACTCTAAAATAGCACTAAGCCATCATTCATATGAATTTAAATTAATTAAAGTGATTGGTTATCTAAGGGTATTAGTAATATTAATATATTTTTTTGTGCCACGTGATTAGTGTTGCCATATAAACCAACGATGATAAAATACACTATCGCCCGTTTGATGTGAGACTACTATGAAAAAAAACGAATTAATTCAAGCAACAAGACCAACTCGTACTCAACTTATTCGTTCGGTCGCAACCTCTACGGCGATTGAAACAGGGCAGGAATCCCGTCGCCTTGAAGAAGAAATGAAAGCGAAACGTGAGAAGTTTGGACATTTGAAACTGGCGATTTAGTTCGCTTTCAAGGCTTCGTTAACCCAATATTTCATGGGTTCATAGTTAAGGTTTAACCCCGCGTGGATTGCTGCAATGTATTTTTCGGGGTGTTGAGTCCAACTTTCATAGTCTAACGGCTGGAAACCAGCTTGTACCGCCATCACATCAGCGAGTAAACGCGATAAGCGCCCATTTCCTTCCCTGAACGGATGTATCAGAATTAACTCCACATGCACTGTGGCAATAGCTTCTATGACTTGTTCTCGGCTCATATTGGTGCAGGGTGTGTACTTCGCTAGAAACTCTTTCTCGAATTGAACAAGTAATTTTGCAACTCGACCCGCAGGGGCAAACATAAAGCCACCTTTGCTAATATTCACTGTACGTAATTGACCTGCCCACTCGTAAACATTTCCTAACCATTGGCGGTGCCAGCGCTGAATAAGTGATACCGTGATTTGTTCAGTTTGGAATTGCTCTTCAAAAATAACCTGATACAACTTTTCTAACAGAACAAGCTCTGCATCATTGATATCATCAACGTTTTGTCCACTCCCCTTTAATTGAGACACGTTAAATTAGAGTTTTCTAACTGTTTTCTGTATGCCTCCGGCGGGAGGTGATTTAAACTTTCATGAGTTCGATTTTGGTTATAATCTTGCAGCCAAAACCATGCTAATTCTCGTACTTGGCTTAATGATTCAAATAAATACGCATTTAAAAACTCACGACGGAACGAACCATTAAAGCGTTCGATAAACCCATTTTGCTGCGGTTTTCCCGGTTGAATATGGCACAGTAAAATTTGGTTATCTTCACAATAATTCAATAAGTTAACTGAAATGAGTTCAGGACCATTATCGACTCGGATCTGTTTCGGCAACCCTCTTTCGGCTTTTAAACGCTCAAGTACCCTGATGACGCGTTCAGCCGGTAATGACGTATCAACTTCGATCGCTAAGCATTCACGCGTTCCTTCATCAATAATATTGAGGGTTCTGAAGCGTTTGCCGCAATATAAACTGTCATGCATAAAATCCAATGCCCATTGAATATTCGGGACTTTCTCTATGACTAATGGCCTTTTTTCACGCTTCGGAAGCACTTTTTTAACCCGTCGTTTCAGATTTAATCCTAATCGACAATAAACGCGATAAACTCGTTTATGATTAAAAGGACAACCTTGAAATCTCAGTCGAAAATAGCATTTCCAGAATCCCGACTGTGGGGATTTCGCTAAAACGGATTGTATGGCATCGATGACGATTTTATCTTTCTCGTGCCAATTTTGAGTCTTTCGATAAAACGAAGCGCGAGGGAGCGATGTGAGTTTACACGCTTTAATGACTGATAAACCCGCAGCCTTTAACGACTGAGCACAGGATTTTTTTTCAGCCACTACCAACCCTTTTTTGCGAAAAGCTCCTTCATTGCATGGTTTTCAAGGCTAACTTCCGCAAAGAGCTTTTTCAGTTTCGCATTTTCATCTTCAAGCTCTTTTAATCGTTTAACATCATTAGCTTCCATGCCACCATACTTTGATTTCCAATTATAATAAGTGGCGTTGCTGATCCCATTTTGTCGGCAAATATCGCCCACTTTCATACCTGAATCAGCGAGTTTTAAAATATTAACGATTTGAGTTTCAGTAAAACGAGCTTTTTTCATCATGACCTCTGCAAATTTTAGGGCAGAAAATTTAATTATAGCTGTCTTATTTTAGGGGAAGTGGACAGTTTGAAAGCCCTAGCTTGTTAGCTAGCACTTCTTCATCAGAACCATCAGCAAATTTTCCTTCGCTGTTAAACACATCGTATTTATTCATATAAGCGTGTACTTGTGGTGTGGGTATGAATTTTGTACGTTATAATGCTAAAAACATCAAATAAATAATAACCACCTATAAATCAATGAATTAATTAAGTGTAGGTTAAATTGTAGGTTTTGCTGGGAAATTAATAAATATCTTTATATATCAATGCTAACACACCCATGCATCATGATTTTGATTCTAGGTTGGCCTGTTTTACCCAAATATCAAGTTTATCAGCCCAATCTTGCATCATGATTTTGCGCTCTTCAAGATAAGTTGCATGATTATATGAACGTCTAACGCTATTTGAGTCCATATGGGCTAATTGTGCTTCGATAGCATCAGGTCGATAACCTAACTCATTTAATCGTGTGCTGCCTGTTGTACGTGTCGCATGAGGGCTATATATACCACTCCAACCTCTCGTTTTAAGAAATTGCCTTAGCGAGTTAGTGGACATTGGTTTATGGCAAGAATCTCGACCGGGAAATAAATGTTTGCGGTTACCAGTAAAACCATAAAGAGATCTTAGAATCGTAATAGCTTGTGTAGGCAGAGGAACAATATGTTCTCTTCGTGCTTTCATACGCTCAGCTGGGATAGTCCAAAGTGCATTATCAAGATCGAATTCAGACCATTCAGCCTCAGCGACTTCAGATGGACGAGAAAGCGTCCACCACATTAACCACATACAATAGTTCAGTTGAAAGGTGCCACGGCTATTATCAAAGTTATTGAGTAGTTGACCTATTTGATCCGTAGTGAGGGCCTTTTTATGTTGTGTTTTGTTTGCTGGGAGAGCTTTTCTTATTGCCCATACTGGATCACTATCAGCTCTTAATGTGGCAACAGCAAATTCAAAAATCGAGGATATAGTCCGTTTAGCTTCAGCAGCAACTGTTGGGGCACCTCTTTGAACCTCACGTTGCAATATTTTGAGAATATGGTGAGATGTAATTTCTCTTATTGGTAATGTGCCGATAGAAGGAAATACAATGCGCTCCAACATATCAAGGCGACGGTATTTGGTTACATCAGCCCAATCTTTCATTTGCAACCATTCTTTTGCGATGATTTGAAATGTATTTGCAGATTCGTTCGCTTTTCTAATCTTATCTAGTTGCTTAGCTTGTGTTGGATTAATTCCTTCTGATACGAGTTTTCTGGCATCATCACATTTAGATCTGGCTTCAGCTAGTGTTACCAATGGGTAGTTGCCCAATGCAAGCATGCTTGATTTTCCATTTATTTGAAAACGGAATCGCCATGCTTTTTTACCATTAGGTTTCACTTCAAGGTACAAACCGTTGAAGTCATTGATACGATAAAGTTTTTCTTTAGGTTTTGCAGTTCGGCATTTTGTATCAGTAAGCATAATGAGTTCAACGAGTTATGTAAGTTGATATTATTATACTCACTTTAAAAGGGAAGATAAATAAATTGTACTCAGTTACGTACTCATTTAATCGCGAGCTTTTATGAAACTTAATGAGACATAAAAAAGCATAAAACCCAGTTAATATCATGAATTTTATGCTGTTTTCTTATTAAGTGATACTTTGTGAAACAGTATGAGACTAGAGTGTAAGCTTACACATTAAATAAGAAGTTAAGTACATCGCCGTCTTGAACAATATAATCTTTACCTTCAGCGCGCATTTTACCTGCTTCTTTTGCACCTTGCTCACCACGGTATTTGATAAAGTCATCAAACGCGATAGTTTGAGCGCGGATGAAGCCTTTTTCAAAATCAGTGTGGATCTTACCCGCTGCTTGTGGTGCTGTAGCACCAACAGGGATAGTCCATGCACGAACTTCCTTCACGCCAGCGGTGAAATAAGTTTGTAAGTTAAGCAGTTGATAACCGGCACGAATAACGCGGTTCAAACCAGGCTCTTCAATGCCTAAATCTGCCATAAACTCATCACGTTCTTCATCATCAAGTTCTGCGATATCAGATTCGATAGCGGCGCATACAGGAACGACAACAGAGCCTTCTGCTTCTGCGATTTTGTACACCATATCTAAGAATGGGTTATTTTCGAAACCATCCTCATTGACGTTAGCAATGTACATAGTGGGTTTTAATGTCAGGAAGCTTAAATAGCGGATCACAGCTTTTTCTTCAGTGCTGAGATCTAAAGTACGCAACATGCCTGCTTGTTCAAGGTGCGGTAAGCATTTTTGTAATGCTTCTAACTCTGCCTTAGCATCTTTATCACCGCCTTTTGCGCGTTTTTGAACACGATGAATAGCGCGTTCACAAGTATCAAGGTCAGCCAATGCTAGCTCAGTGTTGATAACTTCGATATCTTCAGCTGGATTTACTTGGCCTGCTACGTGGATAATGTTGTCGTTTTCAAAGCAACGAACCACATGACCGATAGCTTCAGTTTCACGGATATTCGTCAGGAATTGGTTACCTAAACCTTCACCTTTAGATGCCCCTTTTACCAAACCTGCAATATCAACAAATTCCATTGTGGTAGGCAAAATACGCTGTGGTTTGACAATTTCAGCCAATTGTTCAAGACGTGGGTCTGGCATTGGCACAACACCCGTATTCGGCTCAATCGTACAGAAAGGGAAGTTGGCTGCTTCGATGCCGGCTTTGGTCAATGCATTAAACAGTGTAGATTTACCCACGTTAGGCAGACCAACGATACCGCATTTAAAACCCATATGTTTCTCACCTTAAAATCACAAGGGGCAGGCGAGTGCTGCCCTAAATGTTAGAAAATTGGCGCTGATTATACACAAAAAGTTGATTTTAACGAAATGAACTCTTTTATCTGCTTCTAATTAAGCGGTAGCTTTAAAGCTATGCAGGCGATTCATTGCCTTTTCTATTCCATCATTGAGTAGAATATCGGTACATCTTAATGATTCATCGATAGCTTCATCAATCAGCTTTTGCTCTGAAACAGGCGGTTTACCGAGAACAAAGCCCACCACTTTATTTCTATCTCCTGGATGACCAATACCGATACGTAAGCGATAAAAGTTAGGGTTATTGCTAAATTTGTTTTGAATATCTTTCAGGCCGTTGTGACCACCATTACTACCACCCAATTTCATTTTAGCAACGCCGGGTGGTAAATCTAATTCATCGTGGGCGACTAAAATTTCATCAGGATTAATACGATAGAAATTAGCGATGGCCAATACTGACTTACCGCTTAAATTCATAAAGGTTGTTGGTACTAATAATCGAACATCATTGCCATTAAGGTTAATTCGTGCGGTATAACCAAAAAATTTAGGCTCTTCTTTTAGAGGTTGGTTATGGCGATCAGCAAGTAAATCAACATACCATGCACCTGCATTATGACGAGTTTGGGCATACTCAGCCCCAGGGTTGGCAAGGCCAACAATTAATTTTATTTTGCTCACGGCTAAGAATTCACTGTCAGTTAAGTCAAAAATTAGGTCTAGTTTACCCCGTGAAGGGCTAAATGTGCAAAATTGAATTAAGCCTATGGGTAAGTTAGTTACAAAGAAAATAATTCGGGAAAAATTCTTTTAAAAAAAGCATCTTTTGTACAGAAATAATAGAAAAAGTCTCACCCTGTGATACCCATCGCAAACAATTTTACTTATTGCACTATAATAAAGGCATAAAGATATATATTTTCCGAATATTTAATACTGGCTTTGCTTATCAGTCTACTGACATGGGAGGTAGATATGAAACGTAAAACGGCTGTTTTAGTAGGTAATATTTTGATGGTTTTAGGGTTAATTGCGATGATTGGGAGCTTAGCGGTTAATTTATCTTCTCATGTTTTTAGCCTTAACTTGCCAGATATGATCACGATGGGGTCACTATTTGGGATCTTCGTCGGTGCAATGATTTGGCTTGCCGGCGCAAGATTGGGTGGCAGAGATAAAGTGGCAGACCGCTACTGGTTGATAAAACACTATCATGACTCAAAGCATGATAATCACCGTTACCCATAGTGGATAGGGCTTACGTCTATTTTAGAGTCCCTTAACTTTAAAGAAAAATGTCATAAAGGTGCTGATTTTAGCGCCTTTATTATTTTGCCTTATGTTTGGTATAAATATGGACGTAAACGTGGTGATAAATAAAGCCCCTACGGTTGATGAACAACGGTAGGGGCGCTACTTAAATGTTATGACATTTCTTAAATTGTCTAAACACATAGAAAAAACGGGGTAATAATACCCCGTTAAGTCATTCTTAGTGTTCGAACATCGCAGAAATTGACTCTTCATTACTAATGCGGCGAATCGCTTCTGCCAGCATGCCTGAAAGTGTCAGCGTACGAACTTTGTTCAATGCCTTGATTTCAGGAGAAAGAGGAATTGTGTCACAAACAATGACTTCATCAATCACTGAATTTTTGATGTTGTCTACAGCGTTGCCAGAGAAAATAGGGTGAGTTGCGTAAGCGAATACGCGTTTAGCTCCACGCTCTTTCAATGCTTCAGCTGCTTTACACAGCGTGCCACCAGTATCTATCATATCGTCGACTAAAATGCAGTCACGACCAGAAACGTCACCGATAATGTGCATGACCTGAGAAACGTTTGCGCGTGGGCGACGTTTGTCGATGATAGCCATATCAGTGTCATTTAACAGTTTCGCAATTGCTCTAGCACGTACGACGCCGCCGATGTCTGGAGATACAACGATTGGGTTTTCCAAGTCTTTCTGTAACATATCTTCCAGAAGGATAGGGCTACCGAACACGTTATCAACAGGAACATCAAAGAAACCCTGGATCTGCTCTGCGTGTAGGTCAACAGTGAGAACACGGTCAACACCAACACTGGACAGAAAATCGGCAACAACTTTAGCGGTGATTGGTACACGGGCAGAACGTACGCGACGATCCTGTCTTGCATAACCGAAGTAAGGAATAACAGCGGTAATACGACCAGCAGATGCACGGCGTAGCGCATCGACCATAACAACCAGTTCCATCAGGTTATCATTGGTTGGTGCACAAGTTGACTGGATGATAAAGATATCACCACCGCGGACATTTTCATTAATTTGAACACTGACTTCGCCGTCGCTAAAACGACCAACAGCCGCGTCTCCAAGATTAGTGTAAAGGCGGTTAGCAACACGTTGTGCTAGTTCCGGTGTAGCGTTACCAGCAAAAAGCTTCATATCGGGCACGAGAAAAACCTCAGGCTTGCGTCCAGAGAGATATTGTTGACCAATAAAACGATTAAGTCGTGATTATTGGTGCAATACACGGGTTATCCCAGCGCGGAATCTGTGCAATGGCGATTCGTTCACCCCTTGAGCGACGAAACCTTGCACCCACGATGGGGCTTTATTTAACACCTGCAAGGCAGCAGCCTGTGTTTCAAATTCAGAAAAAACACACGCACCTGTTCCTGTTAGGCGAGACGGTGCATATTGTAACAGCCAAGAAACGAGCTGTTCAACCTCACGAAAACGTTTTCTTGCAATTGTTTCGCAATCATTTGCGTACGGAGCCAGTAATAATGCGGCTAGTGAGCGTTTTGGAGAATTTCTATTTAATTGCGGATCTGTGAAGATCATCGGGGTTGAGATTTCAATTCCGGGATGAGCGACCAAATACCATTTCTCCTTAGGTGACGCTGGTGTCAAAATTTCACCAATTCCTTCGGCAAAAGCGGCATGACCACGAACAAACACTGGCACATCTGCACCTAAGCTTTTACCTAGATCGGCTAACACATCATCAGAAATTTGAGTCCCCCAATGTTCATTTAATGCGACTAACACAGTAGCCGCATTTGAAGAACCGCCACCGATACCTCCTCCCATAGGTAAAATTTTATGAATAGTAATATCCGCGCCTAGGGGGTGTGTGAGTTTAAGTATTTCGTGGCAGTAGTGTTGTAACAATTTGGCTGCCCTAACGATTAAATTTTGTTCGGGCTCGACGCCTTCCATATGCGTCAGTAAATTGATTTGGTTATCAGTTCGGGTTGAGATGGTTATTTCATCGCCATAATCTAGAAATTGAAATAGCGTTTGTAGTTCATGATACCCATCAGCTCTACGACCTGTGATGTAAAGAAATAGATTTAATTTTGCGGGCGAGGGCCATGTCAAAGTCATTTCTGTAGCGTCCAACTATCCATTTTGAGTTTAATCAGTCGTGAACCTTGGCGTAACTCTAGGTTACTTGGCAACATTGGCGAAGTACTTTTATCATAAGAAAGATAGTTGAGTTGCCACGTTTCACCATTTTGTTGGAACGTTATTGATTTCAGTAAATGGTTTTCATCAAGTTCAAACTCAGTTGCCCGTCCCGGGGAGCCTGTTAGCCATGCGGTGAGGTCATCAAGAGGGATCTCCATTCCAGTGAGTTGATAAATCAACTCTGAAGGTACGTCACTCATGTGAGTTTGCCCATCTTTAGTCGTAAGGCGAGCTAAATCAGGTTCGACTGTTAATTCTAATTCGCGGCTACCCAATGGGTTAGTTAATAATAGACGGTATTTTTCAGGCGTATATTGTTGCCAGAAAAATTTAGCGTAAGTTTTGGTTTCCCCGCCGTTATAAACAAACGAGCCACGTGTTTGATAATCTCGTAGGGCATTAAGTTCTTGTAAATGTGTTTTCCATTGAGGGTCGGATGCTGAGCCAGTTCCTGTTGTTGTTTGTTTGTTGAAGACACATGCGGTTAGCAATAAACACGACAGCGGCAGTAAACGCCACAAACCCCGTGTTGTGATAGAGCGATAAGTAGCCCAAGTAGTGAACAGTTGCATAGCGACTCTCAAAAATCATTTAGTGAAAATAAATGGTGGCCTATCAAAACCTAGGCCCAAACCGAAGTGTAACCTGTTATTGTCAGTGAAGAAAACGTCTTCATTAGCAATGATAATAGTGAAAACAGGGTGAACTGAATAAAATAGTGCGCGAAAAACGCTAAATTATCAATCAGATTGAGGCTGATTTGCCTATCTATACAATTAGCTATAACTACGGTTTGCGTTACGTGCCAAATTATTGCATTTTAGATACCTATTATTGATATAGGGAATACCTTATTATATATAATAAAATAAAGAGTACATTTGTAAGCTTATGCGATGTAAACTTTTATAATAACAATAAGGTATGTGATGAAATAGCCATCAATTTTCTCTGCCAAAATCTGGCCTTGATCATCTTTATAATCTTTGATTATTAGCAGGGCGTAGAAAGCGCGGCTCGGATCATCTACAATAGTAGGTAAACAAATCACGGTAATATGATTACTGTTGAATAATTAATTAGCAATGTGAGCAATGTAATTAAGCACAATGACCCTATTAGCCTTAGGCATCAACCATAAAACGGCACCAGTGGCTCTGCGTGAGAGGGTCACTTTTGGACCAGAAAAAATAGACCATGCACTTGAGCAGTTATTACAACAGCCTCAAGTTAGCGGTGGTGTTGTGCTGTCGACGTGTAATAGAACAGAGCTGTACCTTAGCTTGGAATCGCAAGAGCAGGCGCAAGAGCAGTTGATTGCATGGCTATGTGAATTTCATAATATCACTGACAAAGATTTAAAGCCTAGCTTGTATTGGCATGAGGGTGACCAAGCCGTTAGCCATTTAATGCGTGTTGCTAGTGGGTTAGACTCATTAGTGCTTGGCGAACCCCAAATTCTTGGGCAAGTCAAAAAAGCCTTTGCACTTTCTCAAGATAATCATTCACTCTCCAGTGAGCTAGAGCGTTTATTTCAAAAGTCATTTTCAGTGGCTAAGCGTGTTCGTACTGAAACTGAAATCGGCGCTAATGCTGTCTCTGTGGCCTTTGCCGCATGTACACTAGCAAGGCAAATTTTCGAATCACTTAAACATTTGAATATACTGCTGGTGGGAGCAGGGGAAACGATTGAATTAGTGGCCCGCCATTTACGTGAGCATGGCGTACAGCGCATGATGATTGCCAATCGTACTCGTGAACGCGCTCAATTATTAGCGAGTGAAGTTAACGCTGAAGTGATCACACTCTCTGATATTGATACGCGTTTGGCGCAAGCAGATATTGTGATCAGCTCGACGGCTAGCCCATTACCTATTATTGGTAAAGGTATGGTGGAGCGAGCGATGAAAGTACGTCGTAATAAACCAATGTTACTAATTGATATCGCAGTTCCTCGTGATATCGAGGAAGATGTTGAAAAATTACGAGATGTTTATTTGTACACCGTTGATGATCTTGAATCCATTATTCAGCAAAACTTAGCACAACGTAAAGCTGCTGCTGTCGAAGCTGAATTTATTGTTGAACAAGAAAGCAGCCATTTCATGGATTGGTTGCGCTCGCAAGCAGCAGTGTCTACAATTCGCGATTACAGAGCGCAAGCAGAGGCAATCCGCGCGGGTATGACAGAAAAAGCACTCGCGGCAATTAGTCAGGGTGCAGATCCTGAACAAGTTATTACGCAACTTACCCAACAATTGACCAATCGCTTGATCCACGCACCGACAAAGTCTTTACAGCAAGCTGCTGGAGATGGTGATGTGGAGCGTCTGAATCTACTTAGGGACAGCTTAGGGCTGAACCATCAATAACCACATTTTAATCATGGGTCTGATATAACGAATGAAGCCTTCTATTGTCGCAAAACTGGAAGCATTACAGGAACGCTATGAAGAAATTCAAGCACACCTTGCCGATGCAGGTGTGATTGCTGATCAGGGGCGTTTTCGCGCCCTATCAAAAGAGTATGCTCAACTGACTGATGTCGCAAAATGTTTTACCGCATGGCGAACTGTTCAAGAGGATATCGAAACAGCAGAAATGATGCTAGATGATCCTGAAATGAAAGAAATGGCTCAAGAAGAGCTGAAAGAAGCAAAAACGCGCAATGAAGAGCTAGAGCAGCAGTTACAATTACTATTATTACCAAAAGATCCGGATGACGAATACAACTGTTTTCTTGAAATTCGTGCGGGTGCAGGTGGTGATGAAGCGGCTATTTTTGCGGGGGATCTATTCCGTATGTATAGCCGTTTTGCAGAAGCAAATCGTTGGCGTGTTGAGCTAATGAGTACCAGTGATGGTGAGCACGGCGGTTATAAAGAAGTTATCGCAAAAATATCTGGTGAAAGTGTCTATGGACGCCTGAAATTTGAATCGGGTGGTCATCGTGTTCAACGTGTGCCTGAAACTGAATCGCAAGGGCGTATTCATACATCGGCATGTACGGTCGCAATCCTTCCTGAATTACCTGAAGCTGAACTACCTGATATTAGTCCTGCTGACTTGCGTATTGATACTTTCCGTTCTTCTGGTGCGGGTGGACAGCACGTTAACACCACCGACTCAGCGATTCGTATTACTCACCTTCCAACAGGTATTGTAGTTGAATGTCAGGATGAACGTTCACAGCACAAAAACAAAGCTAAAGCGATGTCAGTGTTGGGAGCTCGTATTCGTCAAGCTGAAATGGATAAACGTCAAGCCGCAGAAGCTTCGGAGCGTCGTAATTTATTAGGTTCAGGAGATCGTTCTGACCGTATCCGTACTTATAACTTTCCTCAAGGTAGGGTAACGGATCATCGAATTAACCTAACCCTATACCGTTTAGACGAAGTCATGGAAGGAAAACTAGATACGTTAATTCAGCCAATTATTAACGAATATCAAGCTGACCAACTTTCTGCATTATCTGAGCAAGACTAATGCAGTACGGTGAATGGGTGAGCCTAGCTGTTGCTAGGCTGTCAAATAGCGACAGTGCTAAACGAGACGCAGAGATCTTATTGCAACACGTCACTAGGCAAACGCGAACATTTATTTTTGCATTTGCGGAGACAGAGTTAAAACTCGTAGAGCAAGATCACTTAGAATCTTTGTTGCAACGCCGAGAGCAAGGTGAACCCATTGCCTACATCATTGGTGAACGTGAATTTTGGTCTTTGCCATTATTTGTCTCACCTGCAACACTTATCCCTCGTCCTGACACTGAATGTCTTGTTGAACAAGCCTTAATACGCTTGCCAGCACAGCCTTGTCACATTTTAGATTTAGGAACAGGGACGGGGGCAATTGCATTGGCTCTTGCTTCTGAACGTTTGGATAGCACAGTTGTCGGTATCGATTTCAATCCTGAAGCAGTTTCTCTGGCACAAAGCAATCAACAGCGTTTAGCTATAAATAATGTGCAGTTTTTTCAAAGTGATTGGTATAAGGCTCTTTTCAATCAACATTTTGATATGATTGTTAGTAATCCACCTTATATTGATGGAAATGACGTTCATTTACAGCAAGGCGATGTAAGATTTGAGCCTTTGACTGCATTAGTGGCAGATAATCAAGGATTATCAGATTTAGACCATATTGTTTCCAAGTCGAAAGGATATCTTAAACCGAAGGGTTGGCTGCTGGTTGAACATGGATGGCAACAAGGTGCAGCGGTACGAAAACTGTTTGAACAATATGGATTTAGCAATATTGAAACCTGCCTAGATTATGGCGGCCGAGATAGAATTTCGCTTGGGCAGTGGAATAAAGCAGTGGAAGAGTGATGAAAACCATAAAAAATATTGAATTCAATAAAATACCTTTAAGTGAAGGTATTATGATGGTCTCGCAAAACGTTCGTGTAGATTTTCCTCTGATGCAGGTTCAAGCTCAGTTAGATAGCTTAGTAGAGACAGCTAAAGCGGCTATCGATTTACAGGCTGATAATGAAAGCAAAATAAATCAGTTGCTATGCCTCTTTTATCAGCAGTGGCGCTTTGGTGGAGCAGATGGTATTTATGCTTTATCTGATATGCTTTGGTTAGATAAGGTTTTGACCTCAAAACGAGGTACACCTGTCTCATTGGGCTCAATATTTCTATATATCGCCGAGAAACTTGATATTGCTATAGAACCGGCGGTGTTTCCAACCCAGCTACTTTTGCTGGCACAAAAAAACGATGGTTCTCAATGGTTCATAAACCCAGTTAATGGTGAAACGTTATCGTGGCATACATTAAATCTTTGGCTTAAAGGAACAGTCGATCCATACTCCGATCTTGATGACGATCAACTTGATGTTGCGGAAAACAGTGTGATTATTCGTAAATTATTTGACACGCTGAAAGCATCATTGATGGAAGAAAAAAAGATGGAATTGGCACTAAGGGTTTGTGAAACATTACTGGCGTTAGATCCTGAAGATCCATATGAAATCCGTGATCGTGGGTTAATCCTCGCACATTTAGATTGTAATCATGTTGCTTTGAATGATTTAAACTACTTTATTGAACACTGCCCAGAAGATCCTGTTTCTGAAATGATTAAAATTCAGATATATTCATTAGATAATCTTCCTGTAGTGTTACATTAATTTATTGTATAGACAGAAAACTGTCTCGATATAAAAGGTAAGAGCATGCAACAGAAAATGGTCAGTATTGGTGATATCCAAGTCGCTAACAATCTCCCTTTTGTTCTTTTTGGTGGGATGAACGTTCTTGAATCACGTGATATGGCAATGAAGGTGTGTGAGCACTATGTGACTGTGACTCAAAAATTAGGCATTCCTTACGTATTTAAAGCATCGTTTGATAAAGCTAACCGTTCATCAATTCATTCATATCGTGGCCCAGGCCTTGATGAAGGAATGAAAATTTTTGAAGAATTGAAAAAAACGTTTGGCGTAAAAATTATTACTGATGTTCATGAACCATCACAAGCTCAACCCGTTGCTGAAGTCGTGGATGTAATTCAATTACCTGCATTTTTGGCACGTCAAACCGATTTGGTTGCGGCAATGGCTAAAACGGATGCTGTTATCAATATTAAAAAACCACAATTTATCAGCCCGGGGCAAATGGGGAATATCGTTGAAAAATTTATTGAAGGTGGCAACGATAAAATTATCCTGTGTGACCGTGGCGCGAACTTTGGTTATGATAATTTAGTGGTTGATATGCTTGGCTTTAATGTCATGATGCAGGCCTCTAAAGGTTGCCCAGTTATTTTTGATGTTACTCATTCATTGCAATGTCGTGATCCATTTGGTGCTGCCTCTGGTGGTCGTCGTGCTCAAGTTGCTGAATTGGCAAGGGCGGGTATGGCTGTTGGCCTAGCTGGGTTGTTCCTTGAAGCTCATCCAGACCCAGATAATGCGCGTTGTGATGGCCCGTCAGCTT
Source organism: Providencia sp. 2023EL-00965 (assembly GCF_033550225.1). NCBI lineage: Bacteria > Pseudomonadati > Pseudomonadota > Gammaproteobacteria > Enterobacterales > Morganellaceae > Providencia > Providencia sp. 2023EL-00965. Next base: position 577,516 of record NZ_JAWUEH010000001.1, on the reverse strand, counting down.
TACCTTTGAATAAACTAGAGCCATTCTTGCAGCAAGTTCAAGCCATTGATGCGCTTGTTAAAAGTTTTCCTGAGTTAGATACTAGCCGTTAATCACTATTTGGTATGCAACTCAATCAAGTTGTCAACATGTTCGGCGCTGATCTCCAGCGCCGTTATGGTGAGAAAATTCATAAAATTACCCTTCATGGCGGTTTCAATTGCCCTAATCGGGATGGCACCCTTGGTCGTGGTGGTTGTACATTTTGTAACGTGTCTTCTTTTTCTGATGAAACTCAATCGTCTCTATCCATTAGCGAACAAATTCGTGGGCAAGTGACTAAAATTACTCGTGCTAATCGCTATCTTGCCTATTTTCAAGCCTACACGAGTACTTATGCAGAGGTATGCATATTAAAAGAGCTCTATGAAGAAGCTCTTAAACAGGCTGACATTGTTGGATTATGTGTTGGAACGCGTCCCGACTGTGTCCCTGAAGAGGTTTTATCGCTATTGAGCAGCTATCGTGAGCGCGGTTATGAAATATGGTTAGAGCTAGGTTTACAAAGTGCCCATGATAGAACACTGCATCGTATTAACCGAGGGCATAATTTTTCGTCGTATCAGCAAACAGCGAGTAAAGCACGACAATTGGGATTGAAGGTGTGTACCCATCTTATTTGTGGCTTACCTAACGAAGACCAATTAATGAATATGCAAACGCTCGATAAAGTCCTTGAATGTGGAACAGATGGCATTAAATTGCATCCTTTACACATTGTTGATGGCAGCATAATGGCTAAAAGTTGGCAAGTTGGACGTCTTCAACCGATCACATTGGCGGACTACACCTCAATCGCTGGCGAAATGATCCGTCATACTCCATCTGAAATTATTTATCATCGTATATGTGCTAGTGCTCGACGTCCGACACTATTAGCACCAGAGTGGTGCGCAAACCGTTGGTTAGGCATGAATAGTCTATATCAGTATCTACTGTCTCATGGTGGACAAGGCTCTGCGTTGTAGCTCCTGTAGCTGCGCCTAAAATATAAATATTCAGACTAAAATAAATTAATGTGGCATGGAGACGCCCAACAAGATTGATTGAATATTGTTAGTTTTATTGCTGATAAAAATCCTCAATCAGCACAACAAATAAAAAATGAAGTAGCAACCAAGGCTTCACAACTATTATCTTTTCCAGATATGGGGCGAACAGGATGAGTAAAAGGTATGAGGGAATTGGTGATTAATCACCACTATGTCATTATTTATGTTCAATTGAAAAGTAATATCATTATGTTAAGGATGTTACACACTTCACAGCAATGGCCGCTGATCTCAGTAATTTGAAATAAAAAATTAGCCGCTACTCAGGTATCTGACAGCGGCTAATTTTATTTATTCAGAATCAAGCTCTTCAAGAGCTTTATCTATCGAATTATAGAAACTTAATGTGCCTTCAATTGGTGTCACACGTGCGCGAGCCAAGGTTTTTAAAGGCTGGAATGGAATATCACATACAACAATATGCGTGTCTTTTTTTACGGTATCGATAAATTTTTGAAATGCTTCTAAGCCACCCGCATCGAGAACAGGGACAGCATCCCATTGCATAACGATCGTTTCGTAACCTTCACTTTTGATCCTTAATTCATCAAATATGCGTTCTGCGGCAGCAAAGAACAGAGGACCATTTACGCGTACGACCAATCGACTTTTCGTTTCATCCGTTGCTGCTAACTCACTAATTCGTGTCATGTTGGCTATGCGGCGCATAAATAGCAATGATGCTAAAACGATACCGACAGTAATTGCAATCACCATATCAAATAACACAGTCAGAGACATACAAAGCAGTAGAACAATGATGTCGTCTTTAGGGGCGCGACGTATCAGGTCGATAACTTTACGTGCGGCGCTCATATTCCAAGCGACCATTAACAACAGTGATGACATCGCAGCAAGAGGCAGATAGGAAAGCATTGGTGCCAATACCAGTAATGTAAGTAGTACTAGCAGTGAATGGATGATAGCTGATACGGGCGAGGTTGCTCCTGCACGAACGTTAGCCGCTGAGCGTGCAATAGCTGCTGTTGCTGTGATCCCACCAAAAAATGGTGCAGCGATATTACCAAAACCTTGGCCGATCAGTTCACTATTTGAATGATGTTTTTTACCTGTCATATTATCAAGTACGACAGCGCAAAGTAGTGATTCAATAGCCCCTAAAACGGCCATAGAAAAAGCGGCTGGCATTAAAGCCGTAATCATTGACCAGCTAATTGGTGCACTACCAGGAAGCTCCCACGGTAGAACAAATTGAGGCAAAATGGGAGGGATACCGTTACCCTCAGTGCCATCAGGTAATAAATAACTAAATTGCGAACCAATAGTAGCCACTTGCTTATCAAACAGTGATAAACACCACATGACTAAAGTACCTGCGACCAACGCTGGTAAGTGACCGGGTAACTTTAAGCCAAGTTTTGGCCAATAAATTAGGATTAATAAGGTAACAAGACCAATTAATGTATCGCTATATTGTAAGGTTGGTAAGGCATTAGCTAATGCAATGACTTTATCAACATAGTTTTCGGGCACGTGCGCCAATTGCAGGCCAAAAAAATCTTTAATCTGCATTGTGGCAATGGTGATAGCGATCCCTGAAGTAAATCCCAATGTGACAGAAACAGGAATATATTCGATAAATTTCCCGAAGCGGGCAAAACCCATTGCCAGTAAGATAAGCCCCGACATAAGTGTCGCAACCAGTAAACCACTTATGCCAAACTGTTGCGACACTGGATATAGGATCACTACAAAAGCGGCCGTGGGGCCTGAAACACTGTAACGTGATCCCCCCGAGATGGCGATAACAATACCTGCAATTGCCGCAGTATACAGCCCATATTGCGGAGGCACACCACTTGCTATAGCTAAGGCCATTGCTAATGGAATGGCGATAATTCCGACGGTGATCCCTGCAATTAAATCTTTAATAAAACGCGCAAAGGTATATTTTTCTTTCCAACATGAATCTATTAGCGCACTAAATGGGCGCAATCTATTAATTTTTTTTGTACTCATTGTACCCCACCAAAATAACAGGGTGAAAATAATGGAAAACGAATGACAAAGGATACGCTGAATTCATTGGAAAAAATCTGTTATGAGTCAATGAATTCGTAATTATCATAACGGTTACAGTGCCAAAAGTAAAAAAATGGCTAATATCTTATTGTGATACCTCTAAAAATGAATAAATAGTAATTTATTATAGTTAATAAGAATCAATGAATAATACCATTCATTAGTAAGATTTTATTACATTCTCATCATTATCACTGAAACTATTAACCAAACCCAATGTATAACAACTAATGAGAGTGCATAATTAAATAATTTTTTTGTGCCATCCCAACGTTGATGCATATTGGTAATCATTTGTTTTTTAGGAAAAAGATATTGTAATGCAAAATCAAAATGAGAGCAGTCATCCTGTTGATATAAAACTTGAAATAATTGATTATCAAACCATAGTCTAAAGATATAATAGTGGCTAATAATAAAAATAATGCTATTAACAAATAAATATACCCAGTTATCGAATGAGTATATATAGAGAATGAACTGACAAATAAAGGCGAGCAATGATGCACTTGCTAAATAACGCCAACTTGATGTAAAAATAACCATGACATTGCCGCATTGCCTATCAGATAAATTATTCATGGCATTCTCCTATGTGAATGATATTTCTGATACCAATGATTTAATTGTTCAATAGTTGCTTCATTTAGGATCACTTGCGGTCTTACTTGAGTCACAATTTTAATTGCATCATCAATCGTTTTTGCTTGATGCTGATGGACTAACCAAGCGATAACAACCGTTGCACTGCGTGAATAACCCAGCTTGCAGTGTACATAAATTGAACCTATCTTCGCTAACTCATCCATGGTGTGTACGGCACGCTCAATATCTTTCGCGCTTATTGGTAACAAATCTATTTGTGGTTGGCTACGGTAAATTAAATTTTTGCTATAAGCATTGCGAGGCCACTCGCAAGTCATGTCGAAAACGGCTTGTGTTTGCAAAGGATAAAGCGGACGTCCTCCTAAAATAATATGTTCGCTGACTTTACTGGGTTGTCGACATGCGCTTGCATAGTAATGATAGGTACCAATAGCGATGAGTCGATATGGGAGAAGTAATATGCAAGCTGATGGAGAGAGTGCCCCTTCAGGGGTTTTTTGGAACACTGAAGCGCCCAACCCTAGGTATCCAAGGGTGATCAATAGGAATGTAATGGCAGGCCATAATAGTATCCATGCTCCTCCTTGGAAGGTAATGGCAATAAATAAGCAGATCAAAGCCCCGATACCATAGTTAATCGATATTTTGAAACTACGTCGGCTGCCGGTGTAGTGCCAGTGCCATTGGCTATCAATAGGCAATAGATAACTAATGATAACACCCACAGCAAAGCCACTGATGACATCAATAAAATGGTGTTGCCATGTGGTAAGGACAGAAAAGAGTATTAATAATGACCAGCTATGAAGTATCCAATGCCATTTAGCGGGTAGATGAGCTCGGAAACGTAGCCAGAGCAGCCATAATAGGATGATATGTAATGAAGGAGCTTGATTGTAAGGAAGGTCGAACATCTCAAGGCGATCAAACATCCATCCAGTAATGTGGCTTGTTTCAGGTCTAGGGAAACTAAATTTTAACGGAAATAGTAAAAAACCAATGCATGCGGCTAATGATCCCGCAATTAAACGTAGCGCATGGATAGTTTGTTCACGTACTGAGGTGCATATGAAAAGGGATAAACCATAGAAAAGGTCAATACTCCAATAGGGGATAATACTCCAAGCTAGAAATGGAATATGTTTTTCCCATGAATAAACATAGGAAGAAACTTGGGACAATGAAGCCGTGTAGGTATTGACTTGCCCATACGTGAGGAAGAAAAAAGGGGCTAAAAAGATTAACCAAATAAGACCGTATAACCAAATTTGTCGCCGAGATGCGGAGGGCAATGGTTTATGTAGGGATATCATTCGGTTACCTTATTTTTATCACTATTTATATGGTTTGTGATTCATTTAATGCTAATAAATTATCGTAGTGATTAGATGGCAAAATAACCATCTAATCCAACGTTAATACAGCGTATTAGCAGCGCCGAGCAATAGATACGGTAAATATACCCCAGCTATCAATTAATTGATTGAGTTTTTCAAAACCAGCTTCTTTAATGAGAGCATCCATTTCACCTTGGCTACGGCAGCGCATAACCCATGCTTGGCCGCCTTGGTGGCTTGGCAGTACGCGAGCAATCATTTCAACTTGAGGGTGCCATGGTTGACATGTATAGATGAGAAGCCCACCGGAAGGTATGGCACGGGACAAGCCATTTAATGAAGCACGGATCAGCTCATTGCTTGGGAAAAGTTCATACAATCCACTGACGATCCCCAGTGTAGGTGCTGGCGTTACCGCAGCAAGATCATCAGCATCAAAGGCATTACCTTCTTCAAAGCGGGCTTTATCTTCAAGGTAACGTTCTTTGATCTGCAAGCGGCCTTGTTCAACATTGATTGTGCTGTAATCACGTAAGAGGAGTGACTCAACTTTGCCATAGTCGTTGATAGCATCAAAAAGGTATCTGCCTTGGCCTGCGGCAATATCTATGATACGAACAGGCTGTTGATTGTCATGGAGATCGCGGATGGCTTGTCGAATGATATTTTCAATATTGGTTTTACGCTGACGTATACCTTGCCAGCCAATACTGTTGAGATATTGTCTATCAATGATTCGGCCAAATAATCCATTGCCTTGTGCTTTATTGCGATAGATATAATCGAGGGTCGAGCCGGAATCAAAGCCTTTATCATAACCGATGCGTACACCTTCGGAAGTTTTTCCTAATGTACTCATCAGTTTACCAAGGAGCTTATAACCTATATTTTTAGGGCACCAAATAGGCATTGGTTTAGTGAGTTCACGATAAGCATCAGCACTGGCACTCCATGTATCTTCATATTGGTAGTCATGTTGGTAACGGGGTAATGAAAATAATTTGCCAATGAACTCACGGATCTTAGCGATTGGAATATGACGCTCTTTCTCACCTAAAGTGTCATGGTAAAAATTAGGTAGAATATGTTTTTCTTTGATGGGGGTGTTCAGCCGTGCATAAAATTGGTGTTGAGGTTTGTGGTGCACCACATGATCACTACCTGAAATAAATAATTGTGTAGGCAGAGTGATTGCACTCGCATCAGAAACAATTCTGTCAGCTGTTTTGTAAAGTTCGAGCAAAATGTTGACGGCAATAGGGCGTGTAATTAATGGGTCGCGATTGAAAGAATCAATGCGTTGTTGATCATGAGTTAAAAATTTAGCTTTTACGTAGGAGTTAACATAAAACAATCCACGTATTTTTTGCATCAGCGCTAGCCCACTACGAGCAAAAGGAACATAAAGTTTTACTTTAAAAGCAGGGGATGCTAACACCATACCTCTAATGGGGGGCGCATAATCATGTACCCAAGTAGATACGAGGACCGCACCAACACTTTGACCAATAACAATGATATTTTCTAACGGTATTTGATATTGCGTTGAAACATAACGAACGAATTCATCAACATCATGTACAGAGGTACTGAGTGATGGGCTATAACCTCTAGGGCCATCATTACGACCGTGCCCACGGGCATCCCATGCAAACATGCTATAGTCAGGTAACTCTAATTCATCAACCAAATGAGCGACTCGCCCTGAATGCTCATGGCCACGATGAAACAGTATAATTGCTTTATCACTGGGTTGTTCTGCGGGCCAATAGCGGTAAAACAGTGAAGTACGATCACTGGTAGTGAATTGTGATTCAATAACAGAGCGTTGTGTTAAATAGTCTGTCTGCACGTTCATAGTAGTTCCTTAATATGAATGATCATCCGTTTTAGCGTTGAGCTCAATCAGCGCACGACGAATACGGTTAAAGCAGGTATAAAACAGCAACAAGGACAGAAAGATGAATATAAGAGTAAACCAATAGGATGTTATCCACTGTGGAAAAATCGACACGATAAGCCCTATAGCGCCAAATACAAATGCACGATCACTTTTACCGATAGGCCCATCGTAGCGGCGCGAGGCACCAATAGCTTGTGCGATAACACCAATAAATTCAGTGAAAAGAGCGAGTACTAGAATGAGCAAGATCAACCAAAAATCATGTGGAAATAATAAGATAAAGGGTAGGTACAATGCGATATCAGAAATGACATCCCCAATTTCATTTAAAATTGCGCCTAGGTCACTTTTTTGATCGTGTTCACGCGCAAGCATGCCATCAATTGCATTGAGCGCCATACGAATAAACAAAATAAAGGGTAATAATATAAATAGCTGTGGGTACGGGAAAAGGAGTAGTAATGTTCCTACTATGATGGACAATAGCATCGCAGTAACGGTTACTTGATTAGCGGTTACATTTGAATCATAAAGCTTTTGTACAATAGGGCGTAAGAGGTTCTGAAACTTGGGTTTCAGATCATAGATTGTCATTTATTCATCCTTGTTATTCGCAACAGCAATACATCAAATATACTTTTAATCATTCAAGATACGGTTGGTCGACAAGTGCATGAGTCGCTGGGAGATTTGTATTAGTCGATGACTAATGTGAATGAACAAGTCAACAACCCTATAACTTGAAATATCGTCAGTATCTAGCTATATCAATACGCTATTATTTCTAAGCTGCAATAAGAGCTATCCTAAGTTAACGATGCAGTGACAGCGTCACTTTTGTGGGGATAAAGATACGAATAACATTGAATTATCAAATATGCTGTTAAATATGGCTCTATATGATGCAGCTAAAGGTATTAGAGAACGAATAGGCCAACCTACTCGCTACTAGGTATATAGCAAGTTGTTGTATTTTACATTGAAGTATGGCGACTACGCACAATTGCGTAAGTCACCGTATTCTCTGTGCTATTACGACTTATTTAATTATTTCTTAGTTGCACTAGGAGCTGTTTTAAATATAAAAGAAAATGGTGATTGTTATATTTCGATAGCTTGGTCTTCAATAAATGAAGTTTTAGCAATATTAAGGCGCATCCGTTTAAATTGGCTTGGTGTCATTGTGGTCATTTCTTTAAATTTACGACAAAAAGCACTGTGATCGGCGTAAGCGCATTTGATAGATATTTCAGTGATAGAATAATCCTCCTCAAGCAATTCAATAGCATGCTCAAGTCGTTTCTTTTGAATATATTGCTGGGGAGTTATATGAAATATGGCTTTAAATTGGCGGTTGAGTTGTGATAAAGATAATCCAGAAATCTCTGCGAGAGTGGTTATTTTTATCGGTGTATCAAAGTATTGACTAATATAATGTTCTACTTGGCTTAATTGCTTATTTAATTTAGGGCTAACAGACTTTTCATCTTGCAAATCGACAGAAATTCCTGCAACACCAATGACTTGGTTGTATGTGTTAAATATAGGTACTTTAGTCGTGACACACCATCCTAATAAGCCTGCCTTATAAAGATGTAATTCTAATTTGTTAATGACGCTAATTTTCTTTTGCATCACAAGATAGTCTTGTGAGCTATAACTTCCACCTAATTCAGCATGAAAAATATCTTCTGCCCGTTTACCAATCACTCCATCAATAGATTTAATTTTACAGCGTTTTGCTAGGTTTTCATTCGCTAGAAGATATTTAGCATCACAGTCTTTAACAAAGAAAGTAACGTTAGGCAATGTATTGATTAAAGGCATGACTAGCCCAAGGTGATTTAAAAGTACGTCAATATTATCAACGGGAAACAGCATATTCTCCTGACTAATCAGTAGCAATTTATTTAAATTAATCATGCGGCCTCCTAGAAATTCAACATATTTAATCAGTTATCTTAAATATTTTTAAATTGTGCTGAATTACGCATCAGTGTGCACGAAAGATATCAAGATCCTTTAACAAAAATCAAGCATTCTGTTAACAATTAATGTGGCAGAGGACGCAATATGCACAAGCGCTATACAAAAATCGAAGTAATTGATTCACACACAGCGGGCGAGCCAACACGCTTAGTGATTGATGGTTTTCCTGATTTGGGCGATGGAGATATGGCTTCTCGATTAAAACGTCTAAAAAACGATCATGACCAATGGCGTACAACTACCATATTGGAACCACGTGGCAACGATATTTTAGTTGGGGCGCTACTTTGCAAGCCGCAAAACCCACAAGCAGCGGCGGGAGTCATTTTTTTCAATAATGAAGGTTATCTGGGTATGTGTGGGCATGGCACTATTGGCCTCGTAGCCTCATTATCTTATCTAGGTAAAATCACGGCTGGAGAGCATCTTATTGAAACACCGGTTGGTGATGTTAGGGCTACACTCCATGCTGACGGCAGCGTTAGCATTCAAAATGTTTACTCTTATCGTTATCGTAAATCAGTCACTCTTAATGTACCCGAAGTTGGCGTGATAACGGGAGATATTGCGTGGGGGGGCAATTGGTTCTTTTTGGTTGAGCAATCCCCTTTAGCTATTGATTATCGTAATGCTAAGGCACTAACCGAGGTATGTATAAAGATAAAGAGTGCATTGGTGGAGCAAGGGATCTACGGAAAAGACGGCCAGGAAATTGACCATATAGAATTGTTTGGCAGTTACGAGAAAGCCGATAGTCAAAGTTTTGTGTTATGTCCTGGTGGTGCATATGACCGTTCACCTTGTGGTACGGGAACCAGTGCTAAACTGGCCTGTTTGGCCGCAGATGGCAAACTAAATGAAGGTGCCCTTTGGCATCAAGCGAGTGTAATCGGTAGCCAGTTTGAGGCGAGTTACTTATGGGCTGACGGTAATGGCATCATTCCAACGATCCGTGGAAACGCTTATATCAGTGGTCGAAATACCTTATTGCTTGATGAAACTGACCCATTTTGTTGGGGGATCACGGTATCGTGAGGGCATAACATGGATAAAAAACATTCTGTGGTTGTCATCGGTGGCGGAATTATTGGATTAAGCATTGCACTGACATTGCAAGCTGATGGCACTGATGTCTTGTTAGTCGAAAAAGATCATATAGGTGCAGGAGCCTCATTTGGTAATGCGGGGCATATTGCAACAGAACAAGTTTTTCCTGTTGCTGACCCTTCGATTTTGAAATCTATCCCTGGAATGTTATTCGATCCCCTTGGGGCACTGCGTTTGGATTGGCGCTATTTACTGAGATTAACACCGTGGTTATTACGTCTGCTTGGTAACATGCGACATAAACCATTTACACATATTCATCATGCGTTATCTGCAATTAATGGTGTTTCTTTAGAAGCATGGCAATCATTTAGTGAACAATGGCAATTAACTGATTTAATTAAGATTGAAGGCTCTTTACTGGTCGCAGAAAAGGCCTCATCACTAGAAAAATTACGTAAACATGGTGAATATCTCAACTCGATAGGTGTCACCAATCAGCTATTAACCCAATCACAGTTGCTTGAGCGTGAACCTGCATTGGCACATAACCAGTTGGGGGGACTGTTTTACCCTGATACGGGGCATGTGGTCGATCTTAAACAGTTACACATCAAGTTAGTTGAGCATTTTTCACGTTTAGGTGGTGAACTACTCACCGAGTGTGAAGTGACAGCAATTAATGCACCAAGCAATGACAAAGTGGTGTTAACCACATCGCAAGGCCAAGTCGTGGCAAAACAAATAGTGATTGCTGGTGGCGCATTTTCTAAATCCTTAGTCAGTATGATCAGCCGCATTCGTGTACCACTTGAAACAGAGCGTGGTTATCATTTAATGCTGCCTAATGAAATAGGACGGTTAAACGTACCAGTATCAAGTATTGATAGACGTTTTATCATGACACCTATGAATGGCGGATTACGCCTTGCTGGTACAGTCGAGTATGCGGGCTTGAAACGGCCCGCAAATATGCAACGAGCGCGTCATTTCTTACCGCTTGCTAATCCAATGTTAAATACACCATTAAATAATTATCAATCTACAGAATGGATGGGATTTCGTCCAACACTCGCAGATTCTTTACCCGTCATTGATAAAAAAGGTCCTTATATTTTTGCTTTTGGTCATCAACACTTAGGACTGACTCAAGCGGCAGTGACTGCAAAAATTGTACAAAGCTTGTTTCAAGGGCGATCGACTTCAATCGATTGCTCTCCTTATTCGATTGAGCGTTTTCTTTAAGATTTCAAGGAGTTTTATATGAATTTTCATGGCATTGTTGTCCCTATTGTTACACCATTTCACAGTGATTTTTCATTAAATGTGAGTGGTCTGGCCCAACTGACTGAGACTCTTATTGAAAAAGGTGTTTCTGGTTTAGTGGTATGTGGTACGACAGGGGAATATTACGCGTTAAGTGAAGCCGAGCGTGAAACGGTTTTAACGACCGTCAGCAAAATTGCTAAAGGTCGCGTAACCCTGATAGCGGGTATCAATGATTTATCTACTGAAGGCGCAATAAAGCGTGCTGAGCAGGCAAAATTATTGGGTTACGAAGGATTAATGTTATCGCCTCCGCCTTATAGCCTACCTGATCAGCAAGGTGTTATCGCCCATTACGAAACAGTGGCTGCGGCAACAACACTACCAATCATTATGTATAACTTCCCTGCACGTATTGGTATCGAAATTGAATATGACACCGTGGTGCATCTATCGAAGGTGAAAAACATTGTTGCCATCAAAGAAAGTAGTGGTGACTTTAGTCGCGCTTTACGTTTACTGCAAACCCAATTTGATAATTTTGAAGTGATTTGTGGTTGTGATGACCAACCCGTCGATTTTTTCTTCTGGGGAGCTAAAAGTTGGATTGCTGGTGCTGGCAACGTATTTCCTGCTGAACAAGTTGCGATTTTTAACGCTGCACAACAAGGCGATTGGGTTAAAGCGAAACAAATTATGTCACAGATTTATCCAGCTATTTATTCGATGGAATCTGGTGATTATAACCAAAAAGCGAAAGCGGGTTGTATCAAAGGAACCGTCGATGTCGGGCCAGTCAGAATGCCATTATCCAACATTTCATCACAGCAGCAACGTGATTTTCTTGCCTTAATCAAATGAGGAGGGAAATGATGAAAATAACAAAAGAGCAGGTATTTGAACGAGCTAAAGGCGGCCAACTTTGGGCTGGCTGCCTTATCGAAAATTATCAGGATAGTGGTGCAAAACTGGAAAATCGTACCCCTATTGATGATAGCGTGATCGGTTATATCGCTGATGGACAAGCCGCCGACGTTGATGCTGCGGTTACAGTAGCTAGAAATACTTTTATTTCAGGTGATTGGAAAAATTTATCGCCTCAGGAACGTAAACAAGTGATGTTGCGTTGGGCGACTTTAATTGAACAGCACAGTGAAGAGCTTGCGGCTTTAGATTGTGTCGATGCAGGCAAACCAATCACGGAATGCTTAAATACAGACATGCCAGCAACCATTGAAACATTCTATTGGTATGCAGAAGCGCTAGATAAAATGTTTGGCAAAGTGGCACCCACTGGTCAGCAAGAGCTTGGATTGATTGTTCATGAGCCTATCGGTGTAGTTGGGGCAGTATTACCATGGAACTTCCCCGCACAAATGTTTGCTTGGAAGGTCGCGCCGGCCTTAGCGGCAGGGAACTCTGTAATAGTAAAACCCGCCGAGTTAACCTCTCTGAGCGCGTATCGTATGGTTGAACTAGCTTATGAGGCAGGTGTACCGAAAGGTGCTCTGAGTTTAGTGTGTGGTTTAGGCGAAAAGGTCGGTGAAGCCATTGGTCGCCATGCGGATATTGATATCGTTTCATTTACAGGCTCTACCGAGGTAGGCCGTTTATTTCTTAAATACTCTGCCGAAAGTAATTTAAAAGAGATCGTATTAGAGTGCGGAGGTAAGAGTCCACAAGTCGTGTTTGCCGACGCCGATCTTGACGCTGCGGTTCCACATATTATGGCCGCTGCATTTTGGAATATGAGTGAGAACTGTAGTTGTGGGTCACGCCTGATTGTTCATGAAAGCATTCGCCAATCGCTATTGGATAAATTAATCGCTGCAAGCACCAGCTGGAAAGTCGGTAATCCAATGGATGATTCAGTGTCTATCGGTCCTATGGTTGAAAAAGCGCATTTTGAAAAAGTGAAGTCATTTATTGATGTTTCTATAAAGGAGGGCGCAAAAATTGTCTCTGGAGGAAAAATTCACAGTGAATTAGGCAGCGGCTGGTACATTGAACCGACCATTTTCGATAATGTGACCCCAGAGATGTCATTATTTAAGAATGAGGTGTTTGGTCCTTTGCTTGCGGTATCCACTTTCTCTACCGATGAAGAAGCTATTGCATTAGCCAACGACACCCATTATGGATTAGCGGCTTCTTTCTATAGTCAAAATGTGCATCGTGTTATGAAAGTTGCCCGTCAAATTAACGCAGGTACAGTTTCTGTAAATGGGTTTAGCGAAGGTAACATCACCACACCCTTTGGTGGATTTAAGCAATCAGGGTTCGGCGGTAAAGATAATGGGCTAGAGGCCTTCGAACAATATACACAGACAAAAGTGATTTGGATTATTAATCATTAATAACTCGATAACCTGAATTTGATGAATTCAGGTTTTTTTTACCCTACAAACAGACAATTACAATAACGAAGGAGTACTCATATGGAAGCCATCGTGAATACGCTCGTTGGATACATTTGGGGTAATGCCTTAGTGATTTTATCACTAGGTGTTGGGTTGTACTTTACATTAGCTACACGTGGTGTTCAGTTTCGCTATTTAATTAAAATGGTTTGCTTACTGAAAGAAAATAAAGCCTCAAAAGAAGGAATATCATCATTCCAAGCGTTTTGTCTCGCATTATCCGGTCGTGTTGGTGTTGGTAATATTGCAGGGGTGGCGACAGCCATCGCCGCTGGTGGTCCGGGAGCCATATTTTGGATGGTAGTCATGGGCTTATTAGGGGGCGCAAGTGCATTTATTGAATCAACACTGGCTCAAATATATAAACAACGTTCTGATGGGCAATATCGTGGTGGATCGCCTTATTACATTGAAAAAGGGTTAAAACTCAAACCGTTTGCTATTATTGTGGCGGCAGTAATTTGCTTATCATATGGCGTATTGGTGCCGGGGATCCAAGCCAATACCATAGCCGATTCTTTTCAAACGTCATTTAACATTCCACCCATGGTAACTGGTGCGATCGTGACCGTGTTAATGGCTTGGCTGATTTTTGGTGGAGTAAAAAGAATTGCCAGCGCTGCTGATAAAGTCGTGCCACTAATGGCTGTCGCTTACATTATCATGATGGTGATTATATTAGGTAGCCACTATGAGAAAGTTCCCGCTATGTTTGGACTGATTTTCCGTAGTGCATTAGGGATGGATGCGGTATTTGGTGGTATTGTCGGTACAGCCGTTTCTTGGGGAGTACGTAGAGCGGTATTTTCTAATGTGGCGGGCGCTGGTGAGGCAACATTCAGCTCGGCAGCTGCGGAAGTGAGTCATCCGGCAAAACAAGGGTTAATACAGGCCTTTTCAATCTATATAGATACGGTTGTAGTGTGTACGGCTTCAGGGCTGATGATCCTCGTCACTAATATGTATAACGTTTTCCCTGATGGCGCTGCCTCTGCATTGGTTGAGCATGTGCCGGGGGTTGCTGCGGGAACTGCATGGACACAAATGGCGGTATCAACGGTATTTGAATCTGCAGGGTCTGGTTTTGTTGCTATTGCTGTTTTCTTATTCGCATTTACCACGTTAATGGCATATTACTATATCGCTGAAACAACGATTGTTTATTTAGATCGTAAGCTTAAATACCCTGTTTTAAAGTTGATATTAAAGCTAGTTTTCTTAGTTATCCTCTTTATGGGAAGTGTTCAGTCCGTGAGTATGATGTGGAGTTTAGGCGATATTGGTTTTGGTAGTATGAGTTACCTTAACTTAATTGCGATTGTTTTCTTATCTAAACCCGCATTGAGAGCATTACGTGACTATGAACGACAAGAAAAACTGGGTATTGACCCTGTATTTGACCCTAAAGTCGCGGGCGTTGAGAATGCTGAATTATGGGAAGATATTAGTAAAGAATACCAATCTCAACAACAAAACAAAGTGGGTAAAACAGAAGGTGAGTTAACGACAGAGCAGAAATAACCAATAAGGAATTTAATTAAAAATGGCGGTGAGGGAGGGATTCGAACCCTCGATACGTTGCCGTATACACACTTTCCAGGCGTGCTCCTTCAGCCTCTCGGACACCTCACCGTATTTTTAATTTCTCGTTGTGGGCAAAATAACTTGTCCTACAACGGGGCGCTACTATAGGGAAAAGCGTGGCTTGCGTCAACTCCCTATTTATTCTTTTTTACTGTTTTATTGCTTGTTTAGCTAAATATAAAGCAGTTTGGCTATTATCTAATCTTGTATGATTAATTGATGGTTAATTTAAACTTCAAGCACTAATTTTAAAATTCGTAAGCTGCTTAACAAAATATCAATCGGAATGACTATCTATCATTCTATTCGCTTGAAAGTAAGACATTTTCATCACACTCTGTGGGTAAACATAAAAGGAGTTGTCATGAATATTCTATTTTATCATCCGTCTTTTGATGCTAACGAGTGGATAGAGGGCATGCAAACTCGCCTTCCACAAGCCAACATACGCCAATGGGTAAAAGGGGATAACCAAAAGGCAGATTATGCCATGGTTTGGTTGCCTCCTTATGAATGTTTAGCGGGGCGAAAAGACTTGAAAGGCATTTTTGCGCTTGGGGCGGGGGTTGATGCGATTTTAAAACAAGAGCATGAAAATCCAGGAACATTGCCAGCGGGTGTGCCATTAATGCGTTTAGAAGACACAGGCATGGCTCTACAAATGGAAGAATATGCAATGGCAAAAGTACTTTATTACTTTCGTCGCATGGATGAATATCGCCAATTCCAATCACAGCGTCAATGGAAACCGCTTCCTGCAAATCGACATGAAGATTTTGTGGTTGGTATTATGGGCGCAGGGGCATTGGGGCAAGCGGTTGCTAAAAGATTAGTTGAGTTTGGTTTTCATGTGAGAACATGGAGCCGAAGTGAAAAGCAAATTGATAAAGTCATAAGTTACCATGGGCAAGAGCAGTTAAGTGATTTCTTGCAGGGGACTCGTGTCATTATCAACTTATTACCTAGTACGCCACAAACTGTTGGGATCTTAAACCAATCACTGTTTAGCCAGCTGCAACAAAAGGCCTATATCATTAACCTTGCTCGCGGTTCTCATTTAATTGAGCAAGATCTGTTAGTTGCACTTGAATCAGGTCAGGTGGCTGGTGCGTCTTTAGATGTCTTTGCGAGTGAACCATTACCGCAGATGCATCCGTTCTGGACTCACCCGCGTGTTGCCATCACACCACATATTGCCGCGATCACAGTGCCTCAAGAGGCTATGGATATGATCAGCAATAATATTAAGCGAATTGAAAGTGGGCAACAACCTTTCGGGATAGTAGATATGGGACGTGGTTACTAATATACTATTTATACTCGTCATACTTCAAATTGCAGCGCTTTTCATTAAGAGATAGTGACTACGTCCGTGGCAGTCACCAATTTATGTAGGCTCCTAGCGACTCATTCACTTGCCGCTAAACTGCACCTCGAATTATAGAGAGTATAGTAAGGGTTGGTTATCGCATATCGCAAAACAGGGATTATATATGAATGAATTTTCAATTGTCTGCCGTATCTTAGGAACATTATTTCAGCGTTCTCCTGATGATAGTCTGGTGAAACCATTGCTTGAGATGATCGCCCAAGACAAATTAAAGGCATCATGGCCATTAGAACAGGATGAGTTATGGGCTCGTATGGCAAAATCAGTTGAAATGAAAGCGATTGTGGCTGACTATCAGGCTCTATTTGTAGGGGAAACAGCCGCCGTTTCAGTCTTTGCCCATGACTATGATGCTGAAATTGCAGAAGCTGAGATCCGTGAATTTTTAGTTGAACGTGGAATGACAGTAACAAATGCAAGAACGGATGCATTTGGATCATTGTTATTAGCGGCTTCTTGGCTTGAAGATCAAGCCGCAGAAGATGAAACGGCGGCTCAAATTGAGTTATTTGATAGCTTTATTCTGAGTTGGTACGGGACATTTTTAGGTAAAATGGAGGCTCATGCCTCAACGGCCTTTTATCGTACATTGGCACAAATTGCTCGAGATGCAGTCATTGCATTGAGAGATGAATTAGAGTCTGAGTGACAGCGTCACGTTTATTGTCGCAAAAGTTTTTGATGATTAATAGGTATATACTCTAAATAATTCGAGGTGCAGTTAGGCGAGAAGCGAGTGAGTCGCTAGGAGCCTACATAGGTAGGTGACTAGTGCGAATGAGCGTAGTCAACAACACTGTAATTTGAAGTATGACGAGTAAACGTATAAATACAAAAGGCAACGTGTTAAAACCGTTGCCTTTTGTGCTTTTATCAATCGAAAAAATTTATGGAGCTCAGTCAACTAATGGAATAATTATCTTACCCGGTTTTACTTCGATACCCTTAGCTAACTTTTTAGCGGTTGCTTCAACAGCACTATTGTCAGGGTTTAACACATAAACAGGTTGAGTTTCAAAGAAGGTTCCTAGTGAGCTATTGAGATATGGGATCACTGCTGAGATAGCGGTATCCATATTTTCAGGGATCACTTTATATTGACTAATATTCAGTTCTCTCAGGTAAATCGCGCCTGCTTGAGCATCAAAATAAGGGCGAGCAGTTAGTGTTAGTTCAATTTTAGCGCTGGTTTTACCCAGTAGTGAATCCAAATTGACAGTAGCTTCACCAGTAAGGGCAATCATCCCCGGTTCTGTTCGACCAATTTCTGATTTTAAATTAGCTAACTGAATGTCTGCGTCAGCGACGCCAGAAATTCCCACATTGTGGTTGTATTTAACCTTAGTTGCTAGGTAATTATTAATGGTTCCTTCGCTAATAGAAAACTCAGTTAGCTGGCTACAACCTGTGAGTAAAGTAAAACAGCCAATCATTGCAGCCAATATAAATTGTTTCATAAATGCTCCTTTTACTGTAACACTATTATCTTATCCTATAATTGTCGTTACGGGGGAATTTCAGTCGGAAACAATTTAATTTAACAGGCGATTAGATAGCAAAAGTATTGCCCTTAACCGCTTAACATGGCTGATTCAATTTTTTTACGGTTAAATTGTTTATGTAGTGCCCACAAGGTAATAAAGCCGATAATACCAAGTAAAAACCAAGGTAATTGCGGCATATTCCATTGATGGCCGATATCATACATCCAGCCACCGCCTGTATAACCTACTGCTCCACCTAAAGCTAACCCTAATCGGCTGAAGCCCATATAACTACCGCGAGCACGAGGATCAGCGAGTGATGCACTGAGAGTCTCTCTTGCGGGATCCGCAGTTACCGTACCTAAATAGAACAGACAAATTAAGCCAAATAACACATGCAGGGAGCTTGTCATACCAATAGGGAACATGCTTAAACTCATTAACAATAATCCAGCCATTAAGCGTTGTTCAAGGCGGAAATATTTTTCACTCCATCGTGCAATAGGGTAAAGCAGTGTTAGTGATATAGCAGCTTCGATGGCATACATCCATTTTACTGCGGTAGGTGTACCAGCTAGTTCGTTAACCACGATAGGGAACATGAGCATCACTTGCACTGACAACATAAAATAGCCAGCCAGAGTCACAACATAAGTGACAAAGCGTTTATCTTTCAGGACTCGTCCCATTCCTTCTTTTATTGGTGTTCTCGTTGTTGAAATACGGTAGGCAGGCAGTAACCAAACATTGAAGATCGCGGCAATAACAAATACAGCAGCACCGGCCCAACATACATAGTGGAAATCATATTGAAGTAACCAACTACCAATAAGTGCACCTATAACAGCACCTGCACTGTCTTGCATTAGAAGCAGTGAATAAAAACGACCACGCTCATAAGGGCGAGTCAGTTTTATCACTAAAGCAGTTCTTGGCGGGTCAAATAAGGTACCACCTAAAGCAGAAAGTATACATGACAGCCATAGTACCCATGGATCGTAAGCCACAGCCATTAATGCAAAACCACTGGCGCGTAATAGCATACCAATCACAATCATGGGTTTGGCGCCAAAACGGTCTGCGATAGCACCGCCAAAGATACCAAGCCCTTGCTGGACTAATTGTCGGATGCCTAATGCAAAACCAACAATAACAGCAGCCCAACCTAGTTGATCGACAAAACGAATCGAAATTAATGGAAAGACAACGAAAAAACCTAGAACGACTAACATATTATCTAGGAGTAAAAAATATTTACCTAGGCTTCTCGCCTGTGACACCTGTGCCATGACACACCATTGTAAAAAATAACAAACAAGGAAGGATTCTTAATGTTTCTCATCAATAATATCAGTAGAATATAGAAAGGAAGATGATATTTTTTTATCGTAATACCTGCCTATTTTTGATGCTTCATTTTTATCGTTGTGCAGTCTTTGATTATTTTAATTTTATAAGGGTTAACGATGTTTGGTTATCGATCAAATGAGCCTAAAGTTCGTCTTGTGACAGAAAGAATGGTTGTAAGGTTGGCATATGAGCGTGATGGTTATCGATTAGCCGATTATTACAGCGAAAATAAAGACTTCTTAAAGCCTTGGGAGCCAACCCGAGATAGCTCGCATTTTAATCCATCTAGTTGGAATAATCGTTTACAACTGATGTCAGAATTGCATCGCCAAGGTAATGCATTTCATTTTTTATTGTTAGATAGCCAAGAAAATGAAGTGATGGGGGTCGCGAATTTCAGCAATGTATTACGTGGTGCTTTTCATGCTTGTTATTTAGGCTATTCATTGGGTGAAAAATGGCAAGGGCAGGGATTGATGTATGAAGCCCTAGTACAATCGATTCGTTATATGCAACAACATCAAGGAATGCATCGTATTATGGCAAATTATATGCCACATAATATACGTAGCGGTGATTTGTTGACCCGCCTTGGTTTTGAGCGTGAAGGTTACGC
The DNA here is from genome assembly GCF_033550225.1 of Providencia sp. 2023EL-00965. Lineage (NCBI taxonomy): Bacteria > Pseudomonadati > Pseudomonadota > Gammaproteobacteria > Enterobacterales > Morganellaceae > Providencia > Providencia sp. 2023EL-00965. The sequence goes on along the minus strand of NZ_JAWUEH010000001.1, from coordinate 557,390 downwards.
AAAACAGTATTTGCAAATTGATGGTCAATGGCGTGATCACGTATTAACTGCACTGACCTATGAAAAATGGAAGTCCCTCAAGTCATAATAGGTAAAAGCTGATTTTGACATTCAATCGTAGTCAGTTATGCTTCGCGCTGTTAAACTGACACGATTGTTTTCTTTTAGTCTACCAATCATGAATTTATTAAAATCGTTAGCTGCGATAAGTTCCATGACCATGATGTCACGGGTACTTGGATTTATCCGTGATGCTATCATTGCTCGAGTCTTTGGTGCCGGCGCAGCGGCAGATGCTTTTTTTGTTGCATTTAAACTGCCTAACTTATTACGGCGTATTTTTGCCGAAGGGGCATTTTCTCAAGCTTTTGTACCCATATTAGCGGAATATAAGAACCAACAAGGAGATGAAGCAACACGTACCTTTGTCGCTTATATTTCAGGGATGTTAACCCTTGCATTAGCGATTGTGACTATTATCGGTATGATAGCAGCGCCATGGGTTATCTATGTTACTGCGCCTGGTTTTACAACAGATGCAGATAAATTTGCCTTAACGACAGATTTATTGCGTGTCACTTTTCCTTATATTTTTCTAATCTCACTGGCCTCACTGGCTGGGGCGATCTTAAATACTTGGAACCGTTTTTCGGTACCGGCATTCGCGCCGACATTATTAAATGTCAGTATGATTTTCTTCGCCGCTTTTGCCGCCCCTTATTTTGATCCGCCAGTGATGTCATTGGCTTGGGCCGTCATTGTGGGTGGTGTGCTGCAATTGGTTTATCAGCTACCACATTTGAAGAAAATTGGTATGTTGGTACTGCCCCGACTCTCTTTTCGTGATAGCGGTGTTTGGCGAGTAATGAAAATGATGGGACCTGCAATTATAGGGGTATCTGTCAGTCAAATCTCACTGATCATCAACACTATTTTTGCATCCTTTCTCCAATCAGGGTCAGTTTCATGGATGTATTATGCCGATAGGCTCATGGAACTGCCTTCAGGGGTACTTGGTGTTGCGCTGGGGACTATTTTATTACCTTCATTATCAAAAAGTTTTACCAGTGGTAACCACCAAGAATATCGTCACTTAATGGATTGGGGGTTGCGTTTATGTTTATTGCTAGCGCTGCCTTGTGCGATTGGCCTAGCTATTCTTTCTGAAGCACTCACGGTTTCACTATTCCAATATGATAAATTTACTGCTCATGACTCGCTGATGACGCAATATGCACTAATGGCTTATTGTGTTGGCCTTACGGGTATGATTTTAGTGAAAATCTTAGCGCCAGGCTTCTATTCACGTCAGGATATTCGTACTCCTGTGAAAATAGCAATTGTGACACTAATCTTAACCCAATTGATGAACTTAGCCTTTATTGGCCCAATGAAGCACGCAGGTCTTGCACTTTCAATAGGTCTAGCGGCTTGTTTCAATGCGGGTGTTCTTTACTGGCAGCTGCGTAAGCAAGAGATTTTTAAACCGCTAGCAGGTTGGCGTGGTTTTATCGTTAAATTAATCATTGCGCTACTAGTTATGGCGGCTGTACTGTTTGGAGTATTGCAATTTATGCCTGAATGGCAGCAAGGCAATATGGCCATGCGTTTATTACGTTTAATATTTGTGGTGATGATTGGTGCAGGTAGTTATTTTGCAGCGTTATTTGCATTAGGCTTCCGCCCAAGAGATTTTAAGAAACACAGTATTTGATTATTTATTATAAATAAAAAGAGCGCATATTATTGAATATGCGCTCAGTCTATCTAATATAAACAGAATAAATTACATTCTTTCAACAGTATCAATACCTAAAGTATCTAGACCTGTTTTTAAGGTTCTTTGAGTCAGTAGCGCTAATTTCAAACGACTTTGACGCTGTGCTTCTGTGTCTGCGGTTAAAACAGGGCAGTGCTCATAGAAACTAGAGAAAAGACCTGCTAAGTCATATAGATAAGCACACATCACGTGTGGTGTTCCATCACGAGCAACCTGCAAAATAGTTTCTTCAAATTGCATCAAGCGAGTGGCTAAGGCAATTTCACGTGGATCTTCTAGCATTACAGGTGACGTAAGATCAGCTTGTGTCACATCGGCTTTTTTAAAGATAGAAGCAACACGGGTGTAGGCATATTGCATGTATGGCGCAGTATTACCTTCAAAGGCCAACATATTATCCCAATCAAAGATATAATCGGTGGTACGGCTTTTGGATAAATCGGCGTATTTGACGGCACCGATACCAACGACATTGGCGACATTGTTGAGCTCATCTTCTGGCATGTCAGGGTTTTTAGTGCGGATCAAAGCTTGTGCACGCTCGATTGCTTCATCCAGTAAATCAGAAAGACGTACAGTCCCACCAGAGCGGGTTTTAAATGGTTTGCCATCTTTACCTAACATCATCCCAAACATATGATGCTCAAGTGACATGGAATCAGGGATATAGCCAGCTTTACGTACGATGGTCCATGCTTGCATCAGATGTTGATGTTGGCGTGAATCGATATAATACAGTGAGCGATCGGCATGTAGTACTTCATGGCGATATTTTGCACAAGCGATATCTGTCGTGGTGTACAGGAAACCACCATCTTTTTTCTGGACAATCACGCCCATCGGTTCACCTTCTTTGTTTTTAAACTCATCAAGGTAAACGACAGCAGCGCCTTCGCTTTCTACAGCTAAGCCTTTTGCTTTAAGGTCAGCAACAATACCCGGCAACATGCTGTTATACAGACTCTCACCCATCACATCATCTTCAGTCAATGTGACATTTAAGCGACGATAGGTTTCTTGGTTTTGTTGCATGGTGATGTCAACCAATTTACGCCACATTTTGCGGCAATACTCATCACCTGACTGTAACTTAACAACATACCCACGGGCACGTTCAGCAAATGCAGGATCAGCATCATAGTGCTGTTTAGCTTCGCGATAAAATTCTTCGAGATCAGCTAGCGCCATATCACTGGCGTTTTCATTTTGCATTTTTTCAAGGTAAGCGATTAGCATACCAAACTGTGTACCCCAGTCACCAACGTGATTTGCACGGATCACTTTATGACCAAGGTACTCTTGAGTTCGTGCTGCTGCATCACCAATGATGGTGGAACGTAAATGTCCAACATGCATTTGTTTTGCCACATTGGGGGCAGAATAGTCGATCACAATTGTTTCAGGCTTAACAGGTGATAAGCCTAAATGTGGATCGTTAAGTGCGCGTTCAACATGTGTAGTAATCCAAGTTGGCTCAAGAAAGATATTTATGAAGCCAGGGCCTGCAATTTCGGTCTTACTTGCAATCCCTTCAAGATCTAAGTGGTTAACTACTTGCTCGGCCAGTTGTCGGGGGTTGATGCCCATTTTTTTAGCAGCGCCCATAACACCGTTAGCTTGATAATCGCCAAACTGGGCTTTTGCTGATTGACGCACAAGTGCATCACTGCCTTCTGGGGCTCCCGCTGCCTGCATTGCAGCACTGATTTTATCTGAAAGAATAGCCTGAATATTCACCGGATTACCTTAAATAACGAACATAGTTATCGCATTGTGCCATCACATGCGCAGAACTAAAAGAAAGAAGAGAAAATTCGGCTGGTTTTATACCATATTTCGAGGGACTCGTGCTACAGTCTGGCGATTTTATTCAAAAGTAAAAGAGTAATTAAAATGACTGACTTTGCTAATATCGCAGAATTGCACGATTTGTGGCTGGCTTTACCTGAATTTGAACAACAGTTAACGCAAATGGCGCAAGATCTAAAAATTTCCCTAACTGATTTTCAGATTGATCATATGTCTGTGCGTTGTCATCATAGAGAAACCGCAGAACGTTGGCGAACAGGGTTACTGCGTTGTGCACACCTCATGTCAGAAAATGAGATTAATGGTCGTCCAATTTGTTTATTTAGTCTTTTTCAACCACTGAATGTGGTATCCCAAGAGGTGTTTGTGATTGAATTGCCTTTCCCCAAAGGGAAAGTCTATCCAAAAGAAACCTGGGAGCATGTTGAAATGGTGATTGATGTTACCCCAGAACGGCTAGAAAATACCGCGTATGCATTATTACCTCAACCATTACCTCCAGGCTATTCGATAAAAGTCAGTCAGCCAAAAGGCCAGTCAGAAAGGTTGCCTAATCCAACATTAGCAGTGACAAATGGATTAATCACCATCAAATATCATCCATTTACACTAAAACAGATCATTGAAAGTGAAAAATAAGTGATGTAATTAACGTTATTGAGAATAACTCGCAAAAAACTGTTCATGCTGTGATGTTTATCCGATAACGAAAAAGAATTAGTGGCATGATTGCACGAATGTTAACGAATAACATTTTTAACTTAAGTGATTAATTAGCTATTAAAGTAAATACTTTAATCTTACGTTTTGGAGGTGGTTATGGCAAAGCTGGAAATTTGCTGTTTTGGTATCGAATGTGCGCAAGTTGCACAAGAATATGGTGCCGATCGTGTTGAATTGTGCTCTGGTGCCGCTGATGGTGGTTTAACACCAAGTTATGGGTATCTGAAGCTGGCGAAAGAAAAACTGCATATTCCAGTTCATCCAATTATTCGTCCTCGTGGCGGCGACTTTTGCTATGACATGAATGAATTTGAAGTGATCCGTGAAGACCTATTGATGGTGAAAGAAATGGGCTTTCCTGGTGCAGTCATTGGTATATTAGATACAGAAGGGCGTATTGATATTGACCGTATGTATCCATTAATGGAAATCGCAAAAGGCATGCAGATTACTTTTCACCGTGCTTTTGATATGTGTATTAACCCGCTACAGGCATTAGAGCAACTAAAAAATCTAGGTGTCGCACGTATTTTGACGTCAGGGCAACAGCAAAATGCAGAGCTTGGTTTACCATTATTAAAAGAATTGCATGACAAAAGCCGTGAAATAGAGGGGCCAGTAATTATGGCTGGAGCTGGGGTACGCTTGGCTAACTTGAGTAAATTTATGGAGATTGGCCTGACAGAAGTACATAGCTCTGCTGGGAAATCGGTTCCTTCAAGTATGAATTACCGTAAAGTTGGTGTCACCATGGCGTCCAACAGTGAAAATGATGAGTTCACGCATTATTGTGTTGATGGGCCAACAGTTGAAGCGATGAAAGATTTTATTTCGATTACTGAAAAGGCTGTAGTGTAGTTTATTCGAAAATAGATGGAGTATTAATATAGGGTCTCATTCAATTGTTTCGAATAAAAAATTAAAGTAGTAAAAGGATCAGTGACAGGGAATGTCGATTATAACATTACTGAAGTTTAGTTTTTATATTTTTCATAAAACCTCACCTATCACAATAGCTGTTTTAATGTTTACAGCATTGTGGTTTTCGTCTATCACATCTAACAAAAAAATATCTATTTTATTGTTTTTAATTGCATTTTTAACTATTTCTCCTTATGTTATCATTGGTTCCTATTTTTTATTTATGATGATATTAGGAAGTTTATTAAGATGATCAAAGGATGGGATATATACTCGTCATACTTCAAGATGCAGGGTTATTGACTGCGCTATGCTTACCGAGTCACATAGTTCATCTATGCTCCCCGCCTATCTTCGCTTGTCGCCTACCTGCATCTCGAATTATTTAGAGTATATATCGTAAATGAAAGGTTAATTTTTGGCAGATAAAACAGTGTTTGCATAAGGGATCCCATTTTCTAAGATCTCTTTAGCGAGAATGAACATTTCGGGTTCTTCTTGGTCATCATCCTCTATTTCGGTGTCATAATTACCAATTACCGCCAAATTTTTATCATTTTCATTTGTATGTATGTATTTTACGATATTATTATTAAATGGTTCTAAATCGTATATTGCAGAGTTTAATAATGAGGTGAAATAAATATCGTTTCCTTTTTTGTATGCGATTATGCTTACATAACGACCTTCGCCATTATCAACTATCTTGAGTGTATCTGCACTTAATTCGGAATCATAAATTTCTTTTGCTCTATTTATTAGATGTGTTACAACTCGTTTACGAACAGACTCATCATGGATATTCTCTTCTATTACAGCAAGCTTATTTATATTGTTCATGAATTCTTGCCTTTGGCGATTTTGGGCGCTTTTTGCTCCTTCATAGCCATGGTTTTCACAAATTAATGAAGGGAAGCTGCTAGAATTATTTCTATTTCTAATATTTATACTGAGAATATCTATATTATCGCTTATAACAACTTGGCTGACAAAAGGTTGATATCCAATAAATTCACCATTGCTGTTTTTTGCATTAAATTCACCACATATGGTAGCGTCATCAATATTTCTATAAACAGAAATATCTTTATATTGAATAGTGTCTGGTTCTGGATAATGTTCACTAATTGCTTTTTTTACAGCAGTCAAGATTCGATTTTCAGAAGGGGAGCAGGCGAGCAAAGACAATGATATAATGAAACAGTAAAAAATTCGCATAAGAAAAACCAAAAATGAAGAGTTAAAATTAATAATCTAAAATAGATTTTTGAAGGAATATAATTATAACTATTTATATTAGAATAAAGAACATTTGGATATAGAAAATGTTTTTTACTTTGTAAGTATATATGTAAGTGTTTTTGAAAGTATGCTCGAGTTTTATTTAAGCTAGCGATGCTATAAGTACGTCAAGGGAACTTATTATTGAGTTTTTTAATTTATTTTAAAAAGCCTAATGACTGCCAGCAACCATAAAATGTTTGTCAGCAGCCAGAAAGGGGGAACAAGCCCCCTTTTATTTAAGGTTTACGAGCGACTAAGATCGCTCTTAACGGTGCGGGATAGCCTTCAATCGTTTTAGTGGAGTCGTTAGGATCTAAAAACTCAGCTAATGATTCAGTTGTCATCCATTCAGTACGTCGTTGCTCTTCAACTGATGTGAGGGCTTGATCTACAATGCGTACATCAACAAAACCACATTTTTCTAGCCAAACTTTCAGCATTTTTGCCGAAGGAATAAAGTATACATTACGCATTTGTGCGTAGCGCTCACCGGGTACAAGGCATTGGAATTCATCACCTTCAACGACTAAGCTTTCTAATATTAATTCACCTTTACTGGTAAGCTGATTTTTCAATTGCCATAAGTGATCTAATGGCGAACGGCGGTGGTAAAGTACCCCCATTGAAAAGACGGTATCAAAGGCATTTAGTGCGGGTAATTGTTCTATACCTAGAGGAAGTAGGTGAGCACGTTGGTCATCACCAAGCAATTTTCTAACAGCTTCAAATTGGCAAAGGAAAAGCTGTGTTGGATCGATACCAACGACAAATGAAGCACCTTCTCCTAGCATCCGCCACATGTGATAGCCACTACCACATCCAACATCGAGTACCATACGACCTTGTAATGGGGAAATATGAGGTAACACACGTTCCCATTTCCAGTCGGAACGCCATTCGGTATCAATATTGACCCCATAAAGGGAAAAAGGGCCTTTACGCCAAGGTTTTAGTTGTTCAAGAATATTATTTAAACGACGTGTTTCGCCAGCAGATAACTCAGGATCACGCGTTGCGGTGACACTATGCTTTAAATCTAAAACAGTTGGCGTCATCACGGGTAAATTATCAAGCATCTTCTCCCATGATTTGAATCCGCCATGTAAGTTATGATTTTTCCACTCAGTGATTTGAGACGGTAGGGTATCTAACCAATGGCTTAAGGGCCCCGTCGCAATGTGCTGATAGAAGCGTCCAAAATCAATCATTATGAGGCTCCTTTTAAGGCTAATAATGAGCCAAAATTGAAGCATTGAAACCAAACTTCACAATGGGTAAAGCCTGCTTGTTGTAAGCGTGATTTATGTGTTTCAACGGAGTCGGTTAACATCACATTTTCTAGCATGCTACGTTTTTGACTAATTTCTAATTCGCTATAGCCATTAGCACGTTTAAAATCATGATGCATATTGAATAATAATTCACCAATTTGTTGGTCTTCAAAATTAAACTTCTCTGATAACACTAAAATCCCGCCAGGTTTCAAACCTTGGTAGATTTTATTTAAGAGTCGTTGGCGATCATCAGGATTGAGGAATTGTAATGTAAAATTGAGTACTACCATTGAGGCATTTTCAATATCAACATCGCGAATATCACCTTCAATAACATTGACAGGAGTCGCAGCTTTATAAGCATCAATATGACGACGGCAGCGTTCAACCATAGCGGGTGAATTATCAACAGCAATAATTTGACAGTGTTGAGCGTTAATATTACGGCGCATCGACAATGTTGCAGCACCTAACGAGCAACCCAGATCATAGATATTGCTGCCTTCTGTTACAAAGCGGCTCGCTAGCATCCCAATCATGGTAATAATATTTGAATACCCCGGTACGGAACGTTGGATCATATCGGGGAAGACTTCAGCAACTTTTTCATCAAATTGCCAATCACCTAAATTAGCAATTGGGGCGCTAAACAGGCTATCTTTATTGTTGGATTCCTGACTTGACATAAGATCTGTATATGTAAAACGAAAAGTAGTCGCAGATTGTAGCAGAAAAGGCGGATAAGCTGAAAATCAATTGCTCAAAAGTACCATAAAAGTTTTACGACGCTGAGTTAAGCGTCGTATATACCCGTGATACTTTAACTCATTGGGCTTTTTGTTCAGGTGCGGTGACTACATTCAGCGAGTTGAGTCTTAGAACTTAACTATGCATAACGTCGCATAACGTCACTGTGCTGCACCTCTATCTTTTTTTACCGGTATTTCGAATTATTTACAGTATTAATAATAAAAATTAAAGATTGAACGAGAAGATTTGTATCCAAGGTAAGTAGTAAATATTGGCCATAACCATCAATGTGATCGCAATATAGGTTGCTGCCATGCCTGAACGTCGATAAGAGATATCATGGTTTTTGAGCCCATATGAATGTAGTACTCGTCCCGCAATCAAGATCAACCCACATAGATGGATCATCCAAACTTGCGCGCCATTCATTTCCATAAAAAGCAATAAAATTAAAGCAATAGGAATGTATTCAATGGCATTGCCATGAACACGTATTGCGGTTTGTAGCTCATAGAAACCACCATCACCATACGAAACGCGGTATTGGTTCCTCAGCTTAACCACATTTAATGACAACTTAATAAGTAGCAAAGCGCCCAGTACAGCATATAAAGAGCTGACCATTTATTCACTCCATTGCTTAACCAAAATGACTCACTAATTGATTAATACTGTGTATTATATTAATAGATATTAGTAAAATTTACTAATGGTAAAACGATTAGTCACTTTCTTTCAAACTGAAATCCAGTAAAGTTTAAGTGTATATAATATCTATTTAATTAATGAGGCCATCTTGTTGTAATTGCGAAACGATGATTGCCGCTGTGGCTGAGCATAAGGGAAGATCATGACTATCAAGCCACGCTAACTCAGCGATTTCTGCGGCAGGTATTGGGGAACCATCATAATCTGCGAAATAACAACGTATGCGCACTTGTGTTCCATCTTGCTTGCCATCAGCAAGCCCAATGAATTCACCATAAAAGCGAATTGAATCGAGATGTAATGTTAGGGTGAGCTCTTCGTCAAGTTCACGGCATAAGGCTTGTTCATCAGTTTCATTAAGCTCTCGTTTTCCGCCGGGGATATAAAACAAGGTTTTATTATGAGAACGAACCATTGCGACTTTTCGGTCACGTAGAGTAATTAGGCCTAATTTATCAATAATTTTGCTGTTCATAAAAATATTCATTATATGTGTAGATGATGATGCATTTTTAATGCGTAAAATCTTATGATCTAACCATAATAAAAACAATGGATTATTGATTAAACTCTCGTTAGCAGATGAAATATGTACCTGCTAACGAGATAGTATAAGGTGACATGACATTATTGAGTTTTATTGATGATCTCAACTAGCTCATAACGGATGCTTGGAGCATCAGCGGGTGGATTTGCGATATCAAATTGTTTTACTTTCAAGGTATATTGATAGCCAGGTTGATAGTCAAACCCTTGGATTGAACCATAAAAATATTCCCAATCTGCATTAGGATCTTGTTTGACTTTCATGCATTTCATGGGGGCAACACCAACACAGTCAGCGAGTGTTGAATCGATATAAAACGTTTTTGTATTATCGGCTGGTTTCACAGTTTGGCAACCTACAAGTAGAAGAAACAATGAAGAAACGAATAAGCCTTTTTTCATAAAATGACCTTTATAGTGATAGTCTAAATTAGTGTAATCATAGCAAAGGATAGGCAGTAATGATTCCGAAATAGATGTGTTATGAATGTTCCCTCTATATATAAAGAGCAAAATGATCCTTTGTTTAGCTTTTATTGATGTTTTTAATAGACAGTTTGTTGTTTTTTTCTGCGCCTAAAGCGTTAGTCATGAAATAAACCCTAATGACAATATGTACATAAGCGGCAGAGTCACTTAAAATCACCTTTAGTTATAAATTCTGTCTATACCAAGGTGCAGTGCTCGTTACGTTTTTCGGCTATCTTTTAATCGATTTTAAAATGATTAAAAACAAAAATATTAGGTTTTGCCCCCTAATACGTCACTGTTTGTGCAACAGAATTTCCTGTATAATGTCTGCCTTTTTGACATTCTGATGTTCAGCAAAATGCCAAATTTCCGCAGCAAGCAAATGCACAACAAGCTGAGTAAAAAGGATATTGTATGCGTACTAACTATTGTGGGCAGTTAAACATTGCTCATGAAGGCCAAAAGGTCACTCTTTGTGGATGGGTAAACCGTCGTCGTGATTTAGGTGGTTTAATTTTTATCGATATGCGCGACCGTGAAGGTATTGTGCAAGTATTTTTCGACCCAGAGCGTAAAGACCTGTTTGAAAAAGCCTCCGAATTGCGTAATGAATTCTGTATCCAGATCACAGGTACTGTGCGTGCTCGCCCTGATAACCAAAAAAATAAAGATATGGCGACAGGCGAAATTGAAATTTTTGCTGAAGAACTTGATGTCTTTAATAAATCAGAGCCATTACCTCTTGATAGCAATCAAACCAATACCGAAGAGCGTCGTTTAAAGTATCGTTATCTTGACCTGCGTCGTCCTGAAATGTCAGAGCGTCTACGCACACGTGCAAAAATTACTAGTTTTGTCCGTAACTTTATGGATAACGAAGGCTTTGTTGATGTTGAAACGCCAATGTTAACCAAAGCAACGCCTGAAGGTGCACGTGACTATTTGGTGCCAAGTCGCGTTCATAAAGGGAAGTTTTATGCTTTGCCACAGTCACCACAGCTATTTAAACAATTGCTGATGATGTCTGGTTTCGATCGTTATTACCAAATTGTAAAATGTTTCCGTGATGAAGACTTGCGCGCAGATCGTCAACCTGAATTTACTCAAATCGACGTTGAAACATCATTTATGACGGCTGAGCAAGTCCGTGAAATCATGGAGCGTATGATCCGTCAATTATGGCAGGAAGTGAAAGGTGTCGATTTAGGCGACTTCCCAATCATGACGTTTGCTGAAGCAATGCGTCGTTATGGTTCGGATAAGCCCGATCTACGTAACCCGATGGAGTTAGTAGATGTGGCGGATATCGTTAAAGATGTCGAATTTGCTGTCTTTGCAGGACCTGCTAACGATCCTAAAGGCCGTGTTGCTGCGCTAAAAGTACCCGGCGGTGCTGCAATGACGCGTAAACAAATTGATGAGTATGGTCAATTTGTTGGCATTTATGGTGCGAAAGGTTTGGCGTGGATGAAGGTTAATGAACGCGCGAAAGGTTTGGAAGGTATCCAAAGTCCAGTCGCTAAATTCTTAACTGAAGATGTGATCAATCAGCTTCTAGAGAGAACGGGTGCAGTCGATGGTGATATTATACTGTTCGGCGCGGGCGCTAAAAATGTTGTCACTGATTCAATGGGAGCCTTGCGTTTAAAAGTCGGTCGTGATTTCGAACTGACTAATTTGAATAGCTGGCAGCCATTATGGGTGATTGACTTCCCTATGTTTGAAGACGATGGTGAGGGCGGTTTAACAGCAATGCATCATCCATTTACTTCTCCGCGTGATTATTCACCGGAAGACTTGGCGCAGAAACCAGAAGATGCAGTTGCTAATGCCTATGATATGGTTATCAATGGTTATGAAGTGGGTGGTGGCTCAGTACGTATTCACCGTAGCGAAATGCAACAAACGGTGTTTAATATTCTAGGAATTAATGAAGAAGAGCAACGTGAGAAATTTGGCTTCTTGCTCGATGCATTAAAATATGGCACACCGCCACATGCAGGTTTGGCATTTGGTCTTGACCGTTTAGTGATGTTGTTAACCGGTACTGATAACATCCGTGATGTTATTGCGTTCCCTAAAACAACAGCAGCGGCTTGCTTAATGACTAATGCACCTAGCCATGCAAACCCTGACGCACTGACAGAATTAGCTATTTCAGTCGTTGCTAAAGATGTAGAAGCTTAAAATTAATTGATGATGAAAAGTTTCAAACGACCTGAATCGGTCTTAGTGATTATCACCGCTAAATCGAGTGGTAATGTGCTTATGTTAAGACGTAAAGATGATCCTGACTTTTGGCAATCGGTGACAGGAAGTTTAGATCATAACGAAGGGACGTTTGAAACTGCTGTGCGAGAAGTGAGTGAAGAAACAGGGTTTCTCTTAGAGCAAGGTCAATTATGCGATCTTGATCGTGAGGTAACGTTTGAAATATTTGCACACTTTAGACATCGCTATGCCCCCGATGTCACTCATTGTAAAGAGCATTGGTTTAAAATGGTGCTTAGCGAAGAGCAGGCACCAATCTTGACGGAACATACAGAATTTTGTTGGGTGCCACCTCAAGAGGCGGCAGAGCTCACCAAGTCTTGGAGTAACCGTCAAGCTATCTTAGAATTTGCTGTTTAATTTTTATTGACGTTTTTGGAGATATTTCATGGCAGGTCATAGTAAATGGGCCAATACCAAACACCGTAAAGCGGCACAAGACGCTAAACGCGGTAAGATATTCACTAAAATTATCCGTGAGCTGGTCACAGCTGCGCGTTTAGGTGGCGGTGATCCTGCTACTAACCCGCGTTTACGCGCTGCTGTGGATAAGGCGTTATCGAACAACATGACTCGTGACACACTAAACCGCGCGATTGCACGTGGTGTGGGTAACGATGATAACGATAATATGGAAACTATCATTTATGAAGGCTATGGCCCAGGCGGCACCGCGGTTATGGTTGAATGCCTGAGTGATAACCGCAACCGTACCGTTTCAGAAGTCCGTCATGCTTTTACAAAAACGGGTGGTAACTTAGGTACTGATGGTTCAGTTTCTTATCTGTTCACCAAACGTGGTGTGATCACTTACGCACCGGGCGTTGATGAAGATGCATTGATGGAAGCCGCGTTAGATGCGGGCGCTGACGATGTTGAAACGTATGATGATGGTGCAATTGATGTGTATACAACGCCAGAAACGTTCGGCGAAGTAAAAGACGCACTTGATGCAGCGGGTTTCACCAGTGAAGGCGCAGAAGTTTCTATGATCCCATCAACTAAAGCGGAATTAGATGTTGAAACAGCACCTAAACTGCTGCGATTGATTGATATGTTGGAAGATTCTGACGACGTACAAGAAGTCTACCACAACGGTGATATCTCTGATGAAGTTGCTGAACAACTTTAATCAGTGAGCACTTGCGTAGAGAAAGCTGGATGGTTATCACAACAGCCCGCTTTCTCTAACGCCTCTTTCCCTTATCTTCCATCCTGTTAAATATTCTGTTTACAGAATACACCTCACTACTGCCATGCTGGAATAGACTATTGTGGCATCTAAAAGATACAGATAAGATGATATTAAAAGTAATAAAGGATATTAATAGGCTTTGATATGGCGATTATTTTAGGTATAGATCCCGGTTCTCGAATAACTGGGTATGGTGTGATCCGCCAACAAGGCAGGCAACTTTTGTATTTGGGAAGTGGTTGTATTCGTACACAAGTTGATGATTTACCAAGCCGTCTGCAACGTATTTATGCGGGAGTCTCGGAAATTATCACGCAATATCAACCAGATGTTTTGGCGATCGAGCAGGTATTTATGGCTAAAAATGCCGATTCAGCATTAAAGCTTGGTCAAGCACGAGGCGTGGCAATTGTGGCTGGTGTGAACCAAAACGTGGCGGTATTTGAATACGCGGCACGACAAGTTAAACAAACCGTAGTAGGTACTGGTGCAGCAGAAAAAAGCCAAGTACAGCATATGGTTAAATCTATCTTGAAACTGTCAGCTAACCCACAAGCCGACGCAGCAGACGCCCTTGCAATCGCGATTACACATTGTCACTTCAATCAGAATCTATTACGTGTTGGTGATCCGCGTTTAGTTTTAACTCGTGGCCGACTGAGATAGTGATTGATTTCTACCGCACATAATTTGTTTGCTCACAGTCTGGCTGGATATGCATCCAGCCTTTTTTATGGTATAAACAGCGCTATCAAAAAAATAAATAGAGGGCTTCATTGTGATTGGTCGTTTACGTGGCATTGTATTAGAAAAGCAACCTCCCATTGTTCTGCTAGAGTTACAAGGTGTTGGTTATGAAGTTCATATGCCAATGACCTGTTTTTATGAATTACCCGAAATTGGCCAAGAAGCGATCATTTTTACCCACTTTGTCGTGCGCGAAGATGCTCAATTACTGTATGGATTTAATGACAAACAAGAACGCGCGTTGTTTAAAGAACTGATTAAAGTTAATGGCGTTGGTCCCAAATTGGCGCTAGCTATCTTATCAGGGATGTCAGCACAGCAATTTGTCTCTGCAATTGAAAAAGAAGCCATTTCATCATTGGTTAAACTACCGGGTATTGGTAAGAAAACAGCAGAGCGTTTAGTTGTTGAAATGAAAGACCGTTTTAAAGGTCTAAATGGTGATCTATTTAATCAAAACACCGATATCACTTTACCTGATGTGAATAGCAAAGCGCCAAGCAGCGCAGATATTGAAGCTGAAGCGGCAACCGCACTGGTCGCATTAGGTTATAAGCCACAAGAAGCAAGCCGTATGGTCAGTAAAGTGGCGAAACCTGACAGTGATTGTGAAACATTGATCCGTGATGCATTGCGTGCAGCACTTTAATTGAGAGAATTGAACGATGATTGAAGCTGATCGCCTAATTTCTGCTGAAGTGATCCATGAAGAAGAAGAAGCCATTGATCGCGCGATCCGCCCGAAATTACTGCAAGAGTATATTGGGCAACCGCAAGTTAAAGAGCAAATGGAAATCTTTATTCAGGCGGCCAAATTACGCGGTGACGCGCTTGATCATCTGTTAATTTTTGGTCCTCCTGGTTTAGGCAAAACCACTTTGGCAGGCATTGTCGCTAACGAAATGGGGGTTAACTTACGTACAACCTCAGGTCCAGTGCTTGAAAAGGCCGGTGATTTAGCCGCAATGCTGACTAACTTAGAGCCTCACGACGTTTTATTTATTGATGAAATTCACCGATTATCGCCAGTGGTTGAAGAGATCTTATATCCAGCCATGGAAGATTACCAACTCGATATCATGATAGGTGAAGGGCCGGCAGCGCGTTCGATTAAAATTGATTTACCGCCATTTACTTTGATTGGCGCGACTACACGTGCGGGGTCTTTAACATCGCCACTACGTGACCGATTTGGGATTGTGCAACGCCTTGAGTTCTATAACGTTGATGATTTACAGCATATTGTGAAACGTAGTGCCCAATATATGGGGCTAGAAATTAGTGAAGAGGGGGCTCGTCAGGTAGCAATGCGCTCACGCGGCACTCCACGTATTACTAACCGCTTATTACGTCGAGTACGTGATTTCGCGCAAGTCAAAGGTGATGGTTCAATTGACGAATTAATTGCTAATCAAGCACTGGATATGTTGAACGTCGATGCCGCTGGTTTCGATTATTTAGATAGAAAATTATTAGTAGCGATCATTGATAAATTTATGGGTGGACCTGTTGGTGTTGATAACCTTGCGGCGGCAATTGGTGAGGAACGGGAAACGATTGAAGATGTATTAGAACCTTTTTTGATCCAACAAGGTTTTATTCAGCGGACACCTCGTGGTCGAATGGCAACCGCGCATGCCTATTTACACTTTGGCTTAACGCCAAAAGAAATTTAGCATCTATGAATGATTTTTATTGGGGGGAAGATGCTGATAGCTATCGGCATCGTTTGGTGGTTATCAGCTGACCTAATAGCATCAATCTATTGAAGATCAGCTGATACACATTTAATTTTTTGCTTTTGCTAATAAACTTAAAACAAATAATATCGCAGCTGTTAGTACTACTGATGGGCCAGCAGGTGTATCGTAGAACGCAGAGAATGTCAGTCCTCCTGTCACCGATAACATACCAATTAATATCGCAACAAATGCCATTTGTTCAGGCGTTCTAGCAAAACGACGCGCTGTTGCCGCAGGTATAATCAATAAAGAAGTAATAATTAATGCTCCAACGAACTTCATTGCGATGCCAATGGTTAACGCTGTGACTAACATTAATAATAAACGGAGTCGTTGAATATTCACACCATCAACAAACGCCAGCTCTTGATTCACCGTCATGGACAGTAGTGCTCGCCAACGCCATAAAAGTAACCCACACACCACAACTACCCCAATAAAAATAGTGATAATGTCATCGTAAGTCACTGAAAGCAGGTCACCAAACAAATAAGCCATTAAATCAACACGTACATTAGCCATTAAGCTAACAACCACTAAGCCAAGTGACAGCGCACTGTGCGCCATAATGCCAAGTAAGGTATCAACAGCGAGCTGAGGTCGACGCTCTAACCATACTAATATCAACGACAGTAGTAGAGTTACACCAATCACAGCATAAAAGGGGTTGATATTCAGTAAAAGTCCGAAAGCAACCCCCAACAAGGAGGCATGGGCGAGAGTGTCGCCAAAATAGGACATACGACGCCATACAACAAATGATCCTAAAGGACCTGCTGCGATAGCTAAGAGTACCCCTGCAATCCAACCGGGCAATAGCAACTCAATCATGGTTACATTCCTTACTGTGGGTATGAGCTGTTACCACATTACCGTCTAAATCATGCTGATGATTATGATGATGACGATATACCCCAAGTTGAGATGCACCTCGATAGCCGAACATTGCAACGAATTCAGGATGATTAGAGACAACATCAGGGGTACCCGAGCAGCAAATATGACCATTAATACACAGCACTTTATCTGTTTTTGCCATCACTAAGTGCAGATCGTGCGAGACCATCAGTACTGCGCAGCCAAGCTCGGTACGCAATTGATTGATTAAATCATAGAGTGCGACTTGACCATTAACATCGACACCTTGCGCTGGCTCATCAAGAACCAACAGATCAGGTTTATTCAGTAAAGCACGAGCGAGTAATACACGCTGTGTTTCGCCACCAGATAATTTTTGCATCGGTTGATCGAGTAAATGGGTTGCATTAACGCGTTCAAGGGCAGGAGCCAACTGTTCTGAGCGAACATTTGGTTTTAGCATTAAAAATCGTTTTACAGTCAATGGCAGTGTGGCATCTAAATGTAATTTTTGTGGTACATAGCCAATTGATAGCGCTGAAGCACGTTCAATCGTACCTGAAGTTGGCGCTAATAAGCCAAGAACAACTCGCACAATTGTCGATTTCCCCGCACCGTTAGGGCCTAAAAGTGTCACGATATCGCCTTTATTTAGTGTAAAGCTGACATTTTTAAGAACCCGTTTCTCACCAAAGGAAACAGATATTTTATTTAAATTCAGTAATGGTTGCATGTGAAAAACATCTTGCAGAAATCATGTTGTGTTATATTATAACATTTCAAAATTAAAATCACGGAAAAAGACGTCTATGATACATAAATCTCAATCTAATGCCCGACAATTTATTTTAGGGCTGGCCGCAGCATCGGTGCTGAGCACAACGATGGTGACAGCGGCAAAAGCCGATGTGGTAACCTCTATCCGCCCACTGGCGTTTATTGCGGCGGGTATCGCAGATGGTGTTACGGATACACAAGTATTATTACCGGATGGTGCATCACCCCATGATTATGCGCTGAAACCTTCTGATTTGAAAAAAATTAAACAAGCGGACTTATTTGTATGGGTTGGTCCTGATATGGAAATGTTTTTAGATAAGCCTCTCAAAACGTTACCACAGAAGAAACGTCTAGCGCTTGCACAACAGGCGAATATCGTTCCATTATTAATGAAAGGGGATGATGAAGACGAACATAGCCATGATCATGCTGATGAAGCTAATCATGATACGGATCACGAACATCATCATCATGGTGAGTATAATATGCACATTTGGTTGTCTCCAGAGATAGCCAAACAAGCCGCGTTAGGTATTCACGATCGTTTAGTAGAGCTTTATCCTGAACAAAAAGATAAGCTGGACGTAAACCTTCGTAAATTCAATGAAAAAATGACGCAAAACGATGAGAATATTGTTAATATTTTAGAACCAGCCAAAAACAAGGGCTATTTTGTTTTTCACGATGCTTATGGCTACTTTGAAAAACACTATCGGTTGGCTCCATTGGGGCATTTTACGATAAACCCGGAAATTCAGCCTGGTGCACAGAAATTACATAATATACGAACTCAATTGGTTGAGCACAAAGCACAATGTGTTTTTGCTGAACCCCAATTCAGGCCAGCCGTCATAGAAAGCGTAGCGAAAAATACGGGAGTCAAAATGGGAACTCTCGACCCGCTTGGTAGCGGGCTGGAAATAGGCCCAGATAGCTATATGCAGTTCTTAACACAACTGTCGAAGCAATACGCGAGCTGCCTGAATTAAACAAGAAGGAATTGTTTAGTGCAGCAAATGGCTAAAGGGCTTGCACAGGTATACGGTAGCCTGTCCAAGTCTCATAGGATCATGTTAGGAACATTAACAGTCGCAACACTGGCCGTCGCAATTTGGCGGCCAACACACCTACCGACATCGAGCTCCGATACCGAAAACACTGTAGATACAGTGATCCCTTTGTCCTTTGCGCCTTTAACGGATGCAACTGACGATATTATTCAAGATAGCAGTGATCAACTGCCTGACGAAGGTGTGGTTGATGATAGCGATGGTGCCGAAGGAACGGATAGCGCTATTATCCCTCATGAATATGTCGTTGCTAGTGGTGATAATCTGTCCAGTATTTTAACCCAGTTTGGGATAGAGTCAGGTGATGTCGCAACACTGGCAAATCAACATAAAGCGCTGCGCAATTTAAAAATTGGTCAAACGTTAAATTGGAGTTTAACCGACCAAGGCGAACTTGAATCATTAACGTGGGAAGTTTCTCGCCGAGAAACGCGAATTTATACGCGGGTTGGTAGCACGAATAAATTCGAAGAAACGAAAGAAATTCGTGAAGGCGAATGGCAAAACAGTATATTGCCGGGTGTGATCAACGGCAGTTTCGCACAAAGTGCAAGCCAAGCAGGCTTAACGCGTAATGAAGGCCGTGAAGTGATTAAAGCACTACAATGGCAAATTGATTTTCGTAAGTTGAAAAAGGGCGATAAGTTTACCGTTTTAATGAGCCGTGAAATTCTTAATGGTCGTAATGAACAGAGCCAACTCGTTGGTGTACGTTTGAATAGTGGTGGGAAAGACTACTACGCATTTCGTGCAGAAGATGGTAAATATTACGATAGTGAAGGGAATGGTTTAGAGCGTGGTTTCTTGCGTAATCCTACAGCAAAACAATTTCGAGTGTCATCGCAGTTTAACCCTCGCCGCGTTAACCCTGTTACAGGGCGCGTTGCACCGCATAAAGGGGTTGATTTTGCTATGCCAGTAGGTACGCCTGTACTAGCGGTAGGTGATGGTGAGGTTATTGTTTCTAAATACAGTGGCGCAGCAGGTAACTTTATTGCTATTCGTCATGGTCGCCAATATACCACACGCTATATGCACTTACGTCAATTGTTAGTAAAACCAGGGCAAAAAGTGAAACGTGGTGATCGTATTGCGCTTTCTGGTAATACAGGTCGTTCAACGGGACCTCACTTGCACTTTGAAGTGTGGATTAACCAACAAGCAGTGAATCCATTAACCGCAAAATTACCTAGCTCAGGTGGTTTAACGGGTAAAGAACGCAAAGAATATTTGGCGATGGTGAAAGAAACTAAGCCTCAATTAAAAATGAAATAATCTCTTCACGATGGGCAGATATATTGTATCTGCCCAATTCCTTTGTAATACTTTCACTTATTATCATTTTAAGCTATAAAAGAGCGCGAATTGTTCTTTTAGGTACACTATGAATAAAGATAAAGACACCGATAGTAAATTAGGCTACGTGCCAACCTTTCATAAATCCTATTTACATCCAAAATATTGGGGTGTTTGGATGGGAGCTGGCGTGTTTGCAGCATTAGCTTATGTACCCGTTAAAGTTCGTGACCCTTTATTAGCAAAAGTAGGCAAGTGGGTTGGTCGACTAGCCAAAAGTGCCCGTCGACGCGCTAAAATAAATTTATTGTACTGTTTTCCTCAACTAACAGAGCAAGAGCGGGAACAATTAACCGATAAAATGTTTGAAACTGCGCCTCAGTCATTTGTCATGCTTGCTGAGCTTTGTGTTCGTGGTGCCAATAAAACATTAGCGAGAACGTTTTGGCATAATGAAGAAATCATTGAATCATTAAAGCAACAAGGTAGTAATGTGATTTTTATGGTGCCTCATGGCTGGGCTGTTGATGCACCTGCAATGTTACTTGCTGCTAAAGGTTATAAGATGGCGGCGATGTTTCATCATCAAAAAAACCCTGTTGCAGACTATTTATGGAATAAAGCACGTTACCATTTTGGTGGGCGCTTACATTCACGAGAAGCAGGTATAAAACCCTTTATTGCCTCTGTACGGCAAGGTTATTGGGGTTTTTATTTACCTGATCAAGATCATGGTGAAGAAAATAGTGAATTTGTCGATTTCTTTGCGACTTATAAGGCGACTTTACCCGCGGTTGGTCGTTTGATGAAAGTCTGTAAGGCTAAAATTGTTCCATTATTTCCTGTCTATGATCACCATACACATCAATTACATATCTATATTCGTCAGCCAATGGATGATATTGACGGCCAAGATGATGCTTATATTGCAAGGCGAATGAATGAGGAGCTTGAATATCTCGTCGCGCCAAACCCAGAGCAATATACATGGATACTTAAATTACTAAAAACACGTAAGGGTGATGAGATAGAACCCTATCAGCGTGATGATTTATATCGCTAATGTTAATAACGCAGTATATTTGTGAGGCATCTGATGGCATTTGACAGAATGGATTGGCATTACGGTGGCGATTATCCAGAGGGGCTACCTAATGAAAATGGTGGAACACATATAGGGTTCTACTTGGCATGGTTGATTCAAAATGATCTTATTGGTGAATTTCATCTTGAAGAGTCTATTGATGAATTGACCGCTGTTCGTGAACGTAAAATGGACGGACGTACATTTTTAATCGCTATGTGCGATGAGAAATTTACCGATGAGGACGTCAATGATGAGGGATTAGAATTTACTGAATTCTATTATCAGGCAGAAGAGAACGGCTTTTTTGATGATTATGAGCGCATTTTAGCACAAGGTTTACCAACGGTATATCATGTTGAAAATACTTGGGAAAACTACGATAAAATAGCACCAGTGATGACTGCTGCTTTTCATAATTGGAAAAAAGAACAACAAAATTAGCCTAATCTACAGTTTCTATAGATTTCATCTCATTGTTAAAATCAGGGTAATAGCCTCCATAAATGGTGCTGTTACCCTAAGTCATTTACATAAATTCATTAATTATCACTCTAATTAAGGGGGAAGTCGTGCTTCGCTTATTTTCCTTTTATTCGGGGTGATTTCGAATCAATAAATGCTTTGATCAAATCAGGGAAGCTGCTTTTAATCGCAAGTTAGTATTAACTTATTAATTGATACTAGTTGTATGTTCAGAATATAACAATGAAATAATAAAACTGTGATATAAATATCAAGGGAGTTTGACTCTCCCTTGATATTTCTTTAATAGATGGTTTTATTCAACTTCTAAAATACGGCAAGTATTGGTGCTGCCGATAGTTCCCATTAAATCACCTTGGGTTACAAGAACTAAATCACCACTCATTAAGTAACCATTGTCACGCAGACGAGTGACTGCTTCATTTGCCGCTGCAATGCCATCGGTGTGTGTGCTACAGAACACAGGTGTAACACCACGATATAGGGAAGATTGGTTCAGTGTTTTTTCGTGACGAGACATTGCGAAAATTGGTAAACCTGAACTAATGCGTGACATCATGCGTGCGGTACGGCCAGATTCGGTCATCGCAATAATGGCTTTTACCCCTTTAAGGTGGTTAGCTGCGTACATGGTTGACATGGCGATAGCTTCTTCAGGGCTGCTGAATTCGGCATCTAAACGATGTTTAGAGACATTCAACCCAGGCATTTTTTCTGCACCAAGGCACACTTGAGCCATTGCTGCTACGGTTTCAGCGGGATATTGGCCTGCTGCTGTTTCAGCAGAAAGCATCACTGCATCGGTACCATCAAGAACGGCGTTAGCCACGTCCATGACTTCTGCACGCGTTGGCATCGGATTCGTGATCATGGATTCCATCATTTGTGTCGCGGTGATCACGACACGGTTGAGCTGACGGGAACGGCGGATAAGTTTTTTCTGTACCGCAACCAATTCAGGATCACCAATTTCCACACCTAAATCACCACGAGCAACCATCACGACATCAGAAGCAAGGATCACTTCATCCATGATTTCATCATTGGCAACGGCTTCTGCACGCTCAACTTTGGCAACAATTTGGCATTCACAGCCTGCATCGCGCGCTAAACGGCGTGCATAATTTAAATCTTCGCCTGAGCGAGGAAAAGAGACAGCAAGGTAATCAACACCAATTTTTGCAGCAGTAATAATATCGGCTTTGTCTTTATCGGTTAATGCTTCAGCGGATAAGCCACCACCCAGTTTATTAATGCCTTTATTGTTTGACAGTTGGCCGCCGACAGTAACTTCAGTGAAGACTTGTAACCCTTGGACTTCGCGGACTTTGAGCTGTACGCGACCGTCATCAAGTAACAAAATATCCCCTGGGACGACATCAGCGGGCAGACCTTTGTAGTCAATGCCGACTTTTTGTTGGTCGCCTTCACCTTTACCTAGCGTGGCGTCTAAAGTGAATTTATCACCCACATTGAGGAACACTTTGCCATCTTTAAATGTAGAAACACGAATTTTAGGGCCTTGTAAATCGCCGAGGATCGCCACATGGCGACCTAAACGAGCAGCGATTTCACGCACGTTATTAGCGCGGAGGATGTGGTCTTCTGGAGTTCCGTGAGAGAAGTTAAGGCGTACAACGTTGGCGCCGGCGTTAATAATTTTTTCAAGATTATTATCACGATCGGTAGCTGGACCTAGGGTAGTAACAATTTTAGTTCTTCTAAGCCGTCTAGTCATGTATTACTCCGTTGACCTGTAATGGTGTTATTTTATTGGGTTAAATCTTTTCATACTTCAAGTGGCATGCTTTTGAAGGTTACTTGACCATGTTACTGGTGTTAATTAGGGCCTTGCTATCATGCAACTTGAACTATACTCGTCATACTTCAAGGTAGCGCTTTACGTTGAAGTATGGTGACTACGTTCGTTCTCACCAATGGCAGAGTATTCTATGCTTTTGGTGAATCATTCACTTTTTGTCTAGTCGCACCATGAAATATTTAAAGTACTTTTTGCGTAATTTCGCGACTTTTTCTCAATAAGTTATGATGCTGACACGTGCACAGCTATTATATACTGCTAATTAGTTAATGCTATCGGGTCTGCAAAACTATTATACCCAGCATACTTCAAGTTGCAGTGTTGTTGACGATATGCATTGGTGCTGGCCACCCACTTAGGTAGGCTTCCAGCGACTTAATCGTTTGTCGTCTAGCTGCACCATGAATGATTGAGCGTATTTAAAAGAAGCTCTTTTTGCTACATACTATCAAACCGCGAATCACGTAATGCTTCTTTGACCCGTTTCAAGTTATCTCTAAATTTTTCGCCTCTTCTTAATGTAAAGCCTGTTGTTAGTACATCAATGACAGTTAATTGCGCTAACCTAGACACCATTGGCATATATATATCGGTATCTTCAGGGACATCAATGATGATCGACAAGGTGGCTTCTTGAGATAATGGAGAATTTTCGGAGGTAATTGCAATAACAGTGGCATCGTTATCACGAGCTAGGCGAGCCATTTCAACTAATGCTTTGGTTCTTCCTGTATGTGAGATCAACACAATGACATCTCCTTCACTGCTGTTAATGCAGCTCATACGTTGCATAACAATATCATCAAAGTAAATGACAGGAATATTAAAGCGAAAAAATTTATTCATTGCATCATGTGCAACCGCAGCAGAAGCGCCAAAGCCAAAAAAGCTAATTTTTCGCGCTTGTGTGAGTAAATCAACGGCACGGTTAACTGCGGTGATATCTAAACTGTGTTTAACATTGTCTAGACCTGCCATCGCAGACTCGAAAATTTTGTGGGTATAGGTATTAACTGTATCGTTTTCTTCTACGTTACGGTTTACATAGGGTGTGCCGTTAGCGAGATTTTGCGCTAAACGTAACTTAAAATCGGGAAACCCTTTGGTATCCATTTTGCGACAAAAACGATTTACTGTTGGCTCACTGACATCAGCTAATTGAGCAAGGGTTGCTATGCTGAGGTGGATAGCTTGTTGTGGCATTCCAAGGATCACTTCGGCAACTTTCTTTTCGGATTTACTCAAAAAATCGAGGCTGTTTTTCATTTGTTCTAAAATATTCATGTCACGAAAGCGCCTATTTGATCAAAAGGAGAAATTTTTCCGCCATAAAGATATTGTGTGTTTATTGATATCGTGGTTACAGCAGTAGTAAAAAAGGCAATATACTATGAGTTATGGCTAACCTATCTGAATGATAGGTGTTTGTGATGTAGATTTTTGCGAAACTATGAGCTGT
The DNA here is from genome assembly GCF_033550225.1 of Providencia sp. 2023EL-00965. Lineage (NCBI taxonomy): Bacteria > Pseudomonadati > Pseudomonadota > Gammaproteobacteria > Enterobacterales > Morganellaceae > Providencia > Providencia sp. 2023EL-00965. Next base: position 532,314 of record NZ_JAWUEH010000001.1, on the reverse strand, counting down.
ATCTAATTTTCATACCCGTAATTTCAGTTGCTGTTTTGTTATTTTATTACAAGTGCTGTCACCATTCAGTCATGATAAGGTTATTGACTTTTGGTGCTTTTTTCACCATAAAAACTGTGATCGGTATCATCAATATTTACTGAATACCTTCAAAAGGGTACATTAGCGGAACATCTGGCTAATTTTGTAACAAAATTACAATAAATTCCGCAAATTGAGGAGAACCAATATGGCGGTACATAACGCTGCTCAAGCCTGTGATTTGATTATTTTTGGCACCAAAGGGGATCTTGCACGTCGTAAATTGCTTCCATCTCTGTATCAATTAGAGAAAGCAGGCTATATCCATCCAGAAACACGCATCATTGGGGTGGGGCGTGCGCAGTGGAGCCAGAGCGATTATGTTGAGTTTGTTGAAAAAGCATTCCACGAATTTTTAAAAGAAGATCTTGACCCTGAACTTTGGGAGAGACTAAGTTCACGTTTAGATTTTTGCAATCTCGATGTCAATCAAACTGAGAATTTTGACAGCTTAGCACAAATGCTTAAGCAAGACTGTCATCCCGCTATTCACTATTTCGCTATGCCTCCAAGTACATTTGGTGCTGTCTGTCATGGTCTTGGCCATGCAGGGTTGAATAAACAACCAAACCGTGTGGTTATGGAAAAACCATTAGGGACAGATTTAGCCTCTTCGCAAGAAATTAACAATGAAGTGGCGAAATATTTCGATGAAAGCCAAGTCTATCGAATTGACCACTACCTTGGTAAAGAAACGGTTCTGAACTTATTAGCATTGCGTTTTGCTAACTCGCTATTTATCAATAACTGGGATAATCGAACTATCGATCATGTTCAAATTACCGTTGCTGAGGAAGTCGGTATTGAAGGGCGTTGGGGCTATTTTGATCAGGCAGGTCAAATGCGCGATATGGTCCAAAACCACCTATTACAAATTTTAACCATGATTGCGATGTCGCCACCGGCAGATTTAACCACTGACCGTATTCGTGATGAGAAAGTAAAAGTTTTACGTTCACTGCGTCGTATTGACCATACTAATGTCAGAGAAAAAGCGGTGCGTGGTCAGTATACCGCAGGCTTTGTACAAGGTAATAAAGTGCCTGGCTACCTAGAAGAAGAAGGTGCCAATAAGAAAAGTATGACGGAAACTTTTGTGGCACTGCGCGTTGATATCGACGATTGGCGCTGGGCAGGGGTTCCTTTCTATTTACGTACCGGTAAGCGTTTACCTGCAAAATGCTCAGAAGTCGTGGTTTATTTCAAAAAACCCGCGTTGAATATTTTCTCTGAAAGTTATCAAGAGCTGCCTCAGAACAAACTCACTATTCGCTTACAGCCGGATGAAGGTATCGATATCGAGATCATGAATAAAGCGCCAGGTCTTGATCATAAACACCGTTTGCAAACGACTAAACTGGACTTAAGTTTCTCTGAAACGTTCAACCAAACTCATTTAGCAGATGCTTATGAGCGTTTATTACTTGAAGCAATGAGAGGTATTCAAGCGCTGTTTGTACGTCGTGATGAGGTTGAAGAGGCTTGGAAATTTGTAGATTCCATTATGGATGCATGGGCAATGGATAACGAGGCACCAAAACCGTATCAAGCAGGTACTTGGGGCCCAATAGCCTCTGTGGCGATGATCACCCGTGATGGTCGTTCGTGGAATGAGTTTGAATAAACCTACCAGTATATAAGCTAAAAAACCAGCCGTCGAGCTGGTTTTTTATTGTAAAATCAATAGATTTAGTGAACATAATTATAATGGATAATGATTATGTTCTAAATGGCCATTGTAAGACTACAGCACCAATTCACTGCGTCCTGTTGCAGCCATATGGATGATTGCTTGTTCAATACGTAGACAAGCCATTTTTGCTGCATCAGGTACAGATAACCCAGCTAGCAGTTGTGCAGTTAATTCCGCACCAAATAAATCCCCTGTACCTTTAGGTGTGACAGGGTAACGTTTATGGCGAATAACGGCAATATCATGCTGAGTAACACAAACCACATCAATACTATCATCATCAGGCTGAAATGCGCTGGTGATGATCACCCACTGAGTATGGCCTTTTAATAAACTGCGGGCTGCTTTCGTCGCATCATCTAAAGTTTGTATCTCTTGACCACTAAGCATTGATAACTCAAATTTATTTGGAATGATCCCCGTTGCGAGTGGAATGACTTCATCTCGATAGACTTCGGCAATTTCAGGAGGGATGTAGAAGCCACTATCTTCATCACCCATAACAGGGTCGACGATCACCGGGAGAGATGGATGACTTTGACGTATAGTGGTGAGCCACTGTGCTAGATCATGCGCTTTATTTTTAGAACCTAAATAACCCGTTAAAATTGCGCGTACACTATCCATGCAACCACGTTCGACTAAGCCATTTAAATAGCCGCGAAACCACTCTGAAGGTAATTCACCACCATGACAAGTTGTGTAATGGGGCGTATTGCTTAAGATGACAGTAGGTACAGCAGCAACGCGTAAACCTTGTTTCATTAAAGCAGGGACGGCAATACTATTGCCTACACTACCGTAGATAACTTGTGATTGTATTGATATCACGTCGTAAGGAAGTGGAGTTGCATTTACATCATTTTGAAAACTGTTTGAAGTGAGGTTAAAGGTATCCATTGCTCTCTCTTTGGGAATGCTTATTTATCTGCCTACACTCTATAAGATGCTTGTTCGTATTTTAAGTCAATAAGAAACCTTGTTAGGAAGTCTGTAATAAAATAAAACAAGGAATAGTTTGATATTTTCAATAAAAAATAGGGTTAATAAGTGGTGATTTTACGATTGATTATTCGTGTAGTCCTTGGCGATAGAGCGGTTTTCTGGGGATTAAATGAATAATTATGCAAAAATTATTCATTTAAAAAAGCTTTTTGTATTCATTGACTTAATACTTTTACCATGATAAAAATAAGCCGTGAACAATTTTACATGAGGGTTCGGAGTAACTTGGATGGATGTCCATCTGATGAAATGAATGAGATATCATGCTTAGCGTGAATAGCATTAAAATCAGTAAGTCCCAAAGAAGATCAACTCATCGGCTTTTCCTTTCAGCTATCCTTTCTAGTGAACATCACTGGTGCGGTGCATTATAGCGTCTCTCTCTAATATTCATTCGACTGAATAAAATCAGTATCGCTTTGTTGTTTATTAATTTTTTTTAATTGCATTAAAGAAATTATCGCCAAAAAGTTTGTTTTTTCTGTATAAAAAACAATCAGGCATGCAATTATCCATAGAGAGATATTATAATGATATATTGGATATTTTTAGCATTAGCTATCGTTACCGAAGTGATCGGTACTTTATCAATGAAACACGCCAGTGTGAGTGGTGATTTTACGGGTATGGCAGTGATGTACGTGATGATTGCATCATCTTATATCTTACTGGCAATCGCGGTAAAAAAAGTGGCTTTGGGCGTTGCTTACGCATTATGGGAAGGCATCGGCATACTATTTATTACGACTTTTAGTGTGCTGTGGTTTGGAGAGTCATTATCCCCAATGAAAATAGGTGGATTGGTTCTATTAATTGCGGGTATTGGTCTGATTAAGTCTGGAACCAAAAAAGCAACGGTTAGCCAATCGGCACAAAAAGTAAAACAAGCGGCAGATCGTGCAGTATCCGCAGTAAAATCAGGAACTTTGGCGCATAATCACGCTAAAACGGAGGCCTGATCATGGACATTCAGTTTGAATGGTGGCATGGGGCATTTTTAGTATTAGCGGTGGTCCTTGAGATCTTAGCGAATATTTTATTAAAAATGTCGAACGGCTTTAAGCGTTATTGGCTAGGTATTTTATCTTTAGTCGCGGTATTAGGGGCTTTTAGTTCCCTTGCTCAAGCGGTTAAAGGCATTGAGCTGTCAATTGCATATGCACTGTGGGGAGCATTTGGGATTATCGCTACAGTGGCTGCGGGTTGGATATTGTTCAACCAGAGGCTCAATTATAAAGGGTGGGGAGGTATTGCCCTGCTATTATTAGGCATGGTTCTTATTAAAATGTCATAAATTAAAAAAGCGCCGATGTGATATTGGCGCTTTTTTTTCATGTTCAACAAATTAATCAATCGCCGCAACGATTTTAATTTCAACTTTATATTCAGGTTTCATCAGCGCGGCTTGAACTGTACAACGCACTGGTGCGCTACCTTCAACCACCCAAGCATCCCATGCTTGATTCATACCTGCAAAATCCGCTTTATCAGCTAAAAAAATGGTGGCATCTAAGATTTTACTTTTATCTGAGCCGACTCTTTGCAATAGGATATCAATAGCAGAAAGCGTGTTTGCTGTTTGCGCAATAATATCTGCATCTAAGTTTTCAGGGACACTAGTGTAATAGACAACATTATTGTGGATCACTGCTTCGGACCAACGTTTGTCTGGATCAATTCGTTCAATTGTCATCTGAGTTCCTTATTTCATGTTTTTTCTAGGATAACAGCTAGTTTGCTTGATGAAAATCCTTTCTGTTCTGATGAGTTTATTTAACTCAGCAGCGACGTTAGAGACATGTTAGAATCAATGCTTCCAAGTTGAATACGATATGGGTTTGCGGTGCACGACGATTTTTCTTCAGATGGCTTTCTAGCGAGAACAATTCCAGGCTTTCAACCACGGGCAGCGCAGGTCACCATGTCTAATGCTGTCACCGATGCGATTGAAAAACAGCAGGTGCTGGTGGCTGAAGCAGGAACAGGAACGGGTAAAACTTATGCTTATTTAGTTCCTGCACTGCGCTCAGGGAAAAAAGTGATTGTTTCGACAGGTTCGAAAGCATTGCAGGATCAGCTGTATCATCGTGACTTGCCGACGATTATTGATGCGATGCAATACCGTGGGCGAACCGCTTTATTGAAAGGGCGCTCGAATTACCTTTGTTTAGAGCGTTTAGATCAGCAATCACTTGGTGGTGGTAGCCTTGAACCTGAAATACTCTCAGCGGTCGTACGATTGCGTAGTTGGTCGATTGAATCTGAATCAGGTGATGTTAGTACCTGCCATGATATCGCCGAAGATCATGTTGTGTGGCCATTGGTAACCAGTACCAATGATAATTGTTTGGGCAGCGATTGCCCACGCTATCAAGAGTGCTTCGTGTTAAAGGCGCGCCGTAAAGCATTGGATGCTGATATCATTGTGGTTAATCATCACTTATTTATGGCGGATCGGGTGGTTAAAGACACAGGTTTTGGTGAATTGATGCCTCAAGCTGATGTGATGATTTTTGATGAAGCCCATCAAATACCGGATATTGCTAGCCAGTACTTTGGACAACAATTGAGTAGCCGTCAACTCCTCGATCTCGCACGTGACATGGTGATGGTTTACCGAACGGAACTTAAAGATCAGGCTCAATTACAAAAAAGTGCGGATAGATTAACGCAAAGTACTTTGGACTTTCGCTTAAACCTTGGGGAAAACAGTTTCCGTGGTAACTTACGTGATTTATTAAAAATGCCAGTGGTACAGCGCGCTCTGACATTATTGGATGATTCACTTGAGCTGTGCTATGAGGTGGTTAAAAGCGCGTTAGGGCGTTCACAAACGTTAGACTCGGTGTTTGAGCGTGTTACATTATATCGTAATCGGTTGAATCGATTAAAAGATGTCACTATTCCTGGTTACAGTTATTGGTTTGAAAGCTATGGTAGGCATTTTCTATTAGCATTAACGCCATTAACCGTCGCTGAAAAGTTTAGTGAGATGATAGCTGGTACACCCGCAAGTTGGATATTCACCTCTGCCACATTGTCAGTTAATGAGCAACTGAATTACTTTACTGATCGGCTGGGGTTAGCCTCGGCCGAAACATTATTATTAGCCAGCCCATTTGACTATCAAAGTCAAACTTTACTTTGTGTCCCACGCTTCCTTCCAGAAACCAATCAAAGAGGTATCGCACAAAAATTGGCAGCAATGCTTAGGCCCCTGATTATTAAAAACCAAGGGCGCTGCTTTTTCTTATGCACTTCGCATTTGATGATGCGTGAACTGGCTGAAGAGTTTAAAACAACATTAACCCTGCCTGTGCTGATGCAAGGCGAAAGTAGCAAAAATAAGTTACTTGCACAGTTTATTGCTGAAGGTAATGCAGTACTCGTGGCAACCAGCAGTTTTTGGGAGGGCGTTGATGTGCGGGGGGATGAATTAACCTGTGTTATTATCGATAAATTACCATTTACGGCGCCGGATGACCCCTTATTACGTGCACGTATTGAAGATTGTCAATTACGCGGTGGCGATCCCTTTGCTGATGTGCAAATTCCCGATGCTGTTATCACGCTAAAACAGGGAGTTGGTCGGCTGATCCGTGATACCCGTGATTATGGGGTGATAGTTATTTGTGATAATCGTTTAGTCACTCGTCCTTATGGAGAGATTTTTTTAAACAGTCTTCCGCCTTCGCCAAGAACTCGGAGTTTAACAAAAGCGATTGAGTTTCTTGAGAAAAAAAGAACTGAGATAAATAATAGTAATTAAACCAAAGCGATATGGATATTTTTCTGCTGCCTTGTTTTGAGTTTATGCTAATATAGCTACCATTTTTCAGGCCATGGCGATATGACCATGGCATCGAATCTAATCTATTTGCCGAGGTTATGGCATGTCGAGCCGTATTCTTGCTGTTGATACAGCAACAGAAGCATGTTCAGTCGCATTGTTATGCGGCACAGAGGTTATTTCTCGTTTTGCGATTTCGCCGCGTGAGCATACACAGAAAGTGTTGCCTATGGTTGAAGAAGTCTTGTCACAAGCGGGGATCACGTTAAATCAATTAGATGCACTTGCCTTTGGGCGTGGGCCAGGCAGTTTTACTGGGGTGCGCATTGGGGTCGGTATTGCTCAAGGCTTGGCTTTAGGTGCTGATTTACCAATGATAGGTGTTTCATCGTTGATGACGTTAGCTGAAGGGGTTTACCGAATTACGGGGCACACTCAGGTGCTTGCTGCTATTGATGCACGCATGACAGAAGTTTATTGCGCTCAGTATCAACGCAGTGTTGGTGGTGAATGGCTCGGAGAGCAAACTGAGGCTGTGATGGATCCCAATCTATTTAAGGAAAAAATTAGCCAACTGACAGGGCAATGGAGTTATGCAGGAACTGGCTGGAAAGCTTATCCACAGTTACATGAAAGTGCTATCTCATTAATTGATAGCACTATTGAACTTCCAACTGCACAAGATATGTTGCCTATCGCTGAGCGTTTATGGCTAGCAGGAGATGTTCAAGCAGTCGAGAATGTTGAGCCAACCTATTTACGTAATGAAGTGACTTGGAAAAAATTACCCGGTCGGTAATGGTGTTATTTTGAAACTGGCTATACTCGTCATACTTCAAGTTGCAGCGTTGTTGACTACGCTCAGCTAGCCGAGTCACATAGTTTATCTATGCTCCCCGACTATCTTCGCTTGTCGCCTAGCTGCAACTCGAATTATTTAGAGTGTATACAAAGTATTTAGCCAGTTTTGTGTTTTTTGAAAAGTTGAATTTAACCAGTCATAAATAGAACCATTATTAAATGGATGATTAAAATTCGCATCAATATGACATTAATTGCTGTTTTGTTTATCTATAATTGATATAAAGATTAAATCGATACTTAACAAATGACAAGATACTGAACATATCGTGTTATGTTAATAAATATGTATGTTAATCCATACTGTCTGAATTTATAATTAAAGCTAAAACGGAGGTGGTATATGGGAATTAAAATTAACTGCCGTGCGACTTTTAAAGCAGCTTTATTTATCGGCGTATTAGCATTAACAGGTTGTGTTTCGATCCCAGCATCAATTCAAGGCTCGTCACCTGATCCTGCGGTTAACTTATCATCAGTACAAAATGCCCCTGAAATGTATATTGGGCAAGAAGGGCGTTTTGGTGGAAAGGTGATTTCAGTTTTCAATCAACCAAATAAAACCCGTCTTGAGATTGCCGTTATTCCATTGAGTAAGTATGACGCGGCACCAGAGCTAAATACTGCATCCATTGGCCGCATTTACGCTTTTGTAAATGGCTTCCTTGATCCTGCTGACTATAATGGTCGTTATATTACTGTTGTAGGTAAAATTACAGGGGAACAGGCAGGGAAAATAGGGGATATCCCATATAAATATGTCACTTTGGATGTGACGGGCTATCAGCGCTGGAACCTAGCACAAAGTGTGGTGTTACCACCCGCTGGGCCATGGGGCTATGGTTATTATGGTAATCCTTATTATTATGACCATCCTTGGGGTTATGGGTATGGCTACTACGGCTACCCAGGTGGCGTGGCTCCGGTTCAAACTTACCTTACCGAGTAGTTTTATATTATTGAGGGGGGCGATGATTATCGTCTCCCTATACTTGTCATATTTTAATGCATATCGCTTTTGGGTGAGATACAGTAGCTATATTCATTCGCCCACATATCAGTCACAGAATGTCGATGCTTTTAGCGGCTGATTAGCCTGCTATTTAGCCGTCGAGTGCATTATTTCGAGTGTATTTAGCCAATATCGAGAGATAATGTGTTAATTTCTCCAAAAATGATTCAGAAAAGTGTATTATGGCGGCACTATTATCAGATAGATACTCAGCATAGGTTACAAGGTGAACAGCTCAAATAAATGAGTCAGTTAGATAGTGATATCGTTCACTAATAACGGGTTATTTATGCGGTTGTTATGTCAAATGTAACAAGTATCGCTCTGGAAAAATAAACTTAAGTGAGAATAGGCGGATTGTCCGCCTATTTTTATTTCGAAGGAATGAAATTTATTTAGTGATAGAGCTCTCAACCTTAGCACAGGGTATTTCTCAAACTGGTACGCTGAGTTAATAATTTGTTAAAAGAATGTGCGGGCAATATTACTATACTAAAATTCAGGAGTCATACTTTGGAAAAAATCTGGCTAAAAAATTACCCAAGCGATGTGCCGGCAGAGATCGATCCTGATCGCTTTGCTTCTTTGGCCGAGTTACTTGAAAATTCGGTGTCACAGTATGCAGACCAACCTGCGTTCATTAACATGGGCGCAGTCATGACATATCGCAAATTAGAGGAAAGAAGCCGAGCTTTTGCTGCTTACTTACAAAATGGTTTAGGGCTGAAAAAAGGCGATCGTGTTGCACTGATGATGCCGAATCTACTGCAATATCCGATAGCACTGTTTGGTATTTTGCGAGCAGGTATGGTTGTCGTTAATGTTAACCCGCTTTATACCCCCAGAGAACTGGAACACCAGTTAAATGACAGCGGTACGACTGCGATTGTTATTGTCTCCAATTTTGCGCATACCCTTGAAAAAATTGTTTTTAACACCAAAGTTAAACACGTTATTTTAACTCGTATGGGTGATCAGCTTTCTAGGCCTAAAGCCACACTGGTTGATTTTGTGGTTAAATATGTCAAACGGTTAGTGCCAAAATACAATTTACCTGATGCAATTTCATTTCGCCGAGCGATGCATTATGGGTATCGAATGCAGTACATTAAGCCAAATATTGCTGGTGATGACCTTGCATTCCTTCAATATACGGGTGGGACAACAGGTGTGGCCAAAGGTGCTATGTTAACCCATCGCAATATGTTAGCTAACTTGGAGCAAGCTCGAGCCGCTTATGGGCCTGTTTTAAAATTTGGTGCTGAGTTTGTGGTCACTGCGTTACCGTTGTATCACGTTTTTGCACTAATGGTTAACTGCTTACTCTTTATTAACGTTGGTGGGGTTAATTTATTGATCACCAACCCACGAGATGTACCGGGCACCATTAAAGAGCTTGCAAAATATCCAGTGACGTCGATCACTGGGGTTAATACCTTATTTAATGCATGGCTACATAATGCAGAATTCCAAAAATTGGATTTCTCTAAATTAAGGTTAACTGTTGGTGGTGGTATGGCAGTACAAAAAGCGGTAGCTGAAAAATGGCAAAAACTCACTGGTAAGCATTTGCTGGAAGGTTATGGTTTAACAGAATGTTCACCGCTTGTGACCGGAAATCCGTATAATCTGACGGCTTATAGTGGTAGTATCGGATTACCTGTTCCATCAACTGATGTAAAATTAGTGGGTGATGATGGCGATGAAGTCGCATTAGGAGAACCGGGTGAAATGTGGGTGAAAGGCCCTCAAGTCATGAAAGGTTATTGGAATCGTCCTGATTCAACTGCGGAAATTTTACGCGATGGTTGGTTAGCAACAGGTGACATTGCAGAAATAGATAGCGAAGGTTATATCCGTATCGTTGATCGCAAAAAAGATATGATTATCGTCTCTGGCTTTAATGTTTATCCAAATGAAGTTGAAGATGTTATCTCATCTCATCCTGATGTGGTTGAATGTGCAGCAGTGGGTGTTCCAAGCGAAAGTACAGGTGAAGCAGTGAAGGTATTTGTGGTTAGTAGTAATCCAAACCTAACAACAAATGAGTTAAAAACCTTCTGTCGCCGTTCACTAACGGCATACAAAGTACCAAAGTTGTTTGAATTTCGTACCGAGTTACCTAAATCTAACGTCGGTAAAATATTGCGTAGGGAGCTACGTGATGAAGAAAAAAAGCGAATGGATGAGTCAACGGCATGATAGAGACTGTTCAATTTGCATCCCTATGAGCAACGCCGGTTTTTACCGGCGTTGCCGTGATGAGAATATAAAAAAGAGAAATTTGTTTTGAATTACTGTTTAGTTACAACTGATAGCGAACTTGCACAAGTGTGCCAACAGGCGAGTGAAGCCGATTGGCTGGCACTGGATACAGAATTTGTCCGAACTCGAACTTATTATCCACAATTAGGTTTGCTACAACTTTATGATGGAAAACAAGTTTCACTGATAGACCCTTTATCTATTAACGATTTTTCACCTTTTAAGGCATTATTAACTAATAAAAATCTGATTAAATTTTTACATGCAGGTAGTGAAGATCTAGAGGTATTTTTACATGATTTTTCCTGCGTTCCTGAACCGATGGTGGATACACAGGTTGTTGCCGCTTTTTTAGGTTATCCAATTTCTTGTGGTTTTGCCTCATTAGTGTCAGAGCACTTAGGTATAGAACTTGATAAAAGTGAATCTCGAACTGACTGGTTAGCGAGACCACTAAGTGAAAAACAATGCCACTATGCGGCGGCAGATGTCTTCTATTTACTGCCATTAGCGAAAATCTTGATGCAGAAAGTTGAAGAGGCTGGTTATCTTACGGATGCAATGGAAGAGTGCCAAAGAACGGTTACTAGAAGACAACAAACCATCGATCCGGCACTCGCATACCGGAACATTACTAATGTGTGCCAGCTAAGAGGTGAACAGTTAGCCTGCTTACAAATGTTAGCAGAATGGCGTTTAAATCAAGCGAAAGCGCGCGATATGGCAATCAACTTTGTGGTTAAAGAAGAGCATTTGTGGAAAGTTGCTCGTTACTTACCTAGCTCGCTTGGCGAATTAGACGCATTAGGCTTAACAGGGCAAGAGATCCGTTGTCATGGGCGACGTCTGTTAAGCATTGTTGAAAAAGCTAAGCAAATGGATGAACAAGAATATCCGCAAATTGTGGCAAATCTTAACGAGCAATCTCAATATAAAACGCTGTTTAAAGAAATTAAAACGGTAGTCAAAGAAATTGCTGAGCATGAGAAATTCAATGCAGAGTTACTTGCTTCGAGGCGCCAGATAAACCAACTACTTTCGGTTCATTGGGGGATCAAATCAATAGATCAACAACCTGAACTTCTCGATGGTTGGAGAGGAAGGCTGCTTGCTGAACCAATTACTAAATTACTTTCTCAATCTCAGTAGTATTAATCACTAGGCTCCTATTTCATCAAAGTGGGAGTCTTAAATAATCAATCTATTGCCATATTTCCCTATTACTTAGCACATCTAGTAGAATCTGTTTTTTATCGTTATATATGATATTTTTTGAATATAGAATAATTATATATTCTTATGCTATATATCGGGTCATCGCAGTGCTGCTAATTTCGGGGTGAGAAAAGTCGAGCCATAAATAAAGCGTTATTCGCTCGCTTTATAAATAACTAATTTCAATTGCCTGAATAAATAATAAAGCAAGCCGCTATTTACAAACTAAAACAGCGGCTACTTTGCTATCATTACTTTTCTGGAACCTTGATTTCATCACCTTCTGGTAATGTTACGTTAAGTTCGAGTACTGAGATATCGTCGCCTTTTTGTTCAAATTGTACAGAAAGCATCTCAGGATCAACCTGAACGTATTTGCAGATAACTTGTAAGATATCTCTTTTCATATCTGCAAGGTAAGGAGGTTCGCTATCACCGCGGCGGCGCTCCGCTACAATGATCTGTAATCGCTCTTTTGCGATATTTGCTGTCGGTTTTTTTCTCGACAGAAAGAAATCCAATAAAGCCATTATTTACCCCCCAAATAGGCGTTTCAAGAAACCTTTTTTCTCTTCTTCAATGAATCGGATAGGGCGTTCTTCACCTAAAATACGGTCAACACAGTCGCTGTATGCCTGACCTGCATCAGATTCAGCATCTAAAATAACAGGTTCACCTTGGTTTGATGAACGCAATACAGACTGGTCTTCAGGGATCACGCCGATCAGTGGAATACACAGTATCTCCAGAACATCTTCCATACTTAGCATATCACCACGAGTGACACGACCCGGGTTATAACGCGTTAATAGTAAGTGTTCTTTAATCGGTTCTTGGCCTTTTTCCGCGCGGCGAGATTTAGACGCAAGGATACCTAAAATACGGTCTGAGTCACGAACAGAAGAAACTTCAGGGTTGGTAGTAATAATGGCTTCATCAGCAAAATAGAGCGCCATCAGCGCACCACTTTCGATACCCGCAGGGGAATCGCAGACGACAAAATCAAACGCTAATTCGTTACTTAATTCATCGAGTATTTTTTCAACACCTTCGCGAGTCAGAGCATCTTTGTCACGAGTTTGCGACGCAGGAAGGATATAAAGATTCTCTGTTCGTTTATCCTTAATCAGTGCCTGATTAAGAGATGCATCACCTTGAATGACGTTAACGAAGTCATACACTACGCGGCGTTCACATCCCATGATAAGGTCGAGGTTACGTAGACCGATATCAAAATCGATCACAACCGTTTTTTTCCCTCTTTGCGCTAGGCCTGTAGCTATGGCCGCGCTTGAAGTGGTTTTACCGACACCACCTTTACCAGATGTAACAACAATTATGCGTGCCATGAATAATTCCTTGTAAATAAGGTCTAAATTAATTGTTCAATATTTAATCTGTTATCAACGAGACGGAGTTTCGCTGCTTTGCCGAGAAATTCAGAAGGGATCTGATCACTCAGCCAATATTCACCTGCAATAGAGACCAACTCAGCTTGCAAATGAATACAAAATATTTGGCTTTCAGTATCGCCAGACGCACCCGCGAGTGCTCGGCCTCTCATCATGCCGTATATATGAATATTACCATCTGCAAGTAATTCTGCACCTGCGCTGACATTACTTGTGACGATAAGATCACTATTTGGTGCATAAATTCGTTGCCCTGAACGAACGGGACTATTGATAATCCGCGTTTTGCGGTAGCTAAACTCAGGATCTGTGGTTGCTACTGTCTCGATAACTTCTTTAACCGGCTCAGGTTGAATTTCAATGGCTTTTTGGCTTTTGCCTTCATTAAGTACGGGTAAACCAGCATCACTTACCTGTTTACGTAGCTGTGGGTCGCTACATCCACTAATTCCGACAACTCTTAAACCAACGGAGACAACTGCCTTGTGGATATTATATAGGTCAGCATTAGCTGTAATATCAGCAATATTAATGACGACAGGCGCGTTTTTAAGGAAGTCAGGTGCTTGACTTACCTTATCCTGTAACGCCTTTTTGATGAGTTTGGGCTCTTCACTGTGTAAGTGAAGAACTGAAAGTGTAAAGTTACTGCCTTTGAGTTCTATTGGCGACTGTGACATCTATCCGGGCTCAGCAAATTAAAATATCCGAAACAAACTTCGGGTGACGATATTCTGTAAAACAATAGCATGTTATAGTTACTGTATTATTCAAGCAAGCCAATGAACAAAGAAAAGAGTTAAATATAATGATTTGTGCAATATATCGTAGTCAGAATCGTGATCAAACATATCTTTATATTGAGAAGAAAGATGATTTTTCTCGAGTCCCTGAAGAGCTGATGAAGCAATTTGGTGTCCCTCAGTTCGCAATGTCTTTATCTCTCACAAACCGTGACAAGCTGGCAAATGCGGATATTGAAAAGGTAAAGGCAGATTTAATTGAAGTGGGATATTATCTTCAATTTCCACCACCAGTTGAAAATTTACTCGCGGAATACCGTGATATGTCGAGTGAATAAAATTAGGATAATCCTTAGATAAGTTTTTACCGGTGGGAGTGATTAAATGAAGCCAACGTTATTATTTACTTTAATTGGCGGTCTACTTTTAGTGAGTTGTTCAGCGAAGCCACCTGTTTCAGCTGCACCAGAAGTATTAACTGCACAACAAGATGCTGCAATCGAAAAAGAAGTTACTGCGTTAGATAAAGCATTCCCAATTGAAAACCGTGAACCGTCACAGTTTCCTGCGTATGTCGAATTATTGAAACAACATGCGCTAGCACAAGGAATAAAACTAGCCACTATTGAACGCGGCTTTGCCAATATCCATTTTATTGAGCGTGTTGTTAAAGCAGATAAAGGCCAGCCTGAAAAAAGAGCGACGGTAACATTAGATAGTTATTTAAAGAATGTATTACCCGCGTCTCGCATTAACGCGGGAGCTGAAAAATATTGGGAAAATGAAACTGCTTTAAACGAAATTAGTAAACGCTATGGAGTACCTCCTCAGTATATTGTTTCTTTATGGGGGCTTGAAAGTGGTTTTGGGCGCTCCCAAGGTAAAGAAGATGTTATTTCTGCATTAGCGACATTGTCATTTGAAGGTCGCAGAGAAGCGTTATTTAGCAAACAATTACTCGCTGCTTTAGAAATAATGGATAAAGGCTATATTCCTGAAGACCAACAATTAAAAGGGTCTTGGGCAGGGGCGATGGGGCAAAGCCAATTTATGCCAACGTCTTATTTATCCTATGCCGCAGATGGTGATGGTGATGGCAAAATGGATATTTGGAATAATAAAGCCGATGTCTTCGCGTCTATTGCTAATTATCTTGCAACTGAGGGTTGGCAATCTGCATTACCGTGGGGCTATCAGGTCAGCTTACCTGCAAATTTTGATAAGCAGCTCGAGGGTGTTAAGGCTGAACAAGCTAAAACGGTTGCTCAGTGGGAAAAAATGGGTGTAAAACTCCCTGCATTTGCAAAGTTGGCTCCCGACGTGAAGGCATGGGTAGTCATTCCTGATGATCCAAAAGGGCGTACCTACCTAGTCACTGAAAATTTCCGTACTATTATGCATTGGAATCGCTCATATTACTTTGCGTTGAGCGTTTGCCTCATGGCTGATGGCGTTGCTCAAAAAATACAATAACGATAATAGGAGTTACAACTATGTACCAACATCGTGACTGGCAAGGTGCCTTACTTGATTTTCCTGCAAATAAAGTCGTCTGTGTCGGCAGTAATTACGCTAAACATATTAAAGAAATGGGTTCTGCTCATCCTGAGGAGCCCGTTATTTTTATTAAGCCAGAAACGGCGTTATGTGATGCAAATCAGCCTATTGTGATCCCAAAGGATCTTGGCTCGGTACATCATGAAATTGAATTAGCTGTTTTGATTGGTATGCCATTGAAAAATGCAGATGAAGACCGTGTGTCACGTTCAATTGCGGGTTTTGCCGTTGCACTTGACCTGACATTAAGGGATTTACAGGCTAAATTTAAACAAGCAGGTCAACCATGGGAAAAAAGCAAAGCCTTTGATGGTTCATGTCCAATATCGGGTTTTATCCCAGTAAACAGCTTTGGCGATCCACAAAGCGCCCAGCTTTCTTTAGAAATCAATGGTGAAATTCGCCAGTCAGGCTCCACTCGTGATATGATCACGCCAATATTGCCTCTTATTAGCTATATGTCCCGTTTTTTCACCTTACGTCCAGGGGATATTGTTTTGACGGGAACACCTGAAGGTGTGGGGCCTTTGACGTCTGGAGATATGCTAAAACTCTCAATTAATGACCACTCGTTAACGACACGAGTGATTTAAGTATAGGATTGATAAGTATTATGTTGCAGCCTTTCTGGCAGGTAAAAACGTTAGATGAAATGACTGACGAAGAGTGGGAATCTTTATGTGATGGGTGTGGCCAGTGCTGCTTGCATAAGCTCATGGATGAAGATACAGATGAGATTTATTTTACTAACGTGGCTTGTAACCAGTTAAATATCAAAACCTGTCAGTGTAAACATTATGAAGACCGTTTTAGCTATGAAGCGGACTGTATCAAGCTCAATCGTTATAACTTAGAGACGTTCGAGTGGCTTCCGCATACATGTGCTTATCGATTATTGCTTGAAGGTAAAACATTGCCGGCTTGGCATCCACTCAGAACAGGGTCTAAGGCGGCAATGCACGGTGAAAGGATTTCAGTGCGTCATATTGCGGTAAGAGAGAAAGATGTTGTGGAATGGGAAGACCATATCATGAATAAACCTGTGGGTAGAGGTTAACCATTTTCGAAAGCTTTCTCAATGAGTGATTTCGAATCACAGGATCTCTTGCGACAAAAGTTTTAGTGGCACAGAACAGTCTGGCTGAACTAAATCAGCCGTCTACTCTATGATGAGTGATGAGGTCAAATGCTTTTATCTATTGCTTTCTCAATAGCTTTGCACTCATCACTATTACTACTTGCTTGTTCTATTTTGCCGGGCAAATCGCCCTCGGGTGTATCCATTTTGATCACACAAGTGCTAGAAACAGGATTGTGTTGAGTCGCAGAAGAACATGCGGTTATAGCGGTAATAACCATAAGTAAAGCCAATACTTTAGTTTTGTGCATATAAAATATCCTATATTAAAGAGGGATAATGCTATCAAAACTAATGTGTAAAATACAAAATAATTCGTAGATTCAATAGGTCACTTAGTGTGGCTTTTTTTACGTAAAAATAAATTAGCACAATAGGTGCCTTAAATTAATGATTAATCGTTCAATGGTAACAACTAAGTGAAAATAATAAATGTAGTTTCTTTATTTCTTATATCCATAATATCTATAACTACCTGGGCTAACTCGGATAATGAACCAATATCTTTAAAAAAGATAGCCCAAAAAAATACTCTCAGTGATCTAAACTCTGCACCATTCGGATTTAGATGGGGTGATGATTTAGATGAGGTTAAAAGCAAACTAGCAGAGCCATATGAAATAATTAATGATCCCAAAAGATGCCCATTCGTAGTCGTAAAAGTCAATAACTTAGATGAAACAATAAAAAATACCGGAGAATATGAACTGCTGATTATGCCAAAATATAATAGTTTTACTTTCAATGGGTTACTTGCTATCAGCTATAAAAGTCAACCGGCCAATGTGAAGGACTATCATAATCTTCTTGGTAAAATTACTAATAGTTTAAAAAGAAATTATGGTGTGCTAAAGCGGGCAAGAAGTATGAATGGAATGGAACGTTATTACTCTTTTGAAGGTGATAATTTTGTGATTAGCCTTACAGGGGAGCAATATAAAGATTCTTTTTATATTGATTTAGAGTACGCTTTTATTGGCTATGAAGACAATCAAGATACAGAGCTTGGTTATTCCATCGCAATGGAAGAGTGTAAAAAGCAAAGAAGCCAGCATTAAAATTTATAACGCGTGCGGCCTGTGAATGAACACAGTGCCTTATCGATAATAGATTGTTCAATTGTTGTATAGAACTTCAAAACCAGAGTGGATATTTTATTGTTATGTTTGTCATATTTTGATTATCTATTATGGCAATTTTGGTTAAGTGCTATTGATTGAAAATGCATATTAATAGAACAAGCAATAATTCAAATTTGGTTATGTTGTATACCTCTATTGGCGAATATGCTAAAACATAATATCCCAATAAACTTAATTAGATAGGGCTTAGGTGAGAGGTATTTTTAGGATGTCGGAATATGTCAGTTTTCGTAATAATGGCACCTTTTTTATTGCTGTTATAATAAATTCAGCAGTGTGTTTTTCCTTATTTGGTATTGTTGGTTGTATGTTTGGTGTTTTAACTACATTATTTTCGAGTATTGTTTATGACGCGAAAAATGATAGTAGTAATATTTTTTATATGACTTTTTTACTTTTGTTGGTCATGGTAGGGGGGGCGATTGGTTTTCTACTGAAATTAACCATTTATTTTTATATTTATTTATTTCTTGTATCATACTGCTATTATCTTTTTTATAAAAAAGATGATTATTTAGATCGCGTTTTTCCATTTATTATTATTTTTTCTTGCATGGGGACAACACTCGGCTCTATCAGCGCTGATATACCAATGGCGTATACTACGGGGGTGATTGTTAGCTTAATTGTTTTAAGTGTATTAAAAAGAAAACATTATAAGAATCATGCCTTTAGAAATGGTTTGTTTTCTAAGTAAATGTTTCATAGCAATGAGCATATTTATATTCGAGCATTTATATTTAGTATTTTTCTCTTCCTTAGCCTGTCCATTCCTGATTATCTAAATTTGTACAAACCATACTGGGCGCCATTAACATTTGTTATGCTTCTTCATCCAAAAGAGCTGAATATAATAAAAGTGACTTGCTTACGATTTTTAGGAAGCTTACTGGCAGCCACTTTTATTGTCTTTATGTTTAGCGTAACAAAATCACAGGATATTAAGGTATATTTAATTGTTTTAGCATTGGTTATATTTTTTATTCCTACTTTTTTCCATTTAAATTATATGCTTAAGACATTTTCTATTACTATCTTTGTATTACTGCTGCTAGAAGAAACCGAATATTTACATGATCCAACTTATTTATTGCCAGTATCTAGAGTATATGAAACCTTCATTGGAGGTGCAGTTGCAATCTTGGCAAGTTTATCTCTAAATATCTTTAGAACTATCAAAAACAGAAGAGCTACAAAATAACTTATTATATAGAGCCTAATTAATCAGGTGCACGAGATGGCTGGAGTAAAATCCTGACGGGACAAAGTGTGATGCTAGCTAGATTGAGCAGTGGTGCACGCAACCAATACTGTATCAACCAAGGGTTCGAATCCCTTCCTGATCATTGAGTCAAAACGGAATAACCCGCCTAGTGCGGGTTATTGTTTGATGAGGGGATTACAGACTTTGGTAATAACAATAGCATGGTAATTGCGATAGCTAGTGCCAAAATCGTTAGCATGGATCTGTCTATAGCTAATGTAATAGGCCCTGCATTAGGTGCCAAATTAAAGGTAAGGGCTATAGCCGTTAAACAAAAAGTCCAGTAACCATAGCGTTTCGCTCCTATCATTAACATAGCGAATAGTAGTAACCCCACGAGTGAAACATGCAGCCATGGGGTGTCATATAACCCCAATATTAGCCCACCAACAATAGCGCCAAGTAGGGTACCTGCGCCACGTTGTTTTAAGCGTACCCATGTTGCAGTTCGTTCGGCTTTCATCACTCTTAATCCAGCAGCAGGTAGCCAACATGGATGTAAGCTCGGGATCACTGTTGCGATTGCGCTTCCTATTAGAGCAACCAGTACGATAGCGATGGAAAAACGTTGCACTGAAGGTTGGTTCATCTCTACTTTTACCGGTGAGATAGTCTTTATTTCACGTGGTAACATCATAAAATTCACGACCACACCCCAGAATGTACCAGCACTAAATGCTATCGCATAAAATAGTGCACCTTGAGTGGGAATTTGTCCAATAGAAAGAAAGTAGGCTAACACACCTAGTGCGATAGGTAATCGTAGATAGGTCGCTCGTAGCTCTGAATAGCCTTGAAGGTACGCAGCAATTGCTGAAAAGAGAAAAAATAGCAGACTGCCAAGGGGGATACTAACGCCGATACTTGCAAAGATAGAAATAATGCAAGCACCTTGTAATAAAACAAATAGTGACTTTTTTTGGGGGAGTTTAGGGAATGAAACCACTAGCAGATAGCCACCGAAAGACATTAAAAGCCCAAACATGGCTTGTTGGAAGATGATCCCAATTATCCATGGTGCTATCACCCATAGAGATAAAATAAAAGCTCTGCGGATTTTTGATATTAGCATTTAAGTGTTCCCTATTGAATGGCTCAATTAAAGATCGATATCTAAAATAGTAACGTATTGAGAAATAATGAATTTATCATAAATATTCTAATATGCTCCAGCAAATATTACTCTCCTTTTAAACCATAAAGATAAGGCTTAGATAAAATCTTCGCATATAGTCATTTGTGTATAAATTATTGGTGTTTTGTATTGCTATGTTATGCATTTGTAATATTAAGTAATTAAGACCTGTCCTTCCTTTGACTATGGCATGGTTAGCAAACAATAGTGGGAGGAATTATCATGCAGCAAATGAAAACAGAAGTTATTGTAATTAGACTAACTAAAAAAGAGAGGGCTGAGCTTGATGCAAAGAAAACTAAACCTATTCTTTCTGAATGGATGAAGGAGCTTGCATTTGCTGCTCCAGATAATCAAAACATAAATAGTAAGCAGTCGTAACACTTGAATAGGATATCTCTGCAACTATAACAGCTCCCTAGCAGTATCATTGATTTCTTATTATGTCATTAGTCCGAATGAGCACTAAGTAAGATTAATGGCATAAAGTTAACTTATCATCAGAATGACATAAGAAGTCGCGGTAGTGATATCTTGCTCGAGGTGGTAGAGCATTGTTCATCTTGCTGTTAATTATAAAACTATTAGGCCAAGTAAAATTCATTGTAGGTTTGGTTACAGAATAAACTATACATAAAACGGTAAGAGGCCTTGCTCTCATTTTTGGAGATTATGGATGGTCAATATGTGATGTGTATTTTATGTTATGGCCTAAATTAAATGCATTTTATATGGCTATTCTGACAATTAACGACTACATTTTTAGATAGATTATAATTTGTTTATGCTGCTCAATCTTTTTTTGAGTGTCTATTTTGTTTTGTTTGGTGAAATAATACGCGGTTTATACTCATCATGTGAGTTTTAGGAGTATTCTTAAGGTCGTCTGGCGTATTCCAGTTAGTTGGTCATACCCTAGAATTGAATTATTTTTTAATATTAGTTATCAAATGGTTACATTTTCAAATTAATTTGAAAAAATAAAATCCAATCAAGTAAAACTGAAGGCCAGTTAAATTAATTGATAACATTTACTAACAAAATGAGTAAAAAATGATTATTTCAAATAAAGCATTTTTACGCTTGGCAAGAGATAAAATTGCGGATTAAAAAGAATTTTTGAAATGATGCATTTTTAAAATCAATAATTCTGCTGTTCAGTTGGAGATAATGAAGGTTAATTTCTAATTATCGTATTTAAAATAGTTATTTCTCTACAAATATTGTTTTTTCCATCTATAAGTATAAATATACTCCTTTTGCGTGTCATGAGTCCAAATGTGATGTGTCTACATTATATAATAAATGAATTGATAAAACCTCACTAATCTCAAATTAGCAAAATCATAAAATTAATTTATGTTAATTGATGCGTTACTGTACGAATTAGACTGGTATTTATGGTGAATATATAAATTTAGTGTATCTATGTAATATTTTGATGGTCTTATTTGGAGTTGTATTGGTGGGTTTGCTTTTTATAATCTATCAAATTAAGTTCATTTTTTAATATTAATCCTTCCTTTAATGCAGATATTAAATTATTAATTTAATGTATTGTCGTAATTCGTGTAATTTGGTGAATTTAATCAATCAGTAATATTGTATAAATTAAGCTTTTTGATAGTTTGTAGCTATCAAAAAGCTTCGTATCTGATAATAAAAACGATTTAATGTAATTTAAGTTTTTATGTATTCTCTGTTCGAAATCATATAGACCACGTTATGATTATTAATTCAAAAATGGACTCATTGAGATAGAGCAATATTATTAATTAAACTATTACCAGGTGATTAAATTATATCGAATGATTTATGTATAACCATATTTAATATATGGTCGGATCCCTGCGTTAATTATTTATTAAATAACAGTGTGATACTAAATAAGTTCTTTTAAATGTAATAATAAAACCTTCATACTAGGAAATGACAATGAAAAAAGTATTATTGACAGCAGTTGCTACTGCAATTATTGGTGCATCATCTGCTTTCGCTGCAACTGAAAATGCAGGCGGTGGTCAAGTTAATTTTTATGGTAAAGTGACAGACGTTTCTTGTACTGTTTCAGTTGATGGTCAAGGTAGTGATGCTAAAGTTTATTTGGCGCCAGTTTCACTAAAAGAAGTTCAAGAAGCAGGTGCAAATACCTATTTAAAAGCAAAACCATTTGTTATTGATGTAACAGAATGTCAAGGTGTTAACGATGATACCGTTTTAAACGTTAACTGGACTGGTGGTAACGTATTAAATGGTGCTTCAGGTATTAATGCTGGTTATTTAGCTAACACTGTTACTGGTGCTGCGGACGGAGCTGAAAATATCCAATTAGTTTTAGCAACAGATGCTAGCTCTAAGTTAGAAAATAAAATCGATCCTAATAGCGCAACGCAACCTAAAGCAACAACAACTGAAATTACTGACGGTAGCCGTTTCACTTATTTCGTAGGATATGCAACTTCAACGCCTAAAGATGTTACATCTGGTATCGTAGAAAGTTATGCAACTTACGAAATTACTTACGAATAATATTTATTTATTTCAAAAGTAATATTTATCTAAGCGGTAGTGATTACTGCCGCTTTTATTTAGAGGTTCAAATGAAAGCAATTGTTTTATTCTTCTGCTTCGTTTTCAGTGCATCTTCATTAGCGAATAATATTATTGTTAACGGCACGCGATTTATTTATCCTGGAAATGAAAAAGAAATTACCGTGCAATTAAATAATACGGCGGATAGGCCAGCGGTCGCACAAGCATGGTTAGATACCGGTGATGCATCGGAAACTCCAGATACAATAAAAACACCATTTCAAATTACACCTCCAATATCCCGTCTGGATGCAAAAGGTGGTCAAACACTACGCATTAAATTGATGGATAAAAATGGGATCCCACAAGATAAGGAAAGTTTGTGGTGGCTGAATATCTTAGATATTCCACCAACAGTAAAAACAGCAGGAAAGGAAGATCAAAACTTCTTACAGCTAGCAATTCGTTCTCGATTTAAATTTATCTATCGCCCTGTTGGGTTAGGTAGTCGCGAATTAGCACCAGAACAATTAGTTGTGAATGCTAATGGCAATAATCTGACTATTAATAATCCTACGCCATTTTTTATTACCATTACAAAAATTTCAACCGATGGCAAAAATGGATTAACGGATAAGGCGGTAATGTTAGCACCTAAAAGTCAAACGTCAGTGGTATTGAAAAAAGCAATTAGAGCAGGTGAAAGTGTTGTTTTGAACAATATCAATGATTACGGTGCGGATATAGCAGTAAAAACGACTGCTAAATAGGATAGAAAAATGAAACAGCGAGAGTTAATAAATAAATATAGCAATACACTCTCTGTGACCTGCTTCGTCACCGTATGTATGATGCCAACATTTTATGCATGGAGTGCTGAAGGCACAACCTACGAATTTAATAGTGGGTTCATAGTAGGCAGCAAAGATAATGTTGATTTAGAACGCTTCAACACTACCGCAATCAGTGAAGGTAAGTATTCTGTTGATGTGTATACTAACGGTAATTGGAAAGGTCGCTATGATTTAAATGTTGTTCAACAAAAAGATGGCAAATTAGGTGTCTGTTATACACCCGCTATGTTGAGTAATTTTGGCGTTAATTCAGAAAAATTAAATCCGCAATTGAATGCGCAAGAGTCTACTTGTTCCCCGTTGAATGAGTGGAATGCAATGAAGGACGTAAACGATACTTTCAGTTCTTCGAACTTACGTCTAGATATTTCAGTTCCACAAATTTACGAGCAGCGTTTATCACGTGGTTATGTCGCTCCGCAATTTTGGGAAAAAGGTATTCCTGCATTAAATTTAGCGTATATGGCCAATTATTATGATAGCCATACTAGCGGTTCTCAAGGTCAAAATGATGCCAGTGCTTATTTAGGACTTAATGCAGGTTTATCGGTTGATGGCTGGTTACTAAAACATATTGGTAATTTAAGTTGGCAGCGTTCAGGAAGTACGAGTTGGAACAGTAACCAAACCTATCTGCAAAAACCGATTGCTGATATCAAATCAAAAGTGACTGCCGGCCAGTTTTATACGGATGGTGATCTTTTTGACAGTATTGGATTACGCGGCGCAAGAATTGCTACTGATGACAGCATGTATCCAGATGGAATGACATCATATGCACCCGAAATTCGTGGTGTCGCACAAAGTAATGCATTGGTGACTGTTAGTCAGAACGGTTCCATTATTTATCAAACCTCAGTACCGCCAGGACCATTTGTATTGAACGATGTTTATCCATCGGGTTACGGTAATGATTTAAATGTTACGGTGAAAGAAGCAGATGGTAGTGAAAGTAGCTTTAGCGTGCCTTATTCATCGTTAGCACAACTGTTACGCCCAGGGTTTACTCGTTATCAAATTGCTGCGGGGAAATCAGATACTGATGGTTTGCATAATCGCCCGTATATTGTGCAGGGAACAATTCAACATGGCTTAAATAATACCTTTTCACTCTATGGTGGTGTGACTGCGTTTGATGATTATCAAGCCTATTTAATTGGTACGGGTGTAAATACGGGTATTGGTGCTGTTGCAGTTGACGTTACACAATCACGTACAGCATTAAAACACCGTACTGATAATGGTCAAAGTTACCGAGTAACGTTTAACCGTTTAATTACTGAAACAGATACGAATATCTCGCTAGCTGCATATCGTTATTCAACGAAAGATTACTTCAACGTAAACGATGCATTATATGCAATTGATTATGATAAACGTGGTATTGCAAATAACAGATGGCGCGAAAAGAATGGTTTTAGCTATACGGTAAACCAAAATCTGCCTGAAGGGTTTGGGGGACTTTATTTTACTGGGCGTATCTCTAGTTATTGGGAACGTTCAGGAACGGAAAAGCAATATCAATTTAGCTATAACAATCAATTTCAACGAGTTTCTTATTCTATTAACTTTATGCGTGTTTATTCGGACAATAATAATAATGGAAAGAAAGATGATCGTATTAGCTTAAATATTAATCTTCCTCTTTATTATGGCGATAGCCGAAGCACGACACTAACATCAAATACAACGTTTAATAACGAAAAATTTGGCTCTACTCAGCTTGGGGTTAATGGTGCATTTGATGACGAAAATAACTGGACTTACGGGCTCAACACTGCGGCAGCAAATGGTGGTGAGTATAGTGTCGCAATGAACACGGGTTATCGTTCACCGTATGTTAATACCAATGCTAACTACAGCCAAGGCCAAGGTTATAGGCAATATGGCTTAGGCGCTAACGGCTCTGTCGTTATACATTCGGGCGGTGTGGTTCTTACACCAAATACGTCAGCGACGATGGCTTTGATTGAAGCCGAAGGGGCTGAAGGGGCATCAATTACAAGTGCGCCGGGGGTGCGGGTGAATAAGGGGGGTTATGCTTTAGCACCTTATGTTAGACCTTATCGCATCAACAATATTGAAATTGATCCTAAAGGGAGCCCTGAAGATATTGTGTTTAATAATACCTCAGAACAAGTGGTTCCATATGAAGGCAGTATTGTTAAAGTAAAATTTGGCACAAAAGTTGAGCGCAATCGTACCTTTAATGTTGTACGTCTCGATAAAAAACCAATGCCATTCGGCGCTGAAGTGACTAACCAGCAAGGCGAATCAATTGGTGTAGTTGGACAAGGCGGTACAGTATTTATTAGTAATGAAGAAGCAAAAAATGCTTATGTGAAATGGGATAACGGTCAGTGCGTATTTTCTCTGGAAGCCGGAACCAGTAAGGATAGTGTATGTCGATAAATGTGATTTTACGTAATGGGATAGCGCTGGCGGCAGTGCTATCAAGTATACCTGCATATGCAACCTGTACAAGAAACATGAGTGTTGCCGCAGAGCGTATTGACATGCAGTTTGGCCGTGTAGTTGTTTCTCCGGATTTACCTGTTGGTAGCGTGATCCAATCAAAAACTTGGCCAATGAAAGAAACGGGTAAATATTGGGCTAAATGTTATGGCGGAACTCTTCTTGATGCGGTAGTGACGGCATCAGGAGTAACGGAAGGGGCTGATAAAGTTTATAACACTAACGTTCCTGGTATTGGATTACGTTTTAAAAGGATGGGAGCAGTATCAATGACCTATCCTGATAAATTTGAAGTTAAAGGAAATAGTCGGGACCAAATAAACGTATATTTAGCAGGTTCAACCTTTAGTTTAGAAATTATTAAAACGGCAGAAAATACGGGCTCAGGGCGCATAACTCAAGGGGAGTACACCCGTTATGGGTATAATCCTAAAACGGTTGAGCCTGCAATCATTACCTATTTATCAGCGGATGCCATTACCATCGTGTCACCCTCTTGCAAAATTACCACAGGTAAAAATCAAGATGTGATCTTACCGCCGGTGAATCGTACAGAGTTTAGAGGTGTAGGAACAACGGCTGGTGAAAAACAATTCCCAATTAATTTACTTTGCAATGGTGGGATCAGCATTTCCCCTGATTCTATTGCCGTGAATATGACCTTTGGTGGAACCAAAGCACCTAATACCCCAATAAATAAAGGTGTATTAGATAATGCGGCAAAAAATTCTATGGCTCAGGGGATTGGTGTTCAAGTACTAACGGATAAGAACAAAGAGTTAGAATGGGGCAAAATTTATAAGGTCGGTGAGTTAACTAGCGCGCAAGATAAAGAAATTCGTATGAATTATATTGCTCGTTATTATCAGTTTGGCTCAAAAATTTCTGCCGGTGAAGTCGAAGCTAAAATGTTATTCAATATTACTTATGACTAACAGGGGATACCTAATGAAAAACTGGTTACTGATAATGCTCCTGTCTGTGTTGAGCTGTGCAAATGCTACCGCTGCGTTGGAAGCAAATTATGATGAAGGTCTGGTCAATTTCGCAGGGAAAGTCGTTGATATTTCTTGTGAGATTTCAGTTAATGATCAAGGTAGTGATGCGAATATTTATCTAGCTCCCATTTCATTATTTGAAATTCATAATAGTGAAGGCGGGGCTTATATGAAGTCTAAAATGTTTACCATTAAACTATCACAGTGCCAATCGATTAGTCATAATGGTGAAGTCGTTGATGCTGATTTAAATAAAATTAGTGTAGCGTGGTCAAATGGTTACTTGGTACCTAAAACTAATTTTGAAACATCAGGATTGCTAAAAAATATGTTAGCAGATGGAGCTCAAAATATTAATTTTGCACTATCGATTAATAATAATACAACGTTAGATGCAGATAATAAAATTGTGCCAGCTGATCCTGCTCAGCTTAAAGTCATTCCTAAAGTTTCCGATAATAAGGATGCTATATTTCAATATTATATCGGATATACAACAGGATCTCCTAAAACGGTGACAACAGGTTTAATGGCAAGTTATGCCACTTATGAAGTACAGTATAATTAAAAATATAAAAAATATTTAATTTAAAATAAATAAAGCACTTCTAATGTATAGTTAGGAGTGTTTTTTATTGTTAGATAATAAAATAAAAATAACATAGCGTTAAATTTGCTATGTTATTTTTATATTTGATTTAAAATTTTTGACGGTATGATTGTATGGTTCAAAAAGAGTAATGAAAACTATGATAATTTTAAATAAAATATTAAATTACATTTTATTATGGATGATAACGCTTTCTGCTGTATATTTTAACTCTTGATTTTTGATACCCATATTACTATCTTGAATTGAATAATCCTCATCAGAAATACAGCCTTGAAAGAACCAGTCTATAGGGCACTTTAAGGCGACAGCTATACTAACTAGATGATTTAAAGGTATTTTGTTGATTCCGTTTTCATAGCGAGATATTTGCTGTTGGCTAATATTTAATATTTTGGCTAAATTAGCACCCGAGAGTCCTAATTCTTTTCGCCTTGCTTTTATCTTGATTCCAATAAAATAATGAATGTCCATGTGACACCCTCGATTGATAAAGGGATTATAGTGAATGCTAATGCATAATAAAATTATACAATATATAAAATATTAAAAAAACAATTAATTTCAATATCGACAATATTTAATTTGTGTATGTCTGAAAGGGAATGAGCGATTTTTTTTAGTTGGAATCATCAGGTGCTGATAATTTACATATGTAATAGTGAGGCGATGTAATGTTTTAGGTTTGTATTTTTGTTTTTGGCAGTTAATTTTATGATGGGAAAATTAAAATATAAAAAATATTATATAAGGAGTGTTTTATGGGTATCTACATGAAATAAAATATAATGAATTAAATTTTAGTTTAAATTCATTTTGGGAAGGTCTTAGTTAGATTTTTTTGTTAATTGATGTGAGTTACTAATGATTATTTTCTATATAGTATTATGCTAATCTTCAAATAAAGAGGAGCCCGAATATAGCATAAAATGAGAATACGCGTAAATTGAGTATGTTAAGATGCCGCTAAATAATTTTATAAAAAAGTTAAGTAAATTTTATTATTTGAGTTAGTGTATATTAATTAAGTATAAATACGTTATTTTATTACATTTTTATGATAAAAAAATGTAATATATAAAGCAGTTCATCATATGTTCCTATAATAAGTAACAGGATCAGCATTAATGTGAATGCACTAAAAGAAAGCAAATTTGTCATAACTAGCTTACTTATGCTTCGTTGATAGTATAAATGGATAGATTAAGTATAACCGAATTAAATTATGAAAAATGGGTAATTATGTAAACATACGTTTCTAGGAACTTAATCTATAAAATAGCCTTTCTGTATTTTATTTGTTTGTATCCTTTTGAATTTTATTGTTTTTAAGGCTTTAACTCGGTTTGTTTTGGTGGTGGTTAGCTTAATATTTATGATCATAATCTTGATCATTTCAAATTGTAACAAAAATCTAATTTTCTTTAATCTAATTGAATTTATAGGTAAGGGGAGTCGATTAAATTAAACTTTTGTTGAAATAGAACTAATAGCGATAATTAATTATTAGGCTAAACAATAAATTTTACAAATTTCTCACATTATAGACTATAGTGAAAGTAACGGAATGTAATGCATAGCTATAACTATTCAACTAAAGAGGTTCCCATAATGAAACTCTATATTTATGATCATTGCCCATTTTGTGTTAGAGCCAGAATGATTTTTGGACTTAAAAACATTGACGTTGAGCAGATCTTTTTGATGGAAGATGATAAAGCAACGCCAACGGAAATGATTGGCCGCAAGATGCTACCCATTCTACAAAAAGAGGATGGAAGTTACTTACCAGAAAGCTTAGATATTGTTCATTATGTTGATCAGTTAGCAGAGCCTAAAATCATTCAGTCCGAGGTTTCACCTGAAATTAATAGATGGTATCAAGCTGTTTCTGAAACGGTATATAAATTAGTTGTTCCTCGTTTTACTCAGGCTGAATTTCCTGAATTAAGTACGAAAGAGGCTAGAGCTGCGTATGTTGAGCGAGAAGAAAAGGCATTTGGTGATCTGAATATGCTACTAAAGGAAACACATACCTTGATTGTAGAATTAGAACCTCATATGGATGCCCTTGATATATGGCTAGAAAAACGGACAAACAGTTATAATATTGACGATATCATGATTTTTCCGTTATTACGCAGCTTATCTATTGTGAACGATATCCCATTTAGTACAGTAATACTCAATTACATGAAAGATATTGCGAAAATAACAGGGGTGAGTTTGTTATTTGACCAAGCCAAATAATTTTCTCATTATTCAAATGGTTAAAATCCCATTATTTCTTTATAATGGGATTTTTATCGTCTTTACACTAATGATAAGTAATAGATTTAATTAATATAATCGCGTAGTGTGTATACCAGCTTATTTCTACCTTGAGTCAAAATTAGCTTTTTACCATGATAGGAAACCACTGAGCCATCAGTTAGCATTCGTTTAATTAACTTATCCCACTTCGATAAATCTTCATCAACGCACTCTAGTTCGGTTTTGGATAAATGTTTAACTGTCAGAACGGAGTCGCTGATGCGTCCCATGCCATAAAAATCATTGCACATTGTTGCCGAAATAAACATTTTTTCACCGAAAGAGAGCGTTGGCACGCCAACTTTACCCGTAATGGTATTGCCGTCCATTTCAGTCAACACAAAACAGTGATGAATGAGTTGTTGCTCAGTCACGTAATCATTATTATCTGCGCTGACCTTGGCAGTTTGGCAAGCGGTTAATAAAAATCCTAGTAACATTAAAGGAATAATCCGTTTCATTATTTCCAGTCTCTGTTAGGATTTGACTATATTAGGACAAGTGTCACCACGGGCTAATTGGCGGATATTCCCTAATGTTGTTTCACTAATACTAGTTAATGCCTCATCGGTCAAAAATGCCTGATGGCCTGTGAATAATACGTTGTGGCATGATGAAAGGCGGCGAAAAATATCATCTTGGATCACATCATTTGATTTATCTTCAAAAAATAGTTCACGTTCATTTTCATAAACATCCATACCAAGAGAACCTATTTTTTGTGCTTTTAGAGCATTGATTGCAGCAACTGAATCAATTAACGCACCTCGACTAGTATTGATGATCATGACACCATCTTTCATCTTTTTAAACGCTTGTTCATCTAATAAATGGTGATTTTCAGGTGTTAAAGGGCAGTGTAGTGAAATGACATCAGAGTTTTTATATAATGTGTCTAAATCAACGTATTCTGCACCTAAATCGAGAACAGCTTGATTTGGGTATGGGTCATGTGCCAGTAAACGCATGCCAAACCCTTTTAGGATCCGTAGCGCTGCTTGACCAATTTTACCCGTACCAATAATACCGGCTGTACGGTTATGCATGTTAAAACCGGTCAAACCTTCTAGAGAGAAGTTTGCGTCACGAGTACGTTGATAAGCGCGGTGAATACGGCGGTTAAGGCATAACATCATGCCCACAGCATGTTCTGCAACAGCTTCGGGTGAGTAGGCTGGTACGCGAACGACTTGGATCCCGAGTTCTTCCGCGGCCACTAAATCAACATTGTTAAACCCTGCGCAGCGTAAAGCTAAAATATGAATATTCAGTGCCGCTAGCTCTTCTAAAACCTCACGGCTGGCATCATCATTAACAAAAATACAAACAGCATCAGCCCCAACAGCATTTTTTGCAGTTTGTACGGTTAATGGAAAATCAAAGTATTCGATATTAAAATCAAAAGCGGATCCTTGATTGACTTGATCCATATGTTTGCGATCATACTGCTTAGTACTATAAGAAACGATTTTCATCTAAGGAACTCCGTGTACTATTTTAGGAACCAAAACAAAAAATAATAAGGTAGTAAAAGCCGGTAGCTACCAAAACTTAAATCAGAATAAGATAATTATTACTGTAAATCACCAAAAAAATACGGAAAATAATGAGTTATTAAACTTTGACTCTTAATAATAGTCGTTTAGAGATAAACAATATTAGTCAACACGAAAACAAGGACGCAGTTTAATGAAAAGGGCACTGAAATATTTATTGTTAAGCGTGATCGGGTGCTTAGTGCTCTTATCAGTTTTATGGGTAACGGTAACCCGTTGGCTTCCTGTTGTCGCTAAAGTTTATCTACCTGAGAATGTGACGTTGTCATTAAGCCAACCTGTTTTGAACAACCAGCAGCTACTGGTTGCTAACATACAACTGAAAGTGGGTAATTGCTTGTGGTTTGATGCTAAAGATAGTCGTTTTTCTCTTTTTCCCATGCATTTATTGGTGAAAACACTGTCTGAGGATAACCAATGCCTTAGCCAATTATCGAAAAATGAAAATACTGATGACTCACCCATTTCAATTATTGATATTATTGATAGTCTCCCTGCGTTTTCTGTTGTAATTGAAAACGTAGAAGTCTCTCCTTGGGGGCAATATCAAGGGAGTTTTTGGTTACATAATCGTAAAGGGGCTTCACTAGCACTAGACTATAATGGCGAAAATGTTGATTTATCCGCTTATATCACGCCAACTAATCAGCTAGTGATTGAACGTTTTTCTGTGCAATTGCCAGATCAAGAACAACGTCTTTATCTCAATGGTGAATTGAGTTTGCCGTTAACCACCGATGAGCTTCCTTCTACAGGTGTGCTAGATGCGGAATTTGTTTTATCTCAACCTGCAAAATTGTTACAAGCTAAATTACATTGGCAAGATAAGCAGGGGAGTATTTCCCTTTATGATAAAAGTTCGGGGGATGAGATTGCACATTTACCTTGGCAATTTGATGCAAATGTTTTTCGTGTTGTCGATGGACGCTGGCAATGGGAAGAAAGTGGTATTCCATTACATGGTGGCATAGCATTCCAAATAAAAAATTGGCAGGCAGATATTGCTGATATGGTCATCAGTGGCCGCACAAATATGGTGACCGAGGGTAAAAAAGGGAAAGCAAACATTGTGCTAACGCTTCCTGAAAATAAAATTAATTTACTTGAGACCGCGATTACGTTTGGGCTAAATGGGCAGCTGAAATATGATGATATGATCTTGGATATTCATTTGCCTTCTCAAATTACAGGGCCGATTGTTGCTCCGGCTATTTCATTTCGTTCTGGCTCACTCTTAAGAGCTTACGGTCGAGTATCGCCAACGTTACTTTTACAAGAGGCGCGCTTGCCATTAGCTGGAACAACGCTGAGTGCTGAAGGTATTTCTGGGCGCCTACAAGCTATTTTGAAAGTAAAAGAGCAGTATTGGGGGAGTTTTGCTATTCATTTAGATGGGAAAGCGAACAAATTTACGCCTGACCAAGGTAAGTGGTTTTGGAATTACTGGGGAAATGCTCATTTACCGTCACTAGACGCAAATTGGGATATAAAAGGTCAAGGTAGCTGGCAAGATACCTTAATTACCCTGAATACATTGAATACAGGTTTTGATCAGATCAAATATGGGTTACTTTCGATGAAGGCTACCCGCCTAATTTTAACGAAACCTTTATTGTGGCAGCGTGATCCAATTAAAGAGCATTTTCAAGGCGAATTACAGCTCACCAGCGATCGTATGCAATTTGGTTCTGCGAGTTATTTACCTAAAATTACCACCAATGCAGCGCTTAATGGGAAATCACCTGCTGATTTTCTATTGAAAGCGGATTTAAGCACGAAAGAAGTCGGGCCAATTGTGATTTTTAGCCGTTGGGATGGTGAACGTTTTAGAGGGCAAGCACGTTGGCCTGAGCAGTCAGTTAGTGCATTTCAGACCTTGATACCTAGCGATCTTGGGATCACCTTGCGAGAGGGTAAATTATTTTCGCAGGCAGCATTTTCCATTGATCCAGAAACAGGATTTATCGCGGGTGGGCACTGGCGAGTGGAAAATACGGGATTGTGGCTTAAAGATGGTGAGGTTAGTGGCCTAAATTTTGTTTTACCTTGGAAGTTGCAAGATAGTACTTGGACGTTAGGTGAAAAATCACCAGTAAAGTTACGCATAAAACAGCTAACCAACTTGTTTGAATTAACCGAAATTCGTGCTGATTTATCAGGAACCTATCCACCGACAGAGATAAAACCCTTAAAACTGAGCAATGTAGGGTTTAAGATGCTTGGAGGAGAGGTTAGCCTCGATTTATTACGTTGGCCTCAAAAACAGCCCGCGACCATTCGATTACATCAAATTGAATTGAGCAGACTATTTACTATATTGAAAGTTACGCAGTTTGCCGCTTCAGGCAAAGTTGATGGTGAATTGCCTTTTTATCTGAATAATCCTGAATGGATTGTACGCAATGGTTGGATGGAAAATAGCGGCCCGCTTGCTTTACGCCTTGATACTCAATTTGTTGAATCGATTAAGAAAGATAATATTTCTGCGGGTTCAGCGATGGGCTGGTTACAATACCTAGAAATTTCACGCAGTCGCACTGATGTCAACATCACTAATTTAGGCCTATTAACGATGAAAACGATCATTCAAGGTTTTAATTCACAAGAGTCTAAAAAACGTGAAGTTCACTTAAACTATACACACGAAGAGAACATTTTTCAGCTGTGGCGTAGCTTACGTTTTGGTAGCAACTTGGAAGAATGGTTAGAAAAGAACCTCTAAAGGAAAAGGAATAAAAGTGAAAACTTTAAATCTATGTGCATTCACGTTAATGAGTATGATGCTGACAGGGTGCTTAAGGGTCGAGGTTGCGACACCTGATAAGCCTATTAATATCAATATGAATGTTAAGATTGAACATGAAATACAGATCAAAGCAGATAGACAGGTTGAAGATCTACTTAAAGAAAACAGTGACCTTTTTGGTAAGGTGGATACGCAATGAAATATTTTTTTCGAGTACTGCTCTTATCTAGCTTATTCACATTCTCTGCTTACGCACTAACGGTTGATGAAGCGAAAGACCAAGGCTTAGTTGGCGAAACATTGTCAGGTTATTTAGCGGTGGTTAACACCAATAATTCTACAGTGACTCAATTGGTGGATGATATAAATCGCGAACGTGAAATTAAATACAGTGAAATAGCAGCAAAAAATAACCTACAGACTAAAGATGTTGGTAGAATTGCGGGACAAAAGTTAGTTGAGCGAGCCGGTAGTGGCGAATATGTTCGCGGTATTAATGGGCAATGGCTTAAGAAAAAATAGTCGCTATATGAAATCATTTGTTGATTAAACAATATTGATACATTTTGACTGTAAATAGATGCGCTCAAACTTGCTCAATTATAGAAATAATATAAATAATAAGGATTTAACAAGTGAAATCCATACTGACAGCTCTAGAAGCTGATATTGGACAAACTTCATTGCGTGATCAGTGGTTGCTAAAAAAGCGCCTCCATGGGATGACTAAAATTACTAATGAAAAGTCACGCGCCGCGGTATTAAATGCGATTAAAATAGATATTGAAACAGCTAAGCAAAAAATAGCCAATAAACTGCTAAATCCAGCCAAAATTATCTATCCAGAAAATTTACCTGTTAGCCAAAAGAAACAAGTTATTTATGATGCGATAAAACAACATCAAGTCGTGATTATTGCCGGTGAAACCGGATCAGGAAAAACGACGCAGATACCTAAAATCTGTCTGGAGCTTGGGCGAGGTATTAAAGGATTTATTGGTCATACTCAGCCAAGACGTTTGGCTGCTCGGGCAGTCGCTACGCGTTTGGCTCAGGAGCTTGAAAGCGAAATAGGTACCATTGTCGGCTATAAAGTTCGTTTTAGTGACCAAGTCGGTGATAATACCCAAGTCAAATTAATGACTGACGGTATTTTGCTGGCAGAATTACAAAACGATAAATTATTGTTGCAATACGATACGATTATTATTGATGAAGCGCATGAACGTAGCTTGAATATTGATTTCATCTTAGGTTATCTTCGCCAGTTATTACCAAAACGTCCCGATTTAAAGGTGATCATTACCTCTGCGACTATCGATCCTGAAAGGTTCTCACGTCATTTTAATCAAGCGCCAATCGTTGAGGTGTCTGGTCGTACTTACCCTGTTGAAGTTCGTTATCGCCCAATTATCGGGGATGATAATGATAGCGAGCGAGACCAGATAGATGGCATCATAGATGCAGTGAATGAACTAGGGCAAGAAAGTGCGGGTGACATTCTTATTTTCATGAGTGGTGAGCGCGAGATCCGCGATACCGCAGATGCATTAACAAAATTGCAGTTACGTCATACTGAGATCCTACCGCTGTTTGCTCGTTTATCTAATAGTGAGCAAAACCGCATATTCCAGCCTCACGGTGGGCGACGTATCATTTTAGCGACGAATGTCGCAGAAACATCACTCACTGTACCCGGTATTAAATATGTTATTGATACTGGGTATGCGCGGATCAGCCGTTATAGTTTTAGAACCAAAGTACAACGTTTGCCGGTTGAACCTATTTCTCAAGCATCGGCTAACCAGCGCAAAGGGCGCTGTGGGCGTGTATCAGATGGTATCTGTATTCGTTTGTATTCAGAAGACGATTTCCTAAGCCGCCCAGAATTCACCGATCCTGAAATTTTAAGAACTAATCTAGCTTCAGTTATTTTACAGATGACCTCAATTGGTCTAGGGGATATTGCCGCGTTTCCATTTGTCGAAGCGCCAGATAAACGCAATATTCAGGATGGTGTAAAATTATTAGAAGAGTTAGGTGGTATTAAACCACATAAACAAACAGAGCGAGGTTATAGACTCACAGATATTGGTCGCCAATTAGCCCAATTACCTGTGGATCCTCGTTTGGCTCGAATGGTAATTGAAGCAAGAAAGCATGGTGCAGTACGTGAAACCATGGTGATTGTTTCTGCTCTGTCGATTCAAGATCCGCGTGAACGTCCATTGGATAAGCTGCAGGCTTCGGATGAAAAACATCGTCGTTTTCATGACAAACAATCTGATTTTTTGGCGTTCCTCAACTTATGGAACTATTTAAAAGAGCAGCAAGAAGAGTTATCTAACGCCCAATTTCGTAAAATGTGTCGTCAAGACTTCCTGAATTATTTGCGGATCCGTGAATGGCAAGATCTTTACACCCAACTTCGACAAGTCATTAAAGAACAGGGCTTCGCGATTAATAGCGTCGCAGCTGATTTTCGCGGGATCCACACATCATTACTGGCGGGGTTACTCTCCCATATTGGCCAAAAAGATGTAGAAAAACCAGAATTTACAGGCGCTAGAAATGCACGATTTACTATTTTTCCAGGCTCTGGATTATTCAAAAAACCACCTAAATGGGCAATGGTTGCGGAGCTTGTGGAAACAACAAAATTGTGGGGAAGAGTTGCTGCATCAATTGAACCTGAATGGATTGAGCCGCTAGCGGAACATTTGGTCAAACACCATTACAGTGAACCCCATTGGTCTAAGTCGCAAGGTGCTGTGATGGCATCAGAAAAAGTGACGTTATATGGTTTAGCAATCGTTACAGCGCGACAAGTTAACTATAGTACGATAGATCCATTATTATGCCGTGAGTTATTTATTCGCCACGCCTTAGTGGAAGGGGATTGGGTTACTCGTCATGCATTTTTTAGAGAAAACCATAAACTACTTGCTGAAGTTGAGGACTTAGAACATAAATCACGTCGTCGTGATATTTTGGTTGATGATGAGACCTTATTTGCCTTTTATGATCAGCGTATTCCAAATGATGTCATTTCTGCTCGTCATTTTGATAGCTGGTGGAAATCAGCATCTAAGCAGCAACCTGATCTGCTTAGTTTTGAAAAAAACATGTTGATTAAAGAAGATGCGGCGAATGTTTCCACGCTGGATTATCCTAATTATTGGTACCAAGGTGAGTTAAAATTCCGTTTAAGTTATCAATTCGAGCCGGGCACTGATGCAGATGGTGTAACGGTACATATTCCTTTAGCTATTTTGAATCAGGTACAAAATTCAGGTTTTGATTGGCAAGTACCGGGCTTGCGACAAGAGCTGGTTGTTGCGTTGATTAAGTCTTTACCAAAACCTATACGACGCAATTTTGTACCTGCACCAAACTATGCCGAAGCATTTCTTGAGCGAGTACCAGTACCCGACGGTAGCATTTTAGATAAGCTAGAGCGTGAATTGCGCAGAATGACGGGAGTCACCGTTGATCGTGAAGCTTGGCAGTTAGAACAGCTACCTATTCATTTAAAAATGACTTTCCGTGTGGTTGGTGAAAAGAATAAAACCATCGCCGAAGGACAAGATCTTGATGTATTAAAAAATAGCTTGAAAGAGAAAGTACAAGAAACACTTTCGGAAGTGGTTGATGATGGTATAGAACAAAGTGGCTTACATATATGGAGTTTCGGTGAGCTACCGCAGCGTTATGAACAAAAACGTGGCGGATATTCAGTCAAAGCTTACCCTGCATTAGTTGATGAAAAAAACAGTGTTGGGATCCGAGTATTTGAAACTGAGTTTGAACAACAACAAGCAATGTGGGCAGGTGTTCGCCGATTACTATTGCTAAATATTCCATCGCCAATTAAATATTTACATGAGAAATTACCGAATAAATCTAAACTCGGTTTGTACTTTAACCCTTATGGTAAAGTATTAGAATTAATTGATGACTGTATCGCTTGTGGTATTGACCAACTTATTGATAGCTATGGCGGACCAGTATGGTCAGAAGAGGGCTTTAGTCAGCTGCAAGATTTTGTCCGTGCTGAGTTGAATGATGCGGTTGTTCATATTGCTAAACAGGTTGAACAAATTCTCACCGCTGTGTTTGCTATTAATAAGCGTTTGAAAGGTCGCGTTGATTTTTCAATGGCAATGGCACTTTCTGACATAAAAGCACAAATGTCAGGTTTAGTCTTTAAAGGCTTTGTCACCGAGCATGGCTGGAAGCGCTTAGCTGATGTGTTACGGTACTTAAATGGAATTGAACGTAGATTAGAAAAGTTAGCGATAGATCCAAATAGAGACCGTGCTCAATTAAGTAAAGTTGAGCACGTGACGAATATGTGGCAGCAATGGAAAGCCAAGCTAACACCAGCGCAGTTGAAGCTACCTGAAGTTCAAGAAATTCGCTGGATGATAGAAGAATTGCGTATTAGTTTATTTGCACAGCAATTAGGAACACCATATCCAATCTCAGATAAACGGATTATTCAAGCAATGGAAAGCTTGAGCCAATCCCTTTAATGATTAGTATAAGCCTGTGAGCCCTCGTTTTATCGCGAGGGCTTCGCGTTTATGGGTAAATAATTTGTAGTGTTGCTGTTGCATTAGCCTTGCCAGCACGAATATGAGGTTGAGTTTGGGTATATTGCGCGGAGAAATAGACGGCATACGGGCTTTTATCGAAACTAGTTCCTAAATGGAATGGCTTATTCAGGGGAATTGCTTGACCTTCAAAAAGGATTTGTAGGCCAATACCTTCAGCACTGTCCGAACGGTTGTCTAGTGCTATCACTGAATCATCAAAGTAACCCGCAGATCGTCCACTAAAAATAGCACCAACAGCTGTTGCGCCATTACAGTTTAAAGTTAAGTAAAAGGGGATCGGTGATGAGTGGCTACCGACGCCTCGAAATTGGCTTTGCTTAACTTTATTCATTTTGACGCGCTTATGTTTTTCTTGTAATTCACAGCTTGGGGTAATAATTCGAGTGTTGAGAAAACGATAACTTTGCACGATCAAATTACCTATTGAAGCAGCAATTAATTGATGTGAATCGAGTTCACCAGAGCCTGTAGATGACTTGGTTTTAATTAATTGAACTCGGATCCCTCTAAATGCATTCCCACAATAGCGATAACGATATGAGGTGTTGTCGCAAAAGTAGGGTGAATGATTGATAAAAGGGAGCTTAGCATGACTAAACGTGTGTTCTTGGGGAATAAAACGAATACCAATACCATCAATATTAGTTTGATGTGTTGCGTGGTGTTGCTCTGATAATAAAGGAAACAGACTATTATCCCATTGAGCGCTAGTTGGTGTCGGGCAACTTACCATCGGTGGGTATTGATCAATCTCATTAAGTGTAATTTCTTTGATCACCGATCCTGCTGGGAGTCGGTGAGGTATGATGACATCACCGAGGGAGAGAGAATTATGATGTGGAGTAAAGTTGGGCTCATACTGGCATTGTGATGCATAAACGCTTTTTGAGACTAAAATACAACCAATCCATAAACGAGAATTTAATATTGTCATAAAGCTTCCTTACGTTGACATATGGCGGGTAGGTGGTAAAACCCTTGATCAAAGTGCGACGCTAATAATTGATATTCAAACTCACATTGTTGAGATTGTTGTTCTCCCCATTTCAATTTAATAGTACCTGATGATTCAAGCCCACTTAAGTAAACTTGCCCCATGTCACTAATAATCCCAACATTGATATCTGTTTTTGTATCAATAACGTCTTTAGTACTTAAGCTGGCGATGGCACCAAATGGTGCAAGTGAACCATCAGTAAGTTGGATGGTAAAAAATACACGTTTACCGAGTTTTACGGGGAAATGAACAGCAACTAGAGCGCCTTTCGTCGGCAGAATAGATTGATTACTATCATCAATTTCAGCTTCTAAAGGTAAAGTCTGCGTATCAATAGCAAAACTATTTCTCCGATATGGTTGAAGGTAATTAACGATAGTATGCCCCGCACTGTCAGTAATATTGTTTGTATGATGATCTAAATGAACATTTTTAGTTTCAGGTACAATGATCAGAGCGGCCGTATCGCCTCGACTAGGAGTGAATGTCACACCATAAGGGTGAGCCACAATGGCGCTGTGTAAACCATAGCTAATTTGATGGTGTTGGTTATAACCATAACCTGCATTCAACGAAAATTGATGATGTTGGTATTGGGTATAAACGCGTGTTTCTGAATTGGGATCTGATGTTGAGCAACAAAGAGGATTACGGTAGTTATGTTGTAAGGTATAGGCCATGAAATGATCACCCTCAGTTGTTCCTGTTAGAGTCGCTTGATGGTTATGATAACTATTTTGAATGAACTGAGTTTGATAGCTAAAATGTGTATTGGGTAACCAAGCACTAATTGGAATAATCAGAGCAGCGGAGATGGCATGCTCACTCTTTTTATCAATAAAAGAGTAATTCGATTGGTAATTGAGACTAAAATGATATTCGTGAATATTTCCAGAATAGCCAATATTGTATAACCACTGATAATTATCGGTATTAGCAAATTTCTGTTGGGAAGCTGATAATGATAAATTACCATAATGGCTAATAGGCTGTGATATATGGAGCTTAAATGTTTGTTGGGGGTAATGGGGATAATAAGGTGGCATTCTTTTGATCACATCAGATATTTGGCGAATTTTCGGGTTATCTATCCATTGTGTACTGAACGAAATATCGCTACCTGTGGAAACAAATGTTCGTGAATATTCTATCTGATAGGTATTTGAACGCTCCTCATGACTATATGCATGGCTCCAATCAAGAGTAAAATCGCCTAAATAGTTAGTAAATGAACCGCCTACGGTTAAAGATTTAAAAGGCGATGACAGAATTGCGCCTGTGTAGGTTGTTAGGTGATTATTAATTCCATATTTTATTTCACCATGAATAAAATAGGGTGTTAATGTTCCTTGTTTTTCTGTGGTTTTTCCACCATTTAAAGCATAACGAAATTGGCCTGACTTTATCATTAATGGAGTAGATGAGTATGGGTAAAGATATTTACGCACTTTACCATTGGTTTCAGTGATCGTCATTTCAAAAAAACCTTTATGGCTAATAGGTTTTAATCTATTTAATGTAAAAGGACCAGCAGGCAAGTGCTCATTATAAATAACAATATTATTTTGTGTCACGGTTACTTGGGATGGACTATAATTAATGCCTTGTAAAATAGGAGAAAAATAAGAATCATAATCAGGATACATTAACTCATCATTTGATAGTGATATCCCTTTAAATGTGAAGGGCATAAAAAATGATGAAG
Source organism: Providencia sp. 2023EL-00965 (assembly GCF_033550225.1). Classification (NCBI taxonomy): domain Bacteria; kingdom Pseudomonadati; phylum Pseudomonadota; class Gammaproteobacteria; order Enterobacterales; family Morganellaceae; genus Providencia; species Providencia sp. 2023EL-00965. The sequence continues at coordinate 490,596 of NZ_JAWUEH010000001.1, read as the reverse complement.
CTAGATAATACTCACCTATAATTAATTGACTTTTTAATAAAGCAAGTGGATAAGACAAGGTGGTGTTATAAAATTGCCATTTATTTTCTTGTGAATAGGTAAAGCTGTTACGTAATCGCCAACCAATATAATTAAAGCCATTTTGTAGTGAGAGATTAATATGGTTGTTTTTTTCTGGTTTATTATTTGTATTGTGACTACCAGAAATATCATATTCAATGAAGGCGGATGTTATTCCATGATCCCAATGTTCTTGCCCCTCATTTCCATAAGGCAACTGATTGATATACATTTGAGGTATATTGATATTCAATACTAAATGATTAAAATCAAAATAATCAGAATAACCATCAATAACTGTTTCTAGATTATTACTCGTGATATCATTATTAATAGAAAACAGAGTATTAATAATATGGTTAGTTAAGCCCATACGTATAAGGTGTTTTTTAGTAAACGTTGGGGATAATCGATTTTTCATATGTTTAAACTGAATGTTTTCTGTGAATGATTTTTGGTTATTAATAACAATATCAACAGAATAAAACCCTTCGGGTTGATTATCCAAATGGAATAATATATTTTCTACTTCATTTGTATTTTCAATGTGATCTAGAGCTTCTAAGTTAAAACGTTCTGCTTGAGTAGAAAAGGAAATTATTATTGCTAGTAATAGAGATATTTTATTTTTATTCATTGTTTAATAATAGTTTTTGTGATGTTAATTGTGTTTTCCCACCATAGTCATTTAATGCATTCCAATATACAGTGTTAGGCTTGGAAATGGGAATTTCCCATGATAATTCACTAAAAGGAGCAATCATTCCTGGTTCAGTAATATCAACATCATCAATCCTCAACTCCCTAAGTGTAATGTAATGACCTGTTGGGTTCTTCGCAGTTAGAGAGTGGTTTCGGTAATTGAATAATAATTTTTTAAAGGCAGAGTCGGCAGTTTTACTTAATGATTCAGGACGATAAAAAAGTTTAAAACTTGATTTCACAACAATATGAAGACTGTTTTCAATATTTTCACTAAGAGAGGGTAATGATTTGATATGTAGCCAATATAGTGTTTCTTTATCATCTTGAAGTGATGGTTTAGTTTTCATTATTCTTAACTTATTTATTGCTTGGGGATTTAGTTTAAATAATGGGGGAGTGAGTATAAAATCATTAGTTTTATAGTTTTCTTTTTCAATCCATGATTGGATAAGATAGGTTGTATTTTCCTCTGGATTCTCTATAGATAAGGCAATTTCACGTTCATTTTGTGAATAAATAAAACGAGTGCCATTAATTACGATACCACTATAACAATTAAAAGTTATAAAAAATAAAATCAATAATATATTTTTCATAATAAATAAGGAGAGAATATATTCTCTCCTTCCTCTCTCCACTTTATTGATAAATAATACTAAAATGTGCTAATGCATCTGCGGAACCTGGCGTTACTTGATCGCTAGTCGCGATGTATTTAGCGACAAAATTCATTTCAACTGTTTTACTCGGTGATATTTCCTTAAATTGGGTGCTACCATTTAAAGGAATACGGCGAATACTATTTTCTTCATAAAGGGCAACTGCTACACCAGTTGCTGGCGTAGAGGTTGGATTATTTGAAAGGCTTAATAAGCTTGGGTTAGATTGATCGGTTTTTCCATCAAATTTAAACTGAATTTTTTTATAGTCAGTAGGGCAATTGGATAGCGTGATCCTAAAAGGTGTTGCTGCTGCAACACTATTTTTATTATTGAAAGAGGAGGCTGAAACTTTGCCCATATTAACAACTTTATGAACTGAATCAGTATCAATGGAGCAAGCTGTGGGGATTATACTACCAACAAACTTTATTTCACCATCAACAGCGAAAGACAAAGAAGAACTAAAAGATAGAATAATTAGTACGTATTTTAATATATTTTTCATTATATAACCTTGTAAATGATGTATTGCTATGTTTGTTTAAAATAACCAACGAATTGTGCGCAATATAATAAGGCCATTTAGAGAACGAAAAAGAGGTATTTTTAGATAAACTAAATCAAGAAATTTACGCATATTTTTTTATCAGTAGTAACTACTTTCTATTATTTGAATTAGTAACTAGATATTTTTTTAGGTTAATATGCTGATAATTTTCTTGTGAAAAACAAGAAAAGGGTACTAATACTAAATTAGTTAACCATTACCACTTCATTTAAATAAGGCGGTTTAGTTACAACATACTAATAGATAACGTTAGCCTAATGCAGCAAAAGTGCGGAATGTAAGTATATAAAAAGGCGATCAAGGGAAAAATGTGAGGAGTGGGAGCAAATAGTCAACAAAGGTGAGTAGAAGAGGTCACTGCATGGAATAATCCATGTAGTGACCTAGTGAAGCACTATACAAAAAGATAGTACGTAGCAGGAATGGCTCCAGCTATGATGGCAAGCGCGGTTATTTTTTCAATGCTGCTTAAAGCGACTTGATTTGATTGTTGTGAACGTGCATACCAAAAAACAAGTATTCCTGGAGCATAGAGTACAACGGATAACATCAAATTAATAAGTCCAGAAGCATACAATAGCCAAAGGCCATAAGAGCTTGCGACAATGCCGACCATTAATAGTGGCTTATTGTGACGTTCAAAAGCCACTTTAATCAAAAAGGCCCCAACCAAAAAGTAGGGTACCAAAATCATTTCTGAGGCAATAGTCAACAATGTATTATAGTTACTACCGCTTAGCCATATCAGAACTAAAGAGAGCTGTACTGCACCATTTGTTAGCCACAAAGAGGATGAAGGGGCATCGTTATTATTTAATTTGTTAAAGATCTTTGGGAACGATTGATGTTGTGCTGCGATATAAGGCACCTCTGCTGCCATAATGGTCCAACTAAGGTAGGCACCACACACAGAAATGATCAACCCTGCGGCGATAATAATTTCACCGCTAGATCCAATCAGATTTACCATCAAACCTGCCATTGATGGATTTTTTATCTCAGCCAGTTCAGCTCTTGGCATAATGCCTAGTGAGAGCAGTGTGACTAAAATATAGATAATTAATGCAGAGCTGACGGCAAAAACAGTGGCTAAGCCGACATCGCGGCGATTTTTAGCACGCGCTGAAACGACAACAGCGCCTTCGATACCAATAAATACCCATAGGGTAATTAACATAGTGTCTTTGACTTGTTGCCATACAGGCACTTCAAGGCTAATCCCACTAAAATCTGCGTCGAAAATATCAAGTTTAAATGCAATGAATGCCAAAACAATAAACAAACCTAATGGGATCAGTTTTGCCATAGTCGCGAGTTTGTTGATACCCGCAGCGGTCTGTACACCACGTAACACAAGATAATGCACAAACCACAATAAAATCGATTCGCCCATCAATGCTTGCCAAGTATTACCATCACCAAAAATGACTCTTTCAGGGGTATCAGTAAAAAAGCTAATCGCAGCAAAGACAATGACTAAATAGGAAACATTGGCGACAACCGCACATAACCAATATCCCCAAGCGGAACAAAAGCCAACCAGCTCACCAAAGCCTTCTTTTGCATAGGTAAAAATTCCGCCATCAAGGTCTGGACGTATACGCGAAAGTAGTAGCAGTGAAAAAGCAAGAAATAGGATACCAATACCCGTGATCGACCATCCAATAATCAACGCTAGTGGACTAGCAACTTCAGCCATGTTTTGTGGCAGGCTAAATACACCGGCGCCTACCATGGAACTAAGAACGAGAGCGGTAAGGGCAGTGAGACTAAGTGTATGTTTCAATGTATTTCCTGGTTATTCTACAATCAGAAGTTAAAATAACGTTAAATCTATAATTTGTCTGCGCATTTAAACTAAAACAGTTTTAAATTATAGATAGTTCATCTATTAGTACGATAAAGTGCAGGGATTCTACAAGGAAATGGCAGTTATGCAATGGGAAAATATGCACTTCTAGAAGATTTTTATTCAGATAAGAGATTGTGAATGTGGGATAATTAATCTAGAAAGTAAAAGAGCCAGTTCTTTCGAAGCTGGCTCTTTTTAAAGCGTGATATGATTTATTTGAATAAATCAGCACTAATTGTCACACTACCACCGTTAGACTGCCACTCACGGGTGATATGGAAGTATTTAGCACCTTTCGCTTCAGCACGCTTGGCGATTTGGTAACGAACTTCAGGTGTATTGGTGTAATAGCCAGAGAAGGTAATCGAATCAAATGGTACCATTTGTGCAGCTGCCATTTTATTGACTTCTTCAATTACATAACCACTAGGTAACGTTACACTGGTTTTACCCGGAGCGCTGCTTGAAGTTTCAAAGAAACGACCAACAGCAACAGTAGGCTCCTCTGATGACGCTACACCTGGAATACGTACTTTCTTAGCGGCTTCGCCACCTTCAGCGAGTAATGCTCTACCTGCTTCTGAATCTGCGGGAACAACAGCGTCTTCAAGTTGAACTTGGCGTTTAGGAGCATCTTTTTTGTAAATATAAGCAGTTGCGAGGGTATTACCACCATCGTTTACTGCGACGTTACGCACCACATAGAATGAAGCTGCATCTTTTTCTTTGGCTTTTTTAGCAATGGCTTCGTATAGGTCAGGCTGAGAAGGGTAAAAACCATTTACAGTTACAGCATCAAACGGTTCATACTGTGCAGCATCTGCCTTTGACATTTCTTCAACACCGCCAAATACACGGCGCTTAGTTTCTTCTACTGATTTAGCATCTTTTTGGTAAAGATCTGCAACAACTCGCATATTACCGCTATCACCTACATCATCTAAGCTTTGGATATAAAAGGCATAAGCGCCCACTTTATCAGCTCGACGTGAAACGGCATCGGATGCTTCATAAATAGCATTAAAGCGCCCAGTCACAGTTATGCGCTCATAAGGTTTTAACTCTTCTGCCTGTTTGGGCGTCAGTTCAACAGCTGCCTGTGTAGCAGTAATACTGATTAATGATAACACCGCGGCTGCGATGGCCGTAGTTTTCAGCTTCATACAAAATCCTTCCGACTTGCGCAATTTATTTTAAAAGTGCTGGATCTTAGTTGTAACACATGCATGTGATTATTACACGTAACTTGCCAAGTTGTCTCATCATTTTCTTTTTATAAGAAATAAATAATGATTGACTAGTCATTATTACCAGTTTTTTTAAGCTATCCAGTGTTTTATTGACCTAAAACTAAGATTTTCACTGCGAATTCCATTTACTGTCTAAGAATCGAGATCAATTATGGATCAAGAAGCTTATTTTCAGTAGGTTATTAGGACATGATAAGAGTGTTTTGACTAAAAATAAGACTTTTCCATCTAATATGGTTAATTTTTAGTAAACCTGAATAAAGACAAAATTACTTTAGCTTTGAAAAGGGAACATTATGCGTATTGGTATACCAAGAGAACGACTTGCCAATGAAGCTCGTGTTGCTGCTACACCATCAACAGTGGCTCAGTTACTTAAACTCGGCTTCACTGTTTGTGTAGAAAAGGATGCGGGACATTTAGCTAGTTTTGATGATGTAGCATATGAGCAGGCAGGGGCCGAAATTGTTGATCGTGACACTGCATTTTCGGCTGATATTGTATTTAAAGTTAATGCGCCATCAGAAGATGAAACACCATTATTTAAAGAAGGTGCAACCTTAGTAAGTTTTATTTGGCCAGCGCAAAATCCTGAATTATTGGATGCTTTAAAAGCAAGAAATATCAATGTGATGGCGATGGATGCTGTACCAAGGATTTCTCGTGCTCAAGCACTGGATGCATTAAGTTCAATGGCCAATATTGCGGGTTATCGTGCCATTGTGGAAGCGGCTCATGAGTTTGGCCGTTTCTTTACGGGTCAAATTACTGCTGCGGGTAAAGTACCGCCAGCAAAAGTGATGATTATCGGTGCTGGTGTCGCGGGGTTAGCGGCAATTGGTGCGGCAGGTAGTCTAGGTGCCATTGTTCGTGCCTTTGATACTCGCCCTGAAGTAAAAGAGCAAGTACAAAGTATGGGCGCAGAATTCCTTGAATTAGATTTCAAAGAAGAAGCTGGCAGTGGTGACGGTTATGCAAAAGTGATGTCAGAAGCCTTTATTAAGGCCGAAATGGCATTATTTGCAGCTCAAGCAGAAGAAGTGGATATTATTGTCACAACGGCTCTGATCCCTGGTCGTCCTGCACCTAAATTGATTACCAAAGAAATGGTTGCATCAATGAAACCGGGTAGTGTCATTGTCGATTTAGCTGCACAAACAGGTGGTAACTGTGAATTGACTCAGGCCGACAAGTTAGTTGTCACTGATAATGGCGTCAAAATCATTGGTTATACTGATTTACCGAGCCGTTTACCGACTCAATCTTCTCAATTGTATGGTACCAACCTCGTGAATTTAATGAAGTTGTTATGCAAAGAGAAGGATGGTCAAATCAACATTGATTTTGATGATTTAGTCATTCGCGGTGTCACTGTGGTTAAGCAAGGTGAAATCACTTGGCCAGCACCACCCATTCAAGTATCTGCTCAGCCGCAGGCGAAGCCTCAAGCGACAGAAAAAGCGAAAGCTCCAGAGAAGAAGAAAATGTCACCTGCGGTAAAATATAGCTTGATGGCATTGGCAATCATTCTTTTTGGTTGGTTCGCTAATTCAGCGCCAAAAGAGTTTTTATCGCATTTTACTGTGTTTGCACTGGCTTGTGTTGTGGGTTACTACGTTGTTTGGAACGTTACACATGCACTACATACGCCGTTGATGTCTGTAACAAACGCGATTTCTGGCATTATTGTTGTTGGAGCTGTGTTGCAGATAGGCTCAGGGGGATGGGTTGGTTTCTTATCCTTTATTGCCATATTGATCGCCAGTATCAATATATTCGGTGGGTTCACGGTTACCCAACGTATGTTAAAAATGTTTCGTAAAGGATAAGGGGTAACTTATGTTGTCAAGTGGAGTTGTGACAGCAGCTTATATCGTTGCTGCTATCCTATTTATTTTTAGTCTTGCAGGCCTATCGCGTCATGAGAGTTCTCAACGAGGGAACACATATGGTATTGCAGGAATGGCTATTGCCTTATTGGCAACGATCCTTGGACCAGATAGTGCCAATATCGGTTGGATGATCGTGGCTATGGTGATTGGTGCCGTAATCGGTATCCGTTTAGCCAAAAAAGTTGAAATGACAGAAATGCCTGAATTAGTTGCTATTTTACATAGCTTCGTTGGTTTAGCGGCAGTACTTGTCGGTTTCAATAGCTTTATTGCCAGTGAAGGGCATCTGGAACCCGTGATGGAAAATATCCATCTCACTGAGGTTTTTCTAGGTATTTTCATTGGGGCAGTAACCTTTACGGGTTCGATTGTCGCCTATGGTAAGCTTTCAGGTAAGATCTCATCCAAACCAATGATGCTACCAAATCGCCATAAATTGAATCTAGCGGCTTTGGTTGTCTCGTTTGTTCTGTTGCTGATCTTTGTAAAGACAAACAGTGTTGGTCTACAAGTCTTTACGATGTTGATCATGACAGTGATTGCATTAGCATTTGGTTGGCACTTAGTGGCATCAATCGGTGGTGCAGACATGCCAGTTGTTGTTTCAATGTTGAACTCATATTCAGGTTGGGCAGCGGCGGCGGCAGGCTTTATGTTAAGTAATGATCTGTTGATTGTCACAGGGGCTTTAGTTGGTTCATCAGGGGCAATACTGTCTTATATTATGTGTAAGGCAATGAATCGCTCGTTCTTTAGTGTTATTGCTGGTGGGTTTGGTACAGATGGCTCATCAACGGGCAGCGAAGAAGAAATGGGTGAGTACCGTGAAACAACTGCTGAAGAAGTCGCTGAATTATTGAAAAATTCCACTTCTGTTATTATCACTCCAGGTTATGGTTTGGCAGTGGCTCAAGCACAATACCCTGTGCATGATATTACCGCGAAATTACGTGAGCGCGGTATTAACGTCCGTTTCGGTATTCATCCCGTTGCAGGGCGCTTACCCGGCCATATGAACGTGCTATTGGCTGAGGCCAAAGTGCCTTATGATATCGTATTAGAAATGGATGAAATTAATGATGATTTTTCTGATACAGATACAGTATTAGTGATTGGAGCTAACGATACGGTTAACCCAGCAGCGCAAGAAGATCCAAATAGCCCAATTGCAGGTATGCCTGTTTTGGAAGTGTGGAAAGCAAATAACGTGATTGTATTTAAACGTTCAATGAATACTGGGTACGCAGGTGTGCAAAATCCATTATTCTTTAAAGAAAATACACAGATGTTGTTTGGCGATGCAAAAGCCAGTGTTGATGCAATTTTGAAATCGTTGTAAATAATAAAAGCTCTGTAGTTGATTAGCTACAGAGCTTTTTAGAACGCTAAAAGTTATGTAAGACTAATCATCAATAGTGATAGGACATACAAAACCATCTGGTTTGATTGCCAATAAATCACATTTCAGTTTATCAATCACATGTTCGGCAGTATTGCCTAGAAAAGCCGCAGAAATACCTGTGCGACCTAATATCCCAAGTACCACAACCCCCGCATGTAGCTCTTCGCACATTTCAGGGATGATTTTTTCAGGTAAGCCTTCACGAACGTGGGTATACTTTTCATCAATTGAAAATTTTTGGCGTAGCTCTTTCATTGCGATGAGATGCTGACCACGTAAAGCATTGTTATAGAGGCTTGGGTCAAAATCAGGTAATTCGATAGCGATATTCATCGGTGCAACAGGGTAAGCACTGACTAAATGAATTTCCTGCTCTTTGACAATACGTGTTGCTAAATCTTTAGTTTTCTCAACTAATTTGATATTAAGGTCATCGTGGTAAGACTCTTCATTCGATAAATTGACGGCAACAACAACAGAGCCATGATCCGGCCAAACTTTATCTTTCACCATCCAAACAGGGCAAGGGCATTTTCTTAATAAATGCCAATCTAGAGGTGTAAAAATAATCGATTCAAAGTTGTCTGTTTGGTGAGCCATTTTTAATAACAGATCATGTTCACCGCTAATAACTTCCTGAATGATTGCTTCATAAGGTTTATTGTGCCAAATAACTTTAATTTCTATCTCAATACCTGCTTCGAGATAGAAATGAGCTTGTTGCTTGATCCACGCAGCTTTTTGGTTAATGACCCCTTTACGCATAGCATCCCGCTCTTCTGGGGAGAGTAAGGTCGTCATATCATAGGAAAGATCATAGATAGGTAAGAATGCTTTAATCCGTCCACCATTACGTTGCACTATATAGACAGCACGTCGTAATGCAGGTTGATCATCCTGATTTGGGTCAATTGCAACTAGGAGATTTCTATAGTTTGCCATATTAAAATCCTCATAACGGCTGGACATTCCTTAACTAAAGATAAACTAAGGTATTGAGGAAAAATAGGCAAGAATTGATAAAAAATAATCGTGAGAGGTCACAAATTGAAATTTGTGACCTGTGAAATAGCACTATGGGCAGGAGACAGTAGAAACTTTACCAGCAATATCAGTTAGTTTTTCCATATCTTCGATAGTAATGTATTTACCTTTCACACTTAACATACCGCTTTTTTGGAAACGTCCTAAAAGACGGCTAATGGTCTCAACGGTCAGGCCTAAATAGTTACCAATATCACCACGGGTCATGGTCAAACGGAACTCTCTAGGAGAGAAACCACGTTCTGCAAAACGATGAGATAAATTAAGAATAAATGCAGCTAAACGTTCTTCAGCATTTTTCTTAGACAATAAAAGAATCATTTCTTGGTCACCTTTTATTTCTCCACTCATCAAACGCATAATTTGTTGACGCAGATTTGGCATTTTACCTGACAAATCATCAAGTGTTTCAAATGGAATTTCACAAACCATTGATGTTTCAAGGGCTTGTGCGAAACTTGGGTGCTGTGTATGTATAATTGCGTCAAAACCAACCAAATCACCTGCTAAATGGAAACCGGTAATTTGCTCATCACCTTCTTCAGTGATGGTATAGCTTTTGATTGTTCCTGAGCGGATGGCATACAAAGAACGTAATTCATCGCCAGCCTTGAATAATGCTTGGCCTTTTTGGATAGGTTTTTTACGCTCGATAATATTATCAAGTTGATCCAGTTCGTGTTCATTCAATGTGAAAGGAATGCATAGTTGGCTAATACTACAATCCTGACAATGAATAGCACAACCACCAGACTGGATGCGACGAACAACTCTTTTTTCTGGGATCATATTAAATGCTCAATACAAGTTAAAATTATTGATATGAGTCAATTTTAACATAAGATAAAGCGACTGATAAGTAGAAAGATAAAACAGAATTATCTAGAAAAGAAAATCGTATAAAAACAAAAGAGTTGGGCAATTACGCACAAATATAAATAACTTTATGATATTATTAATTTAACTTAAGCGGCAATAAAACAGAAAAAACGCTAATAGGTAAAATGGATAGTCTCACTCATATTTATTTGAAGTTCATATTTTGACAATCATAAAATTAACATTACCCCTAATATTTAAACAAACTTGTAATATTAGGTTTAAATTAAAATTTCCTAGGAGCCATAAATGGAAAATGACCAATTAAATATTCCCACTATGATGAAAGTCGTCGACGTTATTACTCCTGGTAGTGCAGATAAATTGCAAATTATTGAGCAACCTTTACCTGTTGTTACTGAAGGCTATTTACTAGTTAAAGTTGAAGCCGCTGGGGTTAATCGACCGGATGTCTTACAACGTATGGGAGCTTATCCACCGCCTTCGGATGCATCGCCAATTTTAGGGTTAGAAATTGCGGGGGTTATTGTTGCCAAAGCCGATGATGTAGAACAGTGGCAGATTGGAGAGCGAGTCTGTGCGCTAGTCGCTGGAGGGGGTTACGCAGAATACTGTTTGGTACATAAAGACATCGCATTACCTTTAGGTAATTTATCTTTTATTGAAGGTGCTGCGGTACCTGAAAACTTTTTTACTGTCTGGGCTAATGTATTTCAAATAGGTAAATTATCTAAAGGTGAAAGCGTTTTGATCCATGGCGGAACATCTGGGATAGGCTCTGTGGCTATTATGCTGGCGAAAGCGTTTGGTGCGACAGTAATAACTACCGTTGGCTCTGTCGAGAAGGCGGAAGTCGCTAAATCATTAGGTGCTGATTGTATCATTAATTATCGAAATGATGATTTTGTTCAAAAAACGCTTGAATATACCCATTCACGAGGCGTTGATATGGTTGTTGACATTGTGGGTGGCGATTATGTAGCTAAAAATTATCAGGTTGCTGCTAAGTTCGGCAGGATCATACAGATTGGTATGATGCAGGGAAATCCCAAAAACCTTAATTTAATGCCATTAATGTTAAAACGATTGATTCACACAGGTTCAACGATGCGTTCCCGTACTATCGCCGAGAAGGCGAGTATCGCTCAGGAATTAAAAGAGCAGGTATGGGGTATGTTGCAAAAAGGTGAATTAAAACCTTTTATTAACAAAACATATCCATTGAGTGCAGTGATTGATGCGCATTTGTATATGGAATCAGGCGATTTATATGGAAAAATAGTGTTAACAAACAACTGATTAAATTTAATCTTACTTTTTGAAAACCATGGTAAACTCGTGTTATCATGGTTGGTTTATATGTCTCATCTATAACAATTCCTTTACATTTTCAAGCTATTTTGGCGTAAATATCTCTTTACAGCAGACAATTTTTCTAAATTTTGTTCTTGCGCACAAATCCGATTTAAATAAAGAAACGTTTATTAATATTTTAATAAATATGGATTATATCTATACCTAAGTTGGCTTTTTAACGGTTTGTCTATCAAAAATTTCTAACTGACAACAATATTATTAATATATTCTTGTCTTTTAAAGACATGTATTCCGTTATATCACTTTCCAATGATAGTAGTTACCTAAATTAAATATGACCTTTCATCATGGGTGATAATTTAAAGGTGTAGTGATAATGACAAATTTTAATAACTCAAAAATGAACGTAGATGCGTTATTCCTTGGGCCTAAATCTGAAAATGCAGTATTTTTCAAAGAGATGATGGAATACGCAGTCACTGAACATATGCATTGGCGCTCTGGTTACCATCCTGAAGATCCTGAATATGTGACTACGGTTGACCGTTATGCCCCCGATTACCGGGACACTTTATATCGTACCGAAGGTATTTTAAATCAACTATCCTCAAAGCTAAAAACAACGTCAATTCCTTGGTTTTCACCGCGTTATATGGGGCACATGAATGCGGACACCTTGATGATTTCCAATCTCGCCTATGTTATGGCAATGATGTATAACCCAAATAATTGTGCTCAAGAATCTTCACCGACAACAACTCAGTTAGAGCTAGAAGCAGGGTTAGATCTGTGTGCCATGTTTGGTTATGACGTAAATCGTTCCTGGGGGCATATTACCTCGGGGGGGACCGTTGCTAATTATGAGGGGCTATGGGTTGCTCGTAATATTAAAACGTTACCATTAGCAATGTCTAAACACCCCCAAGCACAGCATTTGTTAAAAGATAAAACAGAAAGGGCATTATTAAATATGCCAACTAATGCTGTTTTAGATTTGATTGATGAATTAAAGAAAAAAGGTATTTTTGAAGAAGTTAGAGATATGACGTGCCGAGGTGAGGGGGTTGAACAAGGCAAATTAGGTAAATTGCTTGTTCCACAGTCGAAGCACTACTCATGGCTAAAAGCGATGGATATCTTGGGATTAGGGCAGCAAAATATCGTTCAACTGCCTGTTGATGATAGCTACCGCACCGATACAGCTCAAATGAGGCAAATTGTGTTTTCATTAATTGAGCAAGGTGAGCCTATTTTAGCCGTTGTCGCAGTGGTTGGAACAACGGAAACCGGTGCAATTGACAATGTAGCTGAACTGATTGCTTTACGTAAAGAATGTGAGTCGCGTTTTGGCATCTCTTTTTATATACATATTGATGCTGCTTATGCAGGTTACGCATGTGCCATGTTCAGAGATGAAAACAATCAATTTATTGAATATGACATGTTGATCCAGCGTTATCATAATGAAGGTATTTTCCCCCCAGATATTATTTGGCCTAAGCGGGATGTCTACCAAAGTTTTAGAGCTTTGCAGGAAGCCGATTCCATCACCGTTGATCCTCACAAAGTCGGCTTTATTCCTTATGCAGCTGGCGCCATTTGCATGAAAGATAAACGTATTGTTGATCTTATTTCTTACCATGCGGCTTATGTTTTCGAAGAAGTTGTAGAAAAAGGGCGAAAAACAGAAAAACCACAAAATGTTTTGTTAGGTTCTTCGATCATGGAAGGCTCAAAAGCGGGGGCAACTGCGGCGGCAGTATGGGCTGCTCACCGCTTAGTACCTTTAAATATACTTGGTTATGGCAAGGTGATAGCCGCTGGACTCACCACGGCAAACTGGTTGATCGAAAGCATGAATGCCTCCGCGCCACTTGAAATCGAAGAGCGTAAATTTGAAATTGTGACGATGCCAGCCCCTGATTTTCATATGGTTAATTTTATGTTCAAGGAAGTGGGGAATCGTTCCTTAGAAAAGCAAAATCAGCTTAATAAACGACTTTATGAATTATGTTCCTATGCTGCCGGCCGTTCTTATACAAACGATTTTCTCACTTCATCGACGTCGTTAACTGCTGAAGAGTATGGTGATAACCCCCAAAATTTTTGTCGACTCATGGGGTTTAGTGATCAGGAATGGGAAAAAACACATTCGCTGTATGTTTTGCGTGCCGCCATTATGACTCATTGCTTACGTGATAAGCAGCACTTTAGCGATTTTTGGCAAGAGCTAAAGGGGATTTTCGTAAGCAAATTACAGCAACTTATAGATGAAGAAAATAAAGTCACTCATTCAAAACAAAAAATAACTCTATAGGCCATTTGGTTTAGGAACTCAATATGAAGAATCGTACACTTGGTAGTGTTTTCATTGTTGCAGGTACGACAATCGGTGCAGGTATGCTTGCGATGCCTATCGCAGCAGCAGGTAACGGTTCATTAGTTAGCTTAGTGATGCTGTTCGCGTTATGGGCACTGATGTGTTATACCGCTTTGTTATTAGTTGAAGTGTATCAACATGAGTCTTATGAAACCGGTATAGGTAGTGTCGCACAGCGTTATTTAGGCTCAGGCGGTAAATTCATTACTGGTTTTAGCATGATGTTTTTGATGTATGCACTTACCGCGGCTTATGTTAGTGGAGCAGGTGAAATTATCACGTCTAATTTAAAAAGCAGTTTCGCGATTGAAATGGCTGATTGGATGGGGATTGTTATTTTCACTGTTATCGGAGGCGGTGTCGTCTGTTTTGGGACTTCTTCCGTCGATTTTATCAACCGTATATTATTCGCTGCAAAAATCGTTTTTTTAGTAATTATTTTGGCTCTAATGATGCCACATGTTGAGCAACAAAATTTATTATCAGCGCCAACAGAAAAAGTGCTTATTCTGTCTGCTATTCCTGTCTTTTTCACTTCCTTTGGCTTTCATGGTAGTGTGCCAAGTATTGTCAAATATATGGGTGGCAACGTGAAAAAATTACGGATAATTTTTATTATCGGTAGTGCTATCCCGTTGATTGCTTATATTCTGTGGCAAATAGCGACATTAGGTAGTATTGATACCACCACTTTCGTTGGCATATTGGCAGAGAATTCAGGTTTAAATGGTTTACTTGATGCTATTCGTAATGTGGTTATGTCAGGTAGAACTGAATTTATCGCTCAGATGTTTATGAGTTTAGCTTTAGCAACCTCATTTTTAGGTGTGGCATTAGGGCTATTTGATTTCCTTGCTGATTTATTTAAGCGTCAAGACAATATGTCAGGCCGTCTACAAACAGGATTACTGACTTTTATCCCTCCATTAGTATTTGCCTTATTTTATCCTAAAGGGTTTGTGATGGCATTAGGGTTCGCCGCTATTGCATTATCGATTCTTGCTTTATTATTACCGAGTGCAATGGCATTCAAATCACGATTAACTAACGATAAAAAATATCAAGTTAAAGGTGGGGCACCTGCGTTATTTATTGTCTTTGTATGCGGAATAATCGTTATTGGTGTTCAGCTTGGGATTGCATTTAATTTATTACCGAATATTGGTTAGTAGTAAAATAGTTTATTAAGGTAAAAACCAATCGCAATTAGAATGCGATTGGTTTTTTATTTCTACCGTTTAATAGATGTGATCTAAATTTGATTATTGAAATGGTGCATGTTGAGGGGCTTTTAAGCTATCAATATGAACGATTGAAATGATAGCTATAGAAAAGAAGCTTATTTTGGTAGAGTAAGCAAGTAGATAAAAAGATAGTTATCAATTGAATGTGCACTCTCGTCACCGCATTTCTCATATATCCATATAGTAATAATTCTCATTAGCATTTTATGCAAAAAAACAGATATATCTAAACTGGTATTTTTTGCAAATTAGACTATGATATCGATATATCGGTTTTAAAGCTGTATAGATAACTGAGAGTACAAATGACAGATGAGCAACCGGCAGAGCAGTGCGCTTGCGATGGTAAAAGTTTAAGCAGAATGTTTAACCCGAAACAGCTGCGTATTTATATTCTGTATTTATTAGCGGATGGCTCGAATTACGGCTATGAGTTAATCAAAAAAATAGCAGCAGAAACAGCAGGGTTTTATTGTCCAAGTCCTGGGGTCATTTATCCTACCTTAACATTACTGGAAGAGTTGGGTTTTATTGTGGCTCAAAAAGAGCAAGGGAAAGGACGAAAATGCTTTTCACTGACCCCTGAAGGTAAATGTTTCTTATTGCTAAAGGCTGATATTTTAGAACAAGTCAAACATAAGCTGAACTATGCACAAGAGTTAAAAGCAGGCAATCAGCACGCCAAAGAGATAGAGCTTGCCGTAGAGAAATTTAAGTCGTTGTTGAGACATAAAATTGTTTTGCAACAACTGAGTTTAGATCAGTCAAAGCAAGTTGTTGAAATTATTAATCGCGCAGTAGAGCGTATCGAACAGGTGAACTCCGTGTTGACAAATGAAGGAAATGAACATGGCAAAAACCAATGAAATTATTCAAGCTAAAGGGCCTTCTTATATGAAAGATACTGTAAAAAAAACCTCGGAAGAGCATAAAGAAGTCGCAGAAGAAAATACGGAAGAATTTTCAAGCAAAAAAGCTACTTTTAAAGAGGTTGTGTGTCCTAAAGTACCAACTTCTTACTTTAAAAGAGCAAAGCGTCAGCGCAACGGTAAATAGCAGAGCCACTAGCCAATAAATTTATTATTCATGGCTGGGTTTTGTACATAACAAAATATCGTATCGTTATTTTGTTATGAAAGCTCTTATCCTAATAAGAGGATAAGAGGCTATGAAAATAAAATTAGTATGGTAGATGAGAGTTGCTTTGTATTTTGTATTAGGAGTGGATACCCATATCAAAGCTAGTAACTCTCAATTCTTTAGATGGAGCTGTCAAATCTCGCAGAGGCTAATTGGCTTTTTTGAAAAAAAACCATCATTGTCATTGGGTAATTAGCTATCAAGTCGGCTTGAGATTAAACGCTGTGATATAGATGCTTCAAGTTGTGATAATGAAACAGGCGTACCGTCTTCAGTTGTAAAGCCCACCCCAGCCACTGCTCGGGTAAAAGACTCTAAATCCATAGCGGGTAGAGTGAGATCCCAAGTCTCTTGGGTTATCGGGTAACTGGTATCAAATAATATTTCTTGAATTTTATCTGCAAACTCTTGCTGACTTTCGGACCAATTACTATCATTAGCCGCCCATAGCCAGCGTGTTTGAAGGAAATTTCCCCAAAAATCCTCCCATCCAGTATAAATACGTTTGATCATAGACGCGCTCATCAGTGACCAATCTTGTGCTTCTTGTATCGTAATATAACCCGCGCGGCACCCATCAAGACACAATTTGCTGAAGCGGACAAAATCCCAAGCAATATATTTGACGTTACAGATATCATTGACGTTCTTATCCATCATTTCTATACGCCAAAGTTGTTCTTTTTTATTTTCTTCAGAATCGGATGAGTTTTCTACTTCTTGAATGATGTCTTGTAACTCAACTTTATTTGCATATGACACTTGGTCACGTAATAAATAATAATTATTTGTATGGCCTGATGTTATTAACCAATAAAGTTGCTGGATGAGGCTGTAGCGATCAAATACTCCCCAAGCCTGTGATAGTCCACCGTCATGTGGTCCTTTATTATAATCGTTATAGGCATGTCCATTAAAGCATGAATACGGTAGGCTTAAAATCAGCCCCCATTCATTTGGTTTTAGCGTTGGAGTATCAATTTCAAGAGATTCGGATATATGACCGAGCTGAGGCTCAGCTTCGGAAAAAGATGTGATTGTTGATGTTTCTGATGTATATTTTTTCAAAAAATAGAAAATAATAGCAACAACTATAGCAATTATAACGCCAATACCGATCATTTTTGTCCCACTGATTTTATGTTTTACGTATAAATAGAGTTTTTATTTGAATGAACTCACTTCAATTAAAGTGATGTTGTTGTCACCGACGCAAGATGCTTAACATATCCTTTATTATCGATATATTAATTAAATTTTTAGTGGAAAGATACGCTATAAAATGGAGCATTATTAGAACTAATAGGCCCCCTGATAAATATTCTACAGGAGGCCTTTATTTTATGAGCTCAATTTAGAGGTTTAATTGTGCCTGTATTTTTTCTATTTCATCCATCCATTGTTGCTGAAGTTGTGGTTTTTGATGTGCTAATTTACGTTGCTTATCAGCTTGCAGCTTTTCTTCAAGTTGTAATAATGTTTCTAACAGTTCATCTTCATGGGAAGCCATTTCAGTGATTGTTGTTTCAGCTGGAGAGAAACGGCTAGCTTCAGTGATATTATTTGACTGAGATTGCATTTCTATCTGCTGATATATTTCATTCACATCAAGATATTCTTCTAGCCGATTATCATTGATATACCAAAAACGTTGGCAACTATTTTCGATTAACCATTTATCATGGCTAACTACCAGTAGTGCACCTTCGAATTGTGAAATTTGTTCACTTAGAGCTTCTTTCCCTTCTAAATCAAGATGGTTAGTAGGTTCATCTAACAAAATTAGCTCATATTGAGCGAGACTTAAGCCAATAAATAGCAGCCTTGCACGCTCTCCACCACTTAATGTCGCCACCTTTTGTTGATGGCGGTTGTAAGCAAAACCGGCACTAATGAGGGCCATTTTACGTTGTTCATCGACTAAAGTAGCAAATGGCCTCAAAGCGTCTGACAAACTATCATCATCATTCAACTGGTGTAGTTGTTGGTCATAATAGCCTGTACTGATTGCTGGATGAAACTTAACTTGTGAGTCATAACGCATATCATGTTGAAAACGTTGCCATAACAAACGTAACAACGTCGATTTACCACAGCCATTAGCCCCGATAATCGCGATACGGTCGCCACTTTTTACTTGATGAAATCCAGTCGTAAAAAGAGGGTTTCCATTGGGGGTTTCAATGTGAGCGTTATCAAGCTCTAATACTCTGTCAGCCGGAATCGACTTACCGTTTAGTGCTAGTTTCCATTGATAACCTTCAGTTAGCTCTGTTTGTGCATCTTTTAGTTTATCAATGTGTTTTTCCATTTGCTTAGCTTTACGGGAAAGACCTTCGTTGTCATAAACATGCCCCCATATTGCTAAACGTTTGGCGCTTGAAGCTATACGGTCAATTTCTTTTTGTTCTGCTTGGTGGCGTTGTGCATCACTGATGTCTTTTTGATTCAGCGCTTGACGTGCCGCAGTACAAGCAAGTCGGAAGAAATGCAATGTTTTATCGCGTAGGATCCATGTGCTGTTCGTCACTTTATCAAGTAGTTCTTGATCATGTGATACTAAAACAAAGCTACCTTTCCAATTATGCAAGAAGTTACCTAGCCAAATTAATGTTGGTAGATCCAAGTGGTTGCTTGGTTCATCCAATAGCATTAAATCAGGTTGTTGAATTAAAGCACGACCTAACAGCAAACGTGTATGTTGACCGCCACTAATTTGATTCGCTTTTTGTTCCCATTGACTTTCATTGAAGCCTAAATCCGTTAATAAGATTTCTGCTCGCCAGCGTTCTGTTTGTCGTTCATGAATTGGCAACTGATGCATGATGGCATCGATCAATGACAGGCAAGCGACGTCATCAGGTAAATGTTGCTCAATATAGCTAGTCACGCATTGAGTTGCGTAAACAATGCTACCGCTGCGAGGGGACAATTTGCCAGTTAATAGCTTTAATAATGTACTTTTACCGCTACCATTATGGCCAATTAAGCCAATACGATCGCCTGCTTTTAAGGTGAAATCGATATCGCTCAGTAATGATGTGGTAGATGTATCATAGTTTAATGATTTTACAGATAATAATGTGCTCATAGCTTACTCAATTTTTAGGCATAGCAATGCCAGGGTATAGTCAGAACGACAACCCAGTAAGCTGAGGAAGGTTTCCTTGAGTCACTTCGCTCAGGCAGGGTTATCGCAGTGTATCACTGTGAAAGCCTGAGCTTTGGCGATTACCAAAGAAGTGTGAATAGTCAATAAGATCACACAACATCATAATAAGCCTCCTTGTTTTTTCCTGTGTTGAACAATGTTTATATGATAACAAACTAAATAAATTATTATCAATGGCAATGTGTCATGGTGTTTAATTACTGTTGTAAATAGTTCTAATACGTTGAGTTATTTCATTAATAAAACTACTAGTCGTTATAGAGAAAAGAAATAATGAAGTAAAATCTATTCAGATACACTAAGGGAACAAAAAATGAACGTTGAAATCAAACCTGCTACATTAAAAGATGCCTCTTTGATCCTCGATATGATCATCGAACTCGCGGAATATGAAAAGGCACGCCATGAAGTTAAAGCATCAGTGACAGATATCGAAAACTCACTTTTTGGTGATAATTCAAACACTGAAGCACTAATTTGTTATGTTGACGGTAAGCCTGCTGGCTATGCTGTATTTTTCTCCAGTTATTCCACATGGTTAGGAAACAATGGAATTTACTTGGAAGATTTATATGTTTCCCCGAATTATCGTGGAGCAGGTGCGGGTAAAAAACTATTAAAATATATTGCTGAAATTGCCAGCGAAAGAAAATGCCAGCGTTTAGAGTGGAGCGTATTGGATTGGAACCAACCAGCAATTGACTTTTATAATAGTATTGGTGCTGAGCCTCAAGCCGAATGGATCCGTTATCGTATGGATGAGCAGTCTATTGCTAAATTCGTAAACTAATTTCCACCCAAAGTTAATTTTATAACAAAATAATGCTAACAATTTTTTTTGTTAGCATTATTTTTTTGTGTTTAATCTATTTTTTTATGCAATAAGTGCCAAGTCGGGAAATTAATGTTTTGAATATGGTAATTTGTGATATATGTGCTATTTTACTTAAGGTGAATTAAGGTAAAATGCTGTTAAATTAAATAGATAGAAATTGATTTTTTACAGATCCAAAGTGGAGAGTCGTAATAAGAGGGTTGTATAATAATATATTTTAGTCATTTTTTATTTTCTTTGTTTTATTATTTTAAGTACAACTAAATTAGTTACGCAATACTGAAATATTAAATTAAAAATTAGTTATTTTCTTTCACAAAAGAGAAAAGAAGGGATGGTATGAAAGTAAATAAACAGAAGATCGTTTTTTATGTTGTCATTATTTTGATTATTGCCTTGGGTGGTTATTATTATTGGAGCGTTAACTCCAGCAACTTACCTGCCGGTTTTGCTCAAAGCAATGGCCGTATAGAGGCAACAGAAATCGATATTGCGACTAAAATGGCAGGGCGGATTGAATCCATTACAGTAAGAGAAGGGGATTTTGTTAAGGAAGGGCAAATTCTTGCTAAAATGGATACCCGAGCATTGCAAGAGCAACTTCATGAAGTTCAAGCGCAATTACGTCAAGCAATTAGCAACGTATCAACGGCTGAGTCAGGTTTGGTTCAGCGTCAAAGTGAAAGATTAGCCGCACAAGCCGTGGTTAGACAACGTGAAGCAGAACTCGATGCTGCTCAAAAACGCTTGAATCGCTCTCGCGCACTCGTAAGAACTAAAGCTGTTTCACAACAACAAGTCGATGATGATACCGCTCAAGTGCAAGGCTCTAGAGCCGCATTGGAAGCAGCAAAAGCTCAAGTGGCTGCTTCACTTGCCGCGATTGATTCAGCAAAAGCAGGTGTTGTACAAGCAAAAACCCGTGTTGATGCTGCGACCGCTACAGAACGGCGCATCACTGCTGATTTAGATGATAGTGTACTTAAAGCACCACGTAATGGACGTATCCAATATCGCGTTGCAGAGCCCGGAGAAGTATTAGGTGCAGGTGGTCGTGTACTAAATATGGTTGATCTCAGTGATGTTTACATGACTTTCTTTCTACCAACCGAAGATGCAGGAAAAGTCGCATTGGGTAGTGAAGTCCATATTGTATTAGATGCGGCACCGAATATTGTGATCCCTGCTAAAACGACATTTGTGGCAAGCGTTGCTCAATTCACACCAAAAACAGTAGAAACTCAAAATGAACGTTTGAAGTTAATGTTCCGTGTGCGTGCACGCATTTCACCTGAATTATTAGAACAACATCTTGAATATGTTAAAACGGGTTTGCCGGGCAAAGCTTATGTTCGTTTAGATCCTGATGTTCAATGGCCAACCGATCTTGAGGTGAGGCTCCCACAATGACCTATAATTTGATGGATGATGTGATCGTAGATTTAAGCCATGTCAGCCAACATTATGGTGATAATTGTGCGTTGGATGACATTACGTTATCAATACCTGCAAGGAAAATGGTTGGTTTAATTGGCCCTGATGGTGTGGGTAAATCTAGTTTGATTTCTTTGATTGCAGGTGCAAGAGAGATCCAACAAGGAACGGTAATTGTGTTAGGGGGCGATATGGCAGACAAAGAGCACCGTCGTGCTGTTTGCCCGAAAATAGCCTATATGCCTCAAGGGTTAGGAAAAAACCTCTATCACACACTTTCAGTTTATGAAAACGTGGATTTTTTTGGTCGTTTATTTGGGCAATCCAAAGAAGAACGTCAATATAGAATCAATGACTTACTTGAAAGTACAGGGTTAGCGCCATTTAAAGACCGCCCAGCAGGTAAACTTTCTGGCGGGATGAAACAAAAACTTGGTTTGTGCTGTGCGTTAATTCATGACCCCGATTTATTGATACTTGACGAACCAACCACAGGTGTTGACCCTTTATCGCGTGCTCAGTTTTGGGATCTGATTGAACGAATTCGTGAGCGACAAACAAATATGAGCGTGCTCGTAGCTACCGCGTATATGGAAGAGGCGGAACGTTTTGATTGGTTAGTGGCAATGGATGATGGCAAAGTGATGGCAACAGGCCATGCCTCAGAGCTTAAGTCGCAAACTCAATGTGACGATTTAGAGGCTGCGTTTATTGCATTGCTACCAGAAGAAAAACGTAGTGGTCATAAAAAAGTGGTTATTCCACCACGAGATACTTCAGCGGATGATGTGATAGCGATTGAAGCACAAGATCTCACGATGCGTTTTGGACAATTTGTTGCTGTTGACCATGTTAATTTCAAAATACCTAAAGGGGAAATCTTTGGTTTTCTAGGTTCTAACGGTTGTGGTAAATCCACGACCATGAAAATGCTGACAGGTTTGCTACAAGCAAGCGAAGGGCAAGCATGGTTGTTTGGACAAGAAATCGATCCTAAAGATATTGAAACGCGTAAGCGCGTTGGTTACATGTCGCAAGCGTTTTCACTCTATAGTGAATTGAGTGTAGAGCAAAACTTAGTCCTACACGCTAAATTATTTCACATTCCCGAAGAACAAATTAAGCAACGTGTCGATGAAATGTGTCAGCGTTTCGAATTAGAAGATGTACGTGACACTATGCCAGATGACCTACCGCTAGGTATTCGTCAACGGTTATCGTTAGCTGTGGCTGTGATCCACAAGCCTGAAATGCTCATTCTAGATGAACCGACGTCGGGTGTTGACCCAGTTGCTAGGGATATGTTCTGGAACTTGATGGTAGACCTTTCCAGACGTGACGGCGTCACTATTTTTATCTCCACTCACTTTATGAATGAAGCGGAGCGTTGTGACCGTATTTCACTGATGCATGCAGGGAAGGTACTTGATTGTGATACACCAGATAACCTGATTAAAAAACGTGGACTGGATACACTAGAAGAAACATTTATTGTTTATCTACAAGAGGCGGTTGGAGATGCTGGGTCAACAAAAGATGATACTGTTCCCGAATTCCATGTTGACCCTGAACTCAAAAAACAAACTGATGAGGCGCTAAAAAGTCGTTTTAGTCTGCGTCGCTTGTTTAGTTATAGTATTCGAGAAGGCATGGAGCTGCGTCGTGATCCTGTACGTTCAACATTAGCATTACTGGGTACTGTGATTTTGATGTTTATCATGGGATATGGGATCAGTATGGACGTAGAGAATTTACGTTTTTCCGTCCTTGATCGTGACCAAACAGGGCTAAGCCAAGGGTATACATTGAACCTTGCTGGCTCGCGTTATTTTATTGAGCAACCTCCGCTGAAAGATTATGACGAGTTAGAAACTGCTTTACGTAGTGGTAAAGTCACCGTTGCGCTTGAAATTCCGCCTAATTTTGCTCGTGATGTTGCTAAAGGGCATAACGTAAAAATCGGTGTGTGGGTTGATGGGGCAATGCCTAATAGAGCTGAAACGGTACGTGGTTATGTGCAAGCGATGCATTTAGCGTGGTTAAGTACAATGGCGGCCAAACAACCAGTGGGCGTCGCTGGTATGCCAGTGATTGATATTCAAACGCGCTATCGTTACAACCCAGATGTTAAGAGCTTACCGGCGATCGTTCCAGCAGTCATTCCATTATTGTTGATGATGATCCCTGCAATGCTCAGTGCTCTTAGCGTGGTACGGGAAAAAGAGCTGGGTTCGATGATTAACCTTTATGTTACCCCGATCACCAAATTGGAGTTTTTATTGGGTAAACAGCTTCCTTATATTTTATTAGGGATGTTTAACTTTTTGATGCTGTGTGCGCTCAGTGTTTTTGTATTTGGCGTGAGTTTTAAAGGTAGCTTCTTAACTCTAACATTAGCCGCATTTTTATATATCACGATTGCAACAGGGATGGGGCTTTTGATTTCCTGTTTTATGAAAAGCCAAATTGCGGCGATTTTCGGTACCGCTATCATCACACTGATCCCAGCCACGCAATTTTCAGGGATGATTGATCCAGTATCATCATTGGAGGGTATTGGTCGTTGGGTAGGTATGGTCTATCCAACCTCGCATTTTTTGACGATCACGCGAGGAACTTTCTCTAAAGGATTAAATTTGTTTGACTTACAAGCCTCCTTTATTCCTTTATTGATAACAATTCCAATTGTGATTGGCCTTAGTGTCATTTTCCTGAAAAAACAGGAGTCTTAACTGATGATACGTAAGTTACAGAACATATTTCATTTGGGGGTTAAAGAGCTGCGCAGCTTGGGGCGTGATAAAGCGATGATGGCATTGATTGTATTTGCTTTTACTGTATCAATCTATTCATCGGCCACGGTGACGCCGGGCTCACTGCACAATGCCCCGATTGCTGTGGCCGATCAAGATAAATCACAGTTATCTAATCGTATTATTAATAGCTTCTATGCTCCTTATTTTAAGGCGCCTGCTGATATCATTCCTGAACAAATTGATGGTTTGCTTGATAGGGGAACTTATACCTTTGCATTAGATATTCCACCTAATTTTCAACGAGATGTGCTCGCGGGGCGTCATCCTGAAATTCAGGTCAATATTGATGCAACACGTATGAGCCAAGCTTTTTTGGGCAATAGCTATATTCAAAATATTACTCTTGGTGAGGTGAATGAGTTTCTTGCCAAATATCGTAGTAATACAAGTTTGCCGGTAGATCTTGAAGTTCGTATGCGCTTTAACCCAAATTTAACACAATCATGGTTTGGCTCAGTGATGGCGATTATTAACAACATCACGATGCTATCGATTGTATTAACTGGTGCTGCGCTAATCAGAGAACGGGAACATGGTACGGTTGAACACTTGATGGTGATGCCATTAACACCTTTCGAGATCATGCTTTCTAAGATTTGGTCTATGGGGTTAGTGGTATTGATTGCATCAGCGGTTTCATTGTTGTTAGTGGTCAAAACATTACTACAAGTCCCTATTGAAGGTTCAATATTGCTATTTATGTGCGGGGTGGCTTTAAGTTTATTTGCAACCACGTCAATCGGTATTTTTATGGGAACGATCGCGCGTTCAATGCCACAATTTGGTTTATTGATGATCTTAGTCCTGCTGCCTTTAAACATGCTATCGGGTGGGATGACCGCGAGGGAAAGTATGCCTCAATTGGTTCAAGATATTATGTTAACCATGCCAACAACCCATTTTGTTAGTCTTGCACAAGCTATTTTGTACCGAGGTGCTGGTTTCCAAATAGTATGGCCGCAATTTGTTGTGTTATTAATCATCGGTATGGTGTTCTTTTCATTTGCATTAATGCGCTTCCGTAAAACCATTGCCACCATGGCATAACGTATCTAGGTATAAAATGACTAAAAACGCTTGCTGAAATCTATAGCAAGCGTTTTAATGTTATTCCTATCAATAATGAAACAATTATTAGGTATTACCTATCAAATTGATAGTAGCAACTGATTGGATAAAAAGTCTGTAAACCAGTAACTTAATAAGCAACCAAATAGGAGAACGTAAAAATGTCTTTAATTAATACTCAAATCAAACCATTTAAAAACCAAGCGTTTAAAGACGGCAAATTTATCGAAGTTACCGAAAAAGACGTAGCAGGAAAATGGAGCGTATTTTTCTTCTATCCAGCTGACTTTACTTTTGTTTGTCCAACCGAACTTGGTGACGTAGCAGACCACTACGCAGAATTCCAAAAAATGGGTGTTGAGATTTATTCTGTTTCAACTGATACCCACTTTACCCATAAAGCATGGCATGAGAGCTCAGAAACCATCGGTAAAATCAAATACACCATGATTGGTGACCCAACTGGTGCTCTGACTCGTAACTTTGAAAATATGCGTGAAGCAGAAGGTTTGGCTGACCGTGGTACTTTCGTTGTTGACCCACAAGGTATTATCCAAGCAATTGAAATCACTGCTGAAGGTATTGGCCGTGATGCAGCTGACCTGTTACGTAAGGTGAAAGCAGCGCAATACGTTGCTAGCCATCCAGGTGAAGTTTGCCCAGCTAAATGGAAAGAAGGTGAAGCAACACTGTCTCCATCTTTAGATTTAGTCGGTAAGATCTAATTTAAAACAAATTTCGAAAGTAAAAACGATATTCGAAAATGTTTATGTTATCGGGTGCTATGCACCCGATTTTATGACCAAGGGGATCATATGCTCGATAACAATATGCAAGCGCAATTAAAAGCTTACTTAGAAAAATTAACCAAGCCAGTTGAATTAGTGGCGAATTTAGATAGTAGTGATAAATCAAATGAAATCAAACAACTGCTAAATCAAATCGCTACTTTATCAGATAAAATTACTGTTCGCGAAACGCATGATAGCAATGAAAGAACACCATCATTTTTAATCACAAACCCAGGTGTTGATAGTGGACTGCGTTTTGCTGGCTCACCATTGGGTCATGAATTTACCTCTCTTGTGTTGGCATTATTGCAAATTGGTGGTCACCCATCCAAAGAGGCACAAGAACTGTTAGATCAAGTGAAAGCTCTTGAAGGAGAGTTCCACTTTGAGACTTATTATTCACTGTCTTGTCATAATTGCCCCGATGTTGTTCAGGCACTGAACTTAATGGCAGTGTTAAACCCAAATGTTACGCATACAGCCATTGATGGCGCATTATTCCAAAAAGAAATAGATGAACGTAATGTTATGGGCGTACCTGCTGTTTTCCTTAACGGAAAAGAGTTCGGCCAAGGTCGTATGACGCTAAGTGAAATCGTTAATAAAGTGGATAGCAACGCAGATGCTCGTGCAGCAAAAGCATTAACAGAGCGTGAACCGTTTGAAGTATTAATCATCGGAAGTGGTCCTGCGGGTGCATCGGCGGCTATCTATACTGCACGTAAAGGTATTCGCACTGGTGTTATTGGTGAACGCTTTGGTGGGCAAGTCATGGATACTGTTGATATCGAAAACTATATTTCAGTGATCAAAACTGAAGGGGCGATATTTGCAGGAGCATTAAAAAATCACGTTGATGACTATAGTGTTGATGTGATTGATGGGCAATCAGTGACTAAACTGATCCCAGCAGAAAAAGCGGGTGGCTTACATCAAATTGAAACCGCATCAGGCGGCGTGATGAAATCACGTAGCATTATCATCGCAACTGGCGCTCGCTGGCGTAATATGGGAGTACCGGGTGAACAAGA
Source organism: Providencia sp. 2023EL-00965 (assembly GCF_033550225.1). NCBI lineage: Bacteria > Pseudomonadati > Pseudomonadota > Gammaproteobacteria > Enterobacterales > Morganellaceae > Providencia > Providencia sp. 2023EL-00965. Next base: position 463,093 of record NZ_JAWUEH010000001.1, on the reverse strand, counting down.
GTATCGCACTAAAGGTGTAACATTCTGCCCACACTGTGATGGCCCATTATTTAAAGGCAAACGCGTTGCGGTGATTGGTGGCGGTAACTCAGGAATTGAAGCTGCGATTGACCTAGCGGGTATTGTTGAGCACGTAACCGTTCTTGAATTCGCACCTGAATTAAAAGCTGATTCTGTATTACAAGACAAAGCTCGTAGTCTGAAAAATGTTGATATTATCGTCAATGCTCAAACTTTAGAAGTGAAGGGTGATTGTACCAAAATGACCAGTCTTGAATACAAAGACCGTACGGATGAAAGTGTTCATTCACTGGATGTTGCAGGTGCATTTGTTCAAATTGGCCTGCTGCCAAACACGAATTGGTTAGGTGATACTGTTGCCCGTAACCGTATGGGTGAGATTGAAGTCGACGCTCGCGGAGAAACCAGTGTGAAAGGTATTTTTGCCGCGGGTGACTGTACTACTGTCCCATATAAACAAATTATTATTTCAGCAGGTGAAGGAGCCAAAGCCGCACTTAGCGCCTTTGATTACCTAATCCGCACAAGTACCAGAACCGCTGAATAGATGTAATTTACTTTATATTCAGTGAGTTGTAGTCAAAAGGCACTCGGGGGCGAGTGCCTTTTTTTTGTACGTAATTTGCACAAAAAAGGCTCAAAAGTGCCTAAAAGTGTTCAAGTGTGGACAACTTGTGGACGATCTAAACGCTGATTTGGTGGTACTTGCAGCGGAGAAATGCATCCCAGTGTGGACAATTTGTGGACATGCAAAAGTTAAATTTGCTTCGGTTTTCGTCGTTAAAATCATCCTAAAATGAACAATCTATTAAGCTAACTCTATTCCTCCTTTTAATGGATTATACGTAATTGCATCTTGAAGAAAGTCCGGTGCAAAGTGAGCGTAGGTCAGGGTTTGCTGTAATGTCGAGTGACCTAAGATCCTCTGCAAAGTAATAATGCTACCGCCATTCATCATAAAATGGGTTGTGATCGGCACAATGCGTGCTTTGCCCGTTTTGGTAAACGTGAAACGGATTTTATTTTGGTTCTTATAAAGGGCATATGGTGGACACTACCACAACAGGATTTAACCCAAGCCAAAGAGATTTGGCTAACGGAAGGTATTTTTGATGCCCTTAGTTTGATTCAAAATGGCATTGCGGCGGTATCGTTAATGACTTGCCATAATTACCCTGAAGTCGCGTTGAATGCGCTGAGAGCTGCGCTAGGCAACAATAAAAAGCCGTTGTTGGTTTGGGCGCTAGATAATGGTGCAGCTGGCGACCGCGCCATGAAAAAGTTTGTTGCCCGCAGTATCGATGATGGCTGGAAAGCCACGGCCGCAAGACCTGCTGAAAAAGAGTGTGGCAACGATTGGAATGACTTGCATATGAAAGGCAAGCTAACGGAGCGCGATATCGCCCGTTATCGCTATTACGGTAAGTTGTTGTTAGCCTCAACCGCGTTTGAAAAGGCGGGTTTAATGTTTAACTGGACAGAGCGTTCAGAGTTCGATTTTCAACATGATAACCGCTTGTATTGGTTTAAGTTGGATATCGATAAAATGATGAAAACCATTGAGCGTATTCATGATGCCGAACCCAATTTAGATGAAGATGAAGCCAGACAAAAAGCGGTAAAAGAGTCAGGTACGGTAGTTGAAATTGCCAATTGTTATCCCACGCCGTTATATTTCCAAAAGTCGGTTGAAACCGATGAATCATGGTATTACATGAGGGTCGATTTCCCTCGTCAGCCGCAAGTTAAAGCCACGTTTACCGCCTCGCAGTTAACCAGTGCCAGTGAATTCAAGAAGCGTTTATTGCATGTGGCCAAAGGGGCGGTTTATACCGGCACAACTTTGCAATTGGACCGCATTTGCAAGCAAGCCTTGCCAGATATTAAAGAGGTGATCACGCAAAACTATGTGGGTTATAACAAAGAGTATGGTGTGTATGTGTTTAATGATGTTGCAGTGCAGGATGGTAAGTGTTTTACGTTAAATGAGGAGGATTATTTTTCCCTCAATAAGTTGGATATCAAGACGTTAAGCCTTAGCCCATCATTGGCCATTAATACCGATTTTAGCGAATTTGATACCAGTTGGTTAAGTTCTCTTTGGGATGCGTTTGGTGCAAAAGGTTATGTGGTGTTGGCGTTCTGGCTGGGTTCGTTCTTTGCGGAGCAAATACGCAAGACCCATAAAAGCTACCCATTTTTAGAAATATGCGGTGAGCCTGGTTCTGGTAAAAGTACGTTGATTGAGTTTTTATGGCGTTTATGTGGCCGCGCAGATTATGAGGGGTTTGATGCATCAAAATCGAGTGTTGCTGCTCGAGGACGAAACTTTTCACAGATAAGTAATTTGCCAGTGTGTTTAATTGAAAGTGATCGCGTGCAAGATAACGCAAAACTAAAAGCGTTTGATTGGGAAGAACTTAAGTCACTGTATAACGGCCGTGCAACGCGTTCACTAGGGGTGAAAAATAGCGGTAATGAGACTTATGAGCCGTTGTTTAAAGGCAGTATTGTTATTGCACAGAATGCAGAAATTAACGCGTCACGCGCCGTTTTAGAACGGATTATTCATCTTTATACCGATAAAGCGGAGCAAAGTGTTGAAACCCGTTATGCCGCCATAGCCCTTGAACGTTATCCCATTGAAAGGTTATCCGGTTTTTTGCCTACGGTATTGATGAAAGAAGCGGCGATATTAAAGCAATACAATGAGCGCGTAGATAGTTTACAGGCGCAATTATTTGCGGATAAGGCGATTAACCATGAGCGGATCGCCAAGAATCACGCACAATTAATTGCCTTGCTAGAAACGTTAGCGTTAGTTCTTCCTGTAAAAGCGGCTCATATTCGCCAAACTCGTGACTTTATTATTGAGCTGGCCAAACAACGCGTTCAAGCGATCCAACTCGACCAACCACAAGTGATGGAGTTTTGGGAACTGTTTGATTATTTACACGATAATGAGGCCTTTGGTGTGAATCATAGTAGTGAAAAGGGCGTTTATGCGGTGAATTTTAACCATATTGCGCAAGTAGCCAGCGAATACCGTCAGTCTATGCAATTGAATACGGACATTAAGAACCTCTTGAAAGCGGGGGCGTATGCGTAAGTTTGTAGGCGTTAAGACGGTGAGAAGTGTGGTAAACAGTCAGTTTAATAGCACGCTTGCGGTGGGGAGTACTTTAACGAAGCCGGATGTGCTTAGATGTTGGGTATTTCAAGAAAACAGTGAAAGCTAGTTATCGTCTATTTTTCTTTCTATCGGCTGCCTAGTGCAGCCTTTCTTTTATATACATATATCCCACCGTCAACAAGTCTGCTTAGCTGCAAACGTGTTGATTTATTATGGTGTAACCTTTTGGGCTCGCTCTGTAACCTGTTGTAACCGGAAAAAAGTTACATCGGAGTTTTTTATTATCAATAAGTTATAAGCCTTTTTTGTGTATGTAACCATTGTAACCGTTTTCCGAAGGGGGCAGGGAAATTGACAGCTTTGCATGATCATGAATACAGAGCGGATAGATTTATAAACAGTAAAGTTATAATTGACTATTATTTAAACTATTTAATAAATATAGAGAATTTGTGGGAGGGGTTCGGAAAGGCGTTACAAACGTTACAATTTTAATATTTCTCTATAACTAATTGATTAATAATTAAAATGTAGATATATGAAAACATTACAAAAGCATTACTTTGCCGTTACGTGTAACGGTTTTAAAAGGTTACAAATTAGAAAACTAACTTATTGTTTTATAAGGATGTAACGTTTAACACTCTATTTTGTAATGCGTTGTAACGGTTCAAACGTTACATGAGAATGATTTATTATCAATAGGTTATGATCGGGTTTTGGATGGTGTAACGGTTGTAACGCTTTTCCGAACACGTCACCGTTATTTGTGATACGAATTTCGTTTGTTAGTAGTTAAGTAAGAATGGACTATTATTTAATCTTTTTGACGAGTAATCAAAATTTATGGGAGGGGCTAGGAAAGCGGTTACAATGGTTATAAAATTAAAATAGTTTTGTATCTCATTGATAGTATATAGAAATACAGGAATGATAAAAGGTCACAAATGGGTTACTTTGTGGTTACGTGTAACCGTTTTGAGAGGTTACAAATTAAAAATATAACTTATTGTTTTATAAAGATGTAACTTTTTTACCCTTGTATTGTAACCCATTGTAACCAGTAAAAAGTTACAATGGAGTTGTTTATAATCAGTGGGTTATAGGTAGTTTTGGTGGAGTGTAACCGTTGTAACTGGTTTCCGAAAGGGGAGGGTGTGAATATAATATATGAGCTCGAAAGTAAAACATTTGAGTTCTTAAGTAATCGAATAATCATAATCTCATCATCGCATCAAATAATATTTTAGATATCTCATTTTCATGTTTGGTTTCTACATGAGACATACCACTTCTAAAAAGTTTAATTTTTCCATTAAATGTTGGAGACAAAATAGAGCATATGATTCTATCAATGCGTGAGTGTTTAAATTCATTATTTGCTTTGAAGTACTCATTTAAATCATGAGTACTATTAATTTGCATTTTAGCTAGAGCGTACTCAGATACTTTAATTTGTGATAAATCTACTTGTATAATTTTGATATCAACATATTTATTTATCTCTAAAGCCCAATAATATGGATTAATTTCTATATCTTCAATACTAACACCTAAACCTAGATTTTTAGAAAAAGCGATAGAAAAAGGTTTAAGAGTTCTCGGAGGGTTTATTAGTGAAACAATTGGCAAGTGTTCTTTATTAATTTCAAATTCAGTAACTCTATATTCAGTTCTCTCAATAATTTCTTCCTCACCAAAGAGTGATGGTAATTTATCTTGTATTATTAGTTTTTCTACAAATTTTCCATGAGAGTATTCTTTCCTTACTTTATTAAAAATAAAGCCTTTCCCTTTTTCCTCGGTAAATGGGTCTAGAGAAAGCTTTTCTACCAGCTTTTCTAGAGAGTAATCTGTTTTTATAGAGATCCATTTATATTTTTTCATTTTGATTATCCCCTATGGTCTTAATTATATTATAAGCATTTTCAGCTGCATCTTCAATTATTTTGCTTATTTCTTTTTTTTCAATTTCAGTTGGTTTTCTTCCTGTTATATTATAATTCCCATCACTTTTCTTATTGTTTATGCTTCTTATTTGATAGGAGAAATCATTACAATTATCTGCATTATTAAAAAATACTTCTATATTTATTCTATCTCCAATTCTGTTTATTGGAATGGCTGACCATGCAACTCTGCTTATATAATAACCTTTGTTGTGCAAATCTGAAAAAATACTTGATGTGTTTACGCCTTCACCATTTAATACTGCCTTTTTAACAAACCCCGTTTCTATCTTTTCTTCTTCATCTTCTTCTGATTTTAAATTTTCACGGTTTAAAACTATATTAGTGACATCATCTATTTCATAGCCTTTAAGTCCATGCATTAAATCTTGAAAAAACTTACTTCTATATTTAGGTTCTGGAATAGCTTCTAAAGAAATTTCAAATCTAGATACATCTTTATCTTGTTGTTTTGATAGTCTTTGTTGGATTAGATCAATTGCGGCTTTTGCTTTTGCATTCTGAGGCATTCTTACATCAATAGCATCAGATTTGATTTCAAAATCAATATCGATGCTTTTGTTCTCAATCTGTCTTAATTCTGTTTTGGATAGATCTATGTCTTGATAGTTTAATTCTAATGATAATTTGCCATCTTTGTTTGTTTTTATATTTATTGTACCATTTTTTTCTTTTGAGTAAATTTTCTTAACATCATCTATAACCTTTTTTAATTCAGTTTGGTCCGTCTCTGTTTTTAATGTTACTTTTGTAGTGCTTTCTCTATTACTATCGTAAGATTGTACTTTTTCTTTTATTTCTTGAAGGTCAAGATAACAATGAGGCAAACGACATACCTCACTTATCATTTCCTCTTTAGTTAGTTCCGAGGATACTATAATCCCTTTTCTTAATAGAATTTCATTTAGCATAGCAGTCGTTATTCTTTTATGATGTAGTGCATCATATATATTTTTATCTGTTGCAAAAAATAAGCTGTTATTTTTCATTATCTTTGTTCCATTCCAATAGATTCTAAATTGAAATTCATAATTGTTTTATTAATGAATTCGATCTTAACATTAGAGAAAATCCTTTCCTCTTCACCAGATAGCCAATTGTAACTATATTTCTTTTTGGCTTTTTCAAAGTGGTGAAGAGCATTTTCGCAAGCATTCATATGAGCTATTCTGATATTTATTAATTTATTTTCAGTTAGTATTTGATACTTTGATAGCATGTCGAGGAAATAAACGAATTCATCTTGGCTATCACCAGGCTGATTATAATAAATGGTATATCCAGATTCTTTTCTAGTATTTATCCATTTGAAACTTTCATGTTTTATTATTATATAAGGTGATGTTAGTAGCTCAATTGTTGCTACTGTATTTTTATTAATAGGATGTTTTATCCTAGTCAAGTCCATATCTGGGTAATAGAAGGAAAATAAATCAGGTGGTGGGAGTTGCCCTGAGCCTATTAGTGTTTTTAAATCATTGGAAATATTAATAATGTCAGATATTTTATATGGGTCTAAAAAATGAATTTTGGTATTTTTAGAGTTTTTAATTTTATTTAAATCTAATTTGCTTGTTACGGCTGAATAGAAGTCTTTATCATAAAGGTTGTCGTGGTTATATAAAAATAAAAGGCCTCTTACATTATAACCGTATGATTCATCAACAACATATTTAGTTCGCCATTCATCACTTGAGTTAGCACATTCGACTGCCAAAGCTAGAGACGTTAGTGCCACTTCAACACTGGCTTTATCAATAGTTCCTTTAGCGTAGCTTTTTAAATCAGTATTTAAATAAACAGCTTCTTCTTCATATGGGTCAATATAATGAAAAACAACATCACTCGGATGTGTTTTTTTTGCATGACCTTCTAAACAGCAAGTCCAATTCATATCTTCTCTAAGAGAACGTTTCCATTTAAATACATCAAAAATTTCATCAGAAACTTTATTAGCTACCCGTTGAATTGCTGAAGTTTCACCACCCATTATTTCCCTCTACTATAAATTAGTTATATTAATACATTAATATAACTAATTTATAGAGGAACAGCTATAGGCAGCAATGTCTGTGTCCTCTCAAAAATGAATATTATTTGTATTAGCTTTAGAATTTGGAGGCTACTAAGGCTATAGAGTAATTTATGACTAATTTATATTCTATTGCTTGAAGTTGGTTCGTGTTTGAATTACATACAAACTAAGGGTTTTATAATTTGAATAAATTCGCACAATTTACAATCACTTTTATTTTTCACACAATCCAACGCCTATCTTGTTTCCAACCCTCCGCACACCCGCACAAAATCCCACCCCTTTTGTGTGCGGGCGAGGCGGGGGAGCAAGCGCGCGCAAAGGGGTAAAGATGGGCCGCGCTGGCTATGGCGTGATTAGCTCGTTAATGGTGTTATTTGCGATTATTCAGGCTGTACAGCCTAGATGAGATATAAAATAGTTTCGGGTATATGGAATAGGTAGAACGGCACTAAGGCCGTTCTATTACGTTTGAAAGTGGGAAGTATCAATTAACGTGAATTGAAAGGTTTATTTATAATTCGGTTCTTTGTTCTTCGCCTGCGTCAAAAAATCCAGTAACGCATATTGTTTGAAGCGGATCACTTCAACACCTAGCATGTCGTTAATTGATTTCATGCTTTCCATTAGCGGTAGTAATTCATTGAACCAAAACACCATTGCAGCTTTCTCGATATCTCCAAGGCTACCCGAGCCTTGCGGAATGATCCCCATCAGTTGTGGCGGTATCCGGTGCATGGCTAACAAATCATCGCGCGTGGTGTCCTTGATGCCGACAAACTCATCTTTGGCGCTGATTTGGGAGAAAGGTAAAATTTGAATCCCATCCTTTTCACCATTGGCGGCATAGACAAAGATATTCTTAAATGCCTTGCCTTTGCGGGCTTTCAGTGAGTGATTTCTTTAATGAATCAACGGCCTTGTCGTCAGCCAAAGCCGCGGAAAGATACACCATCACACCGGGTGACTGCCATTTTCATAATAGTTGGTCCGAAATAGGGTGGCTGAATGATTCAAGTTAGCGGAAATAAGTCCCGCCAAATAATCGGGAGAGCCATATATCTCTTGGTGAATACACGGGTTTTTCAAATGAATCATGCTATTTTTGCGGAACTCGTAGACATCTTGGTAATCCAATCACTGAGGTGTCGATATCTCGAATAAGAGTGCTGAGGTCGGTTGTCTCATGGACTTCAACACCGTGATGATATACGATCATCGTTATTATCTCCTAATGTCTATTTATCTTTATTCTCAGGGATGTTTGATAACAAATCATGCACTTAGGGTTCTCACAGGGACAAGAGAACCACGAATGATTGCTCACCTACGCGCGCGACGACAATCTAGGCATATTGAATTGGCTAGGTGGTGAATATGTCTTTTACGGATTGGACCGCGGGGAATTTAGTCAAAGTTCCTGCATTTGATTTAACGGTCGGTGGCGTGCAGCTTTTGAGCGTCAATGACCGGCTTATGTCACTAACATTAACGGATAATCGCGGCTTTGAAGCCGATACTTTAGAACTCACGATTGATGATCCCGACGGCAAAATCGCGTTACCGGCGCGTGGGGCTGAGATTTTCGTTTCCTTTGGCTGGCAGGGGGAAGCCTTGGTGCATAAAGGGATATATACCGTTGATGAAATTAGTCACTCAGGCCCTCCCGACCAAATCACAGTAACCGCTCGTAGCGCAGACTTTCGGCAAGATTTCAACGTCAAGCGGGAATACAGCTGGCACGATATCAAAGTACCGGATGTGGTGAGTGCGATAGCAGGGCGTTATAACCTCAAGCCAGCGGTGAGCAAACAATTGATGTACATTGAAATTGACCACGCCGACCAGACCAATGAGAGCGATATCAGCTTTTTAACGCGCATGGCTGAAATGCTTGGCGCGATAGCCACCATTAAAAATGGCAGTCTGTTACTTATTGTGCCTAATCAGGGAGTCACGCAAAGCGGCAAGCCGTTACCTGTGATCACCATCATGCGCGAAAGTGGGGATAGGCATTATTTCCGATTGGCTGATCGGCAAGCGTACACCGGTGTACAAGCTTACTGGCTAGATTTGAACTACGGCAAACAAAAGAAAACCAACCTTAAACGCAAGCAAAAACCCAAAAACGAGAAATCGAGCAAAAAAGAGGGCGATTACATCGAGGGTGCCGAGGGTAACGTTTTTGTGATGCGGCAAACCTTTAAAAACGAGCAATCCGCTAAACGTGCCGCTGCGGCGAAGTGGTCAAAATTACAAAGAGGCGTAGCAGAATTTAATATTACGTTGGCCGAGGGGCGCGCAGACCTATACCCCGAGATGCCCGTTACGGTAACTGGCTTTAAACCGACTATTGATAGTCACCAGTGGGTGATTAGCCGAGTGACGCACACCATTGATGGGAACGGGTTTATTACCCATTTGGAATTGGAGATATCGTTAATAGGAATAGAGTTACTTGGATAGCTTATTTTATTAAGCTATCCAATTTTTAAATGAAAGTAATATCTTCAGTTTTAGCGAAATAACATTTAGATTTATCTGTGTCATTAGATGCTTTATTATCTTTTATTTTATTAATTTGTATATCAAGTAAAGATGGCCTCTTTTCAAAGATTTTTTTCTGGCATAAAATAGTGTTTTGTGCTGTTTGGTATACAATGTAAACATTATGGAATTCTTCTTTAGAATGATACTTGACGGATGTGTTATCTCTCCACTTTTTGATGCTCACAGAAACTTCTTCATCAGATGTAATTTTCATGAATTTAAAAAACTCGTAATTCATAAGGCTATAAAAGTTACTAATAAGCATAAGTGAAATTAAGTAAGTTATTAAAAGCATAGTTTTGGTTTTAGTGTTTATCTTTATGTTTGTAATGAGCAGTATGGCGTTTGGAATTACAACGATTAAAAAAAGATAAAAAATAAAATTCCTTGCGTCATCCAATAAACTTGATGAATTAGTTGTTTTTGTAAAATATATAAAACAGATCAATAATGAATACTGAATGAAGAAAAGAGATGTTAGTAAAATCAGTAGTTTACTTTCAAGGTTCGGGGCGATTTTTTTTGAAATAGAGAATAGTAAATAGATGGAAATAATTATTGCAATGAATGTTATTGCCGCATTGTATTGGCCTAAGTAAAAGAAACCAATGATATTAATTAAAGTTATTAAAAGACCAATGGAAAAACAAATAGAAAAATATGCCAGACTCCATTTGTACTTTTCTTTGTTTTGGTTAAATATCTCTAAGGTATAGTAAATTAGTGTGCATAATGAAAATAGGATGAAAAATAAATAATTATTATCAGGGGTTTCTGATTTTATTAAAATATATAATAAAAAACTGGTTAATGAGATCCCAATTAAAAAGGTTAAGGGTGAAATGTTGCTATGTTTATCTTGTTTTTTATTTAATATCATGACCTCTTCTATTTCATATGAGTTATTTTTGTTTATATTGTTTTTTAAAAATACAAATGCATAATATGGAATAATGTAAACCATGGTAATAAATAAGGAGATAAATATTGCGGAAATTACCAAATTAGAAAAAATGTAAGTTTCACTGATTAATAATGGAAAGAAAGATGTAGAGTCAAATATATTTAGAAATGACATTAGTAATAATGGGGAAAATATTATTATACCTGTAGTAAGTTTCACGAAATTACTAAAAAATGAATTTATCTTAGCAAGCTCGAACACATTTACCTCTCTTTTATAATAAGTTTGATTTTAACTTAAATAAAATAGTACTCTATAACTAGGCATACTCCAAACCCAAGGTTAAAAAATGGCGTTCAATTGTCCCCAGTGTGGCGCTGTGACTTATACCAAAACCAGTAAATCCATGAGTAGTGAAACCCGTAGAAGTTACCATCAATGCCAAAATTTGTTGTGTGGCTGTTCTTTTACGACAATAACCTCAGTGGAAATTTATTTAACAAAAACAATCCCCCAAAAACTGCCGGAAGGCTTTGAAATCCCGATGGATGAGCTACCGAGATCACATAGGGGAGAGAAACAGATGGAGATGTTTTGAGTGGTGATGATTGGAGAATATTAAACTGATTTTCACTGTTATTTTTGATATATAGCCAAGTTCGAGTTAATTTCATCATTATTTTAGAGATAAATAAATGTTGAGTTATTTAATATTATAAAGTTAATGATCAGATATTATATTTCCTTTAAAATAAATACTAGTAGTAGCTAACTAGTATGATTTATTGAGTAAAAACCTAAAAAATATTATATATGACGTATGTAGTCTATTGAAGTTTGATAGGTTTTATGGGATATTTAACGACGGTATGCAGGCAGATTTTTGAATTGTGCATCGCAATTCTTGATTTTAATGGCGGGATTTCTCGCTGCTATGATGAATCATAGCATAATATGCTAAGTATATGAAAAGTGCGTAAGAGTGCCTGCATACCTTTATTTAGGATTAACTATGCCTACCCGTTTAGAAAAATTAAAAAAATGTACATCAAAACCAGATTTCGCTCGCCTTTTAGGTGTTGATCCAGTATTTCTTACTCGCGTTGTATATATTAGAAATACAGAAAAATTATATACTGAATTTAAAATTAAAAAGAAAAATGGTGATGACCGTATAATTTCTGCTCCAGATAAAGAGCTTAAGGAAATACAAAGTAAACTATCAAAATTACTTCTTGATTGTTTAGATAATATAAGAAGTTCGTTAGAGATAGATAATAATTTTTCTCATGGATTTGAGAGAAAAAAAAGTATAATTTCTAATGCGGAAAAACATAAAAGAAAAAAATGGATACTAAATATTGATTTAAAAAATTTTTTTGATGAATTTAACTATGGGCGGGTAAGGGGATATTTCCTTAAAAATAATTACTTTTCATTAAATGAAAATATCTGTAATTTAATAGCTAAGATAGCATGCTATAAAAATAAACTCCCACAAGGAAGTCCATGCTCACCAGTAATTACAAATCTTATTTTACTTTCTCTAGATAGAAGGCTTAATCAAATATGTAAAAACTCAGGCTGTACTTATACTCGATATGCTGATGATATTACAATTTCTACTAATAAATCTATTTTCCCGAAAAAAATAATTTCGTCATATGAAGAAAACTCCATTACTTTAGGTAAAAAATTTATTAATGAGATTATATCATCAGGATTTACATTAAATGAAAAAAAATTAGGTTACATGATACAACTCATAGGCAAGAAGTAACTGGTCTTACAGTAAATCAATTTGTCAATGTCGAAAATAAGTATGCTCGAAAAGTGCGAGCAATGGTTCATAGTCTTTTTACTAAGGGGGAGTTTTACCTTATTGATAAGGTAACGCAAGAAACAAGACTTGGAACAGTCAACGAACTTACGGGAATGTTAGGATTTATTGATTCACTTGATAAATACAATAATAAAATTTTGAAAAACACGATTAAGCAGAGTAACTTTAATATAGAGCTTAATAAAAGAGAGAAAATATATGCCAATTTTCTTTATTTCAAGTCATTTTATTTCAATGCCAAGCCAGTTCTTCTGACGGAAGGAAAAACAGACATTACTTATCTACGTGTCGCACTTGACTCTTTAGCTTATAAATATCCTGATTTGATTGGTTATAAAGAGAATGGTCGCAATAATATTCGAGATTACAAACTTACATTTTTCAAGAATAGCCCAAAAACCAAATATTTACTTAATTTAGATGGCGGAAGCTCACATCTTAAAGAGTTTTTAAATAATTTTGAAAAGAAAGCCAGAATATATAAAACTTCTGGTGAGATAAACCCAGTAATAATAATTTTAGATAATGATTCAGGTAGTGGGGGAAATAATGGAATATTTGAAAGTTTAATGAATAAACTTAGAGGGAAAATATCCAGTAAAGAGGAATTAAGAAGTAAAAAATGGATATGGGTTACACAAAATTTATATATTATCTTTACTCCATTGAATGGAAAAAAGGAAAGTTCTATGGAAGATTTATTTGATAAAGATACACTTAATATAAAATTAGATGGTAAAGTTTTTAATAGAACAAATTCAAAGTGTACGGCTGAACAATATGGTAAGGAAGTATTTGCAAATGGAGTGGTTTTAAAAAAAAGGAAGTCTATAAACTTTTCTGGTTTTTCTCCAATTTTTGATGCAATTAGTGAAATTATCACATACCACAATAGTTCTAAATGAGCTAATTAATTTAGCTATTGATCTGTATTGTTTATCTTTTATGTAAAATTATAAAAACAAAGCCTCTCATCAAAAGAGGCTTTATAAGCGTGGTCAATATGTGGACATCAACCATTGGCTAAGTCCATTTAAATCAATTGTTTAATTCACTTTTAGAACGCCGCACTTAGCGCCTTTGATTACCTAATTTGCACAAGTACCAGAACCGCTGAATAGATGTAATTTACTTTATATTCAGTGAGTTGTAGTCAAAAGGCACTCGGGGGCGAGTGCCTTTTTTTTGTCAATATTACACCATTTTCTAGGAGCAAGCAGGCGGAACCATTTATTGTGTGATGTTAGCTGAAACATGTAGCTAACAATGATTACTCATCGCACAAACGAATCTAATGTCATTTGTGTGGTAACACGCGAAAATGTGGTGTTCTTTCATGTTATCGCTACCTTTCATTGAATACTTCAGTTCAATATCCTAGCTATTTTGCTCATTGAGTACATTTCCTCTTAACTCATTCAAATCGCGAAGAAAGATTTGTCACGGAATGCAATAACCTCTATATATATAATTCATGCGATAAATAATAAGCTAACTATCAATTGATTGAACAATGCCTATCGCATGTTTTCATCCTATTTAATCAAAAAATGATTTAAGGGTAATTTTAATTTGTTACTTAAGGTAAATGTGATGTCTTTTAAGCTGCGATATCTTGCGTTATTGCCTCTACTTGTCGTGACGGCTTGTCAGCAATCTAGCCATATCAACACCAAAACGAATACAATACCGAATGTTCAGGTACAGCCTGCGGTTGTTAACAACGCTTGGATAGAAATTTCTCGTAGTGCTCTCGAATTTAATATTCAGAAAGTTCAAAACTTGCTAGGGGATAAATCGGCTCTTTGTGCTGTCCTTAAAGGGGATGCATATGGCCACGATTTAACTTTAGTGACACCTATCATGATAGCAAACAATGTCCAATGTATTGGTGTGACAAATAATCAAGAATTACAGACTGTCAGAGAGTTAGGTTTTAAAGGGCGCTTGATGCGTGTGCGTAACGCCACTGAGCAAGAAATGGCGCAAGCAACCCAGTATGATGTTGAAGAGCTAATTGGTAATCTTGAGATGGCGGAACGGCTTAATGCAATCGCTAAGAAACAAGGTAAAACCATAGCGATACATTTAGCTTTAAACTCAGGCGGAATGTCACGTAATGGACTAGAAGTCGGTAATGCCGCTGGTTTAAATGAAGCAAAGCAAATTTCGCTATTACCACAATTGAAAATTGTTGGGATCATGTCTCATTATCCAGAAGAAGATGCTGAGCAAATCAAAGCGGATTTAGCTCGCTTTAACAAACAAGCAAAACAGGTATTAGAGGTTACCGGTTTAGACCGCAAAGATGTCACACTACATGTTGCGAATACCTTTGCAACAATTACGGTTCCTGAATCTTGGTTAGATATGGTTCGTGTAGGTGGTATTTTCTACGGAGATACGGTTGCAACGGATGAATATAAGCGTGTCATGACATTTAAATCAAATATTGCGGCTCTTAATCATTACCCTAAAGGTAATACAGTTGGCTATGATCGCACCTATACATTAAAACGTGATTCCGTGTTAGCAAATATTCCTGTGGGCTATGCTGATGGTTATCGTCGTGTATTTAGTAATGCTGGATTTGCTTTAATTGATGGGCAGCGGGTACCTGTATTAGGGAAGACCTCTATGAATACAGTGATGGTCGATGTTACCGATCTAAAACAAGTGAAACCTGGGGATGAAGTGGTCTTTTTTGGTCAACAAGGTAATGCTGAAATTACGGCAGAACAGGTAGAAGATATTAGTGGTGCATTATTTACTGAAATGTCTATCCTTTGGGGGGCAACTAACCCTCGTATATTAGTCGACTGAGATATTAAGTCGCGATCAATATACTTGTCATAATTTAAGGTGCAGCGTTGTTGAGTAAGCTCATTCGTATTAGCTACAGGGCTCTCTATGTTCCTAGCAATTTATGAGCATGTTGCTTAGCTGCACCTTGAAGTATTTAGAGTAGATAATTTACGTATCTATGGCTGTTTTTCGTTCATTTACCACGTTACGGCTTAAAATACTTCATTAGTGAATATCATCATGACTACGATAGATTAATTCTAATTGAGGGTGGCTCCACAAACTTGCGGGTGTTACTGTTGCTCGTTCCCATGGGATTTGTCCAATAAACCACAATTTCCAAAAATTAAGTTTGGCATTGGGATTTTTACTTAACAATTCTCCGAAGGTTTCAATTTCACCAATTTTAATAGAAAGGGCGGATTGATAAATATCAAATACAAATTTTGAGCAAAATTGCCGAGATGAATTATAGTCAAACCCTGTATGGTAAAATTTATTTAATCTTGAAGGGACTTGTGCGATTAAAGCCGCTTTTTGCTGGTCACTAAGGTGTGTTGATAACCTACGGATACCATAACGGTGATCAGCTGAGCGTTGAATAAAACGGGTTAAAGTCGTCGTGGTTGAGAAGGGAACTCGACTTTCTGCAACTAAATAGTCTTGCCCATTATGGCCAATAATCAAGCCAACATGATTACTCCAACATAAAGAGGCTGAGGCGATTTGGCGAAACAAGGTCGTTCCAATACAGGTAAAGATAATATCGCCAATTTCGAGCTTGCCCAGATCGCTACTATCTATCATCAATACACCTCAAAATTTATCATGAATTTGATTGATACTAGTGCATAGTTAGCTGAGTCAACAATCAGAGCTTGGATGAAAACCGTGTATATTTTGCTTTCGTTTATATTTTGTTAACTTCCAATATTAACTTATATTTTTATTGTGCTTTCCAATAATTGACTCAATGCAATGATATTTTTTGTAATTTCAGATTCAGTATGCGCGGCGTAACCAAATAAAATAGCATTGTTGTTTTGGTTATTTATGCAATAACGAGACAACGGTTGTACGCCAAATTGCAACTGATGACAGGCAGATAAAATAGATTGTAAATTGATATCCGGTTTTAACCAACATACAGCATGGATCCCTGAATCAGTTGGCGTTACTTCAAATATATGGGCTAAATATTGGTTTATTGCGTTAATTAATGTGTGTTGGCGTGAATAACATATTTTGCGAATTTTTCGTACATGCCGTGCATAATGCCCTTCTTGAATAAATTGTGCTAACGCAGCTTGTTCTAAATACCCCGAATGACTATCACTGTAATATTTTACCATCGTAAAGGGTTCGATCAGTATTTCCGGCACAATTAAAAAACCAAGGCGAAAACCTGGGTACATCATTTTAGAAAATGTACCTGCATAGATAACACGCTGGTGGGTATCTAATCCTTGAAGTGCTTGAATAGGCTTAGAAAGATAACGGAATTCACTGTTGTAATCATCCTCAAAAATCCATGCATTATTTTGATGTGCCCACTCTAACATCGTTAATCGCCTAGCTAAGCTCAGTGTGGTCCCAAGAGGAAATTGATGTGATGGTGCGGTATAAATCAATTTAGCATCAGGGCAGTGCTCAGCGGCATAATCAATATCCATTCCATCATTGTCAGAGGGAATAGGTGATATTGTTGCTTCAGATGCCGCCAAGATTGCACGAGCACTGTCATAACCAGGATCATCTAGCCAAACGCAATCACCCCGTTGTAATAGTACTGTAGCGGCTAAATTAATCGCTTGTTGAGTTCCATTGACGATAATAACTTGTTCTTCACGGCAGTTGACACCACGTGTAGAACGGACGTAGTCAACTAAGATTTTTCTAAGGGGGAGGTAACCATCAGGGTGATTATAATGTGTAATTTCATGTTTAGATTTTCGCCAAACACGGCCTAAAAGCCTACCCCATAAATCATGAGGAAATTGATCGACGCATCCAATGCCAATATTAAAAAATTGACGTTTATTGGTATTCGGTCGAGAGTTTTCCCATAATGTCGTTAAATGATTGAGTACAGGGCTAAGTTTTAATGCAGAATATTGTGATTTATTGTTGTTTTTGGGATTTGTTGTGAAGCGAATTAATTCATCAGGGATGGTTGTTGCTACATAAGTTCCTGAGCCTTGTTTAGTGACCAAGTAACCTTCATCAGTGAGTCGTTCAAAACCCGCAATCACTGAGTTGCGTGAAATAGACATCATTTCAGCGAAAGCTCGGCTTGATGGCAATTTAATACCAGACGTAAGTCGCCCATCAAGAATGGCATTTCGGATAGTGTGGTAAACACTTTCTTTAATGTAGCCCGCTTCTAATAATAAATGCGGAAATTGAGCTTGAGGCTTACGCTTCATAAAAAGTGGATCCTAAATAAATATCAAAAGTGTATCTTATTAAGTACCAGATTGGTATGTAATATAACGCCATTGTTTTTACATGTCTCATTTTAAAGGATATATTATGAATAACAATGTGTTACCTGTTACTGTTCAGTTTGTATCACCAGATCATTACGCTCAATGGTTAGTATATTGGTTACAGTATCAAGAGTTTTATCAGGTTGATTTAAAAGAAGATATTACTTTAAAAACCTGGGAGCGCTTTTTTGATAAGAATGAGCCAATGTATTGTGCTGTAGCTCTCGAAGGAGACAAAGTACTTGGTTTTGTTAATTATCTTTACCATCGTTCAACATGGTCAAAAAATGATTTTTGCTATTTAGAAGATCTTTTTGTCTCTCCTGATGTTCGCGGACGTCAAATAGGCAAACACCTGATTGAATTTGTACAAGATCAGGCTCAAAAACAATCCTGTGGACGTTTATATTGGCATACACAGGAAACAAATTTACGTGGTCAACGTTTATATGATTGGGTTGCTGAAAAACCAGGGGTGATTGAGTATAGAATGCCGTTGTAATACGGATATTTTTCCCAACTCTTGGGACAAATATAAAGATCGCAAATAAAGCCAGATGATACGTAGCTAATATTTATATTTTTTGTAAATCGATGCTTTAAATTATTCGAAATATAGCTGGATGCATAGAGAATTGTGTAACCAGCGCAAGTTAATGACGTCAAAAATGAATCATGACGATTATATTTGTGGGCTCTTCCCATCCCTGTCGGTTATGTAACGATGGGGTTTTTGTTTGCGCTCAAGTTATCCTTTTGATTAATTTCAGACAAAGTTCAAAGTCTCTTTTTGCTAAGTTATGTTTGTCTGTTATTGAAAAATAACAAATAACAGTTAAACGCAATGAAATAATCAACATCCACGAATGTTGACGGATGTCAACGCATTGGGTAAAGTATAAATACAGGAGGATGATGAAGAGACACCCTAATAAACATATTCAAATGGCTATAGAATATGCTGTCTCAAAAGGCTGGATCTTAGTAGAAGCAGGTCAGAGCTCACATGCATTTTGTCGTTTACGTTGTGGTGACCCAAATAGGGAGCATCAAAACCATCAAATGAGTGTTTGGTCGACACCAAGTAGTCCTGAGAACCATGCTAAACAGATCAAACGGAAGGTTGATAGTTGTATTTGATCATCAGTTGGCTTAGGCGGCTGAAGCCGCCTACTTTAGTAGCGTCAATGAGGGCACAATGACTTTATATAATTTCACATTAATGCTATCAGGTGTAAATATTGACACACCTAGACTTGAAGATGCCCTGTATGAAAGTGGTTGCAGCGATGCATTAGTTTGTTTTTATGGGAAATCTGTTTATTTAGAATTTGACAGGGAAGCCCAATCATTAGATAAAGCAATTGAATCAGCGATCGATAATATTGAAATGGCGGGGATCGGGGCAAAAGTTGATTCGGTTGATTCAGCATTAGTTGGTTTAAGTGACATCGCTGAATTAACTCATTTATCACGACAAGCGATTGCAATGTTAAAAGATGGTACGCGTGGTTCTGGGGATTTTCCTAGCCCAATTCAGCGCATTAAAGGCCAATCACCGCTATGGGATTGGGCTGAAGTGGCAAACTGGCTTCTAAAGAGCGGTCGGCTAGATAGTCATACCGAATTAGTTTCTAATGCCCAGGTTTTAAGCAAGTGGAATTTAGCATTACGAGCAAGTGCTTGTTCTGAATTACAGCAAGTTGAAGCGATTACTAAAAAAATACTCAGTAATCGTAAGAAAAGAACGAATTGTTCAAATATCGAGAGTACCACGTAATAACATTTAATCGTTATTTGCAGAGCAGTTAGACAGTAAAAATATTAAGGGGAGCGAATTAGCTAACAAATAAACCGTTAGATGTCTCGTCTCCTCATACTACTTTTATTGTTAACTCATAATGATGTTTAGAAAGAAATTAGTTATTTTGGGCTTTTAAACGATTACGAACCTCCATTAAAGCAAAACCCAGTAGATTTAAGCCTTTCCATGTTAGTGGGTTTTCAATGTTTTCTGCATCTTCAGCAAGACCAATCCCCCAAATTTTATCTACAGGACTAGCTTCAACAAGAATTCTTTCATTGGTATTAAGCAAAAACTGCAACAACATTTCATTTTGAGAAAACTTCGCAAAGTTAGCGTTAATAACAATATCAAATTTATGCATATCCCAATGTTCTTGTTTAAAGCCACGAACTTCTCTACCAAAGGCTTTTGCTGCTCCTGGGTTTGGTGCATTAATAATTTTTGTTAGTGTTTCTTGGTCATCAAATAACCGAGCTTTTTCTGCCATCATAAAATGTTCGGCGCTAGCAAAACGGTTACCGTTAACAATAAAAGGAGCAGGGTACCATTGGCTAAAACAGCTTTTAGTAACGGTATTTGATTTGGATTGATGTCCCCAAAAAAAGAGGTATTTAAATTTTTTGCCAGCGCGATAGTGTTTACAAAGTGTTTTAATATCCATAATAAGAATTATTCATAGTTAGGTTTATCATTAGGTTATAGAAATAATGACCAGTATACCATCAGAAATTCCCTTAATTGAAAAAGTGTGTAATAGATGTAGTAATTTAAAAATGTGAGGAACTAAACACTTTCTACAAAAAACTGACCAGATGAAATATAAAGCCTTTTTTACCTAACCATTACATTTCTTTAACCTTTACAGTTAACTAGTATCATTAATGAGGTTTAGAGAGATTAAAATATAAAAATATGGAACAGGTATTATTAGTTTTATGGCCGTTGTTTGCTTTGATAGCGATGGGTTTTATATTACGTCGCGTATCTTTATTTGCTGCTGACTTTTGGCCAAGTGCTGAAAAATTAAACTACTTTATTTTGTTTCCAGCTCTACTAATTAACAGTTTGGCGAGTGCACCGCTTGATAACCCTAAATTACCATATCTTGCCGCCGCAATTTTTTTTATTTTAGGGATAAGCAGCGCATTAGTTCTAGTGATTAAAATATTTTCTAAAATGCCAATACCTCGTTTTGGTGCGCATATTCAAGGTATTACCCGATTTAATACGTATTTGGGGTTAGCTATTGTCGCTGATTTATTTGGTACCGAAGGAATAGCGATTGCTGCGGTTCTTATGGCAATATTGGTACCCAGTTGTAATGTGATAGCCGTATTATCACTAACATCAGGAGCAAAAATTTCCATTAAGCAGCTCATCTTACCTATTATTAAAAATCCATTAATTATCTCGTGTGTGATAGGAATATTACTTAATCTATTACCCATCGGATTACCTTTTGGAACCGATCAATTACTTAAATTACTTGCCGCCGCGAGTTTACCATTAGGGTTAATTTGTATTGGCGCAGCACTACAAACGGCTACACTTAGAATTGAATTTAAACCATTAATGATATCAAGCCTAGTTCGGCTATTAGCGATGCCTGCACTTGCTATTTTTACGGCCAAGTTATTTTCTTTACCAACGCTTGAATCGGTATTATTGGTCATTTTTTTCGCTATACCGACAGCGCCAACAGCTTATATTTTAACACGGCAGCTAAAAGGTGATAGCCAGCTGATGGCAGGGATCATCACACTGCAAACGGTAATGGCAGTAATAACATTACCAGTGATACTTTCTGTATTGATAGTTTAGCGATTAAGTATTGATAACATAGCGTTTTATGAAACTAGAAAATCAACGTATTGTATATACTGGGTTTTTACCTAAAAATAGCCTATACAGGAAAGATAAAATGCCAGTTTACATAAAAAAATCACAGTACGGTGCAGACCAACCAAAACCTTATTATATTACAAAAGTGATAGATGAGATTTTTAAATCACCAATGAGTCTTAAAGAGGAAGAATCTAAACTAATCGGTTTGAAAATTATTGGGATAGAAAATAATCATATTGTTGCAAAACGCTATCAAGATAATAAAGACAATAGAGAATACAGAATGAGTAAGCCCGCTCTAGAATTATATTTTATTAACAATGTTATGCCAAAGGTAAAACAGATAGTACCAGCTATTTCAACTACAGCAATAAAGTATAAAGGCTTGTTTGAGAAGGATTAAAGACATACACTGCTCTACAGTTAACTACGCCATCCAATAAGGGGTTATGTGTGTCTTTAGAAAAATGTAAAAGCTATGAAAATCTATCTATTGATGACGTTTTAGACAAACTTTCTTTATTATACGGTAATGCTATCGAGTCACTCCGCAATGCGATAGCGGCTTATATTAATAATGGGCAACTTCCCGAAGTAGATGCACGTGAAAAAGGTTTATTTGCTTACCCTGAATTATGTGTTGAATGGCGTGGTAAAGTTGATCGTTGTGAAAAAACAAGAGCATATGCTCGGTTTGTCAAGCCAGGTAACTACTGCATTACTATTACCCAACCAAATTTGTTTCGCCAATATCTTACTGAGCAATTAGCTATATTGCAGCAAGATTATGATGTTACTTTTTCTGTTCGTCCATCTAAAACAGAAGTGCCTTATCCTTTTGTCATTGACGGTTCAGATCTTGTTTTAGACCGCAGTATGAGCAGTAGTTTAGCTGCACATTTTCCTATTACTGATTTAGCTGATATCAGTGATGATATTACTGATGGTTTAGTTCAATTTAAAGGTGAAATGCCGCTTTCTCATTTTGACGCATTACGGGTTGATTTTTCTCTAGCTCGGTTAAAGCATTACACGGGTACACCGCCGGAGCATGTACAACCTTATATTTTGTTCACTAATTATAATCGTTATGTCGATGAGTTTGTTAGTTGGGCATGTGAGCAAATTAAGGATCCTGATAGTCGATACATAGCACTATCCTGTGTTGGGCATAATTATTTAACCGCAGAAAATGCGGATCCACAAATTGCCACATCTGACCTAACGTGGAAAAAATTTCAAATGCCGGCCTATCATCTATTAGCGAAAGACGGTATAGGAATAACATTAGTGAATATTGGTGTTGGGCCATCCAACGCCAAAAATATTTGTGATCATTTAGCCGTATTACGCCCACATGCATGGTTAATGATTGGTCATTGTGGTGGATTACGTGAAAGTCAAAAAATTGGTGATTATGTGTTGGCTCATGCTTATTTACGTGATGACCATATTTTAGATGACGTGTTGCCACCTGACATTCCAATTCCAAGTATCGCTGAAGTGCAAAGAGCGTTATACGATGCAACTAAGCAAGTCAGTAATATGCCTGGTGAATTAGTCAAACAGCGTTTACGCACTGGTACTGTTGTGACAACCGATGATCGTAACTGGGAGTTGCGTTTTTTTGCAACAGCACGTCGCTTTAGCTTAAGTCGTGCGGTAGCTGTTGATATGGAAAGTGCTACCATTGCAGCTCAAGGTTATCGTTTTAGAGTCCCATATGGAACATTATTATGTGTCTCTGATAAGCCATTACATGGCGAAATAAAATTACCAGGTCAAGCCAACAGCTTTTATGAAGGAGCTATTTCTGAGCACTTGCAGATAGGGATCCGTGCGATAGATCTTTTACGACAAGAAGGCGATAAGCTGCATTCAAGAAAATTAAGAACGTTCGATGAACCACCTTTTAGGTAGAGAAGGGTAAGCATTTATGGCCGAGCGTTTTTACAAGTTCAATGTTTTGATAATTGATTAAAAAAGAGGCACTGATTTTGTGCTAGCCTACCCGTAAGATAATTTCTGCATTTTAGAAAAATGCCACCTTAATAAGGTGGCTAATCATAGATTACTTGATAACTGAGTTTAAGGATAGGTTATTCAAGTAGAATAAATATAAGTTGAAGTGAATGATTATGCTTTGTTATCGTTAACATCTGAATAAGAAAGTTATTTTACTGTGTAAATAATCAATTCTAAATATTTAAAGAGAGTATCTGGTAGGGCACATATTTTATTTTTAGAGCAGCTGGTTCTGCACGTATCATTATGTGGATGACAACCCACATAACAAGCAACTAAAAGTGCTAATCGTGATGACCAGCACTCAAGTTAAATAGCTTAATTAAAAATTAACTGCCTCTATAAGTAGAGTAGCCATATTGGCTTAAAAGTAATGGGATATGATAGTGCTCATTCACATTATTTATATGAAACTCGACGGGAATTTCAGGGAAAAAACTTTCTTTGCCTTGCTCTTTAAAATATTCGCCCGTTTTAAAAACAACTCTATAGTCACCAACAGTCGGAGTTTCTGTATTATCTGGCCAGATCGACTTAATTCTACCATCATTATCCGTTTTTTCTGAGTTTAGTCGGACCCATGTATTTGATTGTTTTTTTTCTAATGTGACTTCAACGTTAGATGCAGGTTTTCCTGTTTGTTGATTGAGTATATGAACACTTAGTATGTCACTGGCTGCAATAGAAAGAGCAGGAGCCATCATTAAAGGGGTGAGCAGTAAATATAAGGCACTTTTGTTCATTTTGATATCCTTTCATTAATCAAGAGAGAATATTTTAGCTATAAGAGTGTGGAATTTACCTTACGGGAAGGTTACATTTCTGTCATTTATTATGATATCTATATGTTTTTAGCGTATTTGTAATAAATAAAATGTTTGAGTTGTTGTTAGGCTTATGAATGAGAATGAATTAACCATAACTCGCTAAGTGATCGGGGGAAGGAAAAATAATGACAAGTTTCAGCGGTACTATTCCTCAGCTTGAAACCGAAAGGTTAATTTTATCTGGGCACCAACAAAGTGATTTTGCTGCATTAACACAATTATGGGCCACTGAAGCGATGGTTCAGCATATTGGTGGCGTACCTTCTACCGAACGTGAATCGTGGATGCGAATGTTGGCATACGGTGGTTTATGGCCAATACTTGGTTTTGGCTATTGGGCTGTAAGAGAAAAGCATACAAGGCGTTATGTTGGGGATCTCGGATTTGCAGATTTTCATCGTATAATCCAACCACCAGTAAAAGGTATTCCTGAAGCGGGTTGGGTGATCGCTCCTGAGTTTCAAGGCAAAGGGTATGCGACAGAAGCCATGCAAGCAGCACTAAATTGGCTAAGCGACTTGAATCAATTTGAGCGTTCAATTTGCTTTGTTGCTTCAGAGAATACGCCATCTCTACGAGTAGCTCTAAAGTTGGGCTATATCGTACAAAAAGATGTTATTATGAATGGTACGAGTTCAGTATTACTTGAGAAAAAACTGTAAATAAAATTAGCGAGTCATTAACACGATGGTAGATGAATTAGATATTTCAGAAGTGAGTGAATTATCAGGTTTACCAGCATCCACTCTTCGTTATTATGAGGAGAGAGGGTTGATTAAACCTATTGGTCGTAAGGGACTAAAACGTGTTTATCATGCAAAAGATGTCATGACTCGCTTATCATTAATTTCTTTAGGCCGCGAAGCTCAATTTACACTTGATGAAATTAACGTCATGTTGAATAAAGAGAAAGGACCAAGTATCGAACGTCGCCATTTACAAGCAAAAGCCAGTGAATTACAAAATACTATTGATAATTTAATGACATTAAAAAATGCCCTCTTGCATATTGCTAATTGTCCAGAAGAGGATCACCTACTTTGTCCAAAATTTCAGAAAATCATGTCTATAGGATTGCGAAATAATCGAAAGCTGAATAAATAGTAATTACCTGCCTATTATCCCATTTCAGATAGTAATCTATCCCATTTTCCTGCATAGAAAGCCCTGAAAATCTTAACTACACTTAAAGTCATCGCCTCATTGATTCAAAGGGTCTTATGTCTACTCATTTTTTAGCATTTGAAAAACCGATAGTCGAATTGAATGAAAGAATCGACGCTTTAGCCGCTTTTAAACAAAGTGGTCAACAGCCCGACATTGAGTTTGATGAAGAAATTAAACTGTTAGAAAAAAAATGTCTTACTCTCACTAAGAAGATTTTTTCTCAGTTGGGTGCATGGGAGATTGTTCAGTTAGCAAGACATCCAATGCGTCCGTATACATTGGACTATATTTCTTTGATTTTTACAGATTTTCAAGAACTCGCGGGTGATCGCGCATTTGCGGATGATAAGGCTTTGGTTGGTGGGTTAGCACGGCTTGAAGGCCAACCAGTTATGGTGATAGGACAGCAAAAAGGGCGTACGACAAAAGAAAAAGTATTACGTAATTTTGGTATGCCTTCCCCTGAAGGGTATCGCAAAGCATTGCGTCTAATGAAAATGGCTGAACGTTTCCATTTACCCGTAGTGACATTTATTGATTCAGCAGGTGCTTACCCAGGAATTGGCGCTGAAGAACGGGGGCAAGCAGAAGCCATTGCTCGGAATATTATGGAAATGTCTTGCTTAAAAACGCCGATTATTTGTGTGATTACTGGTGAAGGTTGTTCTGGTGGTGCACTTGGTATTGGTGTCGGTGACCGTATTAATATGTTGGAATATAGTACTTACGCTGCAATTTCACCTGAAGGTTGCGCATCCATTTTGTGGAAAGATGCACAGAAGGCTCAAATTGCAGCTGAAACTATGGGAATGACTGCAAATCGCCTTAAAGAATTAAAGATCATTGATAGCGTGATCCCAGAACCATTAGGTGGTGCGCATCGTGATTATGTACAAGCGGGAAAAAACTTAAAGCAGCAATTGATTACTGATTTAGTAGCATTAAAACAATTGGATATTGAAACTTTGCTAGCGGAGCGTTATCAAAAAATTATGGCTATTGGTTATTGCTGATAGCCATAACGGTTGTTTTAATACTTCAAAAGGCTGTTCATGTTATATTGATTTATCTAACAAAATCAGAGTCGAGATTTGAATGGATATTCATAAATGGGCAACCTTATTTGATAATTATTTGCAGAAAAACTGGACGATAACTGATAATAGCCACGATATTTCCCATGTACGCAGAGTTTGGGGGACTGCGCGGCATTTGATGGAAAATGACAGTAACGCAAATCCTTTAATTGTACTTACTGCATGTTATTTTCATGATTTTGTAACGCTCCCCAAAAATCATCCACAAAGACATCAAGCATCCTCTCTGAGTGCGGATAAGACCGTCAAGGTATTACAAAACCATTTTCCAAGCTTTCCTGAATATTATTATGTCCCAGTTAGACATTGTATTATTGCCCATAGTTTTAGCGCTAATATTGAGCCAATTACAATTGAAGCAAAAATTGTACAAGATGCTGATAGATTGGAAGCATTAGGCGCGATAGGTTTAGCGCGCGTGTTTGCAGTAAGTGGCCAATTAAATCGAGCGCTGTTTGATGCCAATGATCCTTTTGCGAAAAATAGGCCTTTAAATGATAATTTATGGGCACTTGACCATTTTCAGGAAAAATTACTGAAATTGCCAGAAACAATACAAACTAAAGCTGGTAAAATTCTAGCGACGCATAACGCAAATTATCTTGTGCAATTTATGGCAAAATTAAGTGCTGAATTAAACGGTGATCCACTGCAAGTTGATCAACACATTATTGATAGGTTTGTACTCGATGTTTAATCATAAATCGTGGTGAAGGATCCTTAATGTCAGTTGACCTAAATTTATTAAAAGTATTTATATCCGTCGCCTCTCAAGGGAGCTTTGCGCGAGCAGCACAGCAATTATCAATGCCGACATCGAATGTTAGCCGTAGTATAAAACAGTTAGAACAACAGCTAAATTGTCGCTTAATTGAACGAACAACGCGCAGTATGAGGCTAACCGAACAAGGTGATATTTTATTAAAGCAGAGCCAAAGGCTTTATGAAGAACTTGATGAGACCTTAGATCAAATTAGTCACCGTGAAATATTATCGGGTGCTTTACGTCTTACTATTCCGAGTGAAGCGGGGAGCCTATTATTAGCCGAGATAATCGCTGAATTTGCATTACAGCATCCGAAATTAGCGATTCACTGTGATACACAGCTTATGCCCTTGGATGTGATAAATGATGATATCGACTTACTGTTTACCTTTCATCGTGGTGAATTGGATAATAGTAGCTATCACTCTCGGCTAATTAAAACGTGGCAAAGTGTAGTCGTCGCATCACCACAACTTATTGAGCGAACAGGGCGGCCTCAAACAATCGCAGACCTCGCCAATATGCCATGTATTTCTAGTTTAAGTGCTTTATCAGGCCAGCCATGGGTGTTTATTGATCAACAACAATGCCAGCAAAAAATTAATATTAATAGCCAGTATCGAGTGAATAGCGGTATTTTAGCCAATGTTGCAGCTCTTAAAGGGGTCGGTTACGCTATTTTGGCCAAAGAGCCTTGTGAACAGGAAATTGCACAAGGATTACTTGAGGTGATTGAGTTTGATGAGCAGCCAGCTCCGATTGAATTACGAGCTATTTATGCGAGCCGTCGTTCATTATCACCGAAAATAGATGTATTTTTGCAATATCTATTACAACGGCTCGCGTAGTTAATGTAAGTAAATTACTTGGATAAATTACGCAGTTGCAGCGTCATGCCTTTCAGAAAATAGCGTAATAGCTGATCGCCGCAATCACGGTAGTTTTTATGATCAGGTTTGCGGAATATGGCATTAAGTTCAGGTTTTGAAACACGAAAATCAACTTTTTGGTAGATCTCGATCATATCAGTGTCTTTTAATGCAAAAGCAACTCGTAGTTTTTTTAGGATAATATTATTGGTAATACGAGTTTCTACTTCAGGCATTGGGTTATTGTCATCTTTACCACGGCGGAAATAAATCAAACCGTTCAAGAAATGGCCTAGTACTTTGTCATTGCATTCAACATAGTCAGGATCGTCGTCTTTTTTTAACCAACCTACCATTTCAGCTTTAGTTACAGTTAAATCAGCAAGTTTAATAATCTCAACCATCTGGTTATCACTCAGATCTAGCATGTAACGGACACTACGCAACACATAATTATTCAGCATATTTAATGATCTCATCTGTATTTCAAATCAACCACCAAGGCTGAAATTTAAAAATAGTGTAATTTTGAGGTGAGGATATTAGAAGGAATAGAGGGGTATGTAAAGCTAGCGATTTTGTTGTTTTATACTCGTAATACCCAAGTTGTAGCGCTTTGTATTAAGTGGCCATTTGCGCGGGTCACATATTGGCATATGATCTTAGCGACTTATTCACTTCCTGTTTCGCTGCATCTTGAATTATTTGGAGTCTATCTTAGCGATACATACCTTATGAAATCAGCCAATAAAGTAAATCAAGCTATAGAAAAAGAGCAATGTGAGTCCAACTGTCATTAACATATTTCGAATAAGTGATGCCGTGATGACACAGAAAAGGGCACCCCATAGATAGGGGTTATCAGGGAAGTCGCGTAGCTGGTGATTTTCTAAAAGGATCACTGGCGCGCAAATAGCAGTTAAAAGACAAGGAGCCGAGTAGCTTAAGGCTTGTTTAATAAACAGTGGTAACCTAACAGGTAACTGCGGGATCAAAAAAATATAACGCAGAGAAAAAACGATGATGGAAAGCGAAATAATTAATACCCAAATCATTTTTCTTCCTTAAGTAAACGAGAAACTAAAACTGATACGCACATTCCACCAACCCCAGCAATGACAATTGCACTGCTAATTGAGTAAAGTGAAAGTACCACCGCAACAACCAGTGAGAAGAGGACACCACAAATCGTACTGACTTTTTTAGTCAGGGGGACAACAATTGCTAATAATGTTGCGACAACAGAAAAATCTAAATGTAATCGACTAAGATCAGTAATGAAATTAGCCATGACGATGCCGCAGAGGCTAGTGATTAACCACACGATATAAAAACTAAAACCTGCACCAAATAAGTAAGGGAAACTTAATGGCTGCCGCTTAGCTGCACTGATGGCAAATAATTCATCAGTTAATAAAAAACCAATACTTAGGCGTTCTGCCGTAGTAAAATTTTTTACATGGGGGCGCATGGTGAGACCGTACAGTAGATGCTGCGATGTAATGAAAAACACAGAAATAATAATGGTTAGATAGCCCGCTCCTGAATTTAACAAACCTAAAGTCACAAGCTGAGCCGCTCCCGCAAAGATCATGATCGACATAGAGATACTTTGCCAAAACGAAAGTCCAGCCTCTACAGCCATTGAACCCGCTAAAATACCCCATGGAATAACGGCTAAGTTTAATGGTGTCATATGTATTGATCCATCCATAAAAGCACGCCGCCAATGGCGACTTTGTTGTAACTGCATTGATTTAATACCCTTTTTGACCATTTTCTTTATCATACTGGTGTTGTTATAAAGGTTATAGAATAAAATTGCTCTTTTCTCGTCAGACTTCAAGCTGCCGCGCATTTTATTAAGGTCTGGTGAGTTCGCTCATTCGTGCCAATGAGCTATTTATGGTCACTTAGCCTATTTATTTGATGTTGAATATATTGGCCTGGAGTCACACCAATAGCTTGCTTAAAATGGCGAGTGAAGTGACTTTGGTCAGAGAAACCGCATTGACTTGAAACATCAGCAGGTTTTAATCCTTGAAGAAGTAATTTTTTGGCTTTGTATAATCTTGCTTGTATTAAAAAAACGTGTGGCGTAGTGCCAGTATGTAATTTAAATTGTCTCAAAAAATGCCACTGGCTAAAGCCAGCTATTGTAGCTAATTCAGTTAATGAATGTTCTTGCTCAGCGCTATTCATCATCAAGTCACAAATATTTTGTATGCTTTGCTTGGCAGGGGTAATGTCCTGAAGTCGCAACCTACTTTTGTTGTATTTTAAAATTAACCAACTCATAGAAGAAAGTAACAAGGTTTCTTTTAATAAGGTATTGTTTGGTTGTAGCAGTAAATCGAAGAGTAGGCTAAGTTGGCTTGCTAAACCTGAGTCATGAATAACGGCATTTGGAAACCAAGGGGTAACTCCATAGTTTTCAGTATTGAGATCTAATGTTAAACGTTCAAACATTTCAGGTGTGGGATAAATAGCTTTATAAGCCCAGCCATTTGCAACAGCAGAAGAGCCAGTGTGAATTTCATCGGCATTGATAATAATAATGTCGCCTTTGGGTGCATAATGATTTTCACCTGTACGAAAAAACTGTTGCGCGCCATCCTCCATTACGCCAATACAAAAGCCTTCATGAGTATGTCGGGAAAATTTTTGATGATGGTATTGAGCTTGGATCATTTCTAGCCCATTGAGCTCTTGTAGATGAAAATAGTTGGCGCTATCCAAAGTGGGTTCCTACAAAATTCAAATAAATATACTCGTGATAGTTCAAGTTGCAGCGCTGTTGATTATGCTCATTCGCACTAATCACATACATGTATATTCTCCTAGCGAGTCACTCACTTGTCGCCTAGCTGCCTCTCAAATTATTTAGAGTATCGATGCGATTAAATCCAGAATAGTTATACCGCTAATCGTTATGAGTTTCACTATCACTTTCAAATGTCTTTAATTAGTTTATAAATTCAATAAAAATAAATAAATTGGAATAAAAAACTGTTTTAAGATTGAAAACAATAGGGTTCTATTTCTCACGGATAAAGTGAAATATAACTCTAACTTAAGAGTGTTTTTAGGTTTAAAATGTATATCTGTGTATGTATAACTAGTTCATGTGACTGTATTTTGCATTGCATATAGTGATATCTTTTACAGTTTAATAAACCCGTGTATCATAGGTGTCATCAAGTAGATATGTTTATTTTTTGTTATAACTTTTATTAAGTTAGCGGGTTCCCTATGCTTGAAAATTTTGGTATCACAAACTTATGGACTTATTTAATTGGTGTGATTTTCATTACACTTGTTCCAGGCCCTAATTCTTTATTTGTATTAACAAGCAGTGCAAAATATGGCATCAAAAATGGCTATAAAGCGGCGTTAGGTGTGTTTTCAGGTGATGCGATACTGATTTTTTTATCATTTTTAGGGGTTGCTTCATTAGTAAAAACATCGCCTATCTTCTTTAGTGTTATTAAGTATGTTGGTGCAACTTATTTATTTTATTTAGGAGTGAAAACGCTTTACAGTGTTTTCCATAAAAAAGAGCAAGCCGCAGATGTGGATGCAATTGTCCTAGCGACAAAAGGGACGTATCAAAAAGCGGTATTTTTAAGCTTGCTCAATCCTAAAATGATTATTTTTTATGTGTCATTCTTTATCCAATTTATTGAGCCTACTTACCCGAATGCGGGGATCCCATTTTTTATACTGGGTAGTATTTTGGAAATATGTAGCATGATTTACTTGTCATTATTAATCTTTGGTGCCGTCGCTGTTACGAATATGGTTAAACATAACCAAAAACTCTCTAAGCTATCTAATAGTTGTATTGGTGCCGTATTCTTAATGTTTGGTGCTAAACTTGCATTAGCCGCTTAAAATCTTAAATATCGCTTATTCTTTACCGGCCATTTTATGGTCGGTAAGTGGCTGCGAAACGGAATAAAAGCGTGCTTTCTCCTGCTTCGTGTTATCAGCCGAAAATCAATCAATTGATTTTTCTCGTTTATGTCAAAACATTAGTCACTGTTGCCAAACATAATATGTTTGGCAATAGCCTAGCCGCGTTTCATTACAGTCACTTGCTCATTATTAGCGATAGTTTGTTGTACATCACGCCATCCCATTCGGCGATAAAGCGCTTGCATATCTGGTGTGTATAAGTACAAACATTCATCAGTATGTTGTTTAAATTTGAGATAAAGCTGCTCAATGAGCTGACTACCGATACCCTTACCACGAGCAGAGGGCACCGTAACGATTTCACCAATCCACCATTTGCTATCTTTAATGCCAATGAGCTCATTCAAAATGATACTGGCGGTAGCAAGTAATTGCTCTTTATCATCTATAAAGCAAGCAACGGTTTGTGGGCTAGGCGCTGTAATACGTGTGATTAAGCGCTGACGAATATTATCAAGATCACTCCATGATTTGAGTTCGTGCCATTCAGTATGCAGAGTATGGGTAATTTGCTCGATAAGGTGAGTATGATGTTCATTTAACGTAATAAAGTGCATAGGTGACCTAATTATTAGTAATAAGTAATGCAGGTAAAAGGGTATCCAGTTCAGCAAATATGTGTTGATAGATTTGTTTAACTACTTCATTTTTATTCAGGTTATAGGTCACAACATCATTGGTACCCATTTTCGCCGACAGTTTAGTTTCCTCATATAAAGCGCAATCTTTTGGATGTGTGATTAACCAATCACGAAACAAGAGATGGCGTATATGTTCAGGGCAATTTTGAGGGAAGATATGTAGATTCACTCGGGGTTCAGCTAAGCGTAACATCCGATGTTGATACCATGATAGCTCTCTTACCGTCAGCTCATAACCTAAGCTTTCTAAGGCCGCTAGATAGCGACTTTCATCATTAGGTGATTGAACAATCAGATCAATATCAATAACAGGCTTTGCTGCTAATGTAGGTACTGCGGTTGAACCTACATGTTCAATACTTATAAATTGATTAGCAAGTACATTACTAATTGCTTGTTTTTGCTCAATAAAAATTAATGGCCATTCATTATTATATTTAACAACATCAATCTGTTCAGGTTGAGGTTTTCCTTTTACCCATGGGTTTTCATTAGGATCACCATCCAAAAATGTCATTATTTGTTGCTTGAGCTGCTCGATTGATATTGTCATAGATAATTCCAATGCGATTGTAATAATCTTTTCATCTTAGCTAAACGTGGATCAAATGATCGCGCTTTAAGTGCATTAACTGGCTTTTTTAATAAAAAATGGGCAGTTCAGTGATTGAACTTCACCATTTTGCTTGTTGTTAGTGGCTAAAACGTTTTGAACCGATAACACAAATAATAACGCCTATTGTTGAGATAACCATCAATGTGTTAATTGATTCGTTAAGTATCCATGCTGAAATCATTAATCCCATAAAAGGTTGTAGTAGTTGTAATTGGCTTACACCTGCAATACCGCCTTCCGCTAATCCGCTGTACCAAAAGAAGAAGCCAATTAACATGCTGAATAATGCGACATAGCCAAGCCCACCCCATGCAAAAGCAGGAATAGCCTCCAAACTGTCAGGCCAAAGTAATAGGCAGAGAATAAGCATAATCGGCAATGAAATAACTAATGCCCAACAAATGACCTGCCAGCTACCTAAATGCTTTGATAACTTTGCGCCTTCGGCATAACCAAGGCCACAGACTAAAACAGCAGCGAGCATATATAAGTCACCGATTAATGTGCTGTTTCCTCCCTGAAAATAGGCAAATCCCATAACAAACAGACTACCTAATACAGAAAAGAACCAAAATGCTTTATGGGGTCTTTCACCACCACGCAACACACCAAAAATAGCGGTAGATAAAGGCAGTAGCCCTAAAAAGACCATAGAATGCGCAGAAGTTACCTGTTTTAAGGCGAGGGCGGTTAAAAATGGAAAACCAACAACGACACCTAATGCAACAACAGACAATCCAATAATTTGTTGTCTATTTGGTAATTTTTGACGAAACAGTATTAAAATCAGCACAGAGAGTAACCCTGCGATAGCGGCTCGGCTGGCAGTTAAAAAGTCAGGAGAAAAGCCAATTAAAGCTGCTTTAGTTGCGGGCAGTGAACCACTGAAAATAGCGACTCCAATAAAGCCGTTTATCCAACCGCGAGTAGTATGAGAATACGATTTCATTTTAATTACCTAATAATTTATGCCTATATTACGACTTGTATTCAGCTAAACTAATCGAGATAATCATGACAATCAAAAAATTGTCATAGGTACAATTGCATGACACAGGCTCGGTATAAAAGCTATGTAGATGATTTAGCGAATAGGATCCATCGTGGTGAATTAGCTCCCGGTACCAGATTGCCGACACATCGTGCGTTTGCTAAGCAAAATGGCATTTCATTGGTGACAGCGTCACGTGTCTATAATGAATTGATCAAACAAGGATTAGTGAGTGGTGAGACAGGAAGAGGAACATTTGTACGTGACGTAAGCTTATTGCCTACATCAAGCATTGAACATGATGTTGTCCCAACAATGTTAGATCTTAATTACATTTATCCAGTTGAAAATGAGCAAACACAAAGGTTAAGAGAAGCATTACGGCATTTGTCTTCAGGAGGAGATCTAGAAGGTTTTCTTCATTATTTACCTCATGTGGGGCGTCGTCATGAAAGGGCTATTTTTGCTAACTATCTGGCTCAAAGAGGAATAAAGCAGATAGATCCTGATCAAATTGCAATTGTCGGTGGCGCCCAACATGGCCTTGCAACGATTGTGTTAGGTATTTTTAGCCCGGGTGATGTGATTGCTGTTGATGCGCTAACTTACCCAGGTTTTAAAGCATTAGCGAAGATTTATCATATTGAACTGGTTGTGGTGCCTGTAACGGCAACAGGGCCAGATATGGTTGCATTCGCAAGGCTGTGCCAACAAAGAAATATTCGTGGTTATTATGCAATGCCTACACTTCATAACCCATTGGGATGGGTGATAGATCTTCCTACACGACATGCGATTATCCAGTTAGCTAAACAGTATGGTTTTTGGTTAATTGAAGATGGCTCTTACGCTTATTTACAGCATCCTGCACCTCCCACTTTTGCTCAGTTAGCCCCTGATATCACGTTTTATGTCACTGGTTTTTCAAAAAATGTTGCAACAGGGCTACGAGTAGGCATGGTGGTTGCCCCTAAACAGCAAATCTCAGAAATAGAACGGATAATTCGTATCACCACGTGGAATACACCCGCAATTACAACAGCGATTGTGTGTCATTGGATAGAAAGTGGTGAAGTAGCAAAATTAGAGCGTAAAAAACGACGAGATACCAAGGCACGACAAAACATAGTCAGAGAAGTGTTGAACCAAATAGACTATATCGCCCATGAATATAGTTATTTTATTTGGATCCCTTTACCTGAAGGTGTTCGTGCAGAAGCGTTAGTGAGTCGGCTAAAACAAGTCAATATAGCTGTCAGCACGGCTGAGTCCTATGCTGGGGGGGCATCATATCCACAAGCTATTCGAGTGGCACTCAGTTCCATTTCCTATGAACAATTAAGAGTCGCATTAGCACAAATTCAAGCAGCGGTGTTGTATTTAATCGATCTGTGAGAACGCACGATTGGCTTTTGCGTTGTTTAACATCTGAAATAGACTCGCTTTGTAAATAAAGAGGATGAATATGAAACACTTGATTGAAATCGCTAAAAAGTATGCCAAACCCACGGTGGTGAGTCATTATATTGAAAGTGGTTATGTTGCCGCAGCGTTAGAAACAGAAAATGGTGAAGTTTATACGGGGATCAGTATTGATACTGCGTGTTCCTTAGGATTTTGCGCGGAGCATGGTGCGGTTGCAGAACTACTTAAAGCAGGTGGTTCAGTGGTTAAAGCGATGGTTGCTGTTGATTCAACCGGAAATGTCGTACCACCTTGTGGCCGATGTCGTGAATTAGTCAGTCAATTATCGAATAAAAATAAACAAACGCGAGTTGCGGTTGATAATGACACTGAAATGACTTTAGAACTGTTAATGCCATTTGATTGGAAAGCAACGCAAAATAGGGAGTCATGAAGCGATGGAACAACAAAGTAAGCATTTTACAGCGACAGCAATGATCCGTAATGATAAAGGTGAGTTTTTATTACATGAGCACCCTAAGCTAGGTTTTTGGCTGCCGCCTGGGGGGCACATTGAAGAAAATGAAGAGCCTCAAGATGCTGTGATCCGTGAAGTCTTCGAAGAAACTGGTCTCATGTGCCGTATCATTGATTGTGCGTATCCCACGGTAACCAAAGTTCGAAGGACTGATCATGTATATGCTTTGCCCGTTCCTTTGGCCATTTTGAAAGAGTTTATTATAGATGATAAGCAGGGTAATCATTGGCATATTGATATGGTATATCTGTGTGAATTAATCACCCCAGAAAGAAAACCAGCAGATGAATTTAAATGGATCCCCTTTGAGGAGCTTGCCAAACTGAATATTCCGAATGATTTATTACAGTTGGCAAGTATGGTAAATGAAGCAAATTTGCTGAAGTAAAATTATTTACTATTCAAAAACAGTAACGAAATACCAAGTATCATCAATAAGGCTCCAATCACTTTATCCATAGTTAATTGATAGTTAAGTATACGATTACGAATGGTTGGAGTAGCAAAAAATAGGGCGATCAAGCTAAACCATAACCAATGAGCAAAAGAGATAAACAGCCCATAGCTGAAATTAAGCCATTGTGAATTATTGTTTTGGATAACTTGGGTATAAACGGAAACAACAAAAAACATCGTTTTTGGATTTAATGCATTAGTCAAAAAGCCCATTCTGAATGCCGTCAGTAATGAAGGCTTCGTAAGATTGCTTCCTTCAGTATTCATTTTTTGTGTATTCGTAAAGGATTTAAAACCAATATAGACCAAATAACCAACACCCAGTAATTTTACGATAGTAAACAGTGTTGGTGACCCCATAATAATCAGTGTCACTCCAAATAGGGTATAGAAGACATGCACTTGAACGCCAACAGCAATACCTAATGCTGCAAATAAGCCTACTTTAGTCCCGTAGGCGTAGCTGTTGCGTGTCACCATCGCAAAATCAGGTCCTGGACTTATAACAGCTAAAAATGTAATAGTTGCCACTGCAATCAGTTCATTCATTTGATGCTCCTCTGATAGGCAATAAAAACTGACATAAATACTTCTCTTGTGATCGATTTATCTTTTTGATTATTTGTATTATCAAGAGATTGTATTGAGTTAAAAAGCGATTTATGCTGACGTAAATCTGTCAGTTTTTGTAACCTATAATGAAACTACCTCCATTATCGTCATTGCGTTTTTTTGATGTCGCGGCACGCAGTGGCAGTTTTGTGAAAGCGGCTCAGGAATTACATGTCACTCACAGTGCTATCAGCCGACAAATACGTTTGCTAGAAGAGCATATTGGTGTAGAGCTGTTCGAACGGCGCAATCGTGCTGTATTTTTAACTTCTGCGGGTAAACGACTTTCTCAAACCACCAGCGAAATATTTTCACAGTTAGAAAAAACGCTTGTTGAATTACAGTGTTTTGATGATAGCAACGTCGTTAGCATTTCTTGCGAACCAACGATTGCGATGAAATGGCTAATTCCTCGATTAACTCAGTTTTATCAATTATTTCCAGATATTACGGTACATTTAATTGCTGCTGGTGGCGCTATTGACTTTGCTAAAGCGGGGGTTGATTTAGCACTACGGCGTAATGACTTTAAATGGAATAATGATATTTATGCGCAGAAGGTTTGCAGTGAAAAAGTGGGCGTTGTACTACAACCTAATTTAGATTGGCAAAATAAAACCAGTGATATTGCGTTATTGTATCCAGCCTCTCGCCCATCTGTTTGGCATCAGTGGCAACAACAAATGGGGAGCTTTCATCAAATAACTCGACAAGTTTCCTATGAGCACTTTTATTTATGTATTCAAGCGGCAATTTCAGGACAAGGTGTGGCAATAGCTTCATTTTTAATGGTTGAAGATGAGTTACAGTCAGGGCAATTGATTGCACCACAAGGATTCATTGAAGATGGTTCTGCTTACTATCTATTAGCACCAAAAACACCGATCAGCGGCAGTGCATTGGCAGTTTTTATCGATTGGTTAAAACAAAGCCTACAACAAAGTGCAATGTTAACTGAAAACGGTTACTGACATTTCACCTTTGTTATTAATTGTTTATTCTTTCAGCGAACCTATGTGAAAAATAAAGATTTTATCCCATAACTATTTCTTGACGTGTTATATTTTCTAGCTGGGTTTTGTTGGTTTCTTAAGGTGGAGTGAGTAATGAGTAAATTACGGGTTGGTGTGATTTTTGGCGGTAAGTCAACAGAGCATGAAGTTTCATTGCAATCAGCGAAAAATATTATAAATGGTCTTGATCGCGATAAGTTTGATGTATGTCTTATTGGTATTAATAAACAAGGGCATTGGCATGAGTATGATGAAACTAACTTTTTAGTTCATGCAAATGATCCTTCTAAAATTGCATTGAATACGCCAAAACGCAGTATTGCTATTATTCCAGGTAAAACAACGCAGCAGTTTATTTCACTTGAAGACGCTCAGCCACTCCCGCAAATTGACGTTATTTTTCCTATCGTCCATGGTAATTTAGGCGAAGATGGCTCATTGCAGGGGCTATTGCGTATGACGAATTTGCCTTTTGTCGGCCCTGGGGTTTTAGGCTCCTCAGCCTGTATGGATAAAGATATCACTAAACGCCTATTACGTGATGCAGGCTTGCAGATTGCGCCATTTATTACCTTGATGATAGCTGATCGCGCAACTGTTACCTACGATGCAACAGTAAAACAACTCGGATTACCTTTATTTATTAAACCCGCTAATCAAGGCTCTTCTGTTGGCATCAGTAAAGTGACTAACGAATCAGAGTTCAACGCAGCACTTGATTTTGCATTCTTATTTGATGTGAAAGTCTTGGTTGAAAGTGCAGTAAAAGGGCGCGAAATTGAATGCGCTGTATTGGGTAATGAACAACCGTTAGCAAGCCCATGTGGTGAAATTGTTTTGCATGATAGCTTCTATGCATATCATACAAAATACATCGATGAGAATGGTGCATCCGTTGTCGCTCCCGCTGATTTGTCGACAGAGGTAAGTGATAAAATAAGAGAGATTGCTTTACAGGCTTATCGAGCTTTAAATTGCAGTGGCATGTCACGGGTTGATGTATTTTTAACAGAAGATAATCAAGTTATCATTAATGAAATTAATACGTTACCTGGTTTTACAAATATTAGTATGTATCCAAAATTGTGGCAGCAAGGTGGTATGACTTATCAAGAGCTGATCAGCCGATTAATCGAACTTGGTATTGAAAAATATCAACAGAATGCGGCGTTAAAAACGGCTTGTGATGCCTAATTAAATTATGATTTGTCTGGCTGAACATGCTCAGCCAGACCCGCTATTGTTGGTTACTGGGAACACGTTGGTTGCCAATCTTTGGGAATAGCGATTGGCTGTTGTTTTAGCCAATCAATCACTAATGGCAGTGTATGTGGCGTATAACCTTCACGGCCTAGGTAAAGAAAATAGGCTTTTTTCCACCACGGCCATTGACTATCTAGCTGGTAGTTAAACAGTGATGCATTAAGTAGCCCATGAGTACTGTTTTTTACTACTACAACGGTGCTATTAGGATTATTTTCCAATAGTTTTTTATAACGACAAGCATCTGTTTGTGCATCAACATTCAGGTCATCTTCTCCCCATATTGCAAGCACTCGTCCGCGCATTGTAGGGATATCTTGCGATGCATCATTCAGAAAGTTGCGATCAACAAAGTTAAATCGGTCGAGGGACAGCTCAGGTGTCGAAGCTGGGTCGTGACTACCATTAGTACCAAAAATAGCATCGTAAGATTGTAGTTGTTCTGCGACTTGCTGATCAATTTGAGACTTTTCGATGTTTTCTTGAGTGAGACGAATACGATGATAAAAAGCACCTTGATCTCGCCAATTTATTGCCCCACCGACAATGACTGAAAAATCAGGTGAGCTTTGTGACGCAGCAAGAGGAATAACCCATCCAGCCTGAGAAAAGCCAAAATAACCAATAGAAACTGAAGGAGAAGGGTATTTTTCACGTAATAGCACTAAAGCGGTTTTTGCCTCATCTGCACGACCTGCCATAGTTTGATTCAGCCAGTTACCTTGGCTATTGCCAATACCTGCTTTATCCCAACTGAACACAGCGATACCGTTATCAACTA
The DNA here is from genome assembly GCF_033550225.1 of Providencia sp. 2023EL-00965. NCBI lineage: Bacteria > Pseudomonadati > Pseudomonadota > Gammaproteobacteria > Enterobacterales > Morganellaceae > Providencia > Providencia sp. 2023EL-00965. The sequence goes on along the minus strand of NZ_JAWUEH010000001.1, from coordinate 422,647 downwards.
AGGTATTTATTAACGGTAAATAACCTGAATTTGAAAAACGATCTTGCGGGCCATCACCATGAATGAATATAGCAATTGCGCTAGGTTGCTCAGAACTAGGTAGGACAAGTGTGCCAGATAATTTATTACCATCGGCTGTAAAACTAATATCAGTTGTTTGTCTGTTGTCTAAATCAAAATCATCGAATTGCCCAGTTAAGATAACAGCTGTCATGATGATTAAGAGTGAAAATAGTACATATAGTAATTTGCGTTTATGTTTCATACAAAATTGCTCAAGTAACTAGGCTGATTGTCATTTATTCACTGATGTTTTTTCGCATCCATTGCAAGAAAGTGGCCGTTTCTTTGGGGGAGGTAAGACGTATAAAACGGATATGTTGGTATTGTTCATCAACCATACTGATGATCCGCCTTGCTTTCCCACTATGATAAGTCTTTAAAACCCATAAAATGATCGAGTCTCGGCTAAAGAACGCTGTTTTCCATGATTCAACATTTCCCGTATTAGGCCAAAGTTCTTTTTGGTTAATCAGCCGCGAAAAGGTTCTCGATATAGATTGATATAATGTGCGAGAAAAAGAGTAATCCAGCCAAACAACCATATCGATATCTTGCCATTTAATTGGTTGTGTGCGGGTATAATTACCATCAAGTACCCAACCATCAGCGGCACTATCTAAGGCATGGATTAATTTTTCAGTTAATTGCTCATCGGTAGAAGGTTGCCAATTTTTTTGCCAATAAAGGGCATCCATCTCGATGTATGGAACTGAGTAAAGTGACGCTAATGCACGGCCAAGTGTGCTCTTGCCGCTGCCACTACAACCAATAATATTAATTTTCATCGTATTAACTTATGATAAATGGATAATTCAACAGTATTTAGCGGTGGTATAGCTGCCACCTAAACGAATTAATCAATTATCCGCCACTGCTGTTGCGCAAAAAGTTGGGAAAAGTAATGCTATCAGTTAACTACCCAAATCTATCAAATAAAAAGTGCCCTATACCGTGGTGGCGATTATAGATAGGGCATAAGCAGCTATACCTCATGGGAAGGCGGAATGATTTGAAAAATTATCAATGCAATAAAACCACAGGGTATCTGATTGCGATAAGCAATCATATTTAACCCAACCCCCTGTTTGTTTCGATAAGATCCCGATGATGGGTTATGTTACTTGCGCCATTAGTATCATAAATGAACCATTGGTTAATCAATGGCTCAGTTTAGGGTTGTTGGTTAAAAATGGCTAATTTAATAGATTATTTGCACCAGACATAATTGATATAGCGGAACATTGGTTCGAAACCAAATTTTTTGTACAAATCAAAACCTGCTTCAGAAGCATCTAAGAAACAATGTTCTACGCCTTGTTGGCGGCAAAACGCTAATGCGTATGCGATGAGCTGCGACGCATAACCATTACCTTGGTGTGAGGGTTCTGTACCGATATCGTCGAAACGCGCTAATGCACCTTCAATGGTGACAGTCATGGAAGTCGCAGGGGATCCGTTAACCAGTAGTACTAGATGGAATTGTGGAGCACCTTGTAGCAAGGCATCCTCATGATAACGAACGTACTCGCTAACCACTTGGTCGTGTTCTTCAGAGAGATAAAAGGCAGAAACTAATGGCTTGGCCCATAGCGAAAGGTCATGATTAGCAAAGACAATATCAACCTGATTCTCTGGTAGTTTAACTGAGCGTTGTTTATCTAGGGACAACGCCATAGCAGTTGTTACGCTGTCACGTTTGTAGCCTAAAGAGAGTGCTTCAGAGACAACTTCGGGTAGCATTTCCTCAGGGATCACTAAGGTATGATTTTTCTTTTGTGAGACAAAAAGGCTATGTGCTTGTTTAAACGCTTGAATCGAAGATTCAGGCTGGAGATAGATAAAGTTAAATACAGGCGAATTTAACGGTGTAAGGTAGCAAATGGTATGCTGTTCGATTTGTATGCTATGTTCACAAATCGAAGTCCAAAATGTCTTTTCGATCGATTGATAATGCCTTAAATAGTAGAGCGGTATATTCATGTCTCAGTTACCTGATGTAAAGCGTGTTAATCGATATGGGCGAAGTGCCGCCTGTTCTGTGCCATGTATTATTTCCTCTTGCGCTAGATGACAGATTAATGGCGCAAGGGTGATAGCGGCGTGCATACTTATAATATATAAACCACTGAAATCAGCAACTTTACCGACGATTGGCATCTCATCTTGTGGCATAGGTCGCATTCCAATGAAAGCATTTTCTAGACTTAATGTACTCGTAGCTATAAATGAATTTTGGATCACAGATAAGGCATTTCGTGCGATATTCATTGCACTGTGCTCCGGCTGTTCATCAATATAGTCTTCCGCACAGAGCGTATTTCCATCCAATGTTGGTCGAACTTCTATTTCTGGTGTAGAAATAATATGTTTCATCGCTGGCGTCGCGGTACTGTCATGGAAATGAGCAATAATTGAAGGAGAAGGTGCGATAGGAAGGCGGATCTGCAATGATTTGAACAGCTCAATAGCCCCAAGGCCTGCCGTCACGATAATTTGATCTGCATATAGATCGCCTAACGATGTTGTAACACCGACAATTTTATTATTATCTTTCAGTAATTGTTGTACATGGGTATGCGGTAAATAATTAACACCTTGGCTTATTGCAAGCTCAAGTAATGTTTTTGTGGTGTAAACAGGGTCAACATAAGCTTCATCGGGTGCAAAGGCAGCAAGTTTAGGAAGAACACGTAAATTGGGTTCAAGAACCTGTAATTGTGCCTGAGTGAGGGCTTTAATATTGAATCCTGTTTTATGATGGGACTCGATAAATTGATGCGTTGCCTCAGTGTTAGCTTGCCAGCTAATGGCACCACACCAATTCACGTTGAGTTTGCCTTGAGTTAATTTATCAAGAGAACGCCATTCACTCAGAGCCTGCTTTCTGAATTGACTATAGCCACTAGGGCGACCATAGGAAACATTCAACCATGCAAAGGCGTGTTGAGTGACGCCATCCGCAGCGTCAGATTTATCGATGAGTGTAATTTTTCCTGCATAGCTACGAGATAAATACCAAGCAAGAGTGCATCCAACAATACCGGCACCTATAATGATGATATTATTCTTTGTTTGTGAAGTCATAATGTACCAAAAATCATTGAATTAAATATATTAGTTTATTGAGTGAGTATTTGAAATTTCAATAAATAGTAATGGCTATGATTCATTTTCTCTATACAGTTCTAATTCAAGGAGAAAAAAACCTCTGTTATAACGATGGTTTTCATAAATGAGCTCAAACTCTGACCAATTTAGTCACAAAAGCAATAATAACCAGTAACCCTGCTATCATCAGTAAAGCAGTGGCTAACGTGAACTGGAAAGCAACAAAGCCAATAGCGGCTGGACCTGCGAGGATCCCAAGGTAGCCCAAAGTCGAAACAGCAGGCACGGCCAATGCTTCTGGCATGGTGTTTTGTTTTCCTATTGCAGAAAACATCACAGGAACGATGTTTGAGCAACCAGCACCAACTAATGCATAGCCTAATATCGCTATGGTTAAATAGGGTGATAACACTGCAATAATAAAACCAATACAAGCTAATAAACCGCCCCAAAAGACGACTCGGGCAGAACCAACACGCATCACAATTTTATCACCCGTTAGGCGGCCAAGAGTCATTGTGGTTGCAAAAGCAGCAAAACCTAAACCACCTAGGGATTCCTTTAGGCCATGATGTTCAATTAAAAAGACTGCGCTCCAATCAAGAACAGTTCCTTCAGCAAGAAAAATCGCAAAGCAGACAATACCGATTACCAATACGATACCTTTAGGGAGGGCGAGTAAAGGACCGGTTGGAGCGTGGGCGTATTTTAAAAAGCCTTTAAAACTAATCAAGAGTAGTAATAGTGAGAATAATGAAATGATTGTTGCGGCAGCAATAGGAGATACCCCAAGGAGTAATATCGCGCTCATAGCACCTGCACCCGCAATCCCACCAACACTATAGAATCCATGAAAACCAGACATGATTGGTTTATCTGAGGCTTTATCAACAATGACGGCTTGTATATTCATGGCACAGTCAGTAAGACCAATGCCGATACCAAAAAGTAATAGGCCGGCAATCAGTATACTGACATGTGAAATAGCGGGTAAGAGTGGCAAAATGAGGCAAAAACCAATGGTTGAAGTGACCATCAACCGACGGCAACCAAACTTAGCGGCAAGTGCTCCAGTCAAAGGCATTGCGACTAAAGCACCAACCCCAAAGCATAACAGCAATAAGCCCAGCATGGCATCGTTGGCGCCGGTATTGGTTTTTACAAAAGGAACTAACGCAGCCCATGAAGCGGTTGCAAAACCAGCAATAAAGAAAATAATTCGTGTAGCCACTTGCTCTTTTTTAGCTGGTGGCATTGCTGGTGATGTTTCTAATAATTCAGAAGATAGAGTCATTTTATTAATATATTTTATTGCACTCATTATATTTCAAGTTGCAGCACCTTTCTTTAAGGCATAGTGGTTTATTTATTCGCATTTTCACATAATTTTCTATGTACTTAGCGACTTATTCACCGTTAGCTGCATCTCGAATTATTTAGAGTTAAGTGGTTAAATTATCCATGATTAAGAATATCTAAAACTTGCTCATGTAAAATAGGACAGCCAGTTGCTAATACAGCGCCCCCTTTCTCCGCCCGATTGCCATCAAGAGTTGTGACGCGCCCTCCTGCTTGTTCAATGATAGGGATCAAAGGGACGATATCATAAGGTTCTAGTGCGAAATCGAAACAAATATCAATTCGTCCTGCTGCTAGCATTGCCATGGCATAGCATTCACCGCCATAACGGGTCATTAACACTCTTTTTGTGAGCGCAGTAAAGTGAATATTTTTATGGCTATCGATAGGTTCTGGAGAGTTAGTGTGCAAAATGGCTTGGTCAAGAGGGATGTTTTTACGGGTTTGTAGCTGGAAATGTCCATGATGACTACTTGTCCAACTTCCTGAGTGATCAGCCCAAAAACGTTCACCAATATAAGGTTGGCTCATCATACCCATTGTAGCTTTGCCATCAATTGTTAGCCCAATTAAGTTTGCCCAAAGAGGTAAACCACATAAAAATGGGCGAGTGCCATCTATCGGATCTAACACCCATTGAATAGGGCTATCACCCGTTACTCCATACTCTTCACCCATAATAGAATGTTCTGGATAAGTTTTTGTAATGTGTTCACGCATTAATTTTTCAGCCAACCTGTCTGCTTGTGTGACGGGATCAAATTGGTAATCTGCTTTAGGCTTATTTTCTAAAACAGTTAATTCATGAGTTCGATAATTTTCAAGTGATGCTTTACCTGCAATATTAGCGAGTTCATGTAGGAAAAAGCTATCTATCAATGGATGTTGCGACATAAGAAGACCCTTATTGAACGGAAGGTATCAATTAATTTGACATCTTTTTGTGCTCGACTATGATGTTTTCAGTTTAACCACAGGATGATTTTATGCTCGATTATGCCGCTTTTCCAGATCAAAGACAAAAAAAAATACGTCAATTACTAAAAAATGAAGGGCGTGTGGTTTGCACTATTCTTGCCAGAGAGATGGGGGTTTCAGAACATACTATTCGCCGTGATCTAAATGAATTAGCGGAAGAAGGCGTTTGTAAACGAGTACATGGTGGTGCTGTCAGTGTACTGGAATCAACAGGAACGTTCGAACAAAGAATAGGATTGAATCAAGCGGAAAAGACCACAATCGCGCAGAAATGTGCAAGTTTAATTAAGAACAATACGTGTGTTTTTATTGATTCAGGATCTACTAATCTTGAAATTGCCCGAAGTATTCCAGAAACGTTAGCGAGTACGGTAGTCACAAATTCACCTTTGATTGCGATAGAGTTGATGAAAAAGCCGTTGTGTGAGGTGGTTATGATTGGTGGTAAGATGAATACACAAATCGGCGCGAGTGTTAGCAATAGTTCAATGCATCAAATAAGACAGATATATTTTGACCAGTGTTTTATTGGTGGTTGTGCTTTTGATCCTCAAATTGGTGTAACCATTTTTGATTATGAAGAGGCTGAATTCAAAAAAGCACTTATTGAGCAGAGTAATCAAGTTATTATGGGGATTACCGCAGATAAATTACCGGGGGCAGCAAGATATTTGGTCGCAAGCTGCCAACAAATATCGATATTAGTGGTGAATAAACACATACCAAATGATTTACACCAACTGTTAGTGAAAACAGATATGCAAATTTTATTTGCATGATAGGGCAAGAAATAGGGTGCGGTGATAAGTTTACCGCACCGAAAATGTTGTTTTTTGTAATAGGACATTGGTTTATGATACTTAAAATTGTCGAATATTGGCTTAGCGACATTTTGAGTACTTAAGATATATTTTTAAAAGTCCCAAGTGCTGACAACAGAAATTAAATAACAAAATAATCATATGTGACTATGAGTATACTAAATTGACACACATATTTAGGGTAACTGATTTTAAAACGAGTAAAATCTTAAATTTACTCACAACACTGTTTTATTTTAACGTAATATCAATTATATGGAACAAAGCATTTTTGGCTTATATTTAAATAATATATTTTTTATATAATATATAGGTAAAAAATAACAATAATTAATGGTTAAAAATATGAAAAAATGCGCTATTTTTTTAATGTTGACAACATTTTCTTTGACTACATTTGCTAATAATACATTTGATTTACAAAAAATTAACAATAAGTCAGGGAAAGAAATTCATTATTACATTATCAAGCGTGATGTACAGCCTTCAGATGATTTATTAGTATTAATTCAAGGTTCTGATTGCCGAAGCGTTGTTAACAACGACAGTATGATAAAAAACTTTGGAGGCGCATTTCCTAAAAATGACATTCTATTAGTGGAAAAAACGGGCTTGAATAGTCAAGTTGGTAAAGATGGAAAAGAAGTTTCGGCTAAGGATTGTCCTATTGATTATATGAAAAATGACTCCCCACTGGAACGAGCTGAAAATTATTTAGCCTTGATCGAATACCTTAAAAATAACTACCACAATATTGTGATTATTGGCGGTAGTGAAGGTGCAGTGGTGACAAATTTAATCATATCAAAAACCGATAAAGTACAAGCATCGGTATCATTGAATATGGGAGGGCAGTTTTTCATTAATGATGTTATCTATAGTATTGAAAAAACAACACCTACAGCAGAAATTCCTCAATATATTGATGGTTTTAAACAATTTGCGAAAGAAGTTGTGCAAAATAAACTCGATGAAGACCAGTTTCCAAGTGAACATGGTGGAAAATGGTGGCGTGAGATGTTAACTATTAATAATCAAAAATTAATACGATCGGTGAAAACACCGCATTTAGTGATCCAAACCATGGATGATATTAATGTTGACCCTTACAGTGTGGTGAGAATGATGGAAAAAAGTAACAATCAACACGTTTATTTTAAAACCTATCAAGGCCTCGACCATTTTTTCGTTGATAATAAAGGCCAAGGGCAAACAGAGTTAATTGTTAAAGATATCCAATTATGGTATCAAACCGTAGATAAAAAATAAGTTGCTTAAGCCCCCATTAAAGGGATGATTGCTGGTGGTAAAAATTAATGATGAGCGAGTTTTAGTCAGTTAGCGGGTCAAAGTTAATAATCGACAAAGGCTGATTAGCGCACACATGGATAACTAAAAACCAATCATATCTTTATTATAATTTTTGTTTATTATTGTCACTTGTAGGGAAATAAAAATGAAGTTTATCGCTTATATTGCAACCAGTCTTGATGGTTATATTGCGGATAAAAATGGTGATATTGATTGGTTGACCAATATTGATAACCCTGATGGTTCTGATTTTGGCTATGCTGAATTTATGGCTAGTATTGATGCTGTTATTATGGGGCGAAATACCTTTGAAACCGTCTTGGGGTTTGGTGGTGATTGGCCGTTTGATAAGCCTGTATTTGTATTAAGTCAATCATTATCAACATTACCTGAATCACTCCCTGATTCAGTTAAGTTATTACAAGGTACACTTCAGCAAATTGAACTAACACTTAAACCTTATAATTTTAAAAGGGTGTATATTGATGGGGGAAAGGTAATACAGACGTTTTTAGCAGAAAACAAAATTGATGAGTTGATTTTGACTAGAGCTCCAATCTTATTAGGTCATGGTGTACCTTTATTTACCCAAAGTGATATTCAATCTCACTATCGCCACGTTAAAACAACAGTTTACCTCGATACCCTAGTGAAATCTCATTATATAAAGCTTGCTGAATAGCAAACTTTTATCTGCTTGTTAACTAGGAAATAAAAAAGGGGGAGGCCATGGATATTTGGGGATTCATATTAACATTATTACCTATCGTTATCTCTCCAGGGGCAAGTTTTGCGATTGCTCTTAATAGTTCGTTGAATAGCGGATTTCGTGGCCTTGTTGTTCCCATTGTAGGAACTGGATTAGGGATTTTAACTCATGGATTGTTAGTTGGTTTAGGCGTAACAAAAATCATCGTTTCTTCGCCTTGGTTATTTAAATTGATCGGTATCCTAGGCTCGATTTATTTAATTTACCTGTCTGTGATGTTAATTTATTCAGGAATCAAAGCATCGAAACAATCTATTGGTAAAAAGCTTAAAACTGTTACCTTAAAAGATGCCTATTTAGCGAATTTGCTTAACCCAAAGGCGATCATTCTTTATTTAGTGGTTGTTACCAGTTTCGCTGGTATAGATCCAACTCTATTTAGTTTTCTTTTATTATCAACTATTCACATTATTATGATGGCACTTTGGTTAGTACTGTCATGTGGTCTATTAATAGTGACATCAACAAAAATTGATATCGTGAAACTAAAAAAAGTGATTAATATTGGTGGTGGGATATTACTATTAATTATGACGATAGTACCTTATTTAACTACAGGTACTTTTTAATCAGTACCTGTAGATGGTTTATTCGACAATAAAGCAATGATACTGAAACAACGAAGTAAAGCCTAATTTTTTATAAATCGATAAGCCATCGCTTGATGCTTCCAAAAAGCACGACTCAATTCCTTTATTCTTACACTCGTTTAACGCATATTTAATCAAGTGCGTTGCTAGTCCTTTCCGCTGGTATTGGGTTTCTGTGCCTATATCATCTAAACGTGCCATTTTGCCATTTACAGTGAGTGTAAGTGAGCATACTGGTTGAGCATCTTTTAATAATACATAATGTTCTAATTGTGTATTCCTATCCAACGCTCTTTGGTGATAGCGAATGTATTCATTAATTACAGTTAAATCTTCTTCTTCATCATTATCTTGTGAACCGAAAGCACTGATCAATGGTTGTGCCCAATCAGTTAAATTCTGATTACATTGCATGATGGTATATCCTTCGGGAATTGTACTATCTGCATTTTTTATGATGTCTGCTTTGGCTAATATCATAGCCGTCGTTTCACCGTCACTTTGATAACGATGCTCAGTAATTAATGGCATGACTTGTTGTAATGTGTTCTCATGAACCACCAATAAATAAGGTTTGTTTTTTATCGTAAATTGATGATTAGCAGCAACAAAATCAGATAATTCAGCGTTTGCATGTAAGTAAATAAAACTAAACGCGGGGATAGGCAACTCTGAGAAATAAGCAGTTGTCGCCTGGCCAAATTGCATGGTTTCTTGGCAGATAGCCGACCAAAAATGTTGCTCTTGTTGATAGAATTTTATTTCATCGTTATTCATTGGGTTCACTCAAAAAATTAATTTTTTTCAGTGTATAAAAAGCGTATTGCTATTAATAGTATTACGCTAATAGAAAGCACTTTCTAACCCATATAGCATCAATTCTGTACAGATTATCTTAATAATACTATACTCCCCCTATGTATATTATAGGTACTCATTATCATGCCTCATTCACCGAAAGAAAAAAAAGCTGTGTTGACTCGAGTTAGAAAATTAAAAGGTCAGTTACAAGCTCTGGAAACCGCCTTGGAAGATGAGGTGGAGTGCGGTTTAGTATTGCAACAAATTGCCGCTATCCGAGGAGCCGTGAATGGCTTAATGGCTGGGGTGTTAGAAAGTCATTTACGAGAAGGGCTACAAGAGTCCGCAACAACACAAATCCAGAAAGAATCAGTCGATGATGCTATTTCACTCATTCGTACATACCTGCGTTAATAACAAAAAGGATTAATTATGAAATCACGTGCAGCGGTGGCCTTTGGCCCCGGAGAACCACTGAAAATTGTTGAAATTGATGTAATGCCACCTCAAGCGGGTGAGGTACTGGTCAAAATCAGCCATACTGGTGTCTGCCATACGGATGCTTTTACGCTATCAGGGGAAGATCCTGAAGGGCTTTTTCCTGTTGTTCTAGGCCACGAAGGGGCTGGTGTAGTAGTTGAAGTCGGTGAAGGGGTCACCAGTGTGAAACCGGGAGATCATGTTATTCCTCTATACACAGCGGAATGTGGTGAGTGCCTATTCTGTAAGTCAGGAAAAACCAATTTATGTGTCTCGGTACGTGCAACACAAGGAAAAGGTGTTATGCCTGATGGTACGACACGTTTTTCTTATAATGGTCAACCGCTATATCACTACATGGGATGTTCTACATTTAGCGAATATACGGTGGTTGCAGAAGTTTCATTAGCAAAAATTAATCCCGAAGCCAATCACCAAGAGGTTTGCCTATTAGGTTGTGGTGTGACAACGGGTATTGGTGCTGTTCATAATACCGCCAAGGTACAAGAAGGTGACTCTGTAGCCGTTTTTGGTCTCGGGGGAATTGGTTTAGCCGTAATTCAAGGTGCGAGACAGGCTAAAGCGGGGCGTATTTTTGCTATCGATACGAATCCAGCAAAATTTGAATTGGCACGTCAATTTGGGGCAACAGATTGTTTGAACCCTAACGATTTTGATAAACCTATTCAGCAAGTGATCATTGAAATGACCGAATGGGGTGTCGATCACACATTTGAGTGTATTGGTAACGTGAATGTGATGAGAGCTGCATTAGAAAGTGCACATCGTGGTTGGGGACAATCCGTAATCATCGGTGTCGCAGGTGCAGGGCAAGAAATATCGACCCGCCCATTTCAATTAGTTACAGGACGTTCATGGAGAGGTACGGCCTTTGGCGGTGTGAAAGGGCGAAGTCAACTTCCGGGCATGGTTGAAGATGCCATGAAAGGTGATATCGAACTGAAACCATTTGTTACTCATACATTACCTTTAGAGAGTATTAATGAAGCTTTTGATTTAATGCATGAGGGCAAGTCCATCCGTACGGTGATCCATTACGATTGATTATCAAAGCCCGAATTATCGGGCTTATATTATTTACATACATATTTGGAGTCTGCATACATGGAAAGAATTGAACGCCATGCTTGCTTTGGTGGCTGGCAAGATGTTTATCAACACCATTCAGTAGCTTTAAACTGTACGATGAAGTTTGCCGCTTATTTGCCTTCTGATGTGATAGATAAACAATATCCTGTGATTTATTGGCTTTCAGGGTTAACTTGTAACGAGCAAAATTTTATTACTAAAGCGGGAGCTCAGCAATTTGCCGCTGAACATGGAGTGATCATTATTGCGCCGGATACTAGTCCTCGAGGGGAGCAAGTTGCTGATGACGATGCCTATGATCTCGGCCAAGGTGCCGGTTTTTATCTCAATGCGTTAATGGCGCCTTGGCGTGATCATTACAATATGTATGACTATATTGTTGATGAGTTACCTACATTAGTTGAAGCGCATTTACCTGCAAATGGGAAAAGAGCCATTTTGGGGCATTCAATGGGTGGCTATGGTGCATTGATGATCGGGTTACGTAATTCTGAACGTTATTGCAGTATTTCTGCATTTGCACCTATTGTTGCGCCAACTCAGGTTCCGTGGGGGCAAAAAGCATTTTCTGCCTATTTAGGAGAAGATAAGTCTCTCTGGGCTCGTTACGATACCATTAGCTTATTGAATGAAATACAAGTGACTCCCCCTATGTTGGTTGATGTAGGGACTCATGACCCATTTTATCACGATCAGCTAAAGCCCGAATTATTCGCTGAAGTGTGCCAAAGAAAATGTCATGATTTCACCTTAAATTTACGTGAAGGCTATGACCATAGCTATTATTTTATTGCGAGTTTTATAGGTGAACATATTGCATTTCATGCCCGCTATCTAAAAAATTGAGTTACCTATTTTAGGTACCGCTGTAGCTACCATGCCTCAATGTACAGTACTTGGGAGCATGGTTAATAGAGATTAATTGAAAGGATTTTTGATGAAGAAGAACGTACCTGATACGATCACTTTTTTTGAGCGTTTGCTGCCGTTGGTCACTTCTGGCGAAAAAGTGATTACCATTCGTGATAAAAGTGAAAGCCATTATGTTCCGGGTACGGTTGTAAAGGTCTTTGCCCTAGAAACAGGCAAGTATTACACCAACATTGAAATCCTTTCTGTTGAAGCAATTCGTTACGATGATATCTCGGATTATCATGCTACCCAAGAAGCGATGACACTTGATACGTTAAAAGCCCTGATCCGTGAAATTTATCCAACAGAACAATCATTGTTTGTCATTCGTTATCGTCTAGTTAACGGATCTCAAGCGATTTAGCGATTTTTATAAAAGCTCTTGTTGCTGGCGATATTTCACTTTCATTAGTAATAGCAAAGGCAACAGTACGTTCAACTTTTGGATTAAGTGGTTTAATCACAATATTGTTTAAGTCAGAGGGGATCGCCAGTTGTGCAACAATAGATACTGCTTCTCCTCGGCCGACTAAAGCAAAAGTACTGAGTAATTGACGAGTGCGAAATTGAATTTTGGGCATCAGTTTTTGTGCATGAAAAAGTGCCATTACCATTTTACCTGAGCCTGCTTCAGTAAGATTAAAGGGATATTGGCATAGTTCTTTTAAACTCACTGCGTCTTTCGCTGCTAAAGGATGCTCTAGTGGAAGAATCGCAACCATTTGGTCTTCAATAACTTTAAAAGTCTCAAATCGCTCATCAGGTAAGATCACGAAACCAATATCAACCCGTTTCTCTAATAACCACCTCGCCACACTTTCGTCATCACCTTCATCTACGATCACACTTATCAAAGGGTATTGTTCTCGATATTTTTTTAGTAATGGTGGCAAAATACCTGAAGATGAGCCAGGTCCAAATGATCCTATTCGCAAAACACCTTGTTTTAGCCCATTTGCGGCTTGAGCTTCCTGTTTCATAGCTTCATGAATATTCAACATATGTTGAGCTTTAACCAATAAAACACCGCCAATTTCAGTCACTGTAATTTGGTTTTGTTCACGGGTAAATAAAGACACGTTGAGATCTTGTTCCAGTGCTTTTATTGCATGAGAAACTGCGGATTGAGAGATATTTAATTGCATTGCCGCAAGGGTAAAGCTTTTTAGCTCGGCGACTAATGTGAAGATTTCAAGTTGGGTCAATGTCATGAGTAATTACTCATTTGTTTATGAGAATAAAGAAGTAATAACTTATTCTTCTAGCGCTGTCTAGTGTCAGTGAACTTTTAATTTAAATCGATAATAAGGGATCCTATGTCCAATGGTCGTGTTATCAATTTATCGCAGTCAGTGAATTACACATTCATTCAGTTGACATTGGTATCAATTCTATGGGGGGGGACGTTTATTGCGGGGCGATACATTCAACCTGAAATTTCACCATTACTTTCAGCAACTATTCGTTTTATTTTAGCATCCGCCGCTTTAATTTTAGTATTAAGCTGCAAAAACATAGGTTGGAAGAAAGTGTCTTTAAAGCAATTTATGCAAGTTGCTATTTTAGGTTTGTCTGGTGTTTTTGTTTATCAAGTTTTGTTTTTTTATGGATTGCAAATTATTCCTGCTTCTCGGGCAGCACTGCTGGTGGCTATTAACCCTGCAATGATAGCATTAATATCGTTTTTAATTTGGCGTGAGAAAATATCTATTAGTAAAAGTATTGGTATTATTTTATGTGTATTCGGTGCTTTTATTCTTTTGTCGGACAAAACATCTGGTATAGAAGGTTTTATGACAAATACAGGTGATTTGGCTATTTTAGGCTGCGTGGTTAGTTGGGGGATCTATACAGTTGCAGGTAAACATGTGATTAGGCAAATTGGCGCATTACATACTGTCGCTTATGCTGTTTTATTTGGAACATTATTACTGATTATTTGCACTGTATTTTCAGGGGAAGCTGTGTTAAATGATCTTTCAAAGTTAAATATGACGGATCTCTTGAGTTTAAGTTATTTAGGTATTTTAGGCTCCGCAGTAGCTTATGTTTGGTATTACCAAGGCGTTAATAAAATTGGTGCTGCTAATGCAGGGGCATTTATTGCACTCAATCCATTAACTGCGGTGATCGCAGGAGGGATATTATTGGATGAAAAGGTTAGCGCAATGGTGCTGTTTGGTGGTGGTTTGATTATTATGGGGATCTTGATTGCGAATAAACGCACTAAGACACAAAGTGAGTTGTAGAGAATAAACCTACCGTATAAGGTAGGGTTTATTCGCTTAGTGACTTACCGTAATTTATTGGAAAAATAGAGTGATTACAGATTTTTGCTCATAATAAATTCAAGATTTTGCTGAGTTTTACTCGTAAATATAACTTCTTTTAGTTTTTGCATACCATTCGCTTGATAGAACCGAAGGGCGTGGGCATTTTGTGCTAAGACATCTAACCATAAAAGAGAGTCATTTTGCTGTTTTGCCAATGTTTCTATTTGAGTAAATACGGTTTTACCAGTTCCTTTACCTGTTGCATCAGGTAAAAAATAGATTTTATTTAACTGCGTACCACAGAGAGATTCATCGGGGATCATCTCATGATAGGTTAGTTTTACTAAACCTATAGGCTGTTGTAGCTCCTTAATCAAAAACCATTCTGTATTGGTAGTTTGTATATCCTTAATAATTTGTTGAGGGGAATACTCTTGATAAAGATAATCCGCTAATTCATCTACATTCAGCCACAACTTAGCGAAATGATGGCGATAGCTTTTTACTCCGATCTCGTGGAGCAGCTGGGCATCCTGTTCTGTGGCTTTTATAAGGGATACAGTCATAAAAATCATCTCAGGGTGCTGTTATAAATTAATAATAGCGAGCATTTCTTCACCATCTTCATCCAAACCTATTTCTATAAAACCAAGTGATGAATAGAACGATTTAGCAATACGGTTTTTGGGATCGTAGCAAATCTCAATTTGTTTTAATTGCTGATCTTGTTTAATTTCCGCTAAAGCAAGGTGCATTGCTTGGCGGCCAATACCTTTGTGCTGATGCTTTTTATCAACCATAAAACGCCAGATAGCAATTTTTTGACTTAATGTAGGTACCCACATCAAGAAACCTACAGGAGTATCCTTTAAATAAATAGCTCTAATTATATATTCAGGATTATAGGCAGCTTCAAGCATAGACCAAGTATTCGATGCAATGAAATCTTCCTGCTCCTCATAAACATCCAATAAAGAAACTGCTTCAAAATTATCTTTTGTAATTTCACGTAGATAAATGTTCATAGAATTCCCCTGAATGAGATAGTTAGTCTATACAACTCAAAGTTATTTGCCTATGACAGGTTATAGATAAAGCACTTTTGACGCGAAAAAGTAGGTCTGATGGGGAGCTAGGTTTGATGCCAATATCAGCATCATATTTAGTAATCAAAAAGACACGATTAATACAACGATGAATATCAAAATCTATTTTTAATGTGGTATTGGTTTTGCATAACTCGGAGAGTATTGTCGCTGGGGCGCGAGAGGGATGGTAATACTAGTAACGAAGATGTTTTAAAGCGTATTTTTAGATTAAAAACGGCTCACTTAAAGTACATGAGCCATTTTTTATATTAATCAAATAATCGATTTACTGACCTCAGGATAGGCAAATAACGCAGGAGAACCACCTGTGTGCACAAAAAGTACAGGTGTTTTTTCATTAGAGTTTTCTAAGTAATCAATTAAGCCAGCCATGGCTTTTCCTGTGTACACAGGATCTAATAAAATACCTTCACTACGAGCAAGCAGGGTGATTGCATTTAACCCCGCACGATTTGGCATACCATATTCAGGTTCAAAAAAATTATCCCACAGATGGACTTCTGGCGTTTTTACTATCGCCAGTAATTCCGCCAATTCCCTCTGAATTTTCTCAACTTTTGGCGCTTGGTCTTGTTTAAAACGTGACACGGTAACGCCGATAACTTGTGCATGAGGGAGTAGTTCTTGTAAACCAATAGCAAGTCCTGCATGAGTTCCCGCACTACCAGAAGCGACGACGACTTTGTCGAACTCTACCTGTAATGGTTTTTGCTGAGCGATTTCGATGGCACATTGAACATAGCCTAATGCACCAAGAGCATTAGAACCACCAACAGGTACAATATAAGCATCGTCTAAATCCAAATCTTCAATCAATTGTTCCATCTGTGATTGTGGATCGGTTAATGCTTCGCACATCACTGACTCCGTACCAAATAAATCAGTGAGTAATTTATTGCCATTATGAAGGAAGTTAGTGTCTTCACTCTGTATGGGATTTTCAAGTAAGGCAATGCACCTTAAACCGTACATTGCTGCAATCGCGGCAGTTTGGCGAACATGATTAGATTGGATAGCACCGGCAGTGATAATGACTTTGGCTTTCTTTTCTAATGCATCAGCAATTAGGAATTCTAGTTTGCGTAACTTATTTCCTCCCATGGCGAGGGATGAAATATCATCTCGCTTGATATATATCTCACGTCCATAAACACGTGATAAATTTTCAAGTCGTTCAAGTGGAGTCGAGACTTTGTTCAAACTCACTTTGGCGAAATGTGCTAATTTTTGTTGCAGTGACATTGTGACTCCCTCGAAAATTAATGTGAAAAACCTAAATATAAATAAATCGCAAGAACCATACTGGCAGTAACCAATGCATAAGGCATTTGCGTGCGAATATGTTCAATATGGTCACAGTCTGTCGCCATTGACGCAACAATTGCATCGGCTGAAATCGGCGATGTCATATCACCAAATATTGAACCTGAAATAGCGGCACCAATCATATATTCAACAGGCATATCAACTGAAATACCGAGTTGAACACCGATTGGGATCATAATGGCAAAAGTTCCCCATGAGGTACCTGTTGCCAATGACATAATGGCGCTAATAATGAAAATAAAGCCGATTGAGAAGCCTGGAGCCATTACACCTTGTGTAACTTCGGCAATATAGGCACCTGTATTGAGCTCAGCAGAAACATTACCCATTAAAAATGCAAGGATCATGATTGAGCTAATTTTCAGCATATTAGCATAACCAATAAAGAGTTCTTTAAAGAAGCCATCAATATTGAGTAAACGACGGCCAATAAACCAACAGAAAGAAACGACAGTACCAAACATGACTCCCCAATAAACAGAGGTAGAGCCACTGCCTTTACTGAAATCTCCATCTCCCGTAATGTACAGTGCGATAGGGACCATCAGTACGGTAGATAGGATTGGGATAAAAAAGTTTAAAACAGAATGGGCATTAGGATGCTCAATGATCTCAGCTTCATCGTCGGTAAGGTTGTGTTGGGATAGAATACCTGCACTGTGGTCAGCCTGATATTGCATTTCTGCTTTTTTCATCGGCCCCCAAGAGATATTGCTGAACACATAAAATAGGATTGAGGCTAAAGAGAGCCAAGCCATTAGGTTATAGCCGAGAGATTTAATTAAAATATCAAAAGGTTCACCACTAATTAGTCCTTGTGAGATTTGCACGCCAATCAATCCCATAATCACGGCTCCCCAACCATTGATCACTGCGGAGGAACATACAGATACACAGGCCGTTTGGATGATGTACGACATTTTTTCGGGGGCGACAGCATATTTACGTGCTAGGTTCTTGGTTGAAGCACCGGCAACTAACTGATTGATAGAACTTTCAATAAAAATCAGCGATGTGATCACAATAGCTAATAATTGCGTTGCCACACGATTTTTCACTAGTTTAGTACGATTTGTTAGTAACTGAACTAGCGCTCGTACGCCGCCTGTTACGACAACTAAGCGCATAATACCGCCAATCATCACGATAAAGATAATAGTACGCGTATTTCCGGGAGAGGCGAAAGTATCGATAATGCCGTTAACTGTGCCTTTAACACCGAGTAAAATATTGTGGTCATGAATAACAGTAAAACCGACCAAAATCCCTAACATAAGTGAAAGCATCACTTGCCGAGTAAAAATTGCCAAAAGGATTGTGACAATGGGTGTGATGATTGTCCAAATGCCATAGTCATGCATGTGTTTACCTATTAATTTTATTTTAAAATTATAATTGTCGAAAAATCATAGCACTGATAGATAGGATGAATGAATAGTTATATGCAAATTTGCAGCGTTTTGTAACAAAAAACACGCATATACTTGTCATACTTCAAGTTGTAGGGCTTTTTGTTGAGATATAAGTGGCTACGTTCAGCTTTTATCTATACTCCTCAGTTATCGTCAATTGTGGCCTGAGTTATTTAGAGTATAAATAGTCACATGGGTATTCTTGTGGCAATAAAAGACAAAAAAAGCGACCAAAAGGTCGCTCAGACTGTTGACAAACATAGCATGTTTGGCGGCAGTCGTTAGGGGTTTTGAAATAAACGAGAAAAATCAATTCATTGATTTTCGGCTGATAACACGGAGCGGGAAAAACCCTGCTTTTATCCCGCTTCGTCAGCAACCTCAGCGACCAAAAGGTCGCTCAAATAAAAGTAATCGTACAACTATTGTTGTGCTATTCGCCATTCTTGATAAGTGATCCGACTGGTTTCTTCTATCCTTGTTTCGCCAATTAACTCAATATATTGTGGAGCTAAAGTGGCATAATGGGTAAAGCCACATTTTTCTTGAGCAACTTTGGATTGCGCATTACCTTGGAAATAACCACACCAGAGATTATCCAGTTTTAAATCATTAAAGGCATGGCGCATAATTTCTCGTATCGCTTCGGGTATCAAACCTTTACCCCAAAAAGGCACACCTATCCAATAACTGACTTCTGCATCATTTTCGCCGATCGGAAAATTACTGTCAGCGCTGAAGGATAAACCAATCAAGCCAATAGCTTGGTTATCTTCTTTTAATGCAACGGCGTATATCTCATCACGCATAAATATTTGCTGAATAATCGCTGCACTTTCTTCAACACTTTGATGTGGCGGCCATCCCGCAATAGGGCCAATACGTTCATCTTTAGCATAACGATAAAGGTTTTCTGCATCGCTGAGTTGCCAAGGGCGGAGAATCAATCTTTCGGTATAAAGTATCATTTTTTCATCTCTATATTGATATATGATGAAGCATATTTTAGGTGTTTTTGTGATATATATAAGCGCAAAACCTCGTCAATTTAGGTACTTTTGACAACTATCGTTGTTTTTGATGGAGCAATGGCACTATGGTTAATGGCTTAAGCCAACAATACAGTATTTCTAATAAGGTGAGTATAGGGGCATCAACACTCGACAAGATGTTGTTAGTACCATTAACGCCGAGCTATGTTTCGGTGCTGATATGTAAAAGTGGCTGTGCGGTTTTTAATATTAATTTTATGAACTATGCGGTTAAGAAAAACGATATTATTGTCTTATATGACGATACCTATGTGATGTTGCACCGACGTTCGCGTTTGGCACAGTTTGACATTATTACATTAGAAAAAGCGTTCGCGACCGATGTCGCTTTTAAATTACCAAGCTCACTATTTGCATTCTTTAATCAATCCCCAGTGCTTCAGGTTGCTTTAGCAGAGCAGGTTGTATTACAGCAATGGATGTCATTATTTGTTTATCTTATTCAACAGAAGGGGGAACTTACTGAGTTAATGCTATGTCAGCATGTACAAAACTTTTTCTTATTGATTGCTGAAAAAATCCCTACAACGCTGTTACAACAAAAAATGCAACGTAGCCGTAAAGAGCAACTTTGTTGGCGTTTTTGGAATATGATCACAGAATATTGTCGCGAACAGCGTGATGTTCAATTTTATGCACAAAAATTGTCGATCACACCGTTTTATTTATCCCAAATCACGCGTAATTTTTTTAATGACGCGCCAAAAGCTTTGATTGATAGACAAGTTGTATTGGAAATAAAAGCGCTATTAGGTGCGGGGAAGCTATCAATTAAAGAAATTGCTGCTACCTTAAACTTTGAAGATACATCTTATCTATGTCGTTATTTTAAACGGCATACTGGGCTGACGTTATCTGCATTTAAAAAACACATTGCTCAAGTTTGAGTCATATTTAGTGTGTTTCAATTTGGCTGCTGTGTTTTTTCACAAAATCAATAAAACAGCGTAATCGTGGCGAAACAGCTTGATTGCGGTAATAGACAGCGTGAATTGGTTGCCTTAATTTATTGGTCTGTGCAGTTAATATTTGTACCAACTCACCATTGGCAAGCGCCTCATAGCTGACAAAATCAGAAGAAAGTAAGATCCCACTGCCGTGGAGCGCCAAATGGAGCAACACTTCGCCGCTAGAGGCTGAAATATCGGGTGTAATTTTAAGTGGAGTCCCATCGTCCATATTCAGTGGCCATATATTTAATGACTCAGGCGCGGTGAACCCTAATAAACGGTGATTAGCTAAATCTTCGATACGGGTAGGGACACCATATTTTTTTAGGTATGTGGGGCTAGCAAGTAATCGCCGTTGGCTATAACCAATTAAGGTTGCATTCAGTGATGAATCTTTCAACTCACCAATACGAAAGGCAACATCGGTTTTTTTCTCTAATAAATTGGTAAAACCTTCAAAATTTGTGATTTCTAATTCGACTTGTGGATACTGTTCACTAAATAATGGAATGAGTGGGGCGATGACGCGAGTTAAAAATGGGGTCGATGCATCAATGCGCAATTTCCCTGAAGGGATACTTTGACGCGTTGAGAGCATCTCTTCGGCTTCTTGAGCCAATTGAATTATCTCTCGCGATTTTTGCAAAAATGCGGCACCTTCATCGCTGAGTTTAATTTTACGCGTTGTACGATAAACAAGGGTGGTTTGCATTTTTTCTTCAAGTCTGAGTAATGCTCTACTCACGGTGGATATCGTCAGGTTTAACTGTTCTGCGGCTGCGGTTATCGACCCACAATCAATAACGCTAATAAATACTTGCAACTCTTCAAACGTGATCTTCATTTTTGCAATTTCCGCAAAAGTTTTTTCCACCTTAACGTCTTTTTCATTGCATATCAATGTGGAAAAATCTTGCCCCATCAGATGATTCAATAAACAAATATTTTTATGCTCAATAATTCACAATGCCTCTGAGTCAACATGCTATGCGGAATTATTGTGCCTAATAAGGTCAATTATGAAAATCAATACAGCGTTACTCGCATTAGCTGTCGGTGCTTTTGCTATTGGAGTCACCGAGTTTTCTCCTATGGGGATGTTACCTTACATCGCCGATAATTTGGATGTTTCGATTCCTTCGGTCGGCGCGATCGTGATTATTTATGCGTTGGGGGTCATGATAGGGGCTCCAGTCATGACATTAATTTTAGTCAAATATCGACCTAAGTATGCACTGATCTTTTTAATGTCTATATTTGCTGTTGGGAATTTATTATCGGCGATGTCACCTGATTTAGTGACACTGTCACTTTCTCGCTTTGTGACCAGTCTAAATCATGGCGCATTTTTTGGGATTGGTGCCATTGTGGCTGCAAGTGTTGTTCCACCGAGTAAACAAGCAAGTGCGATTGCCGCTATGTTTATGGGATTAACCATTGCCAGTATAGGTGGTGTTCCTTTGATAACGAAATTGACTCAAGTGATTGGCTGGCGACAAGCGTTCTATCTGATCTCAGTACTTGGTTTCGTCACCATTATCAGCTTGGTTTTAGCGTTACCAAAACATTTAACAGGTAAAAGTGTGAATGTGCGGGAAGAGTTACGTATTTTACGCAAGCCACAGGTGATGTTAGGCATGTTGAGTACTGTGCTCGGCGCTAGTGCAATGTTTACTTTGTATACCTACGTAACACCGATGTTGATGGTATTTATTAATGCATCAGATCAAATGGTGACATTGATGCTGATGATTATTGGTATTGGTTTGACTGTGGGTAACTATCTTGGTGGCTTGTTTGCAGATAAATCATTATATGGTTCATTATTTGCTTTCTTCGCAATGTTGGCGTTGAGTATGGCTATTTTCCCAATTATTGGGACGACGCCAATTGGGGCTGGAATTGGTTTAGCATTTTGGAGTATTTTCAGCTTCAGTATTGTACCTCCATTGCAAATATTGGTCATGAAAGCAGCTACTGGTGCACAAGCCCTAGCTTCTTCTGTAAATATTGGCGCATTTAATTTAGGAAACGCGATCGGTGCGATGATTGGTGCCAGTGTGCTTGCTAATGGCTTCAGTTACGCAATGGTCAGTTATATGGGGACGGTGGTTGCTTTGTTAGGAATATTCGTTCTGTGGATCAAAGTACGTCAACATTCCAAACAAGCGGCTCTACAACAAGTGGCGTGTCTTTCGGATTAAACGGACTGTTTATTAAGGCGTTGTCTTTCATTAATCGCTTGGTTTAGCTCTTGTTCTTGGTGGCTAGGCCGAGCGTTTCTGCTGCTGTAGTCTATGGCTTAGTGCCGAAGATAGTTTATCCCTAATTTACGAGTTCCTATAATTAACAGGGTTAGCTTTATTACTGTCATCATGAATTGGAGACGAAATAATTTGTGAATTAAAAAGCAAGAGATGGAGTTTGTGGTTGGATGATCTTCTCAATAATGACACCATCACAAGCAAGATGGAGTAAATTATCATGACAACAACAAATAAATGGTTAAACGATGAGGCACGTTGGCAAGCAGTTGTTGAACGTGATAAGTCAGCTGATGGTTATTTTGTCTATGGCGTGCGTAGCTCTTTAATCTATTGCCATCCATCAGCAGCGGGTCGTTTACCTAATCGTAATAATATTGAGTTTTTTGATAATGAACAGCAAGCGCTAGATAAGGGTTATCGTCCAGGAAAACGGAGTAATAAGCAGGCGCCACAACTAGAACAGTTTTACCAACAAAAAATAGCTCAAGCTTGTCGATATATTGAACAAAATAATGGTAATGCCAAGCTGGATGAGATTGCGGCTTTTGTCGGGATCAGTCGTTATCATTTTCATCGTCTATTTAAAAACCTCATAGGGCTAACACCTAAAGCCTATGCAATCGCATATCGTCATGGAAAATTACAGCGGCAGCTACAACAGCAACCGAGTATTACTGATGCAATATATGATGCGGGTTTCAGCTCCAATAGTCGTTTCTATGAGACGTCTACTGAACGTCTAGGTATGACACCTACCGCATGGAAAGCGGGTGGAGATGGCTCAAGAATTTACTTTGCATTAGCGGCATGTTCATTAGGGGATGTTTTAGTGGCTCAAAGTGAAGTTGGAGTCTGTGCCATTTTATTAGGCGATGATCCGGAGCGTTTATTACAAGATCTGCAAGATAAGTTCCCTCAAGCCGAACTGATTGGGGGAGATCATCAATTTGAACACGTTGTTGCACAAGTTATTGGTTTTATCGAAGCGCCTGAAATTGGGTTAAAATTACCCTTAGATATTAGAGGTACCGCATTTCAGCAGCGAGTTTGGCAAGCATTACGTTCGATCCCTGTCGGAACAACCGTAAGCTATAGTGATATTGCTAAGCAAATTGGTGATCCGAAAGCGGTTAGGGCGGTGGCGGGAGCCTGTGCTGCCAATATGTTAGCGGTTGCTATACCTTGTCATCGAGTTGTGCGTAATGACGGCTCTTTGTCTGGTTACCGTTGGGGAATAGCGCGTAAACGCAGTTTATTGGATAAGGAGTCCATCAACAAATAATTAGGAATGGTTAATCTTTGTTGCACCATTAATTATTTGAGTGAATTATTGTGTTTGAACGCTGTTCTACTGTTTTTAATACGAATAAAAAGCGACCATTGAAGACAAGTTGCCTAAGTTTAAAAAATAACCGTAGCTAACTATTGTTTGTAATTATTATATCTCGTTAACACTTTTCCAACCTAATATGGGCAAATGACCTATTGTGACCATCAAGCCTTTTGTATGTTTTGCTCCAATTAAAGCAACACGAAAAGGAATATATGATGGTCACCAGTATCTACAAAGATTTATCGTTAGCACCAGCAGGTGAGCAAAAAATTGCTTGGGTACGCGCCCATATGCCACTGTTACGTGCTCTTGAAGCGCGCTTTACACAAGAAAAACCCTTCGCAGGAAAACGTATCGCACTCTCTATTCACCTTGAAGCGAAGACCGCTTATCTGGCTCAAGTCTTTGCGGCTGGAGGAGCAAAAGTTTCTGTTACAGGTAGTAATCCAATGTCAACCAAGGACGATATTGTCGCGGCTCTAGTCAAAAATGGCATCAATACGTTTGCCATTCATGGTGCAAGTGCTGAAGAATATCAACAATTTGTTAAGCAGACCCTTGCTTGTGAGCCACACATTGTGATTGATGATGGTGGTGATTTGGTGCATGAGTTGCACAGCGTTTACCCTGAATATGCTAATCACGTGATTGGTGCTTGTGAAGAAACAACCACGGGTGTATTGCGCGCAATGGCCCGAGAAAAAAGTGCTGAGTTAAATTTCCCTGTTATTTCAATTAATGGCGCACAATCAAAGCACTTGTTTGATAATCGTTACGGCACTGGGCAATCAACATTTGATGGCATAATGCGCACAACGAATCTCGTGATTGCAGGAAAAAAAGTGGTGGTTGCCGGTTACGGCTGGTGTGGTAAAGGCTGTGCGATGCGTGCTAAAGGTCTCGGCGCTGAAGTCATCATTACCGAAATTGATCCAATTAAAGCATTGGAAGCCAAAATGGATGGTTTTGAGGTGATGACAATGGAAGCCGCTGCACCACTTGGGGATATTTTTGTCACTGCAACAGGCTGCTGTGATGTATTAACTGATGTTCACTTTAATTTAATGAAAGAAGGTGCATTGATCAGTAACACTGGTCACTTTGAAGATGAAATCAATCTTAAAGCACTACAAGAGATCGCTATTTCAACGTTTGAAGCACGTGAAAATATCGAAGCATATCGTCTACAAAATGGCCGTACGGTTTATTTACTCGGTCGTGGTGCATTAGTGAATATTGCTTGTGCTGATGGCCATCCCGCAGAAATCATGGATATGAGCTTTGCTTTGCAAGCACTCGGTGCTGAGTATTTGTTAAAACATGATCTTGAAAACAAAGTCTATGCGGTTTCTGATGAAATCGACAGCGAAGTAGCACGTTTGAAATTGCAAGATATGGGTGTTTCTTTCGATATGCTCAGTGATAGGCAATATCAGTATTTAAATGCGTTTGAGCTGAAATAAAAGCAGGCGGAGGACGTTGATGTCGATACTGAATAGCCTTTTGGGTATTGCAGTCATCTTATTGGTTGCCTACCTATGTTCGAACAACCGCCGCAGGATCAGTCTGCGGCTTGTTTCCATCGCATTGCTAATGCAATTTTCCTTTGCCTTTTGCATGCTTTACCTTCCTGTGGGCAAGCAGGTTATGATGTGGATGGCAGATAAAGTCACGGCATTATTAGACTATACCCAAACAGGAACGCAGTTTTTGCTCGGCGGCTTAGCAACCGATAAAATGTTTGATCTGCTAGGTGCTGACGGATTTATCTTTGTATTCAAAGTATTGCCTGTTTTAGTGTTTTTATCAGCACTGTCAGCTTTGTTGTTCCATATCGGTATTATGCAAAAGCTAATCATTTTGATTGGGGGGGCATTACACCGTTTATTGGGGACTTCCCGTGCAGAATCTATGTCATCTGCTGCGAATATTTTTTTGGGGGTAACTGAGGCTCCGCTGGTTATTCGTCCCTATTTGAAATATCTATCCTCATCAGAATTTTTCACCATTTTAGTCGGTGGGATAGCCTCTATTGCAGGGACTGTATTATTGGGCTATGCGCAATATGGCGTTAAAATTGAGTATCTTCTTGCTGCATCTTTTATGTCTGCGCCAGCAGGGTTATTATTTGCAAAAATATTTTTCCCTGAAACCAAAGAAAATAGTGATAAGCACACGACAGCAACATCCATGAAAGGGGAAAAATCAGAGTACCGTAATAGTATTGATGCGGTGACTCAAGGTGCTAGCGTCGGTGTTAGTATGACATTAAACATAGCAGGTATGTTGCTGGCATTGCTGGCGATTATTGCGATGTTTGATGGAATTATGATGTGGGCCACGAGTTTCACGGGCTATGAGGTTTCGCTCACTCAGTTGATCGGGTGGTTATTTTCACCTGTTGCTTGGCTGCTAGGTGTTGATTGGCAGGAGGCTCAGTTTGCAGGGCAACTATTAGGGCAAAAAGTATTATTCAATGAATTTATTGCCTATGCTAATCTACAGCCTTATTTGGATGGTTCGATTCTACCTGCGACAGGTGAGGCTCTCAGTGCGAAAACACAAGTGATCTTATCTTTTGCACTGTGCGGTTTCACTAATATAGGTACTATCGGTATCGCGATAGGTGGGATTGGTGCAATGTGCCCTGAGCGCAGAGGGGAGCTAACAAGCATCGCATTTAAAGCATTTGGTGCAGCAATTTTAGCTAACTTAATGAATGGTGCTGTGGCTGGATTAATTTTAGGTTAACTAACTATTAAATGGTGGCACTATGATGGATGAAACGCCTTTTCGTGAGTTATGGCTGAAGTTTAGTGAACAAGAGCTATTGCCCGATGTGGATTGGCTATTTCGTCATGCGCCACCTTCAGTTAAGAATACTTTTTGTACTATTCACTTACAAGAAGGCTATAAGCTGATCCAACAAGGCACTGAAAATCAATATACCTATATTATTATTGAAGGTGAGTTTGTGGTAAACAAACTCGCCGACAATGGTAAAGAGTTAGCATTAACCTTTTGTTATAAAGGGGAATTCTTAGGGGAAATGGAAGCGCTGTGTCAGCAAAAACACTACTGTTATGACGTCATTGCATTAACAGATGCAAGAGTGATCCGTATACCAACTGACAGCTTTTTAGTTTGGTTGTCGCAAGATCATCGCTTATCTATTTTATTGAATCGTCAATTAGCCAAACGCTCACTGATTAATGGCGAACAGCGCTTAATGACCGCAGTGGATTCAATCGAAAAAAACCTGTTGTATATATTGACGCAGATTTCAAGCCATCAAATTCGCCTACCACGAGAAACGCTTGCCGCGATTTTAGGTACTTCACGCCGCCATCTGGATAAAGTGCTGTTTAAATTAAAAGAGCAGGGTATGATCCGACAGGAAGGTCAAATTATACTGCTAAGTAACTAAGTTTATTGACACTGATAATATCTTTTTATATGCTGATATATCTACATTTGTTCTTCTTATAAATCTCCTTTTTTACCTCTTTTTTCGTCCAGTATTACCTTCTGTTTTAAATTCCAAACTCCAAAAAAACATTCCATTTCTTTGCTGTAGCTTTTGCTAGCGGCGGGTTTGTTATTGTCTTTTTATCTACGAATAAGGTTAATGATGTTATCTCAACGCTATTTATTATTGGTTTTCGCCGCTGCGGTTTATTTGGTGGGTACCACTGAATTTATGTTATCAGCGACATTAACGCCTCTCGCTGAAGTCTTTTCCGTCGATCCTATTCAAGTATCATGGCTAATATCTGCTTATGCATTAACTTATGCTATTACCGCGCCAGTACTAGGTTATTTTTCAGACCGTGTTGATCGTCGAAAGTTATTATTAGCGGGGATGCTTTTATTTGCCATTGATAGTTTGGCAATAATTGTGTCACCGAGCTTCGGTGTTGCGTTAATTTTTCGTATTTGTGGTGGTTTAGCATCTGCGATTATTGTTCCCACCGTATTTGCGCTTATTGCAGACATTGTGCCATCGTCACAGCAACCTGTCGCAATGGGGCAGGCCATGTTGGGTATGACACTCGGTATTGTATTAGGGCCAGTATTTGCAGGCGTTTTGACAGAGTATGCTGCTTGGTATGTGCCATTTATCATGACTGCAATCGGCAGCTTTATCGTGTGGTTTTGTGCATATCGCATATTGCCAAGTCATCAACCCTACGATATTCGGCAAAAACAAGCCAGTTTTCGCTGGTTACGTGACTTTAAACTAATACGCCTTGTTGGAGCAAAGGCCCTATGGAATGGCTCTGCGGTTAGTGTTTTTCTATTAGCTGGTGAAGTACTACGCCATAAATTTAAGATTGATAGCGCGGTGATTGGCATGGTGATCAGTGCATTTGGGGTTGGCTTATTGGTAGGGAATTGGCAAGTTAAATCGCTTAGTAAAATTCTCTATAATAATCATCAACGATTATTATCTGTGGTGACCTTGATGTCTATTGCAATCATTGTATTCATGATGGCCAATTATTCTTTGTTGATAGCGATAGTTATTTTATTTATTTGGGGCAATTTTCTAGGAATGGCCGCACCGCTCAGTGCAAGTATTATTGCCACCGAAAGTGGTGAAAATAAAGGGCAGGTGCTAGCCGTTTCAGAGAGTTTGAATAATATTGTCTTATTTACAATGCTGCCATTTTTATCATGGTTATTGAACCAGTTTGGGTTAAAAGAAGTGGGGGCGATGGTGGCAATCATACTTGTTAGCGCATTGTTAATCAGTTTATTTTCCATGCGGAAAAACCAAGAAGGGTGAGCGTTATAGGCTTTCACCCTTAAGTGTCATGATTCAATTTTCAACGGACTTTTGGGCTTTACACTCATCCCTTTTAGCATGCTCATCCAGGCCAAAACGGTGACTCCCATCAATATGATAAATATAGTTTTAGGTGGGAATTCAGTTAAAACAACCCCTGTTAACATGGGGTTAAAGGCGCCACCTAATAAGCCAAGTGCTTGTGCAGAAAAATAGCTCGATTTCATGCCTTCAGGAGCAATGTTATCAATTAGCATATATTCACCAGGCGCATAAATAATCTCACCTAAAGTAAACACAAACGAAGCAAACGCCCATAGATAAAGATTTTCACCTGCCTGCATAAACGTTGCTAAGCCAGCAACAAAAAATACCGTTCCAATAGTCATATAACGCTTTAAATTATCGCGATGTAAACGTTTACCCACAACATATTGTAAGGTCACTACGACAATTGCATTCACAGGAAGAATAACGCCGATAACGGATTGAGCAAAATCACTGTTTGCAACGGTTATCACATATTGTGATATCCAAGTCATAAACGAGCCAAACACTAATGATCCGAGAAAGGTAGATAAGATAAACCAAGCCAATGCGCGATCGTAGAGCATTGCCATCGGGTTCCACACAACGGATTTACCTTCTGTATTTTGTAACGGCTTTACACTTTGTACAAAACGTTGCACAAAGAAAATGGGCAATGCTGCGGACACGGCTGCTAGCCAGAAGGGTAAATTAATACTATACATGAGCAGCCAAGTGCCTATTGGAGGGCCAACAGTCCAACCAATATTGAGGAAGGTATAGTTAAGTGAGAAGACCTTAGCTTTAATATTAATTGGTAATGTATCTGAGAAATAACCTTTTAATACGGTGGCGAATACAGAATATGAACAGTTAATCAGTGAAAAAAACACTACCACTAATGCCGCATGATTAGTGAGTGGAATGGCAATAAAACCGCAAATAAACGCGATGATAGCAATAAGCATACAGCGCTTTTTATCGACCCGATCAGCCAAAATACCAAATACAATGCTAAACAGTACACCGACTGTTAAGGCTAATGACATGGCAAATCCGACAATATCAATTGCCATTTGATATTGTCGCGTGAGGTATATTGCCATAAAGGGCAATGTTGCGCCGCGCCCAATGGTCAATAGCAGTGACGAACAGAGTAAGGCACTATTTGAGATATTTGATTTTGACAACATGAACTCACGATCCAGATTTTATTATTATGATGTTGTGATTATAGATATAAACTACCGAATTTTGTGGTCACTGGAAATCGCTTATGTGCTATGAAAATCAAAAAATAGAAAAACAAAATATTCCATCATACCTATCTGGGATTACGATTTTAAAGATAGAAAATAGTATGTAAGTAGTTATTTTTCTAGATTATCCTACTGCTGTTTTTTTATGCATGAACGCATTAAGGGTCATCAAGCCTTACAATTTACAGTGTAAGGCTTGATGGGAGATTATAACAAGATTGGGTTATCGTAAATCACTGGCATCATGGCGTTCACGCACTTGTTGTGCAGGATCGCCTTGTAAGCGATTTACCCTGCGGCCACGTTGTACAGCCGGACGTGCATAGACTTCATCAGCCCAACGTATCAAATGTTTATATTCATGTACGCTCAGGAATTCGCCTGCATCATATTGCCAACCTTTGACTAAAGCACCGTACCAAGGCCAGATAGCGATATCAGCGATAGAATAATGTTCACCTGCTACAAACTGATTTTGGGCTAAACGTTTATCTAACACATCGAGTTGACGCTTCGTTTCCATGGCAAATCGGTTGATTGGGTACTCAAATTTTTCTGGTGCGTAAGCAAAGAAGTGTCCAAACCCCCCACCTACGAAAGGTGCTGAACCCATTTGCCAAAATAGCCAAGACAACGTTTCTGCACGTTCAGGTTGGGTGGTTGGTAAAAATGTAGAAAATTTCTCGGCTAAATAGGTCAGAATCGAACCTGATTCAAATACACGAATGGGCTGAGAACCACTTCTATCAACGAGAGCAGGAATTTTTGAGTTAGGATTGATTTCTACGAACCCAGAACCGAATTGATCACCATCACCAATATTAATGAGCCAAGCATCATATTCAGCTTCTTTAATACCTAATTCAAGTAGCTCTTCTAACATGATGGTGACTTTTTGGCCGTTTGGTGTTCCTAAAGAGTAGAGTTGTAATGGATGCTTACCAATAGGCAGCTCTTTCTCATGTGTTGCACCAGAAATAGGGCGGTTGATATTAGCAAACTTACCGCCATTACCGGCTTCCCTATGCCAAACTTTAGGTGGCGTATAGGTTGAATTGCTCATTTTATCTCCTAATTAGCGTTCCCACCAGATGAGGTAGGAACGTAAGATTTATAAGGATGCAACATAAACACGGCGACTGATTTCAGGTGTAATATCATGATGTTCACCTAACGCGGTCATACCATTTTTCGTCAAACTCTCGATCAACGGCTCAATAACATCTTGACCAAGGTTATAGTCACTTAAACGTGTTTTGACCTGCATGCGTTCAAAAAACTCGCGTGTTAGTTCAATGGCCTGTAATGCCTTTTGTTTATCTGAACCATCATGAACTCCCCATACTTGTTCAGCATACTGAGCGAGTTTAGCTTGTTTTTGTGGTAATTTCTCAATCAACATAGAAGGTAAAACAATAGCGAGTGTTTGTGCATGGTCTAAACCATATAACGCGGTCAACTCATGGCCTAACATATGCGTCGACCAGTCTTGAGGGACACCAACACCAATTAAGCCATTCAAGGCCAGTGTGGCAGTCCACATTAAACTCGCTCTGATATCGTAGTCGTGTGGGGTGGCTAAGGCTTTAGGACCAATATCAATCAAGGTTTTTAATAACCCTTCAGCAAATACGTCTTGTACCGGCGCATTCGCGGGATAGGTTAAATATTGTTCCATTACGTGGACAAATGCATCCACAACACCATTACTGATTTGGCGTGGTGGAAGTGTAAAAGTTTTTACTGGATCTAAAATGGAAAACTGTGGATAGACACTATCATGCATAAATGCCCGTTTGGATTGTGTCGCTTCACGTGTGATCACAGAACCTTTATTCATTTCAGATCCTGTTGCAGGTAGCGTTAAAACGGTACCAAAAGGTAGGGCGGAGGTCACTTTTGCACCACCACTGGTCAAGATGTCCCAGCTATCACCTTCAAAATTAACAGCTGCGGCAACAAATTTGGTGCCGTCAATCACTGAGCCACCACCTACAGCTAATAGGTAGTCATAGCCTTCTTGCTTAATTTGTTCGACAGCCTTGATTAATGTTTCATAACGTGGGTTGGCTTCGATGCCGCCAAATAGGCCAATTTGGCGGTGACCAAGTGCTTTTTCTACTTCATCTAATGTGCCTGTTTTACGGGCACTTTCGCCACCAAAAAGAATCAATACTTTCGCTTCTTTAGGGATCAATCTGTTCAACTCAACGATTTTTCCTTCACCAAATACAATACGGGTTGGGTTATAAAATTCGAAATTGTTCATGTACAGACCTTATTTCAGCATGGGAGGAGTAGGATCCTTCTCGTCAATATGTTCTTAACGATGAAGAAAAGCTTAATGAGATCATTAGGCAGTTGAATGCACTAATCAAATAACTAACCTAGCTATATTCTACATATATTAAGTAAATTTGTATTATCGCAATATGCGATTTTTTATAAATAATTATAATTATTAATGATTGGGTATTTAT
This sequence comes from Providencia sp. 2023EL-00965, assembly GCF_033550225.1. Classification (NCBI taxonomy): domain Bacteria; kingdom Pseudomonadati; phylum Pseudomonadota; class Gammaproteobacteria; order Enterobacterales; family Morganellaceae; genus Providencia; species Providencia sp. 2023EL-00965. The sequence goes on along the minus strand of NZ_JAWUEH010000001.1, from coordinate 390,068 downwards.
TGTTAGTTGTAGGTAGTTATTGGTGCTGCAAAATTATTAAGTGAAAATTTTATTTTTACGAGTAAAAAGGAATGGTGAAAAATGAGTAGATAAGGAGAATTCAATGATTAAATTAAATAATAAACCAATATTACTATTGCAACCAGAAACATCATTAAACCACCAAACAGTAGAATCCACACAAGGTGAGCATATAGATCAACTGGTTAAAAAGGTCAGTGAAACGTCAGGACTTGTCAGTACACATTTAGATCCTTTACAAGCTGTTGCACAAACGCAAAACTGTATTATCGGTATTCGACCTGTTGATCGACTAGCCACAGATCTTATTGCCGCAGGGTATCCTACTAAAAGCTTTCATATTAAAGGAAAAAGTGCTTCATGGGGGGCTCAAGCAGGGTTGATTTGTACCGATCAGCGGTTTAGTAAATTAGAAAATAAATCAACTGAACAAATAAAAAAATACAATCGTTTGATTGAACAATGCATTGCAGAACAGCATGCTGAGTCAGTGCCATTGGCGGTCACTTATGATCGCTTACATACATTATGTCAGCTCAAAGCCATTGATTCTCTGTCACTTGAAAATGAAGATGGCATTATCCAATTCACAGCAACAGCGCCAAGTCTTCAAACGTATCAATTTGAAGCTAAATGGGACGTTGGGTATCAGAGATACCTTGTTTCTTACCATGGAAAACAGCTACAAGTACTTTCACCTAAACAATCGACACTGCCTTTGACAGCGGACTATGATTTGTTACTGATTGGCCCCTGTTTGGAGGATTTTGGCGTAAAAGATAATCTACCAATTCAAGATGTAGCCCATGAAGTTTTCTTACGTCGATTTAGCCAGTATCGTCGCACCTCAACGGATTCAGCGTTATTTCAATACTATAAAGATCCGCAGAATTTTTATAAAAATGAAGATAAAGAAATTGGAAATGCTTCGTTACGTGTTCGTGAAATGATCCCATTGATCAACCAAGCATTGGTTGGTGACGGTGAAAAAGTGGTACATCACAGCATTGATGCGACTAATCCAGTTAGTGAATTAGAGGCTAATTTCCCTGCAACTTTTGCGTTACCCCGAAAGATAGGTCACTTTGACCCATTGTGCATGATCAATACTAAAGAAGAGTTAGTTGAGCTGGTCAAAGCAGCGAAAGCAGAGGGATATCATATTAAAACTAATCCACTATGGGAAAAAGAGTTGCCACAGGTGAGAAGGCCGAGCTTCGACCAAGCGCAACGAAAGTTTTCTCTTAATAAATAAAATAATGATTATCGAACGCAAGTGGTATAGAGGGGACTACGCCTCCTGAGCCCGCTTGTATTCACAGCATATTACTTGTTTTTACTGATGATTTGATTTGACAACTGATCTGCCTAATCAAAGCATGTTAAGATATTTATCGGTTTTAAGCGTTATTTTGTTTGTTGCTAGGTCATGGAGTTTAGTTATATGAGGCGTTTTATTCGTGTGGAGCTTCCACCTGAACCCGTTATCAATGATAAATGTGTAAGAAAACGCCTCAAAAATAGCGTTTGTGACAGCTGTGCACAAGTTTGTCCTGTCGATGCGATTACCTTTGATACTATGGATGCGGTAATCAATAATCAACTCTGTTATCAATGTGGCAATTGCTTATTTTCTTGTCCTGTTGATGCGATTGATAACATTTCTCCCCATGAACGTACCTATCAGAACAATCATTTAGTGATCAGCCATGATGAACCTTTAGCCAGCGTGGAAGAGCTACTGGTTTGGCATAAGCAATATCAAATCGATGGTATAGAAATTGCGGAACCGTTAGTTGATAAATGGTTACCTGTATTAGCGGCGCTTAACTTAAAACTTAAAACACTTCAAGAGCCTGTTTGGCAATTGATCATGACGCAACCACCTGAGGTAGATAGTGGTCGTCGTTTAATGTTTTTCCGACAAAAGTTAGACGAGGTACCTTTAAATAAAGGGCAAGTGCGTACAGGACTCAATGCACGTAAGCAGTTCTATCCGCAAGACAGCTGGTTTCATATTGAGTTAGATCCGGAAAGTTGCATTCTTTGTGGGGCTTGTGCCAAGGTTTGTGATGAGCAAGCGATTACTTTTGGCGATCATCAATTTAATTTTGATGAAAAACGTTGTACAGGGTGTATGAGTTGTCAGGTGGTTTGTTTTCCTAAATCGATCCAAGTTAAACCGCATGTAGCAAAAGACAGTGAATCCGTTACTTTCCAATACTACGATGCGCATTGTGAGCGATGTCGATTGCCTTTCTCTGCTTGGCAGCAAAATGAGCGTTTGTGCCCAATTTGTATACAACATAAAAAACAGGGCTGGTTATAATTTATAAGACCGCGATAAAACGATTTCGTTAAAAGTTATTCAGTGCTAGCTCAGCTTGTAACCTGAATAAGGATATTTTTCGCCAATTGCTTGGCATCTAGATAAGATATTTATTCATGAGTTATTAGGGACACTATATTATATCTGTAGTGATTAAATCACACGGTATAAATCGTAAGAAATAGCCATATTTTATTGATAACGTATAAAAATAAATTTTACTTATAGTAAAAATAAAATAAATTCCAATTATTATTTTAAATATGACATCACTAACAGAAAAGCTCTCAGTGTTCTGCTAATGTTTATCAGTAAAGGAAAATATACTTTATTGAATAGTCGCTATGCGTTAATAATATAATCAATAATTGACGAAACAATTACCTTATGTAAGTAGTTCATAATCACAGTCTGAGACAATAGTATTTAGAGTTGAATAATTATGAAAATAAAAAGTATAAAAGTTGAAAACTTTAGGCTACTTAAAAATAGCTCATTAGATATGACAGATGGCCTAACCTTGATAGTAGGAAAAAATAACACAGGTAAAACATCTTTTGTAGTTTTACTCGAAAAATTTCTATCGAAGCCAAATCCTTCATTTAACTTTAGTGACTTGCCTGTTTCTGTAAGAAATAAGCTCTACGAAATATCTGAGGAAACAAATATAGATGAATTGAGCATAAGGCTATGTATATCTGTAGAGTATACGGATGAAGATGATCTAAAGCATATTTCCAATTTTATGTTAGATTTAGAACCAGATAAATCAATTATCAACATTATGTTTGAAGCACGCCTAGAGCGAGATGCTTTGCTTCATCGGATGCCAATCAAAAAAGAAGGTATAGATGATGCTAAATATATTACTGAAAAAAGAAATTTTATAGAGAGAAATTTCAGTAAATTTATAAAAACATCAATATACGCCTATGATGATTCGGGATACGAAGGAAATGAGCCTTATTATCTTCACAACAGAGAGGAATTAGAAGAAAAAGAGTTTAAGGATGTTTCTAATCTCCTCAATTTTCAAGTAATACATGCCAGAAGAAATGTCGCCAGTTCAGATGAAACAGGTAAGAGCCCGTTATCTGCGGTAACAACTCAGTTTTTTAAGAAATTAAACGACTCAAATGATGAACGACTTGAACAAGTTAGGATGGCATTAATTGATATAGATAATGATTTAGAAACGCAGTATTCGAATGTCTTTAGTGGTTTTTTATCAAGTGCGGCTAACTTTCTCAATTTGGATAGTTTGAAGGTAATTTCGAATATTGAAGCGAGCTCTCTAATAGGTTCTTCTTCTAAGGTCATTTATGGGACAGCAGAAGAACATCTGCCCGAAAATCTTAATGGACTTGGTTATTTAAATATTTTATATCTCTTGCTTCAGATTGAGATGATGAGAAAGGAGTTCGAGGAGTCTTCATCAGACATTAATTTGTTATTTATAGAAGAGCCAGAGGCACATACGCATCCTCAAATGCAATCAATTTTCTCAAAAAAAATCCGAGAGGTAGTAAACGAAATAAAAGGACTACAGGCTATTATTACTACCCATTCATCCTATATAGTTGCTAATTCTGACTTTGATAATATCCGATACCTCTTGAAGGATGAAAATTCAAATGTCGAATTTAAAAATTTTCATACTGAACTTGCTAAAAAATATAAAGAAGAACAAGGTAATGAGAATGGTGCAAATTTATACAAATTCTTAGAGCAGTACCTTAAGATTCAAAATGCAGAGCTATTCTTTGCTGATAAGGCAATTTTTATTGAAGGGACAACCGAGAGGATTTTGCTACCTTGGTTTATCAAAAAGTATGATGAAAAATGTGATGAAGGAAGCCAACCAATATCTTCGCAAAATATTTCAATAATAGAAGCTGGTGCAAACGCTAAAGCTTTTGCTCCATTTTTAGAATTTATTGGTATAAAGTCACTAATCGTCACAGATCTTGATTCAACAAAGTCAGAAGTAAAATCAGATAAAAATGGTCAAGACAAAACGTCATATGTGGCATGCCCAGTTTCAGAGTCATCACATACCAGTAATGAAACACTGAAGCATTTTTTTTCTGCTCCTGACCTGAAAGATCCTCAATTTCCTGAATGGTTTAACAAACTAAAATGTGGGAAATTAGCTGAAACTGCTAGTTGTGTAAAGGTTGTTTATCAAACGAAGGAAAATAGTTATCAAGCCAGATCTTTTGAGGATGCATTTTTCAATTCTAATAAAGCTAAATTGAAAAGGGTCTGTGCTGAGTGTGAAGTTCTAGGCCTCAAGAATAAGGATATGATTGCAACAATAGAGATGACGGATATCTATGAATTGACAAATAAAGTAATTAATAAAAAATCTGACTTTGCAGCATCATTGCTTTATTTATGTCTTACAGGAGAGGCTGATTGGGATGCACCAGAGTATATTAATGAGAGACTAAAATGGATAAGTCAGTAATGTTACCTTTAGAAAAAATACAAGAATGTATAGCTCTTGGGCAGTCTTTCGTTTTACAGGGAGGGGCTGGAAGTGGTAAGACAGATACATTAAAAAAAACAGTCAAATTTTATCTTGAAAATTACCCTGACAAGAAAATTATTTGTATCACCCATACTAATAAAGCTGCTGATGAAATAGTTGGGCGTGTGGGGGCAGAAGTTGAAGTATCCACAATTCATTCGTTTATTAGCAGACTTATAAAACCATATAAACGTAATCTTCTAAAATTACTACCAGAGTTATTCTGTCTTCCTCTATTCGAGGAGTTGAGTATAGAGCATTACAATGGTGATGATAAAATAAGAAGGACTGAAGAATATAAGAGATTTAAAGCACAGCATAGATCCTTAGCTAAAAAACGTTCTCGCATATTACAAGAAGATACAGGGCAAGTTACTGGAAAACGTGAATACGACAAAGATCCTAGTGCATACAACGCATTATTGAATAATGATATTGAACAGCTAAATAAAGCAATACGAGAAGCTATCAAACAGCACCATTTTAATGATGTTGGATATAATGATTCGCGATTTGACAACTTTGAAAATGCCACGTTTGGTCATGACGGCCTTATTAAAATAGCTTCGCTGCTATTTTCTCAATATCCAAATTTGGGGAAAATAGTTCGTGATAAATATGACTGTGTATTTATCGACGAATACCAAGATACCAGCGAAAATATCATTCACTCATTGATTTATTCTACTCCTGAAACAGGGCTAACCATAGGTTTGTTTGGTGATAGTGAGCAAGCAATTTATGAAGGAGGGATAGGATCAGCAAAAAAATTTATCAATGATGGAAAATTAACATTAATTGAGAAAGAAGATAATTTTCGTTGTTCACCTCAAGTCATCGATGTAGCGAATAAATTTCGCTCTGATAATTTGATTCAAAAAGTTGCGTTGAAGGAAATTGATGGGATCATTGAAACGATTGAAGAGCGGGAGGGTTCTGCTGTTTTTTGCTACTCAGTAAAGCCTCCAGAACCTGAAAAACTTGCCTTGCCTAAAAAAGGAGATACTGATGAAATTAAAAATCATTACTTAATTGCGAAAGATAAGTATGACCAGCAATTGAAGGAATATGAGCAGGATATTTCGAGGCGACTGGACGATTTAGTTATTTTTGCGAGAGCTGATATTGGAGAGCATGTGTTACTGAAATTGCCCAATAAATCGGTTGCGAGTGATGCTGGTTTTGGGTGTTTGTATGAGTTGTTTGATGATAGGTTTTCTGATGCACGAGACAGAATTAAAAAAAACCTTGATAGGCTTCAATTTGATCAGCTTACTAAATTATTACAGCTTTTTAATAGTTCAAAGGATGATAAACGCTCATACAACAAGTTAATAGTGCTGTTGAAAAAACAAGGATTCCTTATTAAAACCAAGCAGGACAAAAGAGGCTTGCATCATATACTACAGGAGTTATCTACGTCTAATGAGCCTGCCTATACTGTTATGAGCCGAGCCATTGAAACTGGGCTGATTTCGTTATCTGAAAGCCATAAGTTTTACCTTAAACGCAAAGAGAGTGAGCTGGAAAGAATTAATAAAGATAGCAAGATTATTGCTTTTAAAAAATTACAACAATCTGGATGTAATTCAATAAATCAGATGTGTGATTATGTTAAAAAAAATAATCACACTGATTTGACTATTGAAATGATTGAAAAGCACTACGAGCAGCTGAGTAAAGATATTAAAATCGAGAGGTTCTATTCTGGATTGTTTGGTGATGCTCTGAGCTTTAGCGAAGTATTAGCATTTTATAAATATGAAAGTGATGATAGTAATTTTATGACAATGCATAAAACTAAAGGAACAGGAATTGAAAATGTTATTGTGGTTTTAGACGAGTTCAAGTGGTCTAAGTATGATTTTGCAAGCTGCTTTAGGTCGGAAACAAGTAATCCTGTTAGGCAAGCTCTCACAAGAAAACTACTATATGTGGCATGCTCCAGAGCAAAGAAAAACTTACGCTGTGTAATGCTTCTTGATAGTGATGATGATTTAGTAAATATAGAGAATTACTTCGACAATATTGTACATGTTGATTTGTGAGAGCCACTATACTCATCCCTTTATATAGTAGTGATTTTCAAGCTTATCCATTGATATATGAAGATAAGTATAGTGGATGTCAGCCTATAGAGCCTTTGGTTAAAATAATGGCTTCAAAGATGAAAAATGTACATGCCGTTGTATATAGCGTGTACATTTTTAAATGCTACTAGAAGAGAACATCGTAAATAGTTATTGCGTATTCACACACGAATGAACATATTACTTACGCTATTCATCAAAAAAGACCTTGTTAAAGCTATTAAGCACTCACAGAATTTAAATGTGTAATGATTTTATCGGCTATTAGAGGAATTAATAGTGGTGGCGTTTCATGCCCCATACCTGAGATCAAATCAAAAGTAGCATTTGCAATATTGTCGGCAATATCTTTCCCAGCAGCGGTAGGGAACAATGGATCTACTGAACCGTGGATCACTAGCGTTGGTGCCGTGATCGTGGTTAAGTGAGGGCGCATATCTCCCGTAATAGCGACCGCAACTAGCTGGCGTTTAGTCCCTTCTGGTGAATAATTGCGTGCTAAGGCTTGCAGTATATAATGACGATAATAAGCTTCATCGAATGGAAAAAGTGTCGAGCTGATACGCCGATAAAATGCCAATTGACCTTCTAGATACCCATCAAGATCTTCTTTTGGATTTGCACCTGAACTCATCAACAGTTGCATCACGTCAGGCTCTGGCTGTGGTAAAGCAGGGTTGCCTGTACTTGACATAATAGGACATAAACTTAATACGTTTTCAGGCGCTAAAGCCGCAACTAATTGTGCAACCATCCCCCCCATTGAACGACCAATAATATGTGCTTTTTCAATCGATAGTTGGTTTAACAGCCTTAGAACATCTTCCGCCATATCAAATAAGGTATAAGGAATATCAACGTGTTCACCACGTTGTAATCGTTCAATCAATTCAGGAATATTGATCGCAGGGAAATGATCAAAATGGGGTGACAGACCACTGTCACGGTTATCAACACGAATTATATAATAACCTGCATTTACCAGTCGTTGGCAAAAGTCTTCTGACCAACTAATGTTATGGCCACCTAAGCCTGGTATCAATACGACCGCAGGGTTAGCGCGATCGCCAAATGAATCATAATAGAGTGTAATTGGCGCATTATTAGTCATTTTATATCCAAATATTGTGAATTAGTTTGTTATTTATCGAACAAAAACATATGCAAAGTAACAATAAAAAAACTTAAAAGTCATCTGAAAACACCTTAACCTTTGCGGTAGCTTAATAAAAGAATTAAAGTTGCAAGCAGCAAAAGTAAAGCAATCGATAGATTCGTGTAAAAATCACTCAAAGCGACAGTAAACCCACCTAAAGTAGAGCCTGCTGCAATGCCTAAATTGAAAAAAGCGATGTAAAGGGAACTGGTGATCTCAATATATTTGTGGCTATGAATTATCATCCATGTCATTAGTACAACAGAAACTCCACCATACATAAAACCCCATAACAACATAGTTATACTACCAGTAATGCTATTTATAGGCAGTAGTATAAATATCGTTAGAGATGCGCAGATCCCCAAAATAATCGTGATTATTGTTGAAGTTAACCAGCGACTGGCACAGAGCCCTAAAACAAAGTTACCGGCTATACCCGCTAAGCCATATATCAGCAGTATCCCACTGAGTTGTTGGCCATTGATTTGGCCTTCAACAGTGAGTAATGGGCGAATGTATGTAAAAGCCATAAAGTGAGCCGCAACTATTAGTAAGGTAATACTTAAACCAATCGTAATAACAGGCCGTTTAATTTGTTTAATAAACAGGCTAATCGTTGGAATTTGCAAACTAGGTAAGCTTGGTAAACTATAGGCCATGAAAAATAATAGTAATAACGAAAAGCCCCCCATTGCCATAAACACGCCACGCCAGCCAAGCCATTCACCAATAAGTACACCTAAAGGAATGCCAATAACAGAAGCCGCGGCTACACCACCAAAAATTAATGATGTCGCAAAACCAATATGCTTTACAGCAACTAAACGAGGTGCAAGTCCACCCGCATTTGCCCAGATAATGCCAATGCAAATACCAACAAAAAATCGACTGAGTAATAGTAACCAAAAGTAAGGTGTTACCGCTGCGACAAAGTTACACATGACCAAGAGCATGGCTCCAAACAATAGAACTGTTTTACGATCAAAGCGCCCAGTAAAAAGTACAATTAAAGGTGAACTAATTGCCGCAACCATGGCGGGTATTGTCATCAACAAACTGACACTGGAAAAAGACACCGAGAATTGTTCAACGATAGGGTTTAATAAGCCAATAGGTAACATTTCTGTGGTAACAACGGCAAAGGTAGCCAACGAAGCGGCAATAACGGGCCACCATGAATATTTAATTGTGGAAGTTTCTATCATCACTATTTTCTACATGTTATTAAAAAAAGTACGCAAATCATATAGGGGAAGGTATGATGGATAAATATGACTATCGTCACATTATTGGGGACAAATTGTGTCAAATAAATCAAGGTTATTGATGGATAATCTGACTGATTTAAATGTGTTAGTCGATGTAGTTGAAACGGGGAGTTTTACTCTATCGGCTGAACGACTACAGCTATCACGTTCCGCAGTTGGCAAATGCATAGCTCGTTTAGAAGCTCGTTTACAGGTTAGATTACTGCATCGTACAACACGTAGTATTCGTCTGAGTGATGAAGGACAAGCTGTGTATGAATCTGCATTACGCATTTTGGCTGAAATTGACCAAATCGAAAATACACTTAGCCAAGGGCAACAACAACCACGAGGACTATTAAGAATTACCGTTCCTGTGGTATTTGGACGACGTTTCGTAATGCCTATTGTGCAGCTTTATCTATCACATTGGCCTGATGTTGAGGTTGATGTCGATTTTTCAGATGATTATTGCGATATCATCCGTGATGGGTTTGATGTGGCAATCAGGATCGGTGGTAACGACGACAATCGATTGATCCGTAAAGTATTAGCACCTCATCGTTATATTACTTGTGCTTCACCAATGTATTTACAGCAGTATGGCACTCCTCTGTCTCTGACTGATTTAGCACAACATCAGCTGTTGGGATTTCGCCATAGAGGGAGTAATGTACCTTGGCACTTTAAAACAGAACAAGGCAAAACCAACTATGCTGTGAATGGACGGTTATTACTCAATGATACTGAAGCGATCCTCAATGCTGCTATACAAGGACAAGGGATTTGTCAGCTAGGCGCATTTTTGGTGAGTGAGTCGATTCAAAATGGCCAACTTCAACCTTTGTTGATGCAAAACTCTCAACCAGAGCCTCCTGTATGTGCTCTTTATCCAACAAAGCGCTATCTGCCTCCAAAGGTTCGCTTATTTTTACAACTTTTTGATGAATATTGGCAAGGGAAAGCGGTTTGGGAACAAAATCATTAGCCTTGATTATGTCTTGGCATAGCGGTAATAAATAGAAATACGGAAAACATCCCAATGTTGAGCGACAGTGTCTATTGATTTTTTGATATCTAAGTAACACCTTCATTTCTGAAATTCAGACTAAGATTTGATCTGATAATATCGACATTGTGCCATTGCCCGCCTAAATTATATATAGGCGGGTTATTTGTAAATCTATTATGTCGTCAGATCGGTTGTTAATCCTCTCCTTATCTCTTATCTAGCGTTTCATTCACGTGTAACAATTACTCACGAAAAGGTTGCAGTTATGCGTAAACTATTTCGTATTCGTCAACAGATAATACTGAGCATGCTGACTTTTATGGTTGAAACGGCACAAGGAGGAAACTGCACGGGAGAACTAGGGGTTTATGTTTGTTCAGGGGGGATCACTGACAATGACCAAACAATTATTCTACTTGGTGTTAGTGGTAAACCTACCATAGTGACGACAACAGACGGATTTGGCCTTTCAACTCAAAGCAATTATTCCATGATGTTAGCATCTAATGGCAATGGCATAACGTTGATTGATGATTATAAATCAACTATTTCCAGCGTTGGCTTTGGGATGTACGTATCAAGTGAAAATGGCGATCTTTTCGTCAAGCTAACCGGAGATGTCATTAATTTAGGTGATATAGGTCTTGCCGCTATAGCCGCAAGTATTAGTAAAAATGCAGAGGAGCTGACTTTGCAAGTTGCTAATACATTAGTTACTGACCATTATGCGAGTGCAATTAATGTATCGAGTTTTGGAGAGAATGGTAAAAATATTACTTTAATTGCTACAGGGGATACAGTTTCTACAAATGGCTGGGGGATCACAGGCACAAGCTATGCCGATAATGCATATATCACAGCAACTAATATTATTGCTGGTATAGGCGGTATTTCATTTCAAAATTATGGCAATGGAGAAAGCATTATTAATACAACCCATTGAATCGATACCTACAGAAGCGCTGACTCTACCTATCGAACCCGCTCTCTCTACTGAAACAAAGATATCAACTGAACCGACCTTGATTGAAGAGAGTGTTGCAATTGAAAGGCCTGAGCTCGGGATTTATTCGGCAAGCCTATCAACAGCAAATACATTATTTATACCTTCACTCCAAGATCGTAAAGGTGTCGCTCAAGAAGTTGGTGTGGCATTACGTATTTTCCAACCGTTTGGGATCATGCAAGCTCAATCACAAACTACAAATACCAAAAGACTTAACAATTTATGGATCCGCAGTGAAGGTCGCCACCAGCAAATAAATGATACACACGCTCAACTAAAAACACAGTCTAACAGTTATGTTTTTCAGCTAGGAAAAGATTTAGTACAGTGGGTTGAACAGAAAGTCGCTCGTTTTAGTTTTGGTGTGATGGCAGGTTATGGTGAAAGCCGTAGCAATACTCACTCAAGTCTTTCTCATTACAATGCAGAGGGGATGTTACGCGGTTACAGTTTTGGAGTGTACGGGTTAGGAGGGGCAAATACTGTTGATAATACCGGTTTATATGTCGACACTTGGTTAATGTATAGCCTATTTAACAACACTGTTTCAGGCGAAGGATTAGCAAGTGAACAATATAAATTGAAAGGGATAACTAGTTCTATTGAGGCTGGCTATACGCTGAAATTGGCTGAAAACACGACAAAAAATATCGCTTATTTTATTCAGCCTAGTGTACAGTTAATTTGGATGGGAATTAAACCCGATATTCATTACGAAGCAAATGGTACTGAAGTGAAAGGTATTGGTGATGGTAATATTCAATCACGTGTAGGTATTAGACTATTAATCAATGGAGTGAATGTTCAATCTACAGATAAAAATAGCCTGTTTTATTCCTATATTGAAGCAAATTGGAACCATAATAGTAAGGATTTTGGCGTGAGTGCCAATGGTGTCATTAGTACACAGAAAGGGAAAAAGGACACTGGAGAATTAAAGTTTGGTATCGAAGGGCAGTTGAATAACCAATTGAATATATGGGGTAATGTAGGTTACCAAATAGGTAGCCATGGTTATCATGACTCAATACTAATGTTAGGTGTTAACTACCCGTTTTAATCGCTTATTTATAGCGCTATTCGAGCTAAAAATAAGCGTAAAATATGATCGAATACAGCTTGCTTTTTTGTCGTTAAACTAGCAACTCATTATCTTTTAAGGATAACTTTGTTTAACGACTTTCCCATTCGATAACACAGCTTTTAATGAACGAGGTGGCACATCATTAAATGGTTTATCGGCAAAATTAGCGATAATCACTGAACCATCGCTAAAGGTGGTTTGTTGTACCCAACCTTCTTTATCGAGCCATGTAAATCCGACTAGTTTTTGATCCCATAATACTTGGTGTATAGGCCGAAAAACACTATCGGATTTGAGCATTGCGGGGAGCCGCTGATTAATCGTCCCTCGACTTAAATTATATAAAGGCGCTGTATTATATAATTGGCTTAATAACTCTCTAGTCGTTTGTACTTCAGGGAATTTGAGGTTATCAAATGTCCAGTGATGTGTGCTAATAATTGCGTCGTGAAATACTGTTTGATAGAGCGGCAGTCGCCAACGCGGATCAAACTCAACGGTTAAATAGGGTTGTTTTAACTTAGCTTTATTAAAAAAAACAGCTGGCTCACTTTCAGGCCACCATGCGCCTAAATAATAAGGTGAATTTTTATCTTTATGGATGCTTTTATCGCCCCAACCAAAACCCCATGTTTCCATTCCATGAGCAAACATAAGATGTTTAGCGGTCACCGCATTACCATCTTCTGAACCTAATGGGATCCGAAGCGTTTTTTCAATCCAACCCAATCGCGCATTACGCGCAGCTGTCATTTGCTCGGCACTCATAGAATTAATATCACTATAGTCATTGACCACCATACCGGTGCCATCGACATCGAGAAATAAGCTATTGATGTGCGACAGTTCAAGTAACGCTTTGATACGCGTTTGTGAATAATCTTGCATACAGTTTGGATTTAAGTAATAGCCTTTTCCCCCAAAGCCAGGGCTTTTTTGTCCATTTTGTTGCACGATGGCACATTTTTGTCGCAAAACAGTAGGAATTTGCGCGGTTAGCCAATGCTCATTGACTCCGATAGGGATCGCGGTGTCATATGAGTCATAAGCTCCTATCAAGTAACCCAATTTTACTGCCTGCTCAACGGCTTCAGGCTGGTAAAAAGTCACTGACCAATTATCAACACCTAGCCATAATTTAGGTAATCCATGAAGGTTCAACTGATTGATTAGTGGAATGGATAAACCTTGCCCCCAATTTTCATTGCCAGTTAGCCATGGTCCAAGTTGTTTTAACACCATGTGTTCTATCTTTTGTGCTTGAATTTGTTGATAGAGTAAGAAATCACTGTCTTCAGGCGTTTTAGGATTAGGCACGACAACTTTAAAAGCTTCATTAAGAGCACTAACTAAATAAGGTTGTTGCCATTTTTCAGGGGGAGATTGTTTGATTTTTTTGAATGCACGTTGTGCATCTTTATCAAGAGCATCCCAAATGGATTTACCTTTAGGTGATTGCAAATATTCATTTAAACCTGACCAGTTTTTAATGTCTTGTTGATCCAATAAACCTTTACCCCAAATATAGACATGAGAGGCACCAATCAATTTATTGCCATCTGGAATATTAAGAAATTTTTGTTGTAAGGTTTTAATTTCATCTATCGATTCTAAATAGCGTCGATAAGCCAATGCACCATCTATTGGACTTTCGCCAATAGAAAGGATGACTTCAAATGGTTGAGTAAGATTGAATTGGTCAAATAAATGACTAGATGACATCTGCAATTGATTAGCTTGCTCAGAAAAGGTAATTTTATTGCTAAATGGAGTGATAAGCAGCCAGCTATATACTTGATTTTGTTGTTGGCTCCATAGCGGTAATTTAAGATCATAATTGGTATCAATCTCGTTTTGTTCATTAATTAAATATTGCCGCCAAATTGGGTTGTTGATAGGAACGTGGCTACCTTCACCGATAGGTAGATAGAGTGCAGAAACAGATTTAGGAAGTTGATACCAATCTAATTTTTGCTGTTTTGAAGTTTGAAAATGCAATCGTAATTGCTGATTTTCGAGATGAGCGGTGACTTGCATTTGTTTATCAGGCCAATACCACTGAGCTGTATCTGTACTGGTATTAAGTTTTTCCACCGTAGTTTGTGGCATCCCCCCATTAATAAGCGCATTTTTGTGCGTTATTTTTAATGTATCAGGCTCGATATCAAGTAAAAAACCATTATGTTGAAGGGGCAGCGCATATGTGGATGAGCTAAAAACGAGCAAAGCTAAAGCTAGGTTGTAAGGATATTTTGTCATGTAAAGGTAAAGTCCTATATTTATAAAATATCGCGGTATGATTAATAATATTCTAACACTGACCTTATTTGATCAAAAACAGATTTGTTTGTAGATAAAAATCGAGTTAATTGAACAATTATTGAAATTATTAATTTTTATATGATTGCATTGAAAATAATAATTTTTGCATGAATGGACAATGGCATCTGTCAAAAAACGTCATAATGTTTAACACTATTGCGCGGATTTTAATTTTCTTGGAGTTAGTATGTTGTTTTCAGATGAAGAAAATACTTTGCTAATGGCTGAAGATGCTTGGTTATTGAAAGGGTATCTATTAGGGAATGGGCAAGAACTGCTCGTTGGATTAGAGCAGGTCATACAACAGTCTCCATTTCGACATATGTTAACGCCAAGTGGTTATTCAATGTCAGTGTCAATGACTAACTGTGGATCTTGGGGCTGGGTGAGCGATCACAAAGGCTATCGTTATCAAATGGATGATCCTGTCACTCAGTCACCGTGGCCAAAAATGCCGGCTATTTTCTTTGAATTGGCACAACAAGCCGCTAATAGTGTTGGGTTTGAGCATTTTTCTCCCGATGCTTGTTTAGTGAACCGCTATGGTGTTGGGGCTAAATTGTCTTTGCATCAAGATAAAGATGAAACTGATTTTTCACAACCAATCGTTTCATTTTCTTTAGGTTTACCAGCAATGTTTGAATTCGGTGGTTTGACCAGAGAAGCGCCGAAAAAAGTATTTTTATTAGAACATGGTGATGTTGTTGTTTGGGGAGGAAAATCACGCTTAAATTACCATGGAATACGTAGCATAAAAGCAGGTTACCATCCAGTATTGGGGGAATGCCGCATTAACCTGACATTTCGTCGCAGCCAGTAACATCCTTCTAATCGTTTTTAAAACACCCTACGAAAAATTAAAAATAACAATATCAATCGATTGATTGAAGATAGGGAAATATTGGAATATAAATAATAATCTATATTAATTAGTAGGAATAGTAATGTATAGCTTCCAAAATGATTATAACGAAATAGCACACCCAAGGGTTATGCAAGTATTAAACGATTTAGTCGGAAAACGTTTTGACGGGTATAGCACGGATAAATATACACAGCAAATCACAGAGAACATCAAGCAAAGGATCGGTCGCAATGATGCAGATCTCCATTTTTTTAATGGTGGGACAATCACTAATCTAACTGCGATTTCTCATGTGCTTCGCCCACATCAAGCTGTAATTGCAGTCGACTCGGGTCATATTGCAACTCATGAGACAGGAGCCATTGAAGCAACTGGGCATAAAGTGATTACAGTGAGTTCTGGATCAGGAAAATTAGAGCCGAAGCATATCCAAGCGATTTTGTCAGAGCATACTGATGAACATTCCGTTCAAGCTAAATTGGTTTACATCAGCAACTCAACGGAAATTGGTACCGTTTACCGTAAGCAAGAATTACAAGCACTGAAAGCGGAATGTAATAAGCATGGGTTATTACTGTTTATGGACGGTGCGCGCCTTGCATCTGGTTTAATGTCGAAAGAAAGTGATTTGACGATCGAAGATATTGCACAGCTTACCGATATGTTTTACATCGGCGGTACTAAAATTGGTGCGTTTGCCGCAGAGGTATTGGTTATCTTACATCCTGCATTAAAATCTGATTTTCGTTTTTCTATCAAGCAGAAAGGGGCATTACAAGCCAAAGGTTGGTTATTAGCCGCGCAGTTTGATGCACTTTTTACCGATGACTTATTTTTTGAATTAGGGAAATATGTTAACGATAAAGCGCAGCAGTTGGTGAGCTTATTCGAACAAAAAGGATTTAGTTTCCTTGCTCCACCTGAGTCAAATCAGATTTTTGTGATCCTTCCTAATCAATTGGCTAAAAAATTAATGGCGCACTATGCACTACGCAAAATTTGTGAGCCAAATGATGGAGTAAGTTGTTTACGCTTATGTACTTCATGGTCAACAACTCAGCAAGATGTTGACAAATTTATTGCTACATTTAAGCAATTACTGTAGTTCGCGCTAGAACAGCGATGTACTGTGCTATTAATGATGACTTCTCATCGTAAACGAGAGAAGTCATCCAGATATTAAAACACATGTTTGTTTGGAAGATCTAACTCAAGTACTTTTCGAACCAGCCTAATGTTCTGTTCCAAGCCAATTCTGCGGCAGGTTTGTCATATCGAGGGGTTGAATCATTGTGAAAACCGTGGTTTACACCGGGGTATATATATGCCTCGTAAATTTTGTTGTTTGCTTTAAGGGCGGCTTCATAGGCGGGCCAGCTCTCATTAATGTTTTGATCATACTCTGCAAAATGAATAAGCAGTGGGGCCTTAATTTTCGGTACATCTGTAGCTGGAGGCTGCCGTCCGTAAAAAGGAACTGCACAAGCTAATTCTGGATAGGCCACAGCGGCGGCATTAGATATCCCTCCGCCATAACAAAATCCGGTAATTCCTACCTTTCCATTGGTTTCGTCGTGTTGTTGCATAAATTCAATGGCCGCAAAAAAATCATTCATTAGTTTTTTGGGATCCACTTTTTCCTGAAGTATTCTTCCCTCATCATCATTTCCAGGATAGCCTCCTACTGAACTTAAACCGTCCGGTGCAAGCGCGATATAGCCTGCTTTAGCTATGCGTCGTGCAACATCTTCAATATAGGGGTTAAGTCCACGATTTTCATGGACAACAACTACAGCTGATACGTTTTCTTTAACCTTAGTTGGTTTAACGAGATATCCACGAACTTGCCCATGACCATTAATTGAATCGTATAAAATATACTCTGCAAAGATGTCTGGATCGGTAAATTTTACTGTCTCTGCGAGCGCATAATTAGGTTTTAGCATGTTAAATAACATCATGGCAGAGAGACCACCAGCAGTATACTTAGCTGCAAGAGCAAGAAATTGCCGCTTATTTATTTTGCCATGGACATAATAATCGTAGTACTCGAGTAATTCTTTAGGGAAATGATCGGCTGTTAGTCGCATTTTGATTTACCTTCTGTAATTTTATATTCAAAAATATGTAAATTAGTAAGGAGTGTATTTTTACGTATTAAAATCAATGCGTTGAATATATTATGAATGATGAGAGTTGATATTGTATAAATGATTACTACTTGTACGACTAAAAATAAGTATTTTCATGATAAAGCCATTTACTCGTTGGTTTATAATGAAATACGATTAAATTATAATCAATAAGTTGAAATTAAATGTAACTTAAGGTAAATAAAATGAAAATTTGTGAGTGAGAAAGAAGTGGTTTAAGCTATTGCGATCTTATTGATAATAAAGAATTTACACTGAATGCTAGCTTTCAATCAGTTTTTATTTTAGTGATGGAAAAAATAGCTTAAAATCAAGAGCAATCAAATTGTTATTATTCAGTGGTAAAACACGATTTTAATTGTTATGGAGTAACTTGATGTTTATTTGGGTTGATGCGGATGCTTGTCCAAAAGTCATCAAAGAGGTTTTGTATCGGGCGGCTGATCGCGAAGAAGTTCAGATAACATTCGTTGCTAATCAGCGTTTAAGTGTACCGCCATCGGCTTTTTTACGTACCCTACAAGTACCCGCTGGGTTTGATGTTGCAGATAATGAAATTGTACGTCGTGCACAGAAGGGGGACTTGGTCGTCACTGCGGATATTCCTTTGGCCGCTGAGGTGATGGAAAAAGGGGCGATCGCCTTGAATCCGCGAGGGGAACGTTATAATGAAGCGACTATTCGAGAACGTTTAACAATAAGAGATTTTATGGATACGATGAGGGCGAGTGGTGTTCAAACGGGTGGACCCGCAAGTTTAAATCAACGAGATCGCCAACAATTTGCCAATGAATTAGATAAATGGTTATTGCAACGAAGGAAAACCTTATCTGCACAATAAAAGATTGATGTCACCTTAAAATCCACTTTAAGGTGACATTGTATATTTATTCATGGTTTAACTCTTAATCTAACTTAGGCTTACAAGTATAGACCCAAGCGGGTGGAACATTAAGGTAAACCCTTTCTTTGGTAAAATGAAAGTAACGTGAAAACATAGATTCACAACCTTTTGTATATTGAAACAATATCAGACTGCCATTATTTTTCAGTAATCGTTCTCGGGTATTTTTCAGGATCTTCATACCTGTTTTCTTGCTTAATGAACGAAAAGGGAGCCCTGAAATAACAATGTCATAGTCCCCGAATAAATATTCTGCTGAACGATGATGTACGGTTATTCGGTGCTCATCTATTTGATTGAGGATCTTAATGAAATCGTTATTAATTTCATAGAGATCTAAACTGGCTAATGAAGACATACGTTGTAAAATATATTGACTAATAACGCCGTTGCCTGCGCCAATTTCCACTATTTTATAGCTATTTTTCCAATCTATATTATTGAGAATATTATTGCATAGCCAAGGTGAAGAGGGTAATAACGTTCCCATTTTAGTTGGCGAAGCAATAAAATTTTTCATATACAATGGGTAGTGATTAAATTGGTAAAAAAAAGATAGTTTCATTTTGCGTACCTTAATGAGAGGCGCTTTTGTTTATACCGATAGACCACATTCACTACAGAATTTCGCATTCTTATTTAAAATAGATTGGCATTGTCGACATTGTATTAGGGGTTGTTCTGAACTGTTAACATCCCAGTTTTGATATTCATATTGTCCATGATGCCTACCGTGTTTAGAGTAACCGCCATGTTTAGAATAGCGATTATAGTTGGAGTAACGTGATTTTCTATTGAAGCCAAATAACCAACTGAGAAATGACATGGTCTAATCCTCCTGCGTTTAATTTAATGATAGTATAAACCTTGGATATAACACTAAGCGCAATATATTAATGCCATAATTACAATTAATTACATTGATAATGGTTTTAATAACAAAAACTGAAGATAATATTTAAATTTATAATAAAAACCATTTATAAGACTGGAAGAATATATTAAATGATATCTTGTTTTAATTGCGGTGAGAGTGAAATGGGGATTCTAAATAGATGTTGTAATTCTATACTTCTCAACATCTATTTAAATAATCATTAAAGTTAAATTTTTCGTTGGCTAAACATAATCACAGAAGCAATTAATAGTAATACTGTCATTAAAATTAAGCCATAAGTGAGTGAGCCTGTGGTTTGTTTGATCCACCCTAAGACATAAGGACTTAAAAAGCCACCAAATAACCCAATGGTATTGATCATAGCTATACCACCAGCAGCGGCAGTTCCCTGCATATATTTAGACGGGATAGACCAAAAGATGGTATAAGCTGTCCAGACTAATGCTGTTGCAATAATTAGCAATAATATCGCCAGAAAAAAATTGCTCATATAGTTAGAGGCAAATAAAGCAAGGCCCGCGACGAGAGCAGGGATAGCAACATGCAAACGGCGTTCTTGGCGTATATCCGATGATTTGGATAAGATCACCATGCTGAATAAGGCTGCAATATAGGGCAGAGCTGAATATAAACCAATATCAATCAGATCAGTAATGCCATGTGACTGTAAAATAGTTGGTAACCAGAAACTGATCGCATAAATACCACACATAATACAAAAGTATAGAATAGCTAATGCATAGGTAAGTGGTGTTTTAATGGCAGTTAAAAACGATGCATGGTTGATAACGCTTTGCTGTTTTTGGGAGATTGAAGAGGCAAGTTCTTGTTTTTCTTCTTTGGTTAACCAACTAGCTTGCTCTGGTTTATCTATAATATAGAACCAAGCCCAAATACCAAGAAGAACGCACGGTAAGCCTTCCAACATGAACATCCATTGCCAACCTTGTAATCCATTGACACCATGAAAGTGAGTCATTAACCATGTTGATAACGGGCCACAAATAATGCTGCCAATTGGGGCTGCTAACATAAGTAATGCCATTGCAGATGCCATACGTTGAACTGGAAACCATAATGTCAGATAGAAAATCACACCAGGGAAGAAGCCAGCTTCAAAAACACCAAGTAAAAAACGTAATATATAAAACATTGTTGGAGAAGAGACAAACATCATGGACGCAGATGTTAGCCCCCATAAGATCATAATACGGACAAACGTTCTTTTTGCGCCGATCTTAGTTAAATACAGATTACTTGGTATTTCAAACAGTACATAACCAAGAAAGAAGATCCCTGCACCTAAACCATATGCAGCATCACTAAGGTTGATCGCATCCTGCATCTGTAACTTAGCGAAACCCATATTAATGCGGTCAATATAAGCAAACATATAGCACAGCGCTAAAAAAGGCAGTAAACGCCAATATAACTTATTGTAGGTTTTGTCAGAAATAGCGCCCTGACTGGTAATAGTTTCGACTTCTACTGTATTTTGGTACATGTAACGACTCCTCGTTTATTTTACTTATGTTGACTAAAGAATTGGAGTACGTACTGCGCATTGATGATTGCTATTTACCCATTCTTCAAGCTGAAGCCCAATCAGAAATAATTTTGCTATACAGTGTCTTAGCTGCCTCCATTTTAACGATAGAGCAATATTCATCCGTTTGATGTGCTTGTTCAGGTTCACCCGGACCTAATACAATGCAAGGGGGATTACCTAATGCGGGAACTAATAACGAAGCATCGGTAAAATAAGGCATTGTTTTTGCTTCTAAAGGTTGTTGGTGTAGGGCTTGGCAATGTTGATAAACTTGACGAACCCAAGTGTGCTTTTCATCGGTTAACACGGCAGGTAAATCAACCAATGTGGTTAATACAGCGCTTTCCCCTAAAAGAGCGGCCAGCTGCTGCGATATTTGCTGATGTGGTAAGTTGGGGACACTGCGAATATCCATATCGAAATGAACATAATCAGGGACAGAGTTAATATTCTCGCCACCTTGAATTCGACTTACATTCATAGTGGGTGAAGACATTAAAGGGTGAGGAGCACCTAGAGAATGATCTTTTATTTTGCCCAAGGCATCAACGGCTAAATAAATGGCATTGATCCCTAAAGAAGGCATAGAGCCATGAGCCGTTTTGCCTTTAAGAGCACAGCGTAACCATAAAGCACCTTTATGGCCGATAATAGGATAATTATTCGTTGGCTCGCCCACAATTAAGGCGCCGGGTTCAGGAACGTGTTCTTCAGCTAGCAGTGCTTTTGCGCCATCACAACCCGTTTCTTCACCACCGGTTAAATAAAGCACTACCCCTGTACTGTTACGCAAAGCGGCTTGCTGCTGTATACAGGCAATGATAAACGCAGCTATAGAAGCCTTCATATCGCTGACTCCGCGTCCATAGAGCTTGTCTCCGTGAATATCGTGACCAAATGGGTCAAACTTCCAAGGTGTTTTGCCTAAAGGAACGGTGTCGATATGTCCAGTAAAACCCAATGGTTTACCAGCCTTTGAACCTGAGATCCACGCTAGAAGATTCATGCGTTGTTCACCAAATGAATGAAGTTTCGTTTCAAAACCTTTGTGCTTCAGATAATCCGCAAGAAACTGCATACATTCGGCTTCATTGCCGGGGGGATTAATAGTATTAAAACTGAGTAATTTTTGCGTTAAAGATAATGTTGAATTCATAGAGCTTCCTTATTTAATCTTTACTCTAGATAATTCGAAGTACAGCTAGGCAAAAAGTAAACAAGTCACTAGGCGCATACATAAGGATATGACTAGTGCGAGTGAACATCGTCAATGCAGCAACTTGAAGTATCACGAGTAAACTATTAACAGCCCCTAGTACTTAAATAATAAAATAGAGGCGCGACTAAACATCCATACTGAACAAGGATAAATAGCTGATATAAAGTTATTTTTTGATAAAAAATGGCATAACAACCGATAATGCTGATGGATATAATTAATTAACAATCTGATAACACTATAAGGGATATATTATTGAAATTGCAATTACTTAATATCTTTAATGATATTTATTCGATATAAATAAATTTTCTGGATTATTATATTTAGTGTTTTCGATGGTAGAAATAGCTTCAACTACCATGATAGTTGAGCTGGAAAACAACATGCTAATAAATAGTTGAGAGTGTTATTAATTCAATATGCTAACTTTATATAAATTAGCAGCACATTTCGAAGGTTATTTTTAGATGAAAAATTATAAAAGTGATACTTAATCATATTATCTAACATGATCTCACATTACTTTTTTTTATTCGGCCAGTTAAATTTATTTACTGTTTATATATATCTGGCCGAACAATTTGCCAAACAAAATTCTCTTGCTTAACTGGGCGATAACCGACTTTTTCGTAAAGCCAAGAAGCGGTCGAAGTTACTAACATAATACGTCGTAAACGCTGAGTAACAGGGTGCTGTTGGCAACATTCAACTAACCAACGACTCAATTTATGATTACGCCATTCTTCTACAATATATACATCGCATAAATAACCAAATGTTGCGTAATCAGTCACTAACCTCGCAAATCCAATTTGCTTATCATCTTTAAATAATCCGAAACATAAACTATTGGTAATAGATAACTGCACAGTTTCACGGGAAATACCCGCAGCCCAAGTCGAATGAGTTAAAAACTGATGAATGGCTGTAATATCCATGTTGTGTGGATTAGTCGTGATAAAACAGTTGGATAACGTTGGATGCAAATAAGTTTCAAATGAAGGGGACATCTCGGCTCACTTATTCAATATTAGGGTAAATTAAGGCGATTGATTGCTTATAAATTACAATGGAATATAGAAATATTAAACACAAAGATGAATGAATAACCAAATGTAATGAGAATGTTCAGATTATTGGTTGTTGTTATAGATAAATGCGCTATTTATCGAACATTTACGGTAAACTTGAATAAAATGCTCATGTAAGGTAAAGGATGTCATGGAAACTGCTTTTCAAAAACCACGTTGGTTACGCGATTTACTGAGATTTATACCATTAAAAAGCCAATTTGTATTATTTGGCAACGTTCGCGATCTTCAGGCAAGCGAAGTTGCTCCTAATGTGGTGACACCATTACCGTTTAATCAATCCTTATTTAATAGTTTATTTGAGGCTGGCTACGCACATATTATTACCTATACCCCTTTATTGGGGTTCCAATGGGTGGCTAACCCAGCCAAACAGGTTGAGGCAGGGATGGCACTCATGCAAAAACTGGGGTTAACACCCACTGAAGGGTATTCAGCAGGAGGAATAGATATCCTCAATCAAGTGCTGGATAAATGGGTAAATTGCACTGAACAGCCGATAGCACTTTGCATTGATTTCGCCTCATGTTTAATTTCCCACCGCGCTAATTTGACGCCAGCAGAGCACAGCTTATTTACTCGAGCCTTAGTGGTGTCCCATCAAGCAAAAGCACGTCCAGCAGGTGAAAAAAATCAACCTTATTTTAATAGCTTATTTTGGATTGTAGAAAAGGAAACGGATTTACCTGATTGGTTCTTAGTCAACAATCCACGAGTGCGCGCTATTTCGGTGGCTAAGCCAGATAGCCAAGTTCGCCGACAACTCGCACCAAGTTTACTGTCTTCGCTAGCAAACTTTAGCGATATTGAGGAAAGCGAAAAACAACGTTTACTTAATGATTTTATTGATGAAACTGAAGGTCTACTGCTACTTGATTTAACTGCGATCATTCAGCTTGCGCGCATTGAGCAAGTTGACGCTGTGCGTATTAGTGATGCTGTACGTCGCTATAAAGTAGGTATTACCGAAGATCCATGGAAAAAAATCGATAAACAAAAAATTCGTCATGCACCACAAATGATCCAACGCAGGGTTAAAGGGCAACAGCATGCAGTCACCCATTTACTCGATATTATCAAACGCGCGATGACAGGGGTTGGTGGTCATAAAGGCGGCCGTCCTAGAGGGGTTGTCTTTTTGGCGGGACCAACAGGGGTTGGTAAAACGGAATTAGCCAAAACAGTAACTCAACTGCTATTTGGCGATGAGAGTGCTTATATTCGCTTTGATATGTCAGAGTTTAGTGCCGAACATGCAGATCAACGTTTGATTGGTGCTCCTCCTGGTTACGTAGGCTATGATTCAGGTGGCGAATTAACCAACGCCATCAGAGAAAAACCTTTTAGTGTTGTGCTATTTGATGAGATTGAAAAGGCACATCCTCACCTAATGGATAAGTTTTTACAAATTATTGATGATGGTGTTTTAACTTCAGGGCGGGGAGATCGCGTTTATTTCTCTGAATCTCTGATCATCTTTACTTCCAACCTCGGTATTTATCGTTTAGATGCTAATGGGGAACGCGTTGCTAATGTGCAACCCCATGAACCATTTGAAACAGTGACTCGCAATGTAAAAAATGAGATTGAGCGACATTTCAAATTAGTGCTCAACCGGCCTGAATTATTAAACCGTATCGGTGAAAATATCATTGTTTTTGATTTTATTCGCCCAGATGTGGCAGAGCAAATCTTTGAACAAATGGTTGATAACATTCTATTAGGTCTGGAAAAACAGTCATTAAACATTGTTATTTCCCAACAGGCAAAAGAGAGACTAAAAACACGTTGTTTAGCTGATTTATCGAATGGTGGGCGCGGTATACGCAATCAATTAGAAGCATATTTAATTAATCCATTATCACGAGCCATTTTTGACAGCGAATTGGTGGAGAATAGCGCTTATCAAATAACAGATATAGAGATAGGTGAATCAACGCGTATATTACTGCAACCGATGGCGTAATAATAAATGACAAAAATCAGTCTTTCACGAATTCATTTTCCTGTCACGACTTTGGGGCCCGGTCAACGTATTGGCTTATGGGTTCAAGGCTGCTCTATACATTGCAAAGGATGTATGTCACCGGACACTTGGCATCGGCGAGAAAGTGGTATTGATATTACAGTTTTGATGCAGCAATTAAAACCATGGTTACAAGAGGCGGATGGGATCACCATTTCAGGTGGAGAACCATTTGAGCAACGAGATGCCTTGCAATGTTTATTAACAGAATTACGGCAAAATTTTCAGGGTGACATTCTAGTTTATAGCGGTTATGAATGGGATGATATTCATCAAGACATTTTAGATATGAATGGGTTGATTGATGCGTTAATCACAGGACCATATCAAGAAAGCGCGCCACAAACATTGGCATTGAGAGGAAGTGATAACCAACAGTTGCATTGTCTCACATCATTGGGAAAACAACGTTTCTCTCAATACGATACTCAGTTAATAGATTCTCATAAAGCGCTTGATCTCGCCGTAGATGAAACAGGTCGTATTTTTTTACTGGGGATCCCCCAGCGCCATGACATGTCCTATTTACAATCATGGCTTGAACAACAAGAACAACCTTTAAAACAACTTAAAAAATAAGTGGATCGGAATAGCGGATGACCATGATACGTTTTTGCCCTCATTGCCAGACAAAACGCCCATTAACGGAGATTTTTTGTGAGGGGCAAATTAATCATCAACCTTGTGGTTGGGATCTTACTCTTGAAACCATTCAGGATGAAAGTTGGCAACCGCCATTACAGCAAAGCGAAGTCACCGGCGATCACATTTCAGCGGGCGATAAGGTTGTCGATGTATCGACACCAGACGCGATAGTTTGCGTCAATGGTCATCCAATGGACCCCAGTGATCTTATTTGCCTACAATGCGGTGCTGATGCAGCGTCATCCAATGATAGTCGCGAGCAGCAACAAGAGATAACTTCTCACCGATATATAGATGACTGGCGTCTAGATCAACGTATTAATGAAATTGATAGCGCGCGTGAGCGTTACGCTGTCACAAATAAGCTAACAGGGCAAGTTGGTGTATTAACGCTGTACCAAAAGGGAGAAGAGCCTGATCCGGCGATTTACCAAGTACTCAAACTCATTCCCACTGAGCATGTGCCACAGTTTTATGAAACAGGGCGATGGGAAAATAGAGCATGGCATGTCACTGAACAGTTAACCGGTGGCTCACTTAGCCAATTTATCCAACAAGGGGATTTTTGGCGGCCAGATGAAATTCCTAAATTAGTTGAAGAGCTGGGAACTGCATTAGCCACATTTGCTGAACATGGATTACGTCATCGTGCTTTAAGGCCTTCTAACCTATTAATACGCAGTCGTGAACCACTCGATATTGTTATTATAGAATATGGTTCAGCAAGCTTGTCTGAATTTGATCTTGATATCGTCTCACCATTAGATATTTCACGTTATACAGCTCCAGAAACCTTAGCAGGAGGGGTTTGCGCCGCATCAGATTGGTGGAGCTTAGGGATTATTTTGCTGGAGCAATTAACCCGTGGAAAATGTTTTGATCATATCCATGATAATGCATTTCTGATTCATGTCATGACGAATGGTATTGAGCTCCCTAGTGAATTGGATGACCGTACTCAACTCTTATTACGTGGTTTATTAAATAGAGATCGCTTTTCACGTTGGCAGTGGCCTCAAGTTTCAGCTTGGTTACAAGGTCGTCCTGTCCAAGCTCCTGAATTGCTCAATAGCGACATACAGCAACAAGTACATAACTTGTCATTCGCAGGATACCAATTCAGTCATCCAGAAACATTTGCGTTGGTTGCAGCGGAACAAGCGCATTGGGACGATGCGATTGACTTGTTAACCCGTGGAGAAATCACGTCATGGTTAAGTAAATTTGACCAAATGGGCAGTGTATTAGGGCAATTACAGCGTTTAATGAATAATACAGAAATTATTCCTGACCTAAAATTGGCCTTAGCGCTACGGATTTTGAATCCAAATATTCCGTTTGTTTTTCAAGGTGAAATTATCACGCCAGCATGGCTACTAGACAACCCAATGTTGGGTTACCAATTAATTAGTGAGCCATTAGCAAATCAACTTCAAGCGATAGACGAGCAACATTGGCTGGTTCAACTTTTTCATCGTCAATGTAGGATCCGCCTGCGCGCAGAACAACAGCAAATCCCACTCAATGAAGAAAGCTTAAAACTCTATTTATTAATTAGTTCTACCAGTCAGTTAATGGCGCGTTGGGATATTTTTCATCAGCAATTCCCTGATACACATAACGACAGTTTAAGGGTACTCATTGGTAAACAAAAGCCACAAGAAGATGATTATATTTTACTACTCAGTGCTGATATTGGGCAGTTTATTGCGGTAGACACTATTATAAGTGATGCGGCTAAATTGGCTACACAATATGATATTGCCCATTTTGACCATGAAGTGGCTAAGCAGCAGTTACTTTTACCACGTAATGAGCTATTTCAATTATTAGCAGAACGATTAGAAGGTTTTAAACGACTCGGTGTAATGGATATTGATCAGTGGGCTGACACTTTTTTATTAACGCGTCGCTTGCCACTCCCGCAGGTTTTGCTGATGTTAGCCGTCCCAATTGAACAATGGCAAGTTCCAGAATCACAGAAGTATATCCTTGAAGTTCTTGGCTTTTTCGCACAAAAACTTACCTCTGTTACCCAGCGTGGTAACCTTGTCCGTATGCGTTTAACGGCTACAGCTGGTCGGGTTGATCTTACTGAGTGCACGAGCTCACACCAAGGTGCTGATAAGCTATTAG
Source organism: Providencia sp. 2023EL-00965 (assembly GCF_033550225.1). Classification (NCBI taxonomy): domain Bacteria; kingdom Pseudomonadati; phylum Pseudomonadota; class Gammaproteobacteria; order Enterobacterales; family Morganellaceae; genus Providencia; species Providencia sp. 2023EL-00965. The sequence goes on along the minus strand of NZ_JAWUEH010000001.1, from coordinate 361,776 downwards.
AGCATTTAATTAATCGGAAAAGCCGTGCAACCACGATTGATAGTGATTTGTTGTTACAGCGTAAAGGCGTTAATTCACGTTTGTGGGCATTGCAATCAGATACGCAATTGTACCAAAGAGACACCGGTATTAATGGCATGTATTTAGGTTTTCCATTTTTACTCCTGAATACCCAACCCAATAAAATCAAACCACGTATTGCGCCATTATTTTTATGGCCCGTATCTATTTTATCTTCTGAATTACAACGAGGACCTGTCCAACTCGCTTTTGATAATGATAGAGCAGCGGTCCGCATTAACCCAGCGCTGGCTAATTTTGTTGGGATCCCCGCAGTGAGTGAATGGCAAGACGCGTTAGATAATATTCTTTCGCAAGCCGCCTTAAGTGTTGAAGAAACAATGACAATGCTCAATGGGCTTTTGCCTGTGAGAGAATTTAATTTATCACCATTACCCTCTATTACTGAAAATGTGCCCGAAAACAGTGCACAAATCATTTGCTCGGCGGTGTTGTTCCATACTTCATTTATTGGGCAAGCCATCAGCAGTGATTTGCAATTAATTACTTCACAAAGTATTAATCAAACAGCACTAGCCACCATGCTCAACCTCAATGAGCAACAAAGCATAGATGGGGCACCACAGGAACAAACTAAAGACCAATACTTTTTATCACTGCCAGATCCGTCTCAGGAGGCGGTAGTACAGGCTGCTCGCCAAGGAACCGGACTATTAATTGAAGGCCCTCCGGGAACAGGGAAAAGCCAAACGATTGTCAACTTAATTGCTGATGCTATTGGTCGTCAGAAAACGGCATTAGTTATCTGTCAAAAGCCTGCTGCATTAGAGGTGGTTTATAAACGCTTAGTTGCTAGTGGATTGGCAGATCGTGTATTAATGATTAATCAAAATCAGAAATCACGAGAAGTTATTCAGGCAGTTCGAGAACAACTTGAACAATTATGGGTTAAATTGGCAACCGAGTTACACGATGATGATTGGCGCAATCAACGTCGGCAAGTTAATCAAACACTTGAACAGTGTGAAAATACGCTTGATGAATATTATCAGGCAATGTATACCGCCGATGACCAATTAAAATTGTCATATAAAGAGGTATTATCAGGGTTATTGGTTGCTGATAAAGCCGAACGTTATTTGCTGGATATTGATCAAATACAATCTGTTTTAGTCTTACAAAACAAAAACAGTATCACTCAATTTATCAATGATATTAATATTCATGCCCCTAACTGGTTTGCATTAAATTATGAGCAAAGTCCATTGAATGGAATAGCGCAATTTAACCTTGATGATCCAGAATACCGCTTGTTTGAGCAGACTTTTCCATTGTTTATCGCGGCAGAAACTCAGCGTTTAAGCACTGAGAATGGCGTTGAACACCAAATAAATATAGAGCTATTGCTAGATCATCGAACAACTTACCAGCAGTGCCAACAACAGTTTGCTTTATTGACCCCCGATCAATGGCATGACTTTTCGCAGTGGCTAACCTTGTTTTTAAATGAGCAGGGTAAACAAACTATTGGTGCTACGGTGATAGAGCAATTAATACAGCTAAATAACCGCTTAAGCAGCATTGATACCACAGGAACCGAGTCTCATTATTTTTCGCTATTGGCATCATTGGATAATTTAACATTAGCTCAGCTGTCACGTGCTATTTCGGAGAAATTACACGGCTCATTTCTACGTTTGTTAAATCCTTTTTATTACAGTCGAAAAAACAAACTCGCTCAATTCGTTGCTTCCAGTGGAATGAACAGTAGTGTTATTAAGTTTGATTGTTTATTAAAAACGATTAATACCGAGCAACAATGGCGCCTGTTATATCAAGAACTATTACCTATCTACCATCAATTACACATTGAGCCACTAAATCCAGCGACACAGTTATGGCAGAAAACCCTCAGCTCGCTAATTGAACAGCTTCGACAAGTTGAACAAAATGCGGCCACTTTGGCAAATTATCCACAACCAGAACATTTTTTATCGGCCATTGTTCAACAGCAACGACTTGGATTTATGCAGCAATGCCGCGAAGTAGAAGCGGCTATCGACAAAGCGGAAGCAAGGCAAAACAGCTTAGCTATTTTGGATAGGCTAAAACCTGTATTAACAGTAACTTATTGGCAACAATTTAAAGATGCTATTATGACGGGGAACTCATTAGCGACAGCTATTGAACAGCTAAAAAAAGCGTTACCTGAGCTAGCTCGATTTCAAAAATTTAGGGCTGAAACCGCGCATTTTTCACCAGCAAATTGGCAAATATTGGCTTTGTTACGACCGTTGATTGAGGCTGATCACTCTTCTCATTGGGTAAGTAAATTAGCCAATACAGTTAAACATGCCTTTTTGTTATCGGCTAAAAATAAAATTGAAACCCGATCACCTGTACTTTCTTTAGATAATAATCAAGTCACAGAACAGATTGCTCAACTCGCTGAATTGCAAAATCAATTACAACGGCATAATAAGCAAGCGTTAACTCTCAATATTGATACATTAATGTTAGCTAGCCGCCGTGAATGGGAAGCAATTACACGTTTAACAGGACCGAGAGCTAGGCGTCTGCGTGAATTTATTAGTGAAGGATGTGAGCTTGGATTAATGCAATTGCGTCCAGTTTGGTTGATGACACCGGATGTAGCAAGTCAGATTCTACCACTTAAAGCAGGTCTGTTTGACAGTGTCATTTATGATGAAGCATCACAAATGCCGATTGAATATGCATTACCAACCTTATTTAGAGGAAAGCAGGCGATTGTCAGTGGTGATGAAAAACAAATGCCACCATCAAAATTTTTTAGTGGAAAACTCACCGATGATGATGAACATGATGAAGATGAAGATCAACAAGAGCAAGCGGATGAGCAGTGGAATTACCGACAAATTAGCGATTGTCCTGATCTGTTGCATCTAGCACGTACGGTATTACCCGTATATTCTCTCGATATTCACTATCGTTCAGTCTACCGTGAATTGATTAACTTCTCTAACTACGCATTCTATGAAAATCGGTTGAATATCCCAGCCCAACACTCCACGAAAATCGTGAATGATGTTAAACCATTAAGATTGATCACCGTTAATGGTACTTATGTTAATCAAAGTAATGAAGATGAAGCAAAAGCAGTTGTAGAGCACTTATCTCAAATTTGGTTGCGCCCATTTAATGAAAGGCCTTCTATTGGTGTGGTCACCTTTAACCAAAAACAGGCTCAATTGATTAATCAACATATTCGAGCTAAAGCGCTAGTGGACGAGCAATTTCATCAAGCCTACAGTGAAGAAGCTCAACGCCAAACCAACGATGAAGATATGTCATTTTTTGTGAAAAATGTCGAAAACGTCCAAGGTGATGAGCGTGATGTGATTTTATTTTCCACCACGTTTGGGCGTAATCAACAAGGAACATTTAGACGTAATTTTGGTGTATTAGGGCAAACTGGAGGCGAACGGCGCTTAAATGTCGCGATCACTCGGGCGCGTCAACAAGTGGTGATCATGTCATCAATGCCAATCGATGAAATTTCAGATTTACTCACGACATATCGGAAACCTGAGATCCCACGTGATTATTTACAAGGCTATTTAGCTTACGCTAAAAACTTGAGTGACCCATTAATGCAAGCAGAAAACAGTAAATTGCTCAATCGAATGTGTTATACGCAAGCGGCACAAACGCAACCCGAAGTACAGATTGATGCATTTGTTGGATCCGTCACCCAATTTATTCGTTCTCAAGGTTGGAAAATTGCACCTACAGAGCAAGTAGGGGTATTTTATTTTGATTGTTTAATTGAAAATGAAGCCACTGGGCAATTTTTATTGGGGGTAGAATGCGATATGCCACACCATATGTTATTGCAGCGTGCGCGTTCACGAGAACTCTGGCGAGAAGGGGTATTAAAACGTATTGTAGTGGCTCGCCATCGTGTCTCGCTGAGAGAATGGTATTACGAGCGAGAAAAGGCACAACAACAACTTGTTGCAGCAATTCATCAAGCATCATTAATGATTAAATAGGTTAAATATGAGCTCCGCGGTTTATCAAATTTCAGTACGAGAAAGGCATGAAATCCTTTGCCAACGTCAACTTGCAGTCATGAATCGGGTATTTAAACAATGGCAAAAGCTCAACGAACAGCAACGTAACAAAGATGCAAAAACCGATCAATTCATCGCAGCGCATCGAAAGTTAGTGGAACATAGCCAACGATTATATCGACTCAAATCGAGAGAACTCATTTCATTTAATCAAAAAATGGAGAGTTTTATTGCAAGTCTTAACGGTGAAATGCGCCAAATTCGTGAGCAAGTGATTGAAGAACAAGCCGCACAAGCTCGTAGTCAATTTCATCGACAACGCAACCTAGCAGGGTTGATTACGCTACTACAACAGCAAGCTCCTAATGAAACCGCGTTAATGACTGAGTTGCAACGAGCAAGTTCATTAGATCAGGAACAGTTAGCCAATCTCACTTTCCGTGCAATTTCATTAATTGAAAATCTCGCACAAGTTCCTTCAACGCATCAAAGTGAGTTACTTAAACAATTAAAAGCTCAGTCCGACAGCAAGAACGTATTTTGGCACAGTGGAGTTCCACAAACCCCGTTTTCTATGCAGTGTGAACAGATTGCTTTGATGATTGAAAAAGTAAAAATTTTAGCAGGAGAACAACAAGTTATAGGCTATTCAGAGACGTTAGCTGACATTGAATTAATGCCTGAAGGTACCCAGCGCCATGTTCGTGCGGACTCATTGATCATGACGATAGCCGCACAGCTACGTGACAGTCAAAAACGTATTGAACTGATGGAACGGTTAGAACAAGTTAGTGATGAGCTCAATAGCTTTAACAGCACAGAATTCACCTTACTCAGCCAGCAAGCTAGTCAATTATCATCAAGCGCTTCAATTATGCAAATTGAGCAACTGATCATACAAATAGAAGCCGCTATAGCGCAATTAGAACAACAAATTGTCACTCAAGCTCAGCGTACCATCGTCCTTGAAGGGCTTAGCAAATTAGGTTATGAAGTGCGTGATAGTTCTGTTGCCTCATGGCTAGCAAATGGCCAAGTGGTGGTGACTCATCCGGCTACGCCTGGCTATGGTTTGGAGCTTGGAGGGAAGCAAACTCGTTTTCAAGCACGTACTGTTGCATTTTCTTCGCAGCGCGATACCCAACGTGATCATGATGTTGATGCTATTTGGTGTCATCAACATCAACAACTACAAGATATTATTGCGAAGTCAGATGCTGAACTCACATTAGATAGAGCCTTACCGGCGGGCAGCGGTGAAATGAAAGTGATAGAAACCGCAAATCAAGAAAATGAGCAGGTTCATAGGGTCATTGAACAAACCCAATATAGAACATTAAATAAATAGATTTAGAAGTTATTTATTTTACTAATTATTTAACTAAAAAGGGCAATTAAGCCCTTTTTAGTGATTACCAATGTTTCACATCACGATCTGCTTTTGTTACGGATGTAAACTTCGCTAGTAGCGGCAATAGTTTCTTTTTTAGGTCATCAATAAAGCTATAAATAACGGGTACAAATAATAAACTCAATATCGTAGAGCTTAATAACCCACCAATGACAGCAACAGCCATTGGTGCTCTAAAGCCTGCATCAGCACCTGTCGTTAATACTAATGGTATCATTCCTGCGATCATGGCAAATGTTGTCATAATAATAGGGCGGATCCGTTCTTGACCGGCTTCGACAATTGCTAATTCACGGCTTAAGCCTGAACGCTCTTTTTCTAAGATAAACTCGACTAATAATATTGAGTTTTTAGTCACGATCCCCATTAACATTAAAATACCGATAATCACCGGTAAATCAATCATGGCACCATATAACACTAAAGCAATAATCGCACCGCCAATGGAAAAGGGTAATGCAGCTAAAATAGTAATAGGCTGCATGAAATCCTTAAATAAAATAATTAAGATGGCAAAAACGAGTAAAATACTAAATAGCATTGTGGTACTGAAACGATTGAACATGTCATTCATATATTCCATATCGCCATATTCTAATTGAGTCACACTCGTTGGTAGAGCGTTGTATTCGGGTAATGCCATGACACTTTCTAACGCTTCACCCAAGGTTAATCCCTCTAAATTACCCTCAATTGACATTTTTCTGGAGCGATTGATACGGTCAATCTGTGATGGGCCATCGCTAAAATCAATATTTGCTATCGACTTTATAGGAATATTTTGTTGTTGGTTATTGCGTACATAAAGATTATTCAAAACGTTGACATCATCTTTCTGGTAATCGGGTAATATCACCTGTAAGGCTAATTGGCGTTCCGGTAAGTTAAATTTCGCACTTCGTGAATTAGCTTCTCCCATTGTAGCAACACGCAAAGTATTGGCGATTTCATCGACATTAACGGCGGTACGGCCAAGATCGCGAGTAATTGGTTTAACGATTAGCTCTTTACGCAATAATGGCTTAACCACGCGAACATTATTAATGCCTTTTATCTTAGCAATACTGTCACGCAATATATGCATTTGATGTTCTAGTTCTTGTGGGTCTGTACCTGTAAAGGTGAGTGAAAACTCTTTATTGCCATCACTATTACTGAAAGTGTAACGAGCGTCAGGGCTTTGCTGAAGTAAATGTGCAATCGAGTTTTCGAATTGTTTTTGTGACATTTCCCTTTCATCGGGTTCAGTTAACGTTAAAATTAATTGGCCTTTATGTTGAGCGATACCCTCAGCATCGTCGCTGATCCCTGCAATAGTGTAGATAGATTTAATCTCTTCTCGCTGGTGTAATAATGATGCCATATGAATAATAGCTTGCTGTGTTTCTTCGACAGGTGTACCTGGAGGTAATTCAACCTCAATTTGGCTAACGCTAATATCACCTTCAGGCATAAAACCAGCAGGTAAATAAGCGACTGTTGAAACAGAACCCACTAAGAACATCAGTGCCAATGAAAGTGCTAATTTACGGTGCTTTAAGGTAGCTAATAACAACTTTGTATAGTTCACAATCCATTGTGGTGTCGTGTGTTTTGTAATAGCTCTTTTGCTGGGTAATAGTAAATATGCAGCCATTAATGGCGTAACCAACCGAGCCACTAATAAAGAGGACAATACAGCGGCAGAAACCGTGATACCAAAGGGAACAAAATATTTACCGACGAAACCACCAATAAAGCTAACCGGTAAAAATACGGCAACAATCGTTAATGTAATAGCAACAATGGCAAAACCAATCGCATCTGAGGCTTTTAATGCCGCTAAATAAGGGCGTTCTCCGCGCTCAATGTATTTTTGAATATTTTCAATTTCAACAATAGCATCATCGACTAAAATACCAATCACTAACGTTAAAGCTAACAAGGTAATACTATTTAATGTATAACCAAATAGCGCCAGTATAAAAAAGGTTGGTAATATTGATAGAGGCAGAGCCACTGCGGCCACTAAGGTGGCTCGCCAACTCTTTAAAAAGAAGAAAACGATGATGACCGTTAAGAATGCACCTTCTAATAGCGTTTGGATAGTTAAATGATAACTGGATTCGGTATATTTGACGGTTGAAGAAACCAGCTGAATATCAATATCAGGATGTTTTTGTTTTAACTCTGCAATTGCGTTATCTACACCTGCTGCGACTACGGTATCACTCGAATCTTTAGCACGAAAAACCGCAAAACCAACTACATCGGCCCCATTTAATTGGGAAAAAGTTTTCGAGGTTTTTTGTCCATGATAAATGGTTGCAATGTCATCAAGTTTAATCCATTGTTGTTCACCAACAGGTAACTGAATATTTTTGATTTCATCGATATTATTCTTTTCGCCTAGCACACGGATAGTGTGTTGTAATGCGTTATATTTAGATGAGCCACCGGCTGAATTTTGATGCACACCGCGCAGTAATTCATTAAGGCTGACAATTGAAAGCTGTAATGCAGCAAGTTTATTTGCATCAGGTTCAACACGTATAACACTTTCTGCACCACCTAAACGGCTAACTTTTTGTACGCCGGGGATCATAATAAGTTGTTTGCTAATCGTATCATCAACAAACCAAGACAAATCGGCAATTGATTGATTATCTGATGCAACGGCATAACGTAAAATTGCCCCTCCTTCGACATCAATACGATTAATTAACGGTTCATCGATAGTTTGTGGTAAATCACTTCTAATTTGCGAAATTTGTTCGCGAATATCGTTGGTCGCAATATATGAATCAATATTTAAATCAAATTCAACGGTAGTGGTTGAAACACCTTCAGTAATAGTAGATGAAATATGACGAATACCTGGAATACCAGAAACGGCACGTTCAACTTGTTTGGTAACCGCATTTTCAAGTTCGGTGGGTGATGAGCCATCTTGAGTAACGGTTACGGTGACAATTGGAAAGTTAATGACAGGATTTGCAGTCACGGGTAAATTAATAAATGAAAATATACCTGCGATGGTCAGCGCCAAAAAAATGACAATAGTCGGGATAGGGCGAGTTATCGCCCAAGACGATAGCTGTAATTTCATGGCTTAGCCCTTACTGGTGTAACCGTATCATTCTCTGTTAAAAACGCTTGCGCATTGGTCACAACATCAAGGTCAGCGAGTAATGGTGAAAGGATTTCAATATCTCCAGCCTGTATTCTACCAACAGTGACTTTCTGCGATTTCACGACATTGTTATCGACAGTGAAAATAATCCGTTCGCCATTATCAAGCGTTCTAATCGCACTGTAAGGCAAAGTAGTTTGCATTTTTGCTGCATTACTGACCGTCATTACACCTGACTCACCAATTTGAATATGTGATTTGTCGGAGTCTAATGAAACACGTATTTTCCCTAGCTGCGATATACTGTCTAATTTAGGTGAGATATAGCGTATTTTCCCTGAAAACTGCTGTTTATCTGAGGTTGTTAATACAATTGTCTCAACTGACGATAAGCGTTTTAACTCTGAGGCATGCGCCAGTGCTTCAAATTCTATGTCATCGTTTTCAATGATTTTAAATAGCAATTGATTATCAGATAACATACCGCGTATCGCATGGCGTTCACTGATCACCCCCGCGACAGGAGCAATAATTCGCGATTTATCTTGCTGGCTCTGTTCTTTCATAAGCTGTGCCTGCAATTGACGTAATTCTGCTTTGCTAGCTTCAAGCATAGCCGATTGGGCTAATGCTTCTGATTTGGCTTTTTCAAAATCATTAGCTGAAATAACACCAGAGCGTGCCAAGGGTTTTAAGCGAGCAAGTTCTTTTTGTGACTGTTCTGATAAGGCTTTTTGCTGCCTAATATAAGCACTTGCTTTTTCAGTCTCTGCTTGCAATTGTTTGACCGCGGCGCTTTGCACTGGTGACTCTAAAGTTGCAAGTAATTGACCTTTTTCAACCGATTCACCTTCTTCAACAAACACATCAATGACCATTTGTTGCTGTAGTGGTGAACCAATTGCTATTTCATTTTTTGCCACAAATTTACCAGGCAAAGAAAGTGTGTCTACATATTGAGTTTTTTGTGGTTGAGTGACACTCAAACGCATATTTTCTGCATTAGATATTGGTGAAATAAATAAAAAAAATAGTAAAGATGAAGTAGTAATAAAACGTCTCATAAATACATATGTTCCCTGAGTAGCATTGCCGGTAACATAATGAAACGTAGTGCTGATTACCATAAACCAAAGTTAAACCTTAATTTTTCGTTAAGCTTGTGAAGTCAGAAAAGAAAAGTAATTTACGCTTGAGTTATAGTGCTAAACATTATGATAAGTTTCAGGTGAATTATAACTTTCTAATAGGTGGCTAACGTATGGATCCTCTACATAGCATTATTGTCACGTTGTTCTTGTTTATATTGACATTTCTTAACCCTGGAGCGAATTTGTTTGTCGTTGTACAAACCACATTGAGTTCGGGGAAGCGGGCAGGTTTAACGTGTGGCTATGGGGTTGTGTTAGGTAATGCCATTTATTCAGGATTAGGGCTATTTGGCTTAGTGGCTTTAATGACACAATTTGGTGAATTCTTTTCTATTATTAAAATTTTAGGTGGGGCTTATTTACTTTATTATGCTATCTCGACTTTTCGTAATAAAACACAGCTCAATTTAAATACAGATAGCGAAATCGAAAAATTGCACACTATTATTTATTTTAGGCGAGGGTTAATTTCTGATTTATCGAACCCACAAACTATTCTGTTTTTTATCAGTATTTTTTCAACAACGCTAAATGCAGATACCCCACTGTGGGCAAAAATCGTGATCTGGTTAGGTATTGTGACGGCGTCACTTATTTGGCGCATTATTTTGTGCCAAACCTTTTCTTTATCATCAGTAAGGTGAACCTACTCACGGATCCATAAAATCGTTGGGAAAGTAGTAGGGGTGATACTTGGGGGATTGGCCTCAAGATTAATTATCCAAGGTATAGATGAGCTGATTTATCGCAAAATATGATCATGACTATAGATGGCGTAGTCTTTAGTTTATTATTGGTAGCGGGTGTTGTGGGAGTGTAACCGCTATATGCATGTTTATCTCTATTATTCATAAGGGTATCATATTTAAATATCTTAATTCTTATGGGGTCATTATGTCTTTTTCTAAATCAGTGCTGGCATTAACAATTATTGCTACTTCTTTTTCCAGCTATGCCCTCAAAGAGGCATCTTTAATGATTGTTGATGGAACCGTTCTCACCATGGATCCTCAAAATAAGGTGATTGAAAATGGCACTGTGGTGATAAAGGATAATAAAATAATTGCCGTAGGTGGCGCTGAGCTAGCTAAGGAATACCAAGCCACAGATGTATTGAATGTTGATGGCGATATTGTTATGCCTGGTTTAATCAATACCCATACTCATGCCTCAATGACCGTGTTTCGTTCATTGGCAGATGATGTGCCTGATCGTCTTCACCGCTATATCTTCCCACTTGAAAATAAAATGGTGTCACGTGATATGGTACGGATTGGGGCGAACTTGGGTAACGTAGAAATGGTGAAAGGCGGCGTTACTACTTATGTTGATATGTATTATTTTGAAGATGAAGTCGCTAAATCTGTCGACAAAATGGGGAATAGAGCAGTTCTTGGTGAATCAGTGATCCAATTTCCTGTTGCGGATGCACAAAATGCAGATGAAGGTATTGCTTATGCTATGAACTTTATTAATCAATATAAAGATCATCCGCGCATTACACCTGCATTCGCGCCCCATGCCCCATATACCAATTCTACGGAGCATCTACAGAAAATAGCCAAGCTTTCGCAACAACTTGATGTTCCCGTCACAATCCATTTAGCTGAAACTGACCGTGAACAAGCGGAAATAGCTAAGCGTACGGGAGGGAAAAGTCCTGTTCAATATATGGCTGATATCGGTGCATTAAATAATAAAGTGATCGCAGCTCATGCCATTATGGTTGATGACAAAGACATTGATTTATTGAAGCAATATGATGTTGGCGTAGCCCATAATATCAGTGCAAATACTAAATCGGCGAAAGGTGTTGCCCCAGTGACAAAAATGCTAGAAAAGGGCGTTCGTGTTGGTCTTGGTACTGATGGCCCTATGTCGAGCAATACCTTAACCACCATGAACGAGTTAGGCTTAGTCGGGAAAATTCATAAATTAGAGAATAAAGATCGTTCTGCCATGCCTCCATTGACGGTCGTTAAAATGGCGACTATGGGATCAGCTCAAGCATTGCATATGGAAGATAAACTTGGTTCTTTGGAGGTGGGTAAGTTAGCCGATATTATTGTTGTTGATACTAAAGCCCCCAATATGGTTCCAATGTATAGTCCATATGCCGCATTAGTATATGGGGCAAATGGCGGAGATGTCCGTCATACTATCGTTGATGGCAAAGTATTAATGAAAGATCGCCAATTACTAACCGTTGATGAAAAAGCGATTATCAAAGAAGCCCAAAAATTCGCACAACAAGTGCGTGAAACAGTGATAGCCAGCGGTGAAGCTGTTAAGTAACACTAACCAATAGCAACGCTGATACCATCATTGTTGTTATGGTATCAGCTCTATTGATATTCTTCATAGTCAGCATGGTTTGTTCAGTGTTATATTATTATCTCCTACGCGATGACCGAGGTGATAAAATGAAGATGTTAACGCTACAAGAGATGACCGAAGCGCAGTTATTTAGAGTAAAAACACGCTTAGGTCAGGAAAGAAAAAAATTGGGGCGTGAATTAACGAATGCGGAACACAGTAGGGTAAAGACGGCAATAGTCACTGAAATATCTAAAGAAGTTGAGTTAGCCGCTAAAAAAGCCAGAGCACAAAAGAAAAAAGATAAATTAGTTTCTAGTGATGAAACATTCAGTTGGTCATCTAATAACCATCGTCGAGGCCTTCGTTAAATCATAGATTAATTACACGTTAGCGCATTTATTTCTGCCCGATACAGAGTCCTTAACGTGGATTCTGTATGTCTAGTTGATTCAAAAACTCCCCTTTATTCCCTTTTTTTAGCAGCTTAGCAACGAACACAGTTTCGCTATCTATCTATTTGACTCTCCATATGATTGCAATTACAATCATTGCAAATGCGATTATATTTCAGGCTAGAGTATGTTAACCCAATATTTTAAGATGCCTTCGACAACAGTTAAAACAAGGCAAGCTGTGCAAGCCTGTAATCGACAACAAAATGTTCAAAACCCGTTAGTCAAATCACATATAGAACGGTGCTTTGGAAAAGAGGATTGGCCGGTTATTGCTGTGACTGATTACAACTATTTAATTGCTAGCCAAATCAAGCCGTTTGTTACTGCTAAGTTCACCGCAATCGGTTCAGATCCACAAATACATGGAGAAGCGAGTTATCCTCAGCCTGAATGGATCGCATTATGTGCATTAAAAAGATTAGTTGAACAGCAAAAACTGTCTACCGATATATTAGAAAATGCAATCCATCTCTTAGGTATCGAAAATAATTAATCTCTAACTTCTCTTGCTGAGGCATCTAAAGCTTCAGCAAAGCGAGTGATTTCGTCTGCACTAAACTGACTAATAAAATGCTCCTTGATCACAGTTTGGTAAACTGCCCACATTTCTTTTCTAAGGGCTTTTCCTTTTTCAGTAATAGTAGCAAAGGCAGCTCTGCGGTCATCATCTGAACGTGATCTAACTACCAATTGCTCTTTTTCAAGGCGGTCAATAAGTCGAGTTAAGTTATACCGTTCAATTATAACCATGTCAGCGAGCTCATGCATACGCCGAGTTCCATCTTTACCGCTCTCTAAGCCCCAAAGCACATCATACCATGCATATATCGGGAGCTTTGCTTCAGCTAATTTCGCTTCAATTTTTCTAATAATTAACTTATGGGCTCTTACGAAAGAAAACCATAAATCAGGTTTTTTGCTCATCACTATCCGCCATTTATTAAGTCCCGGAAAAAGTTGCAATTGCAATTATAAAAGGATACAGTCACTTTTACCATGATTGCAATTGCAACTATAGCAATTGCAATTGTATGTGGGCGTATTACCTACGATAGAAAGAAAATATTTGGAGAAATTATGTCCTCACCTGCAATAAAAAATGATCTAGATCCATTGGAAACTGCCGAGTGGATAGAAGCTTTTAATGATGTGACTGTACTGGATGGCCTTGAGCGAGCACATTTTTTGCTCGAAAAAATGACCGAGGCAGATCAACTGGTTTATGGCGATTATCATACCGTAGTGACTACGCCTTACGTTAATTCAATACCTGTAGATAAACAGCCTAGGTAGTGGTGAACGTACTCAATCAACGACGACCGCTTTTGTCAATATCCTCAATGTATTATTAAAAGATAAAAACCTTGGCGAATTAATTGTGCCTATTGTACCTGATGAATCAAGAACCTTTGGGATGGAAGGATTGTTTAGACAAATAGGGATCCATTCATGGATAGGGCAGCTGTATACTCCGCAAGATGCAGGCCAATTAAGTTATTACAAAGAAGCTAAAGATGGGCAGATCCTTCAAGAAGGAATTAATGAATCAGGCGCTATATCAACATGGATTGCAGCAGGTACTTCATATAGCAATCATGATGTGCCAACAATTCCGTTTTATATTTTCTACTCCATGTTTGGTTTACAGCGTGTTGGTGACTTAGCGTGGGCAGCAGCCGACGCAAGGACAAAAGGCTTCTTGCTGGGTGCGACCTCTGGGCGAACAACTTTAATGGGAGAAGGATTACAACATGATTATGGGCACAGCCATGTATTATCATCAGTGATCCCTAGTTGTATTTCATACGATCCATCTTATGCCTATGAACTCGCTGTTATTATTCGTAATGGCATGTATCGCATGTACACATTGCAAGAAGATATCTATTATTACATCACCTTATTAAATGAAAATTATCAACAACCTGCGATGCCTGAAGGCGTTGAAAATGGTATTTTACGAGGGGCCTATTTGCTGAAATTCACAGCGCAGTCTATGGATAGTGAAAAGCGTGTGCAGCTGATATCCAGTGGATCAATAATGAATGAAACCTTAGCGGCCGCAGATATATTGCTGGCGGACTTTGCTATTGAGAGCAATATTTGGAGTGCAACGAGCTTAACCGAATTAAGACGTGATGGCATGGCAACGGAACGTTGGAATATGCTTCACCCAGAAGAGGAGCCGAGAAAAAGCTATATTGAGCAATTGATGGCACCACACTCAGGACCTGTCGTCGTTGCAACAGACTATATGAAAATAGTCGGTGACCAAATAAGGCCATATTTGCCTGAACGTAAGTTTATTTCATTAGGTACAGATGGTTTTGGACGTTCAGATACTCGTGAAGCTTTGCGTGAATTATTTGAAGTTGATCGTCATTTCATTGCTATTGCGGCACTGAAGCTATTAGCCGATGATAATATCATTCCAAGAACTGAAGTTCAGCGGGCGATTCAATTGTATGGTATTGATCCTGAAAAAGTGGCTCCCGCAGAGGTAAACTAATTTGATAGCAGATAACCCACGATTGGTGGGTTATCTTTTTCGTATAAAGACAAAAAAATTTTTGATTTTTAACGTACATATCATAATTATTATTTAATAAAGCGATTTGTTTTTTAGGTTTTACACTAATGTGTGGTTAGCCATTCAAATACTTCTGAATAAGTTCCCCGAAAAGCTATTCTTTCCTGTTTTTTATCTAATTGATAATTGTACATAGGATCATAGTATTCGTTTAACAAAGGACATAACCAAGTAAAGTGGGCTTCTGTGGAGCCTGTTTTTTTCTGCTCAATTAAGGCTATGTCTAATAAGGCTGTTAGCTCTAACGCACGTTGAGAACCTAAGCGACGGCGTATCGCAGATAAGCCATGATGCAAATATTCACTATAGGCTAACCAGCCTTGTTCCTCACCATAACAGCGTAAAAAATCGCGGGTCATACTATCAAAATACTCCTGTTTTAACCGCTGTAACCGCTGCTCGAAAGGATCACTAACAACAACTAATGAAGCTGTAGCCATTTTATGACGTAATGGTTCAGGTAAA
Source organism: Providencia sp. 2023EL-00965 (assembly GCF_033550225.1). Classification (NCBI taxonomy): domain Bacteria; kingdom Pseudomonadati; phylum Pseudomonadota; class Gammaproteobacteria; order Enterobacterales; family Morganellaceae; genus Providencia; species Providencia sp. 2023EL-00965. Next base: position 346,197 of record NZ_JAWUEH010000001.1, on the reverse strand, counting down.
CTGTTTGCTCCGATCGCCTTGCTTTCGTCTTCGAATATCCAACGTGCAGTATGTGAAGATTTTTTCAGTAATTGAACGCCCAAATAGTTTTCAAATGTTGCTTGTGGAAACTGAGGCTGTAAAGTTCGACCAAACGATGAACCTCTATGATGTGCAATACCTTCAAGATCAATACCATCAGGTAATTCACGTACTAACATCGTTTTACCATTACCCGTACATCCACCAACTAAAACAGTAGGCCGCTGTAATAACTCTTCGGTCGATTCAATGATTGTTTGTCTTATTGCTTTATAGCCTCCACTCACGAGTGGATAATCGATACCCGTTTCATGAAGCCATTGTTGAACAATGTGTGAACGCATTCCACCACGAGCACAGCAAATATAGCCTTGAGGGTTTTTAATACATGCATCGCGCCAAGCAGCTATTCGCCTATCACGAATTTCACCGCTCACTAATTGATGACCAAGTTCAACGGCTTTCTGAGATCCTTGTTGCTTATAACATGTGCCTACCGCTGAACGTTCTTCATCACTCATTAATGGTAAATTATAAGCTGCGGGCATTGAACCTTGATTAAATTCAATCGGTGCTCGAACATCAATTAGCGGAGTATCTGTGGCTAATATCTCTCGGATATTTTGTTGTGAATGTATTAATTCCATAAATAAAACTATAGTTAATCAAAATTAAACCAGAGGTCACTATACGCCTGTATGGCGATTATGGCACGTAATGATCCGTATTTTGTATTGCAATTAAATGCTTACACTGCGCCTTTATCGCTAAAATACAACATGTAATGGCGGTTTTGTTTGAAGCATCGAATACTTCGCCCGTTAAATAGGTTTGTTTCGCGGCCATAATCAGTTGCTGATGTAAAGGTTCTGAAATTCTCTCAATTAACCAATCGGCAGCTACCGATTTGGACTCAATTTCACCAGTAGTGAGCGTATACATAATGCGCGCTAAAGCAAGAATGATATTACATTCGTCATTCTCCCAATCAGCAGGGGCGTTCCATTGGTCTAACGTCGATATAAAGGCTTGAGCGAGATCTTCGCGAGGAATGGCTGGAAAATTTATCGTTGCTTCATCACCAAATAGAACAATATTATGTCGCCGAATTTTAGTGATTAAAATCGCAATATCTGGGTCAATTTGAGGTGCTTCATAAATCCCCGCGTTAATATCATCACGCAGCCATTCGCCAAATTGCAATTCACGTTTAGGCGGATAATGCCAGTGCTTGATGGTGTCATTGAGTAATATGGTAATCTCTAATGCTCTATATTGTGGATCCGCTCCGGGCCAGGCCGAAATGTTCAGAAATTGCGTCATTAAATTTTTACGCTGTTGTTCTGAAAGAGGGGCATTTACAGTCACCAATAAATCGATATCACTTAATGGTTTTAATCCTCCAAGTAGAGCTGAGCCATATAAATGAATACTGTTAAGCTGTTTTCCAATGTTTTGTTGAATAATTTCACAAGCTGCTTTCACTTGCTCACGAATATCATTATCAATATTTTCAAAAATCACATTTCACCCATGTATTTGTTTTTAATATAATATACTGAAAAATATATAAGATATATCCAATCTTTCTATAAAACACACTTGCATTAGACTGGTCGGTCTATTATGGTATCCATATGAACAGAAAAACTGAACATGACACCCGTGAACACCTTTTAACCACTGGCGAACGCCTTTGCCTCCACCTTGGTTTTACTGGGATGGGGCTAAGTGAATTGTTAAAAACCGCTGAAGTACCTAAAGGGTCATTCTACCATTATTTTCGCTCAAAAGAGGCATTTGGCGTTGCTATGCTTGAACGCTATTATGCAGGTTATTTGCAAGACTTATCTGACCACTTTGAGCATGGGAAAGGGAACTATCGGGAGCGTTTTCTGACTTATTATGGAAATGTTTTAAACAATACTTGTTTGCTAGAACATGTAAAGGGTTGCCTAACCGTTAAATTGTCAGCTGAAGTCTGCGATTTATCAGAAGACATGAATGCAGCGATGAATAATGGGGTTAGCCAAGTAATCGCATTGTTAGCTCAGGCCTTAGAAAATGGCCGAGAAGAAAAGTCGCTTTCTTTTCAGGGAGATCCATTTTCAACCGCACAAGTATTTTATTCATTATGGCTTGGAGCAAATTTACAAGCCAAAATTTTACGTAGTGATGCGCCGGTAAAAAGCGCCATTTCACATATCGAAAAATTAATCACAGCGCCTGAAAGTGAATAGGCGTTTTTATTTTCCTAGTTACTAGTCGACCGGTCTAATTTTCGGAGGTTAAATGTTACAAGAAAAACTATTTACACCCATTAAGATAGGTACATTCACTGCGCCCAATCGTATATTTATGGCTCCACTGACTCGATTACGTAGTATTGAACCTGGTGATATCCCAACTCCGTTGATGGCCGAATATTATCAGCAAAGAGCAACTGCTGGATTAATTATCACTGAGGCAACACAAATTTCAGCGCAAGCTAAAGGCTATGCAGGGGCTCCGGGAATTTATAGTGCCGAACAAATCACAGCATGGAAAAAAATCACTTCAGATGTTCATAAAGCAGGAGGGCATATTGCTGTACAGTTATGGCATACAGGACGTATCTCACATACCAGTGTACAACCTAACGGGCAAGTGCCTGTCGCACCTTCAGCAATTAATTCAGGTACACGAACCTCATTGCGTGATGAGAATGGTAATATTACCCGTGTTGATACATCGACACCACGTGCTTTAGAACTATCTGAAATTCCGGGTATTGTTAATGATTTCCGTAAAGCTGTAGCTAATGCAAATGAAGCGGGCTTTGATATGATTGAATTACATGCAGCACACGGATATTTGCTACATCAATTTTTATCACCATCAGCAAACCATAGAACAGATCAGTATGGTGGAAGTAGAGAAAACCGTGCACGTTTTCTTTTAGAGGTGGTGGATGCAGTTTGTGATGAATTGGGTTCAGAACGTATCGGTATCCGTATTTCCCCAATTGGCTCTTTTCAAAATACCGATAATGGACCAAATGAAGTAGAAGATGCGCTCTATTTAATTGAAGAACTTGAAAAACGTAAGATAGCCTACATCCACATGTCTGAACCTGATTGGGCTGGAGGGAAACCTTACACCGAGGATTTTCGTCAAAAAGTTCGTGAACGTTTCAGTGGAGTGATTATTGGCGCGGGAGCTTACACCACAGAAAAAGCAGCCTCATTGATAGGAAAAGGCTTAATTGATGCAGTTGCATTTGGCCGCGATTTTATTGCGAATCCAGATTTAGTTGCTAGGCTTCAGCAGAACGCTGAGCTTAATCCACAGCGCCCTGAAAGTTTCTACGGTGGAGGCGCAGAAGGTTATACTGACTATCCATTTCTTTTATAACAATTCGTTATTGATAAAATAATATATTAAATAAAAAAATCCGATATTAATTCAATATCGGATTTTTTATTATTCAAACATTTTTGAGCATTTGGTTAAGGACATTCAACAATCTTTCTCTGAGCATTTTTGATACGATGGGTTAATGTGAATATTAATACAAACGCTAATGATGCGACCAGTAACATACTTACCATCAAGATATAACCATTAAAATTATCCATGATATAGCCGCCAACTAAGCTACCAATAGTAATTAAAATTAAAAACATGAATGTGATAAGTGCGGAACCTTTTTCAACTAATTCAGGAACATGAACGTGCATCCACATATTAATTGTCGCGGGTATCATACCTGCCGCCACCCCCCATAAAAACACAATCATTGCACTATTGAACCAACTAAAATGCCAAATAGATAAAGCTAAAAATGTGACTGATAATAAAAATGCACTAATTGCAAAATTGTAACGCACATTATATTTACCAACATAGCCTGCTAGTACATTACCCAGAAAACTAGCAATACCAAAAACCAGTAATAATGCAGAGATCTGCTCATCTAAAAAACTAATCGTTTCTTTAAAGAAAACAGTAAAATAGTTATATGCGGCAAAGTGAGCTAAAAATATTAATGAAAATATAATTAAACCTTTACGAGCAATAGGATGAGAAGGAAGTAATAATAATTCTTTCCATTGCATTGTCGATGATGGTTTTAATGAAGGTAGAGATAGATATTGCATAACAAAAGCTATCACACCAAGGATCACTAAAATAAAGTAGGGAGCTCTCCAGCCATATAAATTACCTAGCCAAGAACCTAACGGTACTCCAAACACAGTAACGAATGTGACAGCAGAAAAGAATATAGTTACAGAAGTCGTAACGGGCATATTTTTAGGAGCTAAACGTAAGACTAACCCAGCTGAGACTCCCCAAAATCCCCCCAAAGCAATACCTAGAATGAATCGTCCTAATAAAACAAGATAATAATTGGTTGCTAATGCTGTAATGGCATTAGCAACTATCATTAATACCACTAGAAATAGTAGGACTTGTCGTCTATCGAGTGTTTTGGCATAGATAGGCACGAGTAATGCAGATGCCATACCTGCGATAGATGTAACAGTCACGGTTAGGCCAGCGGTGCCTACAGAAATCTGAAAGTCATATGCGATATTATTGATGACACTTATGGCCAAAAATTCACCTGTCACAATAATAAAGCAAGCAAAAGTTGCAGATATTAGCGAAAGCCAGTTACCATTGTGTGTAGAAAGGTTAGGTATTGCCATGTGTTTACCTTATTAAGTTATTGTTGCTAGTTAATATATAATTCTATAGCGGTCACTATAGAATTGAGCTATTCTTAATGGAAACATGATGGCTGTCAATTTATTTTATAGTGATCACTATAAAATAAAACAGTGATATGAAATTAATTGTTGGAAAACAAGTATATGACTCAGACAAAACGCGGACGTCCAAAAGGCTTTGATCAGCAAGAAGCTTTAGCTAAGGCGATGTTACTGTTTTGGGAAAATGGTTATGTTGCCACCTCAATTAGTGATTTGACTAAATCACTAGGCATCACTGCGCCTAGTTTATATTGTGCTTTCGGTGATAAAGCTGCCTTATTTAATCAATGTATTGATTATTATTTAACCCATGAGGCATGTCCCATCCTTGCTATCATGAAGCAAGCGAAGACAGCTAAAGTTGCGATTGAATTATTAATGTATGATACAGCAAAAAGATTGGCGCAACCTGATAAACCCGCAGGTTGTATGCTTATCACTGCCACGATGAATGGTGCAAAACAAATCGAAGAAGTATCACAGAACGTACATGAAAAAAGACAAAATTATCAAGAAATTTTGCTGAAAAGATTGGAGCAGGGCATTGAAGAAGGTGATATTGCTCCAAATGCACCAATTCATGCAATTACTGATTTTTATATTACAGTGATCAACGGGTTAACAATACAAGCCTGTGATGGCGCGGATATTGATAAGCTTAATCAAGTGATCCTAAATGCGATCAAAGCATGGTCAATTTTTGATGTTGATATTAACTAGCAATATTAAGGAAATAAAATTAATACTATGATTGAACCTAAAATTCGTCTACTCGGAGTAGCTGATGTACAAGATTTTCGTAACATTCGCTTGTCAGCGTTGAAGAAATCTCCAGAGATGTTTGGTTCAATTTATGATTGTGAGGAAAAACAACCAATTCAATCTTTTGCAAAACGGTTGGATAGTTTTACAGCATTCGGTGCATACATAGACGAAAAGATTGTCGGTTTGTGTGTCTTTAAACAAGATGATGGCATTAAAGATGCTCACAAAGCTTATTTATCGAGTGTTTTTGTTGAGCCTGAATTTCGAGGGTTAGGTATAGCGGAAAAGCTATTACAGTCAGTGAAAAATTATGCTCTTAAGCATGTTGAGCAAATCATGCTCAGCGTAGTAGATGGAAATACCGCTGCTATCAACCTCTATGAAAAACATGGTTTCAAAATCTACGGTGTTGAACCTCGTGCGCTGAAAGAGGGCACGGAATATCGAGACGAAATATTGATGGCGTTAATCCTTCGCTAAGGCTTTTTGTATAAACCTAATATTGCAAAATTTGGGATCTACATTACACAGAAGTAAAAGCATCGTTAATTTGCCTTTAGTAATTAGTGCAAGCCATTATTGACTGTGCAATCCTAACCAATTGATTATATTGTTATTTTCATTTTTGGTATAAATCGTCCAGGGATTGACTCTGAAGGTGTATTGTACATCGTTATTGCGCCCATTTTTTTATAAAAATTTTCAGCATTAGGATCTGCATCAAGTACTAGCTCTTTTATGTTCATCTTTCGTGCATGTTCCACAGCTCGTTCATACAAGGTTTTGCCAATCCCTTGGCCAATAAAAGAGGGTGCGACAAATAGCTTTTCTAGTTCTCCTTGTCCTGCGTTATCATTCAATTTGAGTTGAACAAAACCACAATATTTTTCATTATTTCTTGCGACCAAAATTAAAGAGTTAACAAAATCGGCTTCTTTCAATGTGAGTTCATCACGGCACATCTCAATAAAGTCAGAACTGTATCCCCAGTATTGTTTAGATTCCAGAGCGATTGTTGTAAGTTCTTTTGCTTCAGAGGCATTAGCTATATTAATACTAATCGACATATTATTAAGTCCTTATTGGGGATCCACGCAGAATTGAATAATTTATTCTAAAGATTATCTCAATGCCTGAAGCGCAACAACAAATATAATAAGAAAGAAAAGGTCACGATGATGTGCATGTGGTGAAGATTGAAATCACATCACAAGATATTTGATAGAGGTTTGGTTTAAAATAAGTTGTTCGGTCAGTATCTGTTTTTTACCTATGCGTAAATGCTGTATCGAGTATCTCATTAAAATTCTCAACACGTATCTGAGTCAATAGGGCTTTGAAGCGGTAAATTATTGAAAGGACCCATCTTATGAAGTTATTGCATTCAATTTAACATAATATTCATTATGTGAACCTAGGTATGAAATGAAGGAATCCAGCGTTCTGGCTGGTTAATCGTGTTGGTTCGTTTATCGCTGAAATGGTCTTTTGTCTCCGACCGTCAAGCCACTGAACCGCTTTAATCTCGCTAAAAGCAAAACCCGTCAGACAGCGCGAAGCGTGTTACTTGCTACTCGATAAGTCCCCCCGTTTTATTGGCGGTTTAACTGATGGTTATCTTTGAAACGATTACTTGCCGCCTTACATGCCTGACGGCATAAAGAGTGATTAATTTGATTTAAGAATCAACGTTGTGTTACTATTTTGTACTATTTAAAACTACATAGGTTGTTGATATCAATGTCTAATATAATTTATTTAAAGCTGACGGGTGAAAAGCAAGGCTTAATCTCTAAAGGCTGTGGAACCGAAGATTCAATTGGGAATAAATTTCAGCTTAATCATAAGGATGAAATATTTATTCTTCAATACTCAGAATCAACATCACGTGTACAAAATATGACTCATCACCCTATTGATTTAATTAAGATAATTGATAAGTCTACACCTTTACTTTTAATTGCGAATTCAAATAATGAAAAGCTTAAATTAGAATTAAGTTTTTATAAAACTGCAACAAATGGCTCCATGGAAAAATACTTGGTCGTAAAAATCAATGAGGCTTATATAATTCATCGTAATATAAGAGTACCACATTCTATAAATAGTAATGATATGCAACCAGAAGAATCTTTTTCTATTATATACAGAGATATTACATATAGCCATATAACCGCAGGAACGTCTGGCTATAGTATCAATGACAATAATAATTTCTAAAAGAAAAAGGTTTTTGTCATTAAGTAATTAATTGTTCTTAATAAGATAAAAACCTTTATAAAAAATTATCTTTTTTTAATGTTAAGTTTATTACAAATAATAGTTTTAATGTAAAACAATCCAATAAACGACAGCAAAAATAAAATCAATGCGGTTCCTGCACTATCAACCCCAAAATCTTGAAGGAAAAGATATATTGACATTGATATGAAAACTGAAATCAATATATTTACCCACATAAAAATCTCCAAAAATATCAAACTTAGCATTGCTCTAACAAAATCGATCATGTTATTTACCTGCTACCATGGCGTTTTTAATTAGTTCATTAAAAGATAAATATAAATTATCCAAAACTAATTTACTATCACTAGAAGAAACCAATGTTAATATTTTGCTTAAAAGTGGCTCAGCAAAATAATATAACATATTAATGTTTTTTTCTCTTAACTTACTATAAATAACTGGATGTGTTCTATATAATTTCCTTGATGATATAGACATTTTTTCAATCATGCCGTATCCAGAAATAGCAAGGGTTGGAAGCCCTATAGAGCCTCTAATAACCGCTGCTTTAGATAGATTATTTAGAATAATAATTGCAATAAGATTTGATAATGTATATACCAAAGCATCTTTAACGAGGATTTTTGCAGCAAAGCGCTCTAATACGTTTTGAGGGCTCTCATAATTAAGGTATGGATTAATATTCGTGACACTATGAATAAAGCCTGACATTGAAAAGGAAAACTTATCTTTAAAATAATTTTTAAGTTGTTGAGCAATGGTTACATCATCAATTAAGCCATTCTCAACCAAAGCTTGTAGAATGACTTCTATCTTTTCATTGGATGAAATAGCAATTATAGAATCGAAAATGGTTGAAACTAAATCAAATATAACCTCATAATACTTGAATGGAGAAGATAAAACTCGATATAAAATGATAACTATTTGTAATTCCTCATCGTTCATTGTTTGCCTTAACGCGGTTCTTAGAGGAATTAAATTATGCTCAAAATAGCGAGCGTGAAATGGATTTAATTTAGAAGGATCCATTGAAAACTCTCGAAGTGATAACCGACTTACTCCTTGATAAATATCATTTGCAACGCTAGCTCCCAATTCAGCGGCATCATCGGTTAATTTCATCCATTGCTCAGAATTCTTAGAGCGGTATATCCAGCCCTCATCAAAATCATCCATCATGTGTATATTTCCCTTATTGATTATTTGTTATAGATTTTAACTAGTTGACAGTATAAATTTCACTTATGTAATATGCAATCAAAACCCCTATTAATTGCACTTACACTGAAAACATCTAACAATATCAATACAAAGCACAACCTTTCTAACTATTGGTAACATCAGCGACGGTAACGCATTCGTGCGTCCTCGCACCGCTGCGGGCGGCGCGAACGCGTCACCGCCGCCGATTATTTCAAGCGTCCAAATGGCTGCGTTTTCTCTTGATCCACATCTAACTGTAAGAAAATCAAAATATCCGATTTCGATTTCTCATCACTGGACGATTTCCACGATTTAGGTAAAAACGTTAAACCTGTTTCGGCTTCGCTGCTTTTGGTTTCAGCCAGACCGACCGCCCAAAACGATAATATCGCCTGAACGCACCCCAACGGAGATTGAAACCTCCCGTTTTAATAACGTCGGTGAATCATTCACGCCTGTGTCCGTTTTTACAAAGGTACTCAACTGCTGGCTTACGGTTAAATCGGTGATATCGCCGCGCACATTGGGCTGAATTTCAAAAATAACCCCTGAGTTTTTATAGCTGATTGACTGGTATTTTCCCCCGTTATTGTCAATCTGAATGCCGCCCAAAACGGGCACTTCGGAACCCACCGAAAATTGGGCTTTATTGCCTGATTGAACGCGCAAGCGTGGCGAACTGACCACATGAAAACGGCTATCTTGCCGAAACAGCTCGTATAACGCGTCGATGCGTGACCCTGTCACACGAATGTAATTATCAAACGAGCCGGTTAATGATCCGGTGGCGATTTGTACTTTTCCGTTAAGTAATTTTGCCGCCAATGCCAAGCCGGAGCCGTTATGCTCAGCGGTTTGTACCTCGAACACGTAAGCGGCCACAAAGACTTTACGAGTTTTCGTGTCTAACTGGGGCAATACTTGCTGTATTTTCGCAATATTGGCTTTTGTACCATAAAACACGAGCAGATCACCCGAACGACTGAAGGCATCGGATGCCGTGTGCGGTTTGATTTGGTCAGGACTAAAGCCGCTCCCTATCCCACTGCCCGCCGCTGAAAATTAGTTAAGTTTTTTTGCTTCTTCAATATAGAAGTCGATTAAACATTCATTACCTACTGATTGCCCTATGTGGTCAGAGCCCATAAATGTCAGAAAAAATTCGATCGGGCCATACGTTTTTTGTGACGTAAAATTCCTTACCAGTACAATTGCTATTTTTCTCATCCAATCGGGTAAGTGTGTGATTTTGATTTCACGACCAAGGGCTTGACCGGCTAAATGACTAATTTGATTAAGGCTGAGTATTTCTGGTCCTCCTACGGCAACATCGCTTTGTTTTTGTGCTATCAAACTTACGATAAAATTAGCAAGATCGCCACCGGAGATAGGATTAATTTTTACGTTACCATTACCGAAAAGGTAAATCCGTCCAGATGCAGCCATATTGAGAAAGTCCCCCATGTCACTGAAGTAACCGTTAGGACGGACAATCGTTGAATCAATCGATGAACGTTTAAGTTCATCAGCAAATCGCTCTTTGGCTTGAAAAATTTTAAGTTGTCGGTTTTTGTCACCGTCTATTGCGGAGATATAGATGAATTTCTTAACGCCTGAGCCTTCCGCTTCGTGTAATAAATTAGCATTACCTTGGTAATCTACATCCATATACGTTAAGCCGTCTTTCTGACGAGTGATACCGACAGCACTGATCACGACATCTATTCCATCCGCTATACAGTGTAAGGTTTCTGGCTTGGTAATCTGACCAACAAAAATTTCATCCGCAGCTGAAACCTGAATTTGCTGCTTGGCTGATCTGACCAATGCCCTTACCCAATATCCTTTCTGTTTCAATTCTGAAACAAGATGACGACCTAAATAACCTGTAGCCCCTGCGACCAATACTTTTTGCACACTATATCCTATGGTTAACCGTTTGTTCTAAGCCAATTTACGGCTTATATTTTAAAAGAAAAAGCTAAGCAGCTAATGGCGCTCGCTCGGCATAATGGGCTGTAATGTTTAACGGAAGTAACACCTATCAATGCTATTCATGCTTTGCAAATAACCTAAATCGTTGGAAGCAAATGCCATCATATACAAGAGTACCATCTGGTTGAAAGCCATAACGAGATACTGCTTTAGCTGCTCTGGATAGTGGTAATAAGATGGTTATGCTCTCCAGATTCATTTCATCAAATGCTCGGCGGATAATTTCTTTATAAATAGTTTTCCCCATTCCCCAATATTTAGGGTGAAGCACAAGCGCTAAGTCTGCATCGTCACCTTCTTTTTGAAGCCCTCCCCAACCTATAAATATCCCATCAATTACAAAGGCCCAAGGGCCATAACCATGGATATCCCATTGAGAGTCTTTATCTTTCGCCCAAGCTTGGCTTTTTTCAATGTCAAAATTAGGGCTACCTAGTGGCATATGTCTGAGAACCTCAGGGTGGTTATTTAATTCTGCGATATCACTCGGCGCTATATCAATCAGTCTTTTAAACTCTAATTGCATCTCTTTCCTTATTACGAAATTCTACCTAGTATGTTAATGATATTTTATAAGCAGTTACTTGCCTACCTTAACCTTATAAAGGTCATATTTAGGTTTATTCTGTTATCTAGATATTATCATATGAAATATGATGCGTTGTAATCCGCTAATTTTCACATTTTTATGAGGTTAAATATGCCGACTGTAGCAAAATTGGTGAAAGGTGTTGCATTATTTTCAGCATTTATTTCGTTGCAATCTGTTGCTAATGAGATCCAATCAATAAATAAAGAATTAAAACTAAATCAAGCAACGATATTTTTGCGAGGTGCGGAACTTAATAATAGCGCTGAGTTAGTGCTGCCTGCTGGCCAAAGCCAAATAACGCTAACAAATGTAGCTAGAAATGTAGATAAACAAAGTCTTTCTATGAGTTTTGCAACTGATGATATTGTCATTCGTTCAGTCAATCTACAACATGTTCCGACAAAACCATCGTATACTGCTGATATTACAGCACTAATACAGAAAATTAATGAAATAAAAAATCAAATCGCAGATATCAATATCAACGTAAAAGTTAATGATGAACAACTTGCATTACTTAAAGATCAGCGTTTTTTTTGGTGAATCTACAGCATTATCTTTAGAACAAATCTCATCAAAACTCGACTTTATTCGTAAACAAATGGCATCAATTCTCAGTGAGCAACGTGTACATGAACAAAACATACAAAAATTAACTGAGGAAGTGGAGCTATTACAAGCTCAGTTAGAAAGTAAAATACCAGCCAATGCAGATTCTCAAACCGAAATTGTACTGACCGTTGATACACCTAAAAGTATTACAACAAATATGCACGTTTCTTATATGACTCCTGATGCGGGCTGGTCACCATCGTATGATATAAGAGCAAAAGCGATTGATAAGCCATTATTATTAACCTATAAAGCAGATGTTATTCAAAATACAGGTATTAATTGGGAGCAAGTTAAATTATCACTTTCATCAACTAACCCTACTCGTAATATTATTCCCCCGGCTTTATCACCTTGGTATTTATCTGTTTATGATGAACAAATGGCAGATATATCCGGTGGAAGAATGATGATGGAAATGGCGCCATCAGCCCCTGCTCCAATCGCTAGAATGAGTGCTAAAAAGGTTAATTCAGGTATTGCAGATTATGTGGTTACGGACACGAATGGTTTAAATCTTAGTTATAATATTGAATTACCTTATAGCTTAAATAGCACACCACGCTCCCAATCTATCACGATCAAACAAGAAGATGTTGATGCTAAGTATCGCTACACAGCAACGCCAAAACTATCAGAAGAGGTTTATCTACAGGCTGAAGTTGATAATTGGCAAAATCTTAATTTGCTTAATGGCCCTGCAAATATCTATTTAATGAATAATTATATTGGTAGCTACCAAGTGATGACGGATCAACTGACTAAAACATTAGACGTACCTTTTGGGGTAGATAAAAACATCCAAATAAGCCGAGTAAATAATGAGCTATTACGCAAAAAACCGACGTTTATCGGCTCAATGATTGAACAAAAAGAAAGCTATATTATCAAAGTTAAGAATAATCGTAATAATGATATAAATCTTGTGGTCTATGATCAGTTACCAGTTAGCCAAGATAGTGAGATTAAAATTACCGATATGGAATATGAAAACGGTAACTTGGATAAAACTAACGGTAAAATTAAATGGGATCTCTTGCTGAAACCTAATCAACAAACTGAAATCCCTCTTAATTACACCCTTAAATATCCAAAAGAAAAGCATATTGTCGGGTTATGATCTGCAATTTGTAGAACGGTGCCGCTAGCGCTAGAATGACGTAATACTAATCGATAATAATTTGACAGGGGTAATGATGATTATTTTAGTAACAGGCGCAACATCAGGTTTTGGCGAATCAATAGCTCGTCGTTTTATACAAAATGGTGCGACCGTTATCGGCACGGGTCGGCGTTCTGAGCGCTTAGCTGCATTGCAAAAAGAATTAGGTGATAATTTTTATCCTTTAACTCTTGATGTGAGAGATAGACAAGCTATACAAACTGCGATCGCTGAGCTACCTGCTGGTTTAAAAAACATTGATGTCCTTGTCAATAATGCAGGCTTAGCACTAGGTATAGAGCCTGCATTCAATGCTAATCCTGATGATTGGGCAACTATGATTGATACGAATACTAAAGGCCTAGTCAATATGACCTATGAAGTTCTGCAAACGATGGTTGCGAACAATCATGGGCACATTATCAACATAGGTTCAACAGCTGCAAATTGGCCATATAAAGGTGGAAATGTTTATGGCGCAACAAAAGCATTTGTTAGACAATTCTCTTTAGGTTTACGGGCTGATCTGCAAGGTAAAAAAATACGAGTCACCGATATTGAGCCAGGCTTAGTCGGTGGAACTGAGTTTTCAAATGTCCGCCTTAAAGGTGATGATGATAAAGCCGCAAGTATTTATAAAGGTGCTGATGCATTAACACCGGATGATATTGCAGAAACTGTCTATTGGGTGGCCAACTTACCGGCTCGTATGAACGTAAATACACTTGAATTGATGCCTGTCTGTCAAACATTTGCTGGTTTGACGATCCATAAAGAAGGCTAATTTTTCGTACTTTTCTAAGGTATTTAAGTCAACTTTTATGGTTACATTGTTAGAATGGAACTAAAGTAAGGAACTAAAATGAACTCATCATCAAAGTTTATTAAACATGGTTTAGCAGCATTACTTCTCTGTTTACCTTTAATGGGCGCTCAAGCTGCGAGTGTCAACTGTACTGCTGGAAGTACGTGTGTAACTTCGGGTAACGTTGATAGTGTTTTGACAAAAGAACAAGCACGTCAAGAAAAAGAGCAATGGGATCAAACTCGTCAATTGCGTACAAAAGTTAACTCTCGTACCGAAAAAGAGTTCGATAAAATTGATGCTGCGTTTGATGCTAAAGATGCATGTGAAAAAAGCCTTAATTTAAATGCTTATTGGGAACCAAGTACTCAACGTTGTCTTGATGTCAATACTGGACGCCCTCTTGCTCGCCCATAACTCATTAATCAATTAAGGAGTTATTATGAAAATGAGATTGGTACTACCTGCATTAGTCGTTTTACTCGCGCCTGTATTCGCTCAGGCATCATGTGAAAGTGTGATTGAAGAAATTAAACAAAAAATTATTAATAATGGCGTGCCTGCTGATAATTTTAGTTTAGTTGCCGTCCCAAATGATGAAGCGGAACAGTCTCAAGGCCAAGTTGTTGGCCACTGTCAAAATGAAACGTATAAAATTATTTATACGCGTCATTGATAGCCAAAAGGGCACTAATTTCAGTGCCCTTGTCAATTTTGTTCGTCTTACTAAGCGTATTCACACATAAACTCTTTCAGTTTATTTTGATTCAAATACTGACTGAGCTCTTTTTCTTCTGGTCTTAACAAATAAGGGATTTCTCCAAGCAATGGGGCTTGTATATGTTGCTGTAGACGATTAATAATTTGTGCATAGTGGCCTAGCCCAGGGTTGATTCGATTGGCAATCCAGCCAACAAGCGGTAAACCATCAGCACGTATCGCATCAGCTGTTAATAAAGTATGATTAACACAACCATGTTGAATGCCAACAACGAGTATCACGCCAACTTTTTGGTCTTTTAGCCAATCCGTATAAAATGTATTGTCATCTAATAGATAACGCCAACCACCATTTCCTTCAATAACAACAGTATCACATTGGCTATTTAAATTGTCTAAACCTTGTTTTACCTTATTGAAGTCAATGAGGTTTTCTTGATTATAGTTATCTTTAATTTTAATGGGATTTACATCATCATAGGATACTAATTGTTGTGATGCGCCATGTATTAGCAATGCATCTTTATTCCGCATTCCTTCTGGAGTATCAATACATTTATCTGCGATAGGCTTATAACCTACCGCTTTAATTCCTTGACTATTAAGTGCCTGCAATATCGCTAATGTGGATACTGTCTTCCCGACATCTGTATCTGTCCCGGTAACAAATAGATTCATCATGGTTATTTTCTATCCTGAAGTGACAGACGACTGCATAATTCGCAGTGAAAAATGATATGGGACCAGTTTATGGGAAGAGAGAACTCTGAAGTTTGCGTTAGCTCAATTTTCTAGTTAATAACAATAATTTTATTAATAGTTATTAACCTTGTAGTAACTGAAGTAATAAAGAACCATCATAGAGCGCTTGTAAAATTAATGCTGTTTCACTGTCTTTCTTGGTAATTATAGAATTTTCTATCTGTAATTCATTACAATATAGGGGAATGGATTGAGAAATACAGTATTGGCGTAAAAGACAATTGAATTGATCTGAAATATTATTTAAAGGTGAATTGATTAAAATTAATTCGGTACCAAAGATATTGATTAATTGAGAAAGCTGGTTAGCAAGTATTTTAGCGACATACTTCAATACATATAAGCAATGGGGATCTTGATTTTCAACACCGTGACAAAAGTGATTAAATGAAATATCACGACTAGTCAGATTAGATAATGAGAGTTGTTCTTGTGACTGATTGAGTTTTGCTAAAATGGCGGGAATTGAGATGACACTTTCAAGGCACCCTGTTCTACCGCAATAACAGTTTTCATTGTGCCCCTCAATTTTCACATGACCAAAATGTATTGCACGGCGAGTACTACTGTCTAATGCAACACCATTATTGATGATGGCGGCACTAACAATCTCATCAATTTGTAAGTAGATAATATTTTTGGCTGTTCGTTTAGTATGCAATGAAAAATAATCTGTTAACGCTAATGCATTGACGTAAGGCTGTATATAAGTTGGCAATCCTGTTTTTTCAGTTAAAAAATTCCCAAGCGATAGATTTTCAATATCATAGCTCGCTAATTTATAAATGACCCCAGAGAACGGTTCAATTAAACCATCGAGAAGAATGCTAATTGCAGTCACACGTTCTAATTGCCGTGCATAGGTTGAAAAAAAATCACTAATTAATGTTGCAATGGTGCTTGAAAATTCATCATTACCTTTTACATTAAAAGGATAATCTTGCTCAATAATGGTTTGTGTATTGATCTGTTTAAGTGAAAGACTGATTGAGTTATGTTCAATACGTATTGATAAAAATTGCCACCCTTCGCTCTCTATCACTAAGCCAATTGCTGGACGCCCTCGTAAACCGAGTACAGGGAACTCAATCTCTTTCACTAAATGTGCATCAATTAATTCACGAGTAATTTTAGTGATACTGGCTGGTGCCAGTTGTGACTGCTTTGATAGGGCAATTCGGGAAATTGGTCCATATTGATCAATGACTCGGTAAACAATACCAGTATTTAATTGCTTTATTTGATCAATATGACCCGTTTGGTTTTCCATAATAAGCTGTTAGATCCTATTGTATAGCAGTAGATTGACTCATTAATCATCATCGTCCTTCAAGTTGCCTTGTTTTTAAGCGCCTAGCGACGTGCTTATCTGTCGCCTAGTTACAACTTGAATTATTTAGAGTATACATCAAGTTATGGCGAACTTAGCTATCTTCATTTGAATTTGTTTAACCAACAATATTTTTGATTAGCAGATCCGTCAATTTTTTAGCCGCTGCGGGTAATGCTCTACGTGTATTGTAGACTAACCATACTTCTGAAGCTGCCTCGATGTTAGAAAATTTGATATATCTAACGCCATCAATTTTCATACGAGTAAAGGATTCTGTAATAATTGAGATCCCCATTCCAGCTGAAATTAACCCCAAAATAGTCATCGCTTCCCCTGCTTCTTGGGAAATTTTGGGCGTGATCCCTGCTGATGTTAGTAAATGATGGATTTCGTCATACAAAGCAGTACCAACCTCTCTTTCGAAAAATACTAGGGGATAATCGGCTAATAGATGAATGTCGATGCCTGTTTTTTCATATTTTAACAATGGATGTCCTTCATAAACAGCCACCATAAAAGGTTCTTTAAAGAGCAATTGATAATCTAAATGTTCAGGCAAAGCCGTATTTCGCATAATACCGATATCAATCCGCCCAGTAAGTAACGGAGCCAACTGTTGTTTAGTATTCATCTGGTGCATATGAATCGCCACTTCCGGAAATGATTCACGATACTGGCGTAAGCTTGTTGTGACTTTATTCATAAAAGGCGTAGTTGAAGTAAAGCCTATTGATAGCTCCCCTAGCTCTCCCTTTTCCATCCTTGCGGCCTTAGTTGCCGCCGCATCAACTTGAGACAAAATTTGATAAGCCTCTTTAAGAAACATACTGCCTGCTGGCGTCAACGAAACGTTTCTATTATTCCGCTCTAGTAGTTTTGCGTTGATCTGCTCCTCAAGAGCTTGAATTTGCTGGCTTAACGGTGGTTGAGAAATATGCAACCGTTCAGCGGCTCGTCCAAAATGGAGTTCCTCAGCGACAGCAATAAAGTATCGTAAGTGTCTTAATTCAATGGCCATTTTCATTTGATATGTTTAAAGTATTATTTTTAATAATTAATATATTAGACAAAAAACTCTGAAGTTTCTATCTTTGATCAAAATCAATTGGATTGTTATGACAAGGAACATTATGGAACACTCAACAACAAATAGTCTGCCGACTGAAAATACTGCTAATGGAAAGCAAGATAATCCCACGCCTAAAAAACACTACATTCAACGTGATGACTCGCTGTACTTACGCGTAACGCTGTCATTTTTCACTGTTGGGTTAGCAACATTTGCGTTGCTTTACTTTGTACAACCAATTTTACCAATGCTGTCGGAAGATTTTAATGTGTCGCCAGCCACAGCGAGCCTCGCCCTCTCATTAAGCACAGGACTAATGGCATTAGGGTTATTGATCACAGGGCCAATATCGGATGCGATTGGTCGTAAAAATGTCATGGTAGTTGCATTAACCAGTGCGGCGTTATTTACTTTATTGAGTGCCTTCATGCAAAGTTGGCAAGGCATATTAATTGCGCGAGCTATGGTTGGCCTATCTTTAAGCGGCGTTGCCGCTGTAGCGATGACTTATTTAAGTGAAGAGATTCACCCTAGCTATGTTGCGCTATCTATGGGCTTATACATTAGTGGTAATTCAATTGGTGGCATGAGTGGTCGTTTGGTAACAGGTGTGATTGCTGATTTCTATTCTTGGCGTGTTGCCGTCATTTTATTAGGTAGCTTAGCGCTAATTGCAGCAATAGGTTTTTGGCGTTTACTACCACCGTCACAACATTTTCGCGCTAGCTCATTAAAACCTAAAAATTTATGGATCAACTTACGCCTTCATTTTAGGGATAAAGGGTTACCTTGGCTATTTATTGAAGGTTTTGTTTTAATGGGCGGTTTTGTCACTATGTATAACTATATCGGTTATCGTTTATTGGAAGCCCCCTATCATTTTAGCCAAGCGACAGTAGGTTTATTATCTATTATATATTTAACAGGAACTTACAGTGCATCTAAATCAGGTAGCCTCACGCACAAATTTGGTTTAGCAAAAGTACTACTTTCTGCACTGGCACTGATGCTTATTGGTATTTTGTTAACATTATTCTCAGAGTTTTGGATTATTTTATTAGGTATGACAATATTGACCACAGGCTTCTTTGCTGCTCATTCAGTTGCAAGTAGTTGGGTTGGCCATAGAGCGAAACGAGCAAGAGGCCAAGCTTCATCTCTTTATTTATTCAGTTATTACGCGGGTTCGAGTATTGCTGGCACAGTAGGCGGAGTATTTTGGTTGAAATTTGGATGGTCAGGTGTTGCCTTATTTATTGCTGCCTTATTGCTTGTTGGTATGTTGATTGGTTATAAATTGAAAGTTAGTTGTTAACAAAATAATTAATTTTTAATGCATTTGATTTGTTAATACCTATCAAACGATGAAATTTATTTATAGCGTTTGATTAAGAGAACATGTTGTCTTCAATCTTAACGAGGACAACATATGAAAAACTTTTTTCTACTCTCTGTTTTATTTTGCTTTTCTACCACTGTTTTTGCCCATGGCTATGTTGAGAACCCAGAAAGCCGCGCCTATTTATGCAAACTGAAAAAAAATACGAGTTGTGGCGCTGTAGAATATGAACCTCAATCTCTAGAAGGTCCTAAAGGTTTCCCACAAAATGGACCTAAAGATGGTGAAATTGCCAGTGCGGGTATTCAGCGATTTGATGCATTGAATGCGCAAACCCCTTCACGATGGATAAAAAACACGATTACTCACCCTCAATTAACATTTAAGTGGTATCTAACGGCTAGGCATGCAACTAAAAAATGGGAATACTTTATTACTAAGCCTAACTGGAACCCTTCCCAATTATTAGCTCGTGATCAACTTGTTTTAACCCCATTTTGTGAATATAACGAACCAACTCATCCACAAACGATAGTAACTCATAATTGTAAGTTACCGGTAGAAAATAAAGGCTATCATGTGATATTAGCTGTTTGGAGTATTGCTGATACGGCGAATGCATTCTATCAAGTTATTGATGTAGATATTAAATAATCATTCAGGGGAAAAGAACTCCCCTAATTGCTGGTTAAATTATTATTATGCACGGTGTTTAATATTTGCTATTCTATTTTCAAGAACTAATGAATGTTGTAACTAAATGGACATCTGTGATATGAACAAAGCTAAATATGACCTTCTTGATAACTTCAAACAGTTGGAAAGTAGAATATCTGAATTCAGTCAACAGCTGTCGCAATTAACTGACTTTACAGCCGTTGTATTTCGTTTACCCGACATAATGAAAGGCGATGAAAACAAAGAAATTAGTGAAATTAATGTTGAGAAATTTACCGGTTTATCCGCCATTAGACAGGCTATAGACCATTTTAACCTATTATTTCTTCAAGATAAATCAGAATCGACGAGCAATAAGTCTGCTATTCGCTTACCTGGTGCAATATGTGTCAGTACCCCCTATTCTACTTTTCGTTTACTTCAGTCTCAATTAGATGAAATTAATCAGTTAAAAAAACAAATTAAACATATCGTTACGAAAAAATCAGGAATTGATGAATCACAACGCTTTGAATTTGTTCATGATAGTTTACATGGCCTATTGACTCTCAATACCTATCGAACACTAACCTATCTTGTTGATGTTGATACTGTTAGATTTGGCTGGGCCAATAAAAAGGTTATCAATAAAGTCACTAAAGAACAGATTCTAAATAAGTTACAGGATTCATTAGAGAGTAAACGTTCACCATTAGGAATGACCCGTGAACATTGGCAAAGCCAAATAGAACAAGAAATACTTCTGATCAAAAGTTTAAGCGATAACGCGGTTTTAAAAACACAGCGTCCAGTGAAAGTACAACCTATTGCTCGAGTTTGGGACAGCGCACAGCAAAAACAAACGCAATTAGCCTGTGCGAACCCATTGATTGTGTTTGCGGTTGATAAATCTTATGAAGAGATAGTGCTAGGCGATCTGCCTGATTATCGAGCGACGAATATTGCTTTACGCAATCGACCTCGTTCAAAGCCTGTTGAATTGCTGCTCCCGCGTCTCAACTTATATGTGGAAATATGATGTGATGAATGGCTAATATAATTAATCATATAAAGCACCTGCCGCGCTGCGAGCAAGTGCTTTTCATTACCAATTAATTAATGATTAGCTTTTCATGCTACCAACCATATCTTCAGGGCGAACCCACTCATCGAACTGCTCAGCAGTCAGATAATTAAGTTTCAATGCTGCTTGTTTCAGCGTTAACCCTTCTTTATGGGCTTTCTTAGCAATTTCAGCTGCTTTATCATAACCAATGTGCGTATTAAGCGCAGTGACTAACATTAGCGATTCATGCAGTAATTTTTCAATACGTTCACGGTTTGGCTCGATACCAATTGCACAGTGCTCATTGAAACTACGCATACCATCAGCTAATAAACGGATAGATTGCAGGAAGTTATCAATCAACATTGGACGGAAAACGTTCAATTCAAAGTTACCAGAAGCACCACCGATGTTCACTGCAACATCGTTACCCATTACTTGAGCGCACAGCATAGTCAGTGCTTCACATTGAGTTGGGTTTACTTTACCAGGCATGATAGAGCTTCCTGGTTCATTTTCTGGAATAGAAATTTCACCGATACCACAACGCGGACCCGATGCTAACCAACGAACATCATTAGCGATCTTCATTAATGATGCGGCCAAACCTTTTAGAGCACCATGAGCATGTACTAATGCATCACAGGTTGCCAGTGCTTCAAATTTATTTGGTGAAGTAACAAATGGTTGCCCTGTTAGCTCAGCAATTTTTTTCGCAACACGCACCGCGTACTCTGGATGAGTATTCAAACCTGTACCAACAGCAGTACCACCTAACGCCAGTTCACAAACATGTGGAACTGAATTTTCAATGTGTTTCTCACTGTGAGCTAGCATTGCTGCCCAGCCAGAAATTTCTTGGCCTAAAGTCAGTGGAGTTGCATCTTGCAAGTGGGTACGACCAATTTTGACGATGTCTTTGAACTCTTTTGCTTTAGCATCTAACACTTTGTGTAACGCTTTTAGTTCAGGTAACAAGTGTTCGCGAATGGCTACAACGGCCGCAACATGCATTGCCGTTGGGAACACATCATTTGAACTTTGGCTCTTGTTCACATCATCATTTGGGTGAATAAGACGGTCGTTCCCTCTTTGTCCACCTAAGATCTCGCTACCACGGTTCGCTAGCACTTCGTTCATGTTCATGTTGCTTTGCGTACCAGAACCTGTTTGCCAAATAGCGAGAGGGAATTCAGTAGGATGTTTACCCGCTAATACTTCATCCGCAGCTGCAACAATTGCATCACCACGATCTTTAGGGAGTAATCCTAAATCCATGTTCACACTCGCCGCCGCTTTTTTAGTGACCGCTAAAGCATGGATCAATGCGACAGGCATCTTTTCTACAGATATACGGAAATGTTCTAAAGAACGCTGAGTTTGCGCGCCCCACAACTGGTCAGCAGGTACTTCGATTGGTCCCATTGAGTCTTTTTCAATGCGAGTGGCTGCCATTACTATCTCCTTAAGTACATACACAGAATAATCGGTTTTGGAATCATTGGCTTGCAGGTAAGCCGATGACAACGAACCTATAATGCCACATATTTAATTTCAATAATGCGACTTAACCGTGTTTATTGTATTGTAGTGTATAAGGAAATAAGTTGATTTTTAGAAAAAGAGAGTTTGCCCATGCTAAAAATGATTAATAAAGTTCAAAATTATGACTGGGGAAGTAAAACTGCTCTCACGCAGTTGTACTCAGTCCCTAATCCAGAACATTTGCCAATGGCTGAATTATGGATGGGGGCTCATCCCAAAGCGAGTTCTTACGTTATTGACAATAAAACAGGGCATAAACTCTCATTAATCGATTACATCGCACAAAACCCATCTCAAATTTTAGGCGATAAAATAGCAGAGACATTTAAATCTCGTTTACCTTTTTTATTTAAAGTGCTTTGCGCTGCAAGACCACTGTCAGTTCAAGTTCATCCAAATAAAGTATACGCTGAGGTTGGCTTTGCAAAAGAAAATGCGGCGGGTATTCCATTAGACTCCCCCATCCGTAACTATAAAGATGATAACCATAAGCCCGAGTTAATTTATGCACTAACTCCGTTTAAGGCAATGAATGCATTTCGCCCATTAGAGGAAATTGCTGAATTACTTGATTTTGTCTCTGCCGCACATCCAGAAATTCAGTTTTTTGTTCAATCACCTAACGATGAGAAACTCGCTAAATTATTTGCACAAATTCTCAGCCTGACTGGAGAGCAAAAAGAACTCGCTTTAGGGGTGTTAAAAGCAGCATTAAATAGCCGCCAAGGAGAACCGTGGAATACGATAAAACAAATGGTCAGCCTGTATCCAGAAGATACAGGGCTATTTGTTCCTCTTTTGCTTAATGTCATCGAGTTGCAGCCGGGCGAAGCTATGTTCTTGTATGCAAGAACGCCTCATGCCTATATTGAAGGTGTTGGTTTAGAAATCATGGCTAACTCAGATAATGTATTGCGTGCTGGGCTAACAAATAAGCATATTGATGTTCCTGAATTGATTGCTAATGTCGATTTTATTTCGAAAACTAAAGAAAGCTTACTTAGTGAACCAGAAAAATCAGGAAATATCTGTAAATATCATATACCAGTAGAAGATTTTGCATTTAGTATATATTCTATTAACGACACGGGAATAGGCATAACTAATGAAACCGCTTCTATTCTATTTTGCATAGATGGCGAATTAGTTTTGAAATCAGGCGATGATGAATTAAAGATCTGTTCAGGAGAATCTATTTTTCTTTCTGCCTTTGAAAAAGAAGTTTATGTCACAGGTGTGGGTAAACTCGCTCGCGTGTATAACCTTTAATGTGTTTTTTTGTGTTTTATTCGTCTTGATTGCACGCAATAGACGGTTGGATGAAACTTGTAAATTTTTATAGTGCGTTAATAAAACGTGCTAAAAGGATGGATGTTTATAATGAAAAAGTCATTAGTTGCAGTTGGTGTGATTGTTGCTGTTGGTGCGGCTTGGACCGGTGCATCTTGGTATACAGGCTCTAAAGTTGAAAATGAACTGAATAAAATCATCAGCAACACTAACGAGTTCTTTGCTGCAAATGCCCCTGAAGCGGGTGTTGTGTTTAAAGTTGAAAACTTTAAACGTGGCGTCTTTTCTTCACAAGCGAACATCGTTATTTCAGCAGCAGAATCTAACGGTGCTGATGAAACTATAGTCTTCAATACCGATATTGAACATGGCCCTTTCCCTCTATCTCAAGTTGCTAAGTTTAATTTAATTCCTAAACTAGGTGCCGCGAATATTGAGCTCGCAAATAATGCTGCGACTAAAGAGTTATTCGAAATCACTAAAGGTAAACCTTTCATTTCTGGTACTGCTGTTGTTGGTTATAGCAAAAGTATTGATTCTAATTTAGAGTTGCTTCCAATTGAATATTCTAAAGATGATGCAAGTATCTCTTTCAGTGGTTCAAAACTGGTATTCAATTCCTCTGCTGATTTCGCTGATGTTGATGGCTCAATTATCACTGATAACTTAGTTATTCAAAAAGCTGACAAATCTGAGAGCATGACGTTAAAAGGGTTAAAAATAACCACGAACGTAACCAAATCTCAATACGGCTTCTACACGGGTAAACAAGATCTCGTTATTGCTGATACTGATTTCAACATCCCAGAAACGAAGTTCTCTTTCAAAAATCTGGTTATAGGTTCTGATACTGTTCTTGAAAAAGAAAGTGTTAAAGGTAGCATCTCCTATAGCATTGACGATTTGAAAGCATTAGAGCAAAACTTAGGTTCAGGTAAAGTTGCACTTTCAATCGATAAACTGGATGCGAAAGCGCTGGGTAAATTTGTTGAGCAGTACAACAAAGCATTAGCCGAAGGTTTGGCTACAGGTGATCCTTCGGCAGCGGCTGAGCAAGTTGCAATGGATATGATGACCAAAACATTGCCTGAGTTACTGCAAAGTAAACCAACCTTCTCTATCAGCCCGGCTTACTGGAAAAACGATGCAGGTCAAAGTTCAATCGATTTGAGTATGACCTTCAACAAATGGGATCAAGACGAACTGACTTCATTGGCTATGGCTAATAAAGTGGATGAAGCCGTTAAGAGCCTACTGACTTCTTTTGATTTTAACTTTACGTTGAATAAACCAATGGCGATTGAGTTAATAGCTCAAGCCGCAATTTTAGATCAAGGTAAAGCTGTTGATGCAGCGACTAAGAAGCAATTTGTGGAGCAAGCAACCGCTGAGTTTGACCAAGCGCAAGTTATGCTGACTTCAGACATGTTCTCTTCACCATTCGAAGAAATGTTCATGACCGATGAACAACGTGCAGAAAAAGCAAAACAGAAAAAATCACCTTGGATGGTTGAAAAAGGTAATGACCTGACAATGACTATCAAGTTTGCAGGTAACGATATCACCTTCAATGCTGATAAATACACTCTTGCTGATTTCTTAACTAAAATGAAAGTTATGTCTAGCCCTGAAGATAACATGGGTTATGAAGAAGACTTAGCTGAACCAGAAATGGGTACTGAAGAAGCCCCTGCGGAAGGTGCAGATATTGCTGTACCAGCAGCTAACTAATTACGATTAATTAGTTAGGATCACAAACAAACGCCAGCTTTATTTTTAAGCTGGCGTTTTATATTTATACCCCAAATAATTCGAGGTGCAGCCAATAGCAGAGAAATTAGTCACCAAATGCGCTGACTAAAAGCACTGCAACGTGAAGGATGACGGGTATATACTAAAGATACGATATAACGACATAGGAACGGAATTCAGTGATCAACAAACAACTACCACTCACAGACATTCATCGTCATCTCGATGGCAATATCCGCCCTGAAACAATTCTTTCTCTCGCACAACAACATAATATTATTTTACCTGCTAATGAAATTGAAAGCCTACGCCCTCATGTGCAGGTTATTACTCAAGAAGCTGATTTAGTAGGTTTTTTACAAAAGTTAGATTGGGGAGTCGCCGTTTTAGCTGATTTAGATGCTTGCAAACGAGTCGCTCAAGAAAACGTTGAAGACGCTTATAATGCTGGCATCGATTATGCTGAATTACGCTTCTCTCCGTACTATATGGCCATGAAACATCAGCTTCCTGTTGAAGGTGTCGTTGAGGCTGTAATCGATGGCATTGCCGCTGGTTGTCTAGAATACGATATAAAAGTAAATCTAATTGGTATTCTAAGCCGTACTTTTGGCCAAGAGGCTTGCGCAAAAGAGTTAGCTGGATTATTAGCCCATCGTAATAAACTGTGTGCTCTTGATCTTGCAGGCGATGAACTTGGCTTCCCTGGCGCCCTATTTCATAATCATTTTAAACAAGCGAGAGATGCTGGCTTACAAATTACTGTACATGCAGGTGAAGCAGCCGGTGCTGAAAGTATTTGGCATGCAATAAAAGAGCTTGGTGCTCAACGGATCGGCCACGGTGTAAAAGCTAGCGAAGATCCGAAACTTATTGAGTATTTAGCAACACATAAGATAGGTATCGAAAGTTGTTTAACCTCTAATATTCAAACCAGTACCGTTGCTTCTTTGGCTAACCATCCACTGAAAATGTTTTTACAGCACGGAATCATTGCCTCAATAAATACGGATGACCCTGCGGTAGAAGGAATTGAATTAGCTTATGAATATGAAGTTGCTGCACCTAAAGCAGGATTAACCCCTGCTGAAATTGAACAAGCTCAAATTAATGGTTTAACCATGTCATTCCTCAGTGATAATGAAAAACAGCAACTACGGCAAAAAGCTGCCCTACGCCAATAAGTCACCATCTAACGACCATGGGTAGAAAGTCCCTTTCTGCCCTGTTTAACCTGTAAATGGCGCCATTGTTTATGTGATTTTTATTTTTTACACCACAAGTATGTTGTAACTAAAAACTATAAGGCCGAACAAGTTTAATTGTTCGGCTGATAAATATTATTTCGTTAGACGATTGGCGTAGCGCTGCGCAAGAACAGCGCTGACCATTAACTGAATTTGATGAAATATCATGAGTGGTAGAAGGATCACGCCAACTACCGAGGCTGGAAATAGTACATTAGCCATAGGTACCCCATTGGCGAGGCTTTTTTTAGAGCCACAAAAAACAATGGTGATCTCATCTTCTTTGTTAAATTTAAATAGTCGAGCTGCAATTATGTTTAGTATCATAACAATAAATAAAATAATACAACTCACGACAGCAATCATAAATAATGAGAAAGCATCAATCCGTTGCCAAATTCCCTCTACTACCGCTTCACTGAACGCAACATAAACAACAAGTAGTATCGATGAACGATCTGTAATATTGATCAGCTTACGATTGCGACTCATCCAATTAGCAAGTAATGGTCGAGCTAAGTGTCCTACAACAAATGGTAACATCAATTGCAGTAAGATTGACCCTATCGCATTGAGCGTGTCCATCGCTTGACTGCCATCTTCATCCATTAAAAAACCAACAAGTATCGGAGATAAAAAGACCCCAAGTATGCTTGACGCTGATGCACTACAGATTGCGGCAGCAACATTACCTCCGGCAACAGAAGTAAATGCAATTGCTGATTGTACTGTTGCGGGCAATGCACATAAATAAAGGAAGCCCATATATACCGTTGGAGACATCCATGAAGGCACCATAAAGTGCAATCCTAGCCCAATAATTGGAAATAAAATAAATGTGCTAGAAAACACCATTAAATGTAGTCGCCAATGCCCTATCCCAGCAACAATTGATTCTCTAGATAGTTTTGCGCCATGCATAAAAAAGAGCAATGCAATCGCTGCTGTAGTTAAATATTGAAAAGCCACCTTTATATTCCCCTCACAAGGAAATAGGCTGGCAATCACGACAACACAAATCATGATCAATAAGAACGGATCAATTTTTAGTTTAGCTAACAAATTCATCATATTACCCAAAAAAGAACCAGCAAATGCTGATGCATCAAATAAATATTAGAAATCAATATTGATAGTACGTTTTTCCTTGTCAGAACGTATGCCTGCTTCAATAAGTTTCATAATATTGATAGCTTCTTGAGGAAGAACAGGCGTGGCTGCGCCATTGCGTATCGCCTCATAAATCGCAAGGTAATATCCACCATAGTTACCTTTCTCATTGATCCATTCTTGGGTAACGAGTTCATCATTTTGTGACAACGTCACGTAACCGTTGCGTTTATCTATTCCCCAATTATCATCAGTGGGTAATCGCCCTTTTTTCAATTCATCTTCTTGTGAATCAAGGCCATATTTAACATAGCTACCTTTCATGCCGTGAATAACATACAACGGTGATTCTGCTGCTGCGACTGTCGTCGCATGTAAAACCACTTTTTTATCTGAATAGTTAAGTAAAACATGAAAATAATCAGTTGCTTCGGCATTAGGGCGAATAATGCCTAAATCAGCCGTAATACCGAGCGGTTTACCAAAAAACTGCAATGCTTGATCTAATAAATGAGGGCCTAAATCATACCAAATACCGCCACCTGCAACGGCTGATTCACGCCATCTTTGACGCGTTTCGGGACGATAGCGATCAAAGTGTGACTCATAATATTTGATATCACCTAAGCAACCATCAGCAAACAGTTTTTTAAGGGTTAAAAAACCTGCATCCCAACGGCGGTTATGGTAAACAGAGAGTAACTTACCCTCTTTAAGCGCCTGTTGTTGTAACTTTTCAGCTTCTTCGACTGTCACTGTGAATGGCTTATCAACAACGACGTGCTTACCTGCAGCCAATGCTTGGCTCGCTAATGCATAATGTGTGTCATTAGGTGTGGGAATTATGACTAGTTCTATTTCTGGATTAGCAAACAATTTTTCAGGGGAAGAGGCAACAGCTACATTCGGCCAATCGAGGGTGACTTTATTAGGATCGCTACTAGAGATGGCGGTCAATTCATATCCGGGTAACGTGGCAATAAACGGCGCATGAAATGTTTTACTGGCATAGCCATAACCCACAATACCTACTTTTATCGGTGTAGACATAAGTAACCTCATTAATTATTTTTTATTCGTAACCACAAAAAGTATCACCATAACCAATTAATTAGCAAATTAAACTATGGTAGGATACTCATTAATTGATTTTATGGAATAGATGATATGACTCCTGTTTATGACCATCACCGTATCACTGGTTGGCTACTCGCTCCAGCTGCTTTTATTTTACTCACTTTCTTTGCCGTTTGTGCGATGGTTGTTATGTATTCCATTAAGCTTTATCAAATAATCACCACCATCGATAATTGGACTAGTTATATTCCACTTGATTGGTGCTTATCTTTTTTGATTACCATCGTAATGGCATTATTTACTGCTCATATCATTAAACTCATGTTTAACCGTTCCCGCTTCTTCCCACGCCGCTTTATTATTTGGCTGCTGATCTTATTACTACTCGGGCTAAAAACATTTGCATTTGCCGCTGTCGATGATGCAACAGCCCTTAAAGCATTGGCTTGGCCTCTTATCGGTGCTGGTTTCTTTGTCCCCTATATCAAGAATTCTGCACGTGTAAAAATGACTTTCACACAAGATCGATAAGCATCACAAAAATAGCTTGTTATGATACGGCCTGTTTAACTGACATTCGTCGTTTTTTGTACTTTTAATTTTGTTTTCAGGCTATGAAATGACTGATTATCTTTTGCTATTTATTGGAACAGTACTGGTTAATAACTTCGTACTGGTAAAATTCCTTGGTCTGTGTCCTTTTATGGGCGTATCAAAAAAACTCGAAACAGCCATTGGAATGGGATTTGCCACGACCTTCGTAATGACGCTCGCCGCGATCTCTTCTTGGTTAATGGACACCTTAATATTGGTTCCCCTTGACCTCCTTTACTTACGCACATTAAGCTTTATCTTAGTCATTGCAGTGGTTGTGCAATTCACTGAAATGGTGGTGAGAAAAACCAGCCCAACCCTGTATCGCCTACTAGGTATTTTCCTACCATTGATCACCACTAACTGCGCAGTACTGGGTGTCGCACTACTCAACATTAACCAGTCGCATGGCTTTTTACAGTCTGCCGTCTATGGCTTTGGTGCGGCCGTTGGTTTTTCATTAGTTATGGTGTTATTTGCAGCCATTCGTGAACGCCTTGCAGTTGCAGATGTACCCGCACCTTTTCGAGGCTCATCTATCGGCTTAATTACAGCTGGATTGATGTCTTTAGCATTTATGGGCTTTAGTGGTTTGGTGAAATTCTAATGATGTCATTATGGATTGCTATCGCTATTTTAGCTGTATTAGGGCTGATTTTTGGTCTGATCCTTGGCTATGCCTCTTTACGTTTTAAGGTTGAAGAGGATCCGATTGTTGAAAAAATTGATGCTATTTTACCTCAGAGCCAATGTGGTCAATGTAGTTACCCTGGCTGTCGTCCGTATGCAGAGGCTGTTGCCAATAATGGTGAAATGATCAACAAATGTGCCCCCGGTGGTGAACAAGTGATGCTTAAACTAGCAGAACTTCTTAACGTCGACCCTCAACCTATTGATGGTGATGAAAGCGCACAAAACCCTGTGCGTAAAGTCGCGATTATTGATGAAGACAATTGCATCGGTTGTACTAAATGTATCCAAGCTTGCCCTGTAGACGCCATTGTAGGTGCAACTCGTGCAATGCATACCGTTATCGAAGATTTATGTACAGGGTGTGATTTATGTGTAGCCCCCTGCCCAACAGACTGTATTGAACTTGTCCCCGTGAAAACCACCACAGCAAATTGGAAATGGGATTTAAACAGTATCCCAGTTAAAAATATACCTGTATCACCGAATCAAACAGCAGTAAAAGGTGAAACACATGTTTAATTTATTTAACTGGTTGAAAAAAGATAATATTTGGGACTTTGCAGGTGGCATACATCCACCTGAAATGAAGCTACAGTCTAGCCAAACACCCATGCGCATTGCCACGATCCCTGATGAGTTAGTCATTCCATTACAACAACATTTGGGCCCAGAAGGTGAACTAATAGTTAATGTTGGCGATCATGTATTAAAAGGCCAACCATTAACGCGAGGTGTTGGGCGGACTGTTCCTGTACATGCTTCAACATCAGGCACGATCACCGCCATCAAACCGATGGTCACTGCTCACCCTTCTGGCTTGAGTGAATTATCCGTCTGTCTCAAATCTGATGGCCTTGACACTTGGTGTGAATTGTATCCAGAGGCGGATTATTCACGTTTAACGCCTCAACAGCTACTGCAAAAAATCGAACAAGCAGGCATTGCGGGTTTAGGTGGAGCAGGATTCCCTACCGCTTCAAAACTTGCCGGTGGTAAAGATGCCATCAAAACATTAATTGTTAATGCAGCAGAGTGTGAGCCTTATATCACCGCTGATGATCGATTAATGCAAGAGCATGCTGATGAAGTGATTGAAGGCTGCCGAGTATTACAGCATTTGTTAAACCCAGACCAAATATTAATTGGTATTGAAGATAATAAACCTGAAGCAATCGCAGCGTTAAAAAATGCGATTACTGACCATGACAGACAGATCATTGTTCGTGTCGTGCCCACTAAATACCC
The DNA here is from genome assembly GCF_033550225.1 of Providencia sp. 2023EL-00965. NCBI lineage: Bacteria > Pseudomonadati > Pseudomonadota > Gammaproteobacteria > Enterobacterales > Morganellaceae > Providencia > Providencia sp. 2023EL-00965. The sequence goes on along the minus strand of NZ_JAWUEH010000001.1, from coordinate 314,539 downwards.
TTCTGGCGGTGCTAAACAGCTCACTAAAATCTTAACTGGTAAAGAAGTGCCGTCTGGTGCCCGTTCGTCACAAATTGGCGTACTGATGCAAAACGTGGGAACTGTCGTTGCAATTAAACGAGCAATTATCGATGGACAACCATTAATTGAACGTGTTGTGACCGTGACTGGCGAGTCAATTACTTCTCCCGGTAACTTTTGGGTACGTTTAGGAACTCCTGTTTATCATCTCCTAAAGCAAACAGGCTTTACACCTGCCACAGAACAAATGGTGATCATGGGAGGGCCTTTGATGGGCTTTACCTTACCTGATCTTAACGTTCCTGTCGTGAAAATCTGTAACTGCTTATTAGTTCCTAGTCTTGAAGAAGTGGGTCAGAAACCACTAGAAGAAGCTTGTATTCGTTGTGGCCTGTGTGTTGAAGCATGCCCTGCTGCCTTGTTACCTCAGCAATTATATTGGTTTAGTAAAGGCAAAGAACACGAAAAAGCCCAAAAACATAACTTGTTCGATTGTATTGAATGCGGAGCTTGTGCTTATGTCTGCCCGAGTAATATTCCACTGGTACAATATTATCGACAAGAAAAAGCTGAAATACGCGAAATTAATCAAGAAGAACGCCGTGCTGCTGAAGCTAAATTGCGTTTTGAAGCAAAACAACAGCGAATGGAACGAGAGAAACTCGCTCGAGAAGAACGCCACAAAAAAGCCGCAGTACAAGTCGAGGCATCTGATAAAGATGCAGTTGCAGCGGCATTAGCTCGCGTAAAAGCTAAACAAGCTAATGCAACAGCTGATATCAATATTGTCAGTGGCGCTGAACCTGATAACAGCGCAGTCATTGCAGCTAGAGCCGCTCGTAAAGAGCTTGCTAGAGCAAAACAAGCAGAAAAACAAGCCGCAACGACTACGGCTAATGATGTAGCAGATGACCCACGTAAAGCGGCCGTCGCCGCTGCGCTTGCTCGAGCCAAAGCTAAAAAAGCACAGCAAGCGGCGGAAAGTGACAGTGTAACTCAAGGAGCAGCTTCACCTGAAGTGGATGACCCACGTAAAGCCGCTGTTGCCGCTGCCATTGCCCGTGCTAAGGCCAAAAAAGCGGCGCAGCAAGCTGAGGCAGCCCCTGCCGCGACTGAGCTTGATGCATCCGTTGGAGTAGCCGAAGCCGAAGTGGATCCACGTAAAGCCGCCGTTGCCGCAGCCATTGCCCGTGCTAAGGCCAAAAAAGCGGCGCAACAAGCTGAGGCAGCCCCTGCCGCGACTGAGCCTGATGCATCCGTTGGAGTAGCTGAAGCCGAAGTGGATCCACGTAAAGCCGCCGTTGCTGCTGCCATTGCCCGAGCCAAGGCCAAAAAAGCGGCGCAGCAAGCTGAGGCAGCCCCTGCTGCTACTGAGCTTGATGCATCCGTTGGAGTAGCCGAAGCCGAAGTAGATCCACGTAAAGCCGCCGTTGCTGCTGCCATTGCCCGAGCCAAGGCCAAAAAAGCGGCGCAGCAAGCTGAGGCAACCCCTGCTGCTGCTGAGCTTGATGCATCCGTTGGAGTAGCCGAAGCCGAAGTGGATCCACGTAAAGCCGCCGTTGCTGCTGCCATTGCCCGAGCCAAGGCCAAAAAAGCGGCGCAGCAAGCTGAAACAGCCCCTGCCGCGACTGAGCCTGATGCATCCGTTGAAGTAGCCGAAACCGAAGTGGATCCACGTAAAGCCGCTGTTGCTGCTGCCATTGCGCGAGTTAAGGCAAAAAAATTAGCTCAAGAAAAAGCACAAATGGTTGCTCAAATTAGAGAAGAAGAGTTGCTTTCTCCAGCCGCGGAGCTACCTATTGAAGAAGAAACGGATCCACGCAAAATTGCCGTTGCAGCAGCCATAGCTCGCGTAAAAGCTAAACAAGCTCAAAAGCAAAATGAACAAACAACGACAGAGTAAGTGATTAGACACCATGAAATTTAGGCCTATTGACCCAAATAATCGCCGCTTAAAAATTGCTAGCGCGCCATTTACCCACGATAAACAAAGTACCAGCTCGGTGATGTTTTGGGTTTTACTGGCAGCGATCCCAGGTATAGCAGCACAGCTTTATTTTTTTGGTATTGGTACACTCTATCAGATCATTTTAGCCATGCTGACTGCGTTAATTGCCGAAGGTATATCTATACGTTTGCGTAAGCAACCTGTTGTTAACGTACTAAAAGATAACTCCGCGGTCGTCACCGCATTGCTCTTAGGTGTAAGCTTACCGCCGTTAGCGCCATGGTGGATGATTGTTTTAGGAACAGCGTTTGCCATTATTATTGCCAAACAATGTTACGGTGGATTGGGACAAAATCCATTTAACCCAGCAATGGTTGGCTATGTTGTATTATTGATATCATTTCCCGTACAAATGACCAGCTGGTTACCACCTCATGAATTACAATCACTCAGCATAAACCCATTAGAAAGTTTAGCCATTATCTTTACTGGACATACGCCAACAGGTGTGACCCTTGATGCTCTACGCATGGGGGTTGATGGTATGAGCCAAGCAACACCTTTAGATAGCTTTAAAACAGGGCTGTTAACACACTCCATTTCTGATGTTTTACAACAACCTATTTTGCAAGGCTCATTAGCTGGTATTGGCTGGCAGTGGGTAAACCTTGGCTATTTGCTAGGTGGGTTGATCATGTTGAACCGCCGCATTATCAACTGGCAAATTCCAGTGTCGTTCCTTGTTACATTAGCTTTCTGTGCAACTGTCAGTTGGTTGCTAGATGATAGCCGTTACTCATCACCGATGTTGCAACTGTTATCTGGTGCAACGATGTTAGGCGCCTTCTTTATTGCAACCGATCCTGTTACGGCATCCACAACACCGAAAGGTCGCCTTATTTATGGTGTTATGATTGGTTTATTAGTTTGGTTAATTCGCGTATACGGCGGTTATCCAGATGCGATCGCTTTTGCAGTGTTATTAACCAACATCGCAGTCCCACTTATTGACCACTATACGCAACCTCGCGCATACGGGCACGGACATAAGTAAGGAGCCTTTATGCTAAACACAATGCGCCGTCATGGCACGATATTGGCTATCTTTGCAGCAGGTACAACAGCACTCAGCGCGGCTGTCTATACCTTGACTAAAGATACTATTGCTCAACAAGCTGCGATCGTTCAAAAGCAGTTGCTCGACCAAGTCGTACCCACCAATTTATATGATAATGAATTTGGCCAAGAGTGTTATCTTGTAGGTGCAGAAGCTGAACTCGGCAGTAAACAGCCGCATCGACTGTATATTGCGCGTAAAAATGGTGAGCCTGTTGCAGCTGCCCTTGAATCAACTGCGCCTGATGGCTATTCAGGGGCAATACACTTATTGGTCGGTGCGGATTTCAATGGAAATGTATTAGGTGTTAGAGTTACCGAGCACCATGAAACACCCGGTCTTGGCGATAAAATCGAAACGCGAATTTCAAACTGGATCACGTTACTTACGGGTAAAGTCGAATCAGAACATGATCCTAAATGGGCGGTAAAAAAAGATGGCGGTGATTTTGACCAATTTACAGGAGCAACGATCACACCTAGAGCTGTAGTGAATGCCACTAAGCGTACGGCCACATTTATGCAAAAAATACCACAAAACTTATCAAATTATCCTATTTGTGGAGCAGAATAAACATGAGTGAATCTAAAGAACTGTTTGCACAAGGCTTATGGAAAAATAACTCGGCTCTTGTACAACTATTAGGTCTATGTCCATTACTGGCAGTTTCATCAACGGCAACTAATGCCCTTGGTCTCGGCCTTGCGACCACTTTGGTTTTAGTTTGTACCAACGTCGCCGTTTCTGCGTTTCGTCGCTGGGTACCTACAGAAATTCGTATTCCTATCTATGTTATGATTATTGCATCTGTCGTAAGTGCCGTACAGATGCTGATCAATGCATATGCCTTTGGTTTATATGAATCTCTGGGAATATTTATCCCTCTTATCGTTACCAACTGTATTGTCATCGGTCGTGCTGAGGCCTACGCCTCAAGAAACCCTGTATCACTTTCTGCTATAGATGGTCTAGCGATGGGGTTAGGTGCTACCGCCGCATTATTTGTGCTTGGTGCTATGCGTGAAATACTGGGTAACGGTACTTTGTTTGATGGTGCTGATTTACTCTTAGGTTCGTGGGCTAAATCATTACGCGTTGAGGTATTACACCTTGACTCACCGTTTTTACTCGCTATGCTGCCACCGGGCGCTTTTATTGGCCTAGCCTTGATGCTTGCGGGCAAATATTTGATTGATGAAAAAATGAAAAAACGTGCCGTACTCAAGTCAGGTGAACAACCTGAACGCGAATATCAAAAAGAACAAGGGTGCGGCAGCCATATTTCTAGATAAAAATAACATTGAATGTGAGTATGAATAAATCGAAACGCATTGAAATATTAACTCGCCTGCGCGATAACAATCCAAATCCTACCACGGAGCTGCAATTCAGCTCCCCTTTTGAATTGCTGATAGCCGTATTGCTATCAGCGCAAGCGACCGATGTCAGTGTCAATAAAGCGACTGCAAAATTATACCCTGTCGCTAACACCCCTGAAGCCATGTTAGCGCTTGGTGTTGATGGTATTAAAGAATACATCAAGACTATTGGCCTATTTAATACTAAAGCCGAAAGCGTAATTAAAACGTGCAAAATCCTGATCGAAAAGCATAACAGCCAAGTCCCTGAAGATCGCGAAGCACTAGAAGCGCTTCCTGGAGTAGGTCGTAAAACGGCGAATGTCGTCCTCAATACGGCTTTTGGTTGGCCTACCATTGCTGTTGATACCCATATTTTCCGCGTTTGTAATCGAACTAATTTTGCTCCGGGTAAGAATGTCGTCGAAGTTGAAGAAAAGCTTCTAAAAGTTGTTCCAGTAGAATTTAAAGTTGACTGCCATCATTGGCTGATTTTGCATGGTCGTTATACTTGCATTGCACGTAAACCTCGCTGTGGCTCGTGCATTATCGAAGACCTCTGTGAATTTAAAGATAAGGTTTACCCAGAAAATTAATCTAACACAGCTCCCAGTTATTTGTTGCCTGCGCAAATTTTTCCTTGCCCTAAGACTTTGTCTTACGTAACAATGGGAGCCAAACTCAACCTCCATAAAAACGGTAAGTATGTTTCAAGACAACCCATTGCTCGCGCAACTTAAACAGCAGCTACACTCTCAAACGCCTCGCGTTGAGGGCTTAGTTAAAAGCACCGATAAAGGTTTCGGTTTCCTAGAAGTAGATGGTCAAAAAAGCTACTTTATTCCACCGCCACAAATGAAAAAAGTCATGCATGGTGATCGCATCATTGCCGCCGTTCATACTGATAAAGATCGCGAATTCGCTGAACCTGAAGAGCTGATTGAACCCTTTCTCAGCCGCTTTGTGGGTAGAATTCAAAAAAAAGATAACGATAACCGTTTATTCGTTATTCCTGATCATCCACTTCTGAAAGATGCTATCTCTTGCCGCCCAATCAAAGAAGTTACTCATGACTTTGCTCAAGGCGATTGGGTCGTCGCTCAGATGCGCCGCCATCCTTTAAAAGGTGACAAGGGTTTTTATGCAGATATCACTGAGTTTATTACTGATGGCGAAGATCATTTTGCTCCTTGGTGGGTAACGTTACGCCGTCATCAACTCGACCGTGCTGAGCCGCAAATGGTTGACGGTGAGCGTGATGATGAAGGTATTGAGCGTGTTGATTTAACTGACTTACACTTTGTCACTATTGATAGCGCAAGCACCGAGGATATGGATGATGCGCTCTATGCCGAAAGAACAGAAAATGGTGATATAAAGTTATATATCGCTATTGCTGATCCAACAAGCTACATCAAAAAAGATAGTGAGCTAGATAAACTCGCTTTAGCGCGTTCTTATACTAACTATCTACCGGGTTTTAACATTCCAATGCTGCCTAGAGAGCTGTCAGATAACCTTTGCTCTTTGCGCCCGAATGAACGTCGCCCTGCTCTGGTATGCTGTGCAACTATTTTAGATGATGGCCACATTGCTGATGATATTCAATTTTTCAGCGCATGGGTCGAGTCTAAATCCAAGTTAGTCTATGATGAAGTTTCTGATTGGCTAGAAAAGTCTGGTAGCTGGCAGCCTGCAAACAAGACTGATCAACAGCAAATTGAATTATTGAAAGAGATGGCTGATAAGCGCCATCAATGGCGTCAACAAAATGCATTAGTATTTAAAGATCGCCCAGACTACCGTTTCATATTAGATGATAAAGGTAATGTCATTGATATTATTGTTGAAAGCCGTCGCTCAGCCAATCGTATTGTTGAAGAAGCCATGATCACCGCGAACTTATGCGCTGCAATCCAACTCAAAAATAGCTTAGGTTTTGGGGTATTTAACGTGCATATGGGCTTTGAGCCCTTACAGATTGAGCAAGTTGTACAAACACTAAAAGATCACGGTATTGAAACAACGGCTGAATCTTTACTCACACTTGAAGGTTTCCGTCAACTTCGCCGTAAATTAGATGCTCAACCAACCCAATTCCTAGATAGCCGCATTCGTCGTTTCCAAACTTTTGCTGAAGTTAAAGGTGAGCCAGGACCACACTTTGGGCTCGGTTTTGATGCTTATGCAACATGGACTTCACCAATCCGTAAATATACGGATATCGTTAATCATCGCCTGCTCAAATCAGTTATTGCCGGTAAGCCTTCTACCGACAAACCAACTGAAGAGCTTTCTTTAAAGCTAGCAGAGCGTCGTCGCGCAAACCGCATGGCAGAACGTGATGTCGGTGATTGGTTATATGCACGATTTTTGAAGCCATTTGAAGGGACAGATAAAGCCTTCCCTGCTGAAATCATTGATATAACTCGCGGTGGTGTACGTGTTAGATTAACCGATAATGGCGCTGTCGCCTTTATACCTGCTCCATTCTTACATTCTGTACGCGATGAAATTCAATGCAGCCAAGAAACGGGTAGCGTGCTAATTAAAGGTGAGCCCGCTTACCAGCTCAATGATATTATTAATGTCAACATCGCCGAAGTGCGTATGGAAACTCGTAATATTGTTGCTCGCCCTGTTGCATAATCAATTTTAATACTATAATTCTATGTGCTACTAAATACTTTTTAGTAGCACATTATTTTTATTATCGTCCATTTACCGTGTTGTACTCAGACATATTACTGCTCTCTATATAAATCAATTCCCGATAATTCTGATTCGTATAATTACTGATTGTGATAATTTGGTTACGACCTTGAAACTAGGAGTCACTAAAATGAACACGACAAGTAAACGCGTTATGACATTTACTCTTGCTGCTGTACTAGCTGTGAGTTTAAGTGCTTGCTCAAACATGTCAAAACGAGATAAGAATACTGCTGTTGGCGCAGGTGTTGGTGCTGTTGGCGGAGCGATCCTAACTGGCGGTAGCACACTTGGTACTGTCGGTGGCGCTGCGGTTGGGGGGATCATAGGACATCAAGTCGGAAAATAGATAGACAGATAGATAAATTCATGGATAAGGAGAGGCTTCTCCTTATCCAGCTTCTATAGAATAAATCCCCTCTCAATCTCAATTGTATTAGACTCTTATCCAATAAACTCGCCATAATATCTATTACATCTCAATAAATGCACTATTAAATTTATAACCAAATAACTCTTTAAATGGAAATATAACCCCCAAAAAATATCTATTTTTGATAATTAAAAAAGACAATCAATTAATGAAAAAGCATCCCTACTTGATTTAAAAAATCATTTAATATAAATAAAAATAATAATTTCCATATAACTAATTAGATGCTATATTCTCGCGGAAATTAATTCAGCATTAATAATCATCAGAAACTTATAAATCTGACAATCTAAATTTGATTTTTTATATACTCACAATGATATTGAGTATAATTAAGGCTCGTTTATGGAAAAGACAACAAACTCTTATTTAAATATAGAAAAAGAAAGCCTGTGTTCGGAAACTCATCCTGTTATATTTCATGGTAAAAAATCCGAGTATTTCTTAATTTGGCTCGTAAACTTACTGCTAACAATAATCACTCTAGGTGTTTACTCCGCATGGGCTACAGTAAGAACAAGAAGATATTTCTTAGGAAATACAGAAATTAATGGTTCTAGATTTGAGTATCATGCATCCGCTTTCAGGATCTTTTTAACACGCTTAATTATTGTTGTACTGTTAGTTTTATTCATAGTGAGCGAGTATATTCACGTAGGTTTTAAATATGCATTTTTAGCTACCCTATTCCTTTTAACGCCCTATTTTTTAGTTCGTTCTTGGCGTTTTAATGCAATAATGACGAGTTACAGAAATGTGAGATTTAATTTTCAAACCAATTACTCTAAAGCCTATTGGATTATACTGCTCCTCCCATTTCTATTAATAGTAGCATCAATAGTATCTGTTTATGGAATTGGCTCAGTTATTTCCATCATAAACACGATAAATCAACGAAATAATGGGTATTCATACCAAGAATTAAAGAGTTTTTACTTTGTTATGTCGATTGTTCAAATCGCTGTAATGACTGTTTTACTCTACCTTATTGCTAGTTTTCGCTCAAAAAAAATATATGAATTTTTTGTAAATCACCTTTGTTTTGGAAAGTCAAATTTTAGTATAAAATTAAAATATTCAAAATTTCTTAATATCTATGGGATCGCTTTTTTAATATTTTTACCTTTTTTAATCATAGCAGCGTTAGGTTTCTATCAATTTTTATCTACAGAAGTCTTTCATGCAAACTACAATGTAGATAAAAAGAGCACTTCATTTGTTACAAGTGTTCTATTCCTGAGTTATATAGATGTATACGTTGGTTTTTTTGTTTCCTATGCCTATATTCATGTCGCTACTCGACGTCTTGTCATCAATACAATGGAATTCAATAACACATTGAATTTCAAATCAACAATGACATTTTCATCCTATTTACTATTGTTAATTACCAATGCTTTATTGGTTATTTTCACTTTAGGTTTTGGTGCACCTCTCTCCCAAATACGTTATGCCAATTATATGGCTGAAAATACAAAAATTATTGGTGATCTATCATTAAAAAATGAAATAGCTCATGACGATACACACGCAACGGCTTTACATGATGAAGTTCTCAAGGAGTTTGATCTTGGGCTCAGTATATGATTTTCGAGGGTAAATACACCTATAATAAAATGGCACAGCAGTACAGTGCCATTTTATTGATAGACAATGTGTCGAATGAAATAACATTAACAATTAACGGCGACAAAAAATCATACTCTCTCTGTGAAATCAAAATATCCGATTCGTTAGGCTCACTACCTGATGTGCTCTACTTTTCGGATGGTGGATGCTTCACCTGTGATAAAAAAAACCAACTACGAAAAATAATTAGAAGTAAAAAAAAGAAAAAAATTGAAATCATTGACTTTTTAGAGCGCCGAAAAGCCACTTGCTTGTATTTGTTTATGAGCTTAATTCTAATGACTACTCTTGTTTTTCAATACGTCATCCCGTATTCATCCGGCATAGTTGCAAAGAATATTCCCATTTTCATCCAAAAAAGCCTCGGAGAAGAAACATTAGCATTACTAGATAAATCTGAGCTTAAACCAAGTAAGTTACCACTAGAAAAACAGCAAGAAATCAGCTTGCTATTTAATAACATTATGTCAATAGAGCTAAAGAACTCACCTTTAAGGCCATCGTTAATATTTAGAGATTTTCCCGGTGAGGCGAATGCATTAACTTTAGCCGATGGTACAATTATCATCACTGATGAGTTAATTAATCTAACTAAAGATGAAAATGAAATTGCATCGGTATTATTACATGAGATGGGGCATCATTATCATCAGCATATCATGCATACACTAGTGAGTTCTTCATCCATTAAATTGCTATTTTTATGGATGGTAGGGAAAACATCTAATTTAGAAGAGCTTCTTATAAATTCAGGAAGTTTATTACTCTCTCTGAGCTATTCGCGAGATATGGAATTAGAAGCCGACCAATTTGCATTAGATGCGATGATAGAGCAGGAACGTCCAATAGAAATGATGAAATCTATATTTACCAAATTATCTGAACAGCACGTAAACGTAAATTCGAAGCTATTAAGTTCTCATCCTTCTTGGCAAGAACGGCTAGATAATTTAGATAAAGCACTATTACAACAGTAAATAGGCTATTGCTAATTTATCTATTGTTTCTCGCTATAAATATTAGATATATCAACAACAATAAATCTGTATTAGACTTAAATTCAAAATCAACCCATCAAAAATAGAAACCAGTCGTATGAATTCATTTGAAAACCGCGTATCTCATTCATTATTATGCATTTTTATTTTTATCTTTTGTTTTTATTCGTCATATTTTATATTATTCATTCCTAATGTAATTCAATTACTACGTTCAGATTATGCTATACCTGCATCACTTCTGTTTTTTACACTTCCGGTATCATTAATCAGTTGGTATTACTATCAAAAAAAGTCCGGTCTAATGCCAGTTGGTATGACAACATGGCAAATAGTGTTCTTACTATTATTAACCGCAATAGGTTTATCTATTATTAGTGGTTTTTTAGGAAATGAAGAAGAATGGCTTGTGCTTTTTAAACATATAAATGGTTTTCCATTCGTTTTGTTAAGTATTAGTATAATATTTGCCGCACCTATTTCAGAAGAAATTATGTTTCGAGGTTTTTTGCTAAACGCGAGTATGTGGTATGGCCCAAATGGAAAATGGATCGGTATATTAGCGTCATCGCTCATATTTTCATCTTTGCATACACAGTATACTTCTATGAGCACCTTTGTTTACCTTTTTATAGCTGGTATCATTCTTTGCCAAATTAGAATTTATACGCGTTCACTCATTGCTCCCATGATACTTCACATGTTTATAAATACTATCTCGGTAATTTGTCTACTCTAAATAAATTTTAGTTTAAATTGTAAGCTACAACCGAATTTTATCTAAAAAAGATGTCATATACCCTATGAAATTTATTAATAAATACTCTTGTATTCTGTTAATGGCTACAAACATTTCATACGCAAATGTTTGTAATGATTTATATGAAAAAAATAAAGTCCGTTGGGACAAAAACCAAAACTTACAACTTTGTTATAATGCACTTAAAGGCGATCCTGATGCTCAATTTGATTTGGCGGGCTGGTATAAGTTGGAAGAAAATGATGCTAATGAGGCACTAAATTGGGCTTTAAAATCCGCAGAGCAAGGGTGTGCAAAATCTCAATTTGTGACTGGTCTTTTATATTATGATATCAATGGACCTGAGCCAAATTGGTTTAAAGCTTTTGAGTGGATCGAAAAATCCGCTAATAACGGGCTGCCACACGCACAAGCTATGCTTGGTTTTATGTATCAACATGGCCAAGCTGTCGCACAAAATAAAATAAAAGCCAAACAACTCTACGAAGCCGCCATTGAACAACAAAATGAGGATGGCTACAACTACTTAGGGAAAATGTATGAAAGTGGTGATGGGATCCCTATCGACAAACAGAAAGCTCAACTATTGTTTGCCCAAGAGAAAATAGCAAGGGTACTCACCATCATTAATAATAATAATTACCCCTGCCAGCAAAATGAAATTTCTCACTGAATGATTCAATCTAACTCAGTTAAATTAGCCACCAGCTAATTTAACTTGATAACCTTTAGCTTCAAGGAGTTGTTTGATCACATCGCGTTTATCGCCTTGAATTTCAATATCACCGTCTTTCACTGAGCCACCGCAACCACATTTTTTCTTAAGTTCAGCAGCTAACTTAGCTAAGCTCTCGTCATCGAGATCTAAGCCGGTAACAACACAAACGCCCTTGCCTTTACGACCCGCGGTTTCTCGACGGATCCTTACAATCCCATCACCTTTAGGACGTTGAACTTTAGGTTTTTGTTCTTCGATACGCCCAACATCCGTACTATAAACGAGACGGCTATTTGAATCACTCATGACCATTCCTTATCGACTGATTGATTTGCTGTAGAGCCAATGCAGGATCATCACTACGCGTAATTGGGCGACCAATAACCATGTAATCAACCCCTGCTTGCAATGCATCTTGTGGGGTCATAATACGACGCTGATCACCAACCTCGCTACCAACTGGACGAATACCCGGTGTGACTAGTTTAAAATCAGCACCACATAACGACTTCAGCCTGGTTGCTTCATGCGCAGAGCACACAACACCATCTAGGCCACAATCTTTTGTCAGTAATGCTAACCGCTCCGCATGTTCCGCAGGAGTAGCATTAATACCGACACCAATAAGATCAGACTGTTCCATACTGGTTAATACCGTAACAGCGGTTAATAATGGCGCATCTTTGCCAAAAGAGCTCAAAGCTTGACGAGCGGCTTCCATCATACGGCTACCACCACCCGCATGGACGTTAACCATCCAAACGCCCATTTCTGCGGCAGCGGCCACCGCACGCGCTACAGTATTTGGAATATCGTGAAATTTTAAATCAAGGAAAACATCAAAACCACGTTGATGCAGCGATTTAACAAATTGAGGGCCATTGAAAGTAAACATTTCTTTGCCCACTTTTAAACGGCATTCACGCGGATCAATCAAGTCAACAAATGCTAATGCTGCATTTGCATCTTCATAATCAAGCGCAACAATAACAGGTGAATGAGTTGATGCACGAGCGTGGTTCTCAGATGAAGAAATCATTTCGTAATAGCCTTTAATCGTGTTTGGTAATAAGTGACGTTGTCACTGGCCATCCAACCCTCTAATCGGTTTGATTGTGTCCCATGAACGGCAGGATGGGCAATGCCAATATAACGAATGCGAAGTAAAACCACATTTGTGGCAACGGTAATCAGGTTTAGTTCTTATTTGTTCACCTACCATTTTGCGCAGCAGAATTAAGCTTTCTTTTGCACGCCCTTCTTCTGCTTCTTGTAGGTGGTAATCCATCAAACGATAAAACAGCCTCATTGTAGGATGGCGTTGTATTTGATCATTGATATAACTTGCAGCGGCTTCATGGCTTTGTTTAGCGACAATAATATCTGCTAAATACAGTTCAGCAATCGCTCCTGTATTCCCTGCTACACACTGGCGCAGATAGGTTTCCCATGCATCAATATCGGAAACCTTGTGATAGCAATCATGAAGCAGCGGCAGAGTTTCTGCAACAAGTTCCCGATCTTGCTCATACACCTGTTTAAGTACCGCAATCGCTTTTTCATAATGAGACTGCTCAATAAAAATACGCCCTTTCATGATGGATACACGAGCACAATTTTTATCGGCTTGCTCAGCTTTATTAAGTAAGCTCAACGCACCATCAAGGTCATCACTACCGAGATGTTGAATCGCTAATTCACAGTAAAAATGAGCAATATTTTCTCTTAGCTCTTCATTACCCAATTTAACTAATTTAGTTGCTGTCTCAATGGCTTTAGTCCATTCACTTGTCAATTGGAAAATTGAAAGTAACGACTGTAACGCACTTTGTTTAAAATCAACTTCATCTGTCAGTTGTTGAAACATATTTTCAGCGCGATCATAAACCCCAGCAGCCATGTAATCACGGCCAAGTTGTTGAGTGGATAAGAGTCGTTGTTCAAATGATAAGGCGGCACTTTCGACTAGGGATTGATGTATCCGTATAGCACGCTCTACTTCCCCCCTAGAACGGAATAAATTTCCCAAAGTGAGATGAGCTTCAAAGGCGGAACTGTCTTCCTTTAACATATCAAGGAATAAATCGACAGCTTTATCTTGTTGGTTTGACAACAGAAAGTTAACGCCTGTCACATAATCTCGTGACAGGCGATTAGCATGTTGCTGCTTGTCTTGTTGAGCGCTTCGACGCCCCATATACCAACCATATGCAGCAGCGATTGGTAATAACAGAAACAGCAACTCAAACATATAACGTTATTCCTTGCTATTCTGCGCAACAATCTCGGTTGATTCAGCGAATGTTTTATCGCCTGTGCTTAATTGAGATTCAAGACGCCTAATTTTACGGCGGGCATTTTTTAAACTCACCATAGCGCGTAAATAGAACAGTCCAGCGACTAACCAACCCAGCACAAACCCGACACCAAACAAAGAAGCTAATAGTGAAGATACTGAGAAATCTCCCTGTGCAATCAGGTAGTTAAATGTAATAACCTGATTATTGCTTGAGCCTAGCGTAATTGAAATGATAAAAATGACGACAGCTAGTAATAAAATCAGAAAATATTTCACATTTTTTCCCGTTATCAGTTCTTATGAAAAACAAAATATCTACCTGATAAGGTAGCATTTCTAGGCCATTCAGACAAAGTAATTTATCTTATACGCCCACATAACGAATGGGAGAAGATCTGGCTACTGGTTTCTATTTATTCTTTACTCGTAATACGAATTTGCGTTTGCAATAAACGGCATGCCACCATAGCAAGAACTGCACTGATAATAATAGAAACGATGACATCTGAGGGCCAATGCATTCCCAATAACAAACGGCTAAAGACAATTCCTTCAGCCCAAACAGCAATAACAATTGCTAACGCATATTGGCGACGCTGCCAAAAAAGGCCAATCAACAACAGAGCCCAGCCAGCAGCAAATAAAACATGACCTGATGGAAAAGAATAACCCGTTTCAGCTTGCCAATGCTTACGCTGCCATGAAGGAACTTGTTGATCGCGCTTAACGACTTCTTTTATGACATCCACACGTTGTTTTCTTTTTAGCTCATAAAAATCTGAGCTAGAAATATCATAGTTTTCTTCTAACCAAACGACATAAGGCCGTGGTTCTTGAAATGTATTTTTCACAACCCCTTTTATACCTTGACCAACTAATATGCAGCAGATAATCACTATCATCCATTTTATTATATTAGCCTTCGTTGGCTGACAAATCGCCAGCGCTAACACTAACAACACAGCAGAAGTTATCAAACTATAAGGAAGCCCTGCTGTTTCAGTAAGCCAATATAACCATTTAAGTGATTCTGTGCTTTCTGATGGCTGCCAATGCCAACCGGCAAATAACATTACCGCAGGGGGAATGATCAATAAAATTGAAAATGCAGATATTGGGTAAACAGTTTTATTCATTTAATGCTATCCAAACCGATAGGTTACGCAGATTGATAAAATTAAGTTCACAGCTAATTAACTCTGCTATAGTAATATATCGCTGACCGTGTGCAAATGAATGTCAGCCTTCTATATGCTAAGTGCTAAACACCATATAGCATCGATAAATGATTTTTCTTATCGGTTAACACTATTTAATTATGTAAGAGTTATTCCAACTAATGAATGAAAATATGCAGCTAAAACGTATTGCAGAGGCCAAATTACCAACGCCTTTTGGCGAATTTTTAATGGTAGGTTTTGAAGAGATTGCAACCGGTCGTGACCATGTCGCCTTAATATTTGGTGATATTTCAGGCCCTGAGCCAGTTCTCAGTCGCATCCATTCTGAATGCTTAACCGGAGATGCATTATTCAGTTTACGTTGTGATTGTGGTTTCCAATTAGAAGCCGCACTTTCGCAAATTAGTAAAGAAGGCCGTGGCGCGCTTCTCTATCACCGCCAAGAAGGTCGTAATATTGGTCTACTCAACAAGATCCGTGCATACGCATTACAAGATCAGGGCTTAGATACTGTTGAAGCTAATTTAAAATTGGGCTTCAAAGCTGATGAACGTGATTTCACACTCTGTTCCGACATGTATAAGCTATTGGGAATTAATGAAGTTCGTTTATTAACCAATAATCCTAAGAAAATTGATATTATGCGCGAAGCGGGTATCAATGTCATTGAACGAGTACCGTTAATTGTTGGGCGTAATCCAAGTAATGCCCACTATCTAGATGTGAAAGCTGAAAAAATGGGTCACATGCTATTCAAGCACCAATAACCCTTCTCAATAGGAAGAGCTAATAACAGTGCTCTTCCTTTTCTGATATTAAACAAATAACACTCTGTTGTATTTGTTTAATCAATTGATATATTCACTTTCAATTTATAAGGTTTATACTCTAAATAATTCGAGGTGCAGCTAGGCGACAAGTGAATGAGTCGCTAGGAACATACATAAGTATGTGACTGGTGCGAGTGAATGCAGTCAACAACGCTGCAACTTGAAGTATGACGAGTATATACTGTTTGCCAATAAATTTAACACCTTAAGTTTATTTTTCTGATAACAAGGAGCTACGGTGAACAACCTGCATTCTATCCAACGCATGAGAAGATTACGTAAATCCGAAAAAATGCGTGATTTATTCCAAGAAACCCATCTTTCTATTAATGACCTATGTCTGCCTATCTTTGTTGAAGAAGGCTTAGATGATTATCAGCAAATAACCAGTATGCCTGGTGTCGTGCGTATTCCTGAAAAACGTTTAGCTTATGAAATCGAACGTATTGCTAAAGCTGGTATTAAATCCGTGATGACATTTGGTGTGTCCCACCATCTTGATGAAACAGGTAGCGATGCGTGGCAAGAAAATGGCCTTGTGGCGCGTATGTCGCGTATTTGTAAAGATACCGTTCCTGAAATGATTGTTATGTCAGATACTTGTTTCTGTGAATATACCTCTCATGGCCACTGCGGCGTAATGCATGGTGATATTGTCGATAACGATGCCACTATTCACAATTTAGGTTTACAAGCTGTTGCTGCTGCCCGTGCAGGGGCAGATTTTATCGCTCCCTCTGCGGCGATGGATGGACAAGTTGCCGCAATCCGTCATGCGCTTGATGCCGCAGGTTTTACAGATACTGCGATTATGTCTTATTCAACCAAGTTTGCATCCGCCCTTTACGGTCCATTTAGAGATGCAGCAGGATCCTGTTTAAAAGGTGATCGCAAAACTTACCAAATGAATCCAATGAATCGCCGTGAAGCACTTCATGAATCATTAATTGATGTGCAAGAAGGTGCTGATGCGCTAATGGTTAAGCCTGCCGGTGCCTATCTCGATATCATTCGTGATCTGCGTGAGTGCACAGAGCTCCCTATCGGTGCTTATCAAGTCAGTGGGGAATATGCACAAATTAAATTTGCTGCCATGGCTGGGGCGATTGATGAAACCCGCGTCACCCTTGAAACATTAGGCTCGATTAAACGTGCTGGTGCAGATTTGATCTTCACCTACTTCGCATTACAACTGGCTGAAGACAAAATTTTGTAAATATCGGCGTAACAGTCTGAAGCCCGCTATTGGCGGGCTTTTTATATTTAAGATTTAGGCTTTTTGGGCTGCGAGTTGCTCAGTCAAACGTTCGACATAGTTTTTAGCGACACTAGGCTCAAATACGCCTGTGATCATAAGAAGTTGTTTGCCCGCAGTTGTTTTCGCAACCACTCCCCATGAATAAATATCTTCTCTTGTTTGATACATCTCGACTGGATCGGTAGATTTTTCAGGTAATGCAACAATTGTGTCATCCTTAGCTAAAGCAACCAGCTCAAACGAAACATAATCCGCATTACGTCCTAATGGGAATTCTTTATCAACAAATAAACGTAGATCAAATACCTCAGTTTCTGGCGTTTGCATCACAATGGAGTACAAATTAGGAATATGCTCAAGAATATCTCTGATTTCCTCTTTATAGCGATGGCTTGAAGAAGTGCTAACTAAAATATCTGCTGCCCATAGTGCACCTTTATAAAAATCAGTTGCGTTAATATCTGCCATGTATTCATCCTTTACGTTGCCTAGCGACTTTAAAATACCCCTAAGTACTATTCTCTACTGCTATAAAAAGTTAAACACAACTCTTTCCGGTAACGAAATTTTTAAGCTAAATTTCCCATAAAAAAATCAAAATATTTTCATTTTTATGATGTATTCCCAATTTAGCTTATTAATCTTTCTTTACGTAACAATCATAACTTGAATTAAATAACCTAATATTGCGAAATAACAATAAAAAACGCCCATAGGGCAAACACATATGGGCGTTTTAGTTTGATTGATTAAAATTAATGCAGCATTTGACGGATCACATAGTGCAAGATACCACCATGACGGTAATATTCCATTTCCGTTGCTGTATCAATACGACAACGTGTCGCAATTTCTTGAACATGACCATCACCATAAGTGATTTTCACCACAATATGTTGTCCAGGTTCAATGGATTGTAGGTATTCAACGTCAATGCGTTCATCCCCTTTTAACTCTAGAGTTTTACGCGTGGTTCCCTGAGGGAACTCAAGAGGGATCACCCCCATACCGATTAAGTTTGAACGATGAATTCGCTCGTAAGATTCCGCAATAACCACACGGACGCCTAGCAAGTTAGTTCCTTTAGCAGCCCAGTCACGGCTGGAGCCAGAACCATATTCCTTACCTGCGATAATGGCTAACGGACGTTTTTCCTCTTGATACAACATGGCTGCATCATAAATCGCCATTTGTTTACCACTTGGAATATGTTTTGTATAACCACCTTCAACACCCGGTACCATTTCGTTACGAATGCGAATATTGGCAAATGTTCCTCGCATCATAACCTCATGGTTACCACGGCGTGAACCATATGAGTTAAAGTCAGCCGCTGCAACACCATGCTCTTGTAAATAACGCCCAGCAGGACTATCCGCTTTGATATTACCTGCTGGAGAGATATGGTCAGTAGTCACTGAGTCGCCTAAAATCGCTAATATATTAGCGCCATGAATATCTTTAACCGCTTCTGGTGCAGCTTTCATACCTTCAAAGAAAGGTGGATGGCGAATATAGGTCGAATCCTCCTGCCAGTTATACGTTGCTGAACTTTCAACTGCTAAGGCCTGCCATGCTTCATCACCATCAAAAACCGCACTGTATTCTTTGCGGAACATATCCGTTTTAACTTTTTCAACCGCTTGAGCAATTTCAGCACTTGATGGCCAAATATCTTTCAGGTAAACATCATTGCCTTGTGTATCCTTACCTAAAGGATCCGTTTTGACATTAATATTCATGTTACCTGCTAATGCATAAGCAACCACCAGCGGTGGTGAAGCCAGCCAGTTAGTTTTCACTAATGGATGGATACGGCCTTCAAAGTTACGGTTGCCTGATAATACTGCACCCACCGTTAAATCAGCTTGTTTGATCGCTTGTTCAATCGGTTCAGGCAAAGGACCTGAGTTACCAATACAGGTTGTACAGCCATAGCCGACTAGGTTAAATCCAAGCTGATCTAAATAAGGCGTAAGCCCTGCTAATGCTAAATAATCGGTAACAACCTTTGACCCCGGTGCTAATGATGATTTCACCCAAGGCTGGCGAGTGAGCCCCTTCTCTACAGCTTTTTTCGCTAATAGCCCAGCAGCCATAAGAACACTTGGGTTAGAGGTATTAGTACAAGACGTGATAGCGGCAATGACCACTGCGCCATCTTTCATTTCAAAGTTTTGCCCTTGATACTCAACAGCTAAATGAGCGGCTTTATCTTTTTTGTTCAGCTCTAACTCAATTGCTGCTTGGAATGCTTTTGGAACTTGGCTCAGTTCAACACGATCTTGTGGACGTTTAGGACCCGCCAAACTGGATTCAACTGTCGACATATCCAGTTCTAGTGTGCTGGTAAAGATAGGCTCATCACCTTTATGACGCCATAACCCCTGCTCTTTGCTATACGCTTCTACTAGGGCAATTTCTTGATCGCTACGCCCAGTTAATTTCATATAGCTCAGTGTCACTTCATCTACGGGGAAGAAACCACAGGTTGCCCCATATTCAGGGGACATATTAGCTATAGTTGCTCTGTCCGCGAGTGGTAAATCAGCGAGACCATCACCATAAAATTCAACAAACTTCCCAACCACACCATGCTTACGTAGCATTTGAGTTACGGTTAAAACTAAATCCGTCGCGGTGATACCTTCCGCTAATTTGCCTGTCAATTTAAAACCGACCACATCAGGGATCAACATAGAGATAGGCTGACCTAACATAGCAGCTTCAGCTTCAATGCCCCCAACACCCCAACCTAATACACCAAGGCCATTAATCATGGTGGTGTGGGAGTCAGTACCTACTAAAGTGTCTGGATAAGCAAATAATTTACCGTCTATTTCTTCATACCATACGGCTTTACCAAGGTACTCTAAATTGACTTGGTGACAAATACCGGTTCCAGGTGGCACAACTCTAAAACGATTGAATGCTTTTTGCCCCCAACGTAGAAATAGGTAACGCTCATGGTTACGCTTCATTTCAATTTCGACGTTATCATCGAAGGCATTATTTGTTGCGAACTCGTCCACCATCACCGAGTGGTCGATAACCAAATCGACAGGTGATAATGGGTTAACTTGCTCAACATTACCCCCTAACGATTTAACCGCTTCTCGCATCGCTGCAAGGTCAACCACAGCGGGTACGCCAGTAAAATCCTGCATTAATACACGTGCTGGGCGATAAGCTATTTCTCTATTAGCATGCCCAGTTTTTTGCCAATCAATAATCGCTTGTAGATCGGCTTCGACCACTGATTTGCCATCGATATTTCGCAATAGATTTTCGAGCAGAACTTTAAGGGATTTGGGTAGTTTTGTAGGATCACCGAGTTGCTTAGTCGCAATCGGTAAACTGAAGTAATTATAGAGCTTGCTTCCCACACTGAGTGTTGCTGCACTCTGCGTTTTTAGACTCAACGACATAACTCCTCCTTGGTTTTTTATGATGATTATCGGTCATCTTATTTACCTAGCAAATGACATAAGATTTGTTAAGTACTTGTAATTATAGTTGCTATAATTATTTACTTTATGGATTTTGTGTCAAATCCATAAATTTATTGTACTTACTATCATAAAAAGAAGAGATATAAAGCGAAATGGTTAGCAGTAAAGGTAGGTTTGATGGATCCTACTACGGATCCATCATTCAATGAAAAGGATCACTCAATTACACGATCGGTAATTTAATGTCCTTAAACATCTCTTCAATATCTTCATTATTACGAAGTGCAATCGCTTTATCGACAACATCTCGGGTTAAATGAGGCGCAAAACGCCAAATAAAATCATACATATAGCTACGTAAGAAGCTGGTTCGTTTAAAACCAATTTTCGTGGTGCTATAACTAAACTTATCTCGCATATCGATAACGACCAAATCGTTATCCAATTCAGGATTAACAGCCATACTGGCAATGATACCGATACCCAGCCCTAACCTAACATAAGTTTTAATCACATCGGCATCTGTTGCTGTAAAAATGATTTTGGGTTCAAGATCTGCTTTTTGGAATGCCACATCCAATTCAGAACGACCAGTAAAACCATGGGTATATGTTACGATTTGATACTGAGCGACATCTTCAATAGTCACATTTTTCTTTTCTGCTAATGGATGCCCTTTTTGCACCACTACACATCGATTCCAATGGTAGCAAGGCAGCATAATCAAATCGCTGTATAAATGTAATGCTTCAGTGGCTATCGCAAAATCACTATTTCCTTTGCACACTTCTTCCGCTATTTGGGTTGGGGATCCCTGTTGCATATGTAATGAAACGTGTGGGTAGCGCTCGATAAAGCCTTTGATCACCGGAGGTAATGCATAGCGAGCCTGTGTATGAGTCGTCGCAATATGTAATGTGCCTTTATCAGGATAAGTATGTTCGCCTGCTACAGACCGGATGGCTTCAATTTTTGAGAGGACTTCTCGGGAAATACGGATCACTTCTTCACCAGCAGGCGTAACATGTGTTAGATGTTTACCACTACGGGCAAAAATTTGAATACCTAACTCATCTTCAAGCATTCTCACTTGTTTACTGATACCAGGCTGTGAGGTAAATAACCCTTCAGCGGTTGAAGAGACATTCAAGTCATGATTAACCACTTCAACAATATAACGTAATTGCTGTAATTTCATATTGCGATCCACCTCTACAGAGCAGCAAGAAATTTGCTATAGCTAAAAATTATTACTTATAATTAAAAGCTATATATATTCGATTTGATATAACCAATATATCATCATTCCGTACAGAGTGAATAGCCAGATGATAAAATTTCACCTAAGTTAATTTATTTTGAAATAATTTATACTTGGGATCAGTAAGAAAATGAAAAGATACAATTCACGTTTCACGATCTATGATTGAATAAGTGCAAGACGATTTGGCTAAAATGGAAATATAAAAGAGGATATTACATGCAGAAAAAAATATTGGCGCTGTTAATTAGCATGTCAACTATTGCTATGGTGCCTTCCCTCCATGCGAAAGAAATTTCTTACGGCGATCAAAAAATTGTATTGTCTGACAATATCGTTTCTGGAGATGATTTCTATCGCTATGTTAATCAGGATTGGATTAGTAAAGCCAAAATTCCAACGGGTATGCCACGGATCAACTCATTTGTTGAGCTATACCTGAATACAGAAAAACAACTACAAACCATTATCGATGAATTACAGAGCACACCAGAAAGCGCTCTCAATCATAACCAACGAAATATTCGCAACTTATATACCAGCTATTTAAATGAAGAGGCGATAGAAAAAACAGGTATCACACCGCTCAAAAGCGACCTTGACGCTATCAGTAGTGCAAAAAATCACAATGATATAAATAAGTTAATGGCTCAGCCTGCTTATACACCTTTTATCTCGTATTGGGTTGACCTTGATGCCAAACAACCTGATACCTACGTTTTATACCTCGGACAAGGTGGCCTCGGTTTACCAAATCGTAATTATTACCTCGACCAAACACCACAAATGGAAGAGATCCGCAAAAACTATATCGCCTATATAGCGACAATCTTAAAACTGTCAGGTGAAAAAGACGTAGAGAAAAAAGCACAACAAATTTTTGACTTAGAAAAATCAATGGCTGAAGTGCATTGGAGTCCAGAAGAACGCCGTGACACCATAAAGAACTATCACCCAATGACCTTAGATGAAATGAAAAAATTCACTAAAGGGTTTGAATGGGAGAGCTTTATTAATCAATGGCAACTTTCAAACAAACAGTTGAATAAAATTATTGTCGAAAATGATAGTGCGGTTGAACAACTGGCTAAAATTTATGCTGACACGCCTGTCTCAACGCTACAAGACTACTTACGTTTTCATTATTTGAGTAACCAAGCCGCTTATTTAAATCGTGACTATTCTGACGCTCGGTTTGATTTTTATTCACGTAAACTAAACGGCGTGGAAAAACAAAGAACCCGCAAAGAACGCGCTCTTGAAACCGTTAATCGTTTACAAGGCGAACCTATGGGGCAAATTTATGTTGAAAAATACTTTAATCCTGAATCCAAAGCAAAAATTACTGATTTGGTCAGTTACGTCAGAGGCACATTTAAGTCACGTTTAACCCAAAATGACTGGATGGATGAACCAACCCGTCAAGAGGCACTCAAAAAACTCGACCAATTTACGGTTAAGGTTGGTTATCCGGATAAATGGCATGATTTTAGCGATATTAATTTAACTTCAGATAATTTACTTGATAACTATAAGCAGGTACTTAATTGGTCCTATCACGATGATATGAGCAAAATCGGCCAGCCAGTACGTCAATGGGAATGGGGAATGACCCCACAAACCATCAATGCTTATTTCAATCCAGTGCAAAATGAAATTGTATTCCCTGCGGCAATACTACAAGCGCCATTCTTTGATCCTAATGTTGACCCTGCCTACAACTATGGCGCAATTGGTGCCGTTATAGGCCACGAAATGGGTCATGGCTTTGATGACCAAGGCAGCCTATATGATGGTACTGGTCAATTACGAAATTGGTGGAGCGATACCGCGAAAGAACATTTTAAACAAAAGACGGATAAGTTAGTCACACAATACGATAGTTTCACTGTTGGTGACCAAAAAGTGAATGGTCAATTAACATTAGGTGAAAATATTGGCGATTTAGGCGGTCTAAATATCGCCCTAAGTGCTTATAAGCAATTTGTTAAAGAGAACTATCCAAATGGAGAAGCTCCCATTATTGATGGAACCACAGGGTTACAACGCTTCTTTATCTCTTGGGCAAGAACATGGCAAGAACTTGCAAATAAAGAATCTGAGCGTAATAAGATCCTCACCGATCCACACAGTCCGAATCAATTCCGCGCAAATGGTGTCGTCCGTAATATGGATGAGTGGTATCAAACCTTTGGTGTTGATAAAGACAATAAATTATACCTAGAACCAGAACAGCGTATTCGTATTTGGTAGACAAGCAACCATACTGTATGTTTATACAGTCATCGGTAAAATCGATACCTAAATATCCCCACAAAATACATTATCGTTAGTTTTCAATAAATTAAAGGCTCCGAGTGATTGGAGCCTTTTGAGTATTCCATTCTTAAAAATGGGATACCATAATTTCAATATTTCATTTGCTAAAAAAATTGTTAATGCGTAACACTGATTTTAATATCATTTGCTGTCTTGAAGCCGTAGCGACTCAGTGGTGATATCATCACGTCAGCAACATTGCCTGACACATCAATGATTTTTTTCTCGCTCGATGTAATATAAAACTGTCCAATTGAATAAGATTACAACTATCTTTATTAACAATGTTTTTTACTTAAGAGAAAGACACTACGAATACTCTTATATTGATAAAACTGAGAATTTCAATCTGCGCTTATACTATTTTCATTGTTTTTTAAAAAATATATTTTGAGATTTGTAAACTTTTTTTGATTTTTTCTATTATTTATCAATGCATTACATGGGTTTACTTTCATGAAAAACAGATGTGATGACACATCG
Source organism: Providencia sp. 2023EL-00965 (assembly GCF_033550225.1). NCBI lineage: Bacteria > Pseudomonadati > Pseudomonadota > Gammaproteobacteria > Enterobacterales > Morganellaceae > Providencia > Providencia sp. 2023EL-00965. The sequence continues at coordinate 289,762 of NZ_JAWUEH010000001.1, read as the reverse complement.
AGCCAAATTGGATAATCCAATATTAATGTTATTGATTGATTTTTTATAACTATAAAGAATTAATACACATCAGGGAGCAAAAAATAAAACCTTTCAAGCTAAGAATTAAGAATAATGAATACAGTTAAATACGACATACAATATTTGAGTCTTCCCATTGTTAGGAAAGACCCATATATGCAACTAGTCAATAACACCACATGCCATTCGAGCACCGCCACCACCTAATGCCTCTGGGTGGTCTGAATAGTTATCACCCCCTACATGTACCATAATGGCATGCTTTTCTACTGCTTTAAGCTCCTTTAAACGTGGTGCCAGAACGGCATAATCTGCATTTCCTTTAGTATCCACAACTAAACCAGGCAGATCGCCTAAGTGGCCTGTTTTATCATAAGGCCCTTTATGTACACCTGTTTTTTCAGGATCTAAATGCCCACCAGCCTTTAATGCAGGAACCATTTTGCCCTCTTTTTCACCTGCATCACAGCTTGGGTTTTCATGAATATGGAATCCATGTATACCTGGTGCTAAACCTGTGAGTTTTGGCGTAAACAATAATCCATAGTCCGTTTCAGAGATCACAACTTCACCAATTGTTTTTCCTTCTCCTTGTGCTGTTGCTTCTTTCAATTCTACCGTTTTTTCTGCGCCATTGGCTGCAAATGCAGTTAGTAAGCCTGCTAGTAAACATATTTTGAGTTTCATTCAACCTCCGGTTGTGATGGTGTTATAGCTCTTACGTTTAATAATATGACAACACTGAATATCACTTATCAATGATAACTATAAATAGAATAGCAACTCCATTTTGGATTGCTTTGCGGTTTGCCACATAAAATAAAACTTAACTCAAATAATACGGTTTTTAAGATAGATCCATATGGTGAGATAAAACGAAAAACTGAGGCCAAAATTGAAATGAAAAAGGCGATAGAAAAACTATCGCCTTTATATTTGAAAAGACATTAAAAACACTTATTTGTCTTTAACTTCCCATTTACCATCAACGTAAAACGCACTCCAGCCGGTTGCTTTGCCATTTTTATCTGAAGAAACATATTGCTGTTTCGTTTTACGGCTAAAGCGAACCACCGTTGGGTTTCCTTCAGGATCTTTAGCAGGAGCATCAGCCAAATATGCTAATTTCTCTGGTAATCTCTCTCTGAAGCGCTGTAATTCTTCAACCAATGGCGCACGTGTTTCACGTGATTTCGGGAACGTGTTGGCTGCAAGGAATACGCCAGCAGCACCATCACGCAAAACGAAATAAGCATCTGATTTTTCACATGGCAGTTCAGGCAATGGAACTGGATCTTCTTTTGGTGGGGCAACTTCACCATTTTTTAAGATCTTACGTGTGTTCTTACACTCTTCGTTGGTGCACCCCATATATGGACCAAAACGACCTGTTTTTAGGTGCATTTCAGAACCACATTTATCACACTCAACTACTGGGCCATCATACCCTTTAATGCGGAACTCACCCTCTTCGATTTCGTAGCCTTCACAAGCGGGGTTGTTACCGCATACATGCAGTTTACGTTGGTTATCGACCACATAGCTATCCATCGCAGTGCCGCATTTTGGACAACGACGTTTCGCACGTAACGCATTGGTTTCTGCATCATCACCTTCAAGAATATTCAGAACTTCATGTTCAGGAATAAGGTTGATGGTTTTCTTACAACGCTCTTTTGGTGGTAATGCATAACCTTCACAACCAAGGAATACCCCTGTCGATGCTGTGCGGATCCCCATATGACGTTCACAATCAGGACAAATGATGGATGTGATCACCATTGGGTTAGTACGCATGCCACCTTCTTCAGGCTCTTTTTCTGCAATATTAAGTTGCTTACTAAAGTCTGAGAAAAACTCATCCAGTACCGCTTTCCATTCAGCCTCATGGTTAGCAACATGGTCGAGCTGATTTTCCATGCGAGCAGTAAAATCGTAGTTCATTAGGTCATTGAAGTTCTCTTCCAGCCTATCAGTAACGATTTCACCCATTTTTTCAGCGTAGAAACGACGATTCTCAACTTTAACATAACCACGGTCTTGAATAGTCGAGATAATGGCCGCGTAAGTTGATGGGCGTCCAATACCCCGCTTTTCTAGCTCTTTAACCAGTGATGCTTCACTAAAACGCGCTGGCGGCTTAGTGAAATGTTGGCTTGGCAGCAATTCGACTAATGATAATTCAGAACCCACCTGAATTGGTGGTAATGTTTTGTCTTCGTCGTTTTTGCGTAATGCAGGCATGACACGCGTCCAACCATCAAAGCGTAAAGTACGGCCTTTGGCTTTAAGCTCGAAATCACCTGCTTTCACAGTCAATGTTGTTGAATCGTATTTTGCCGGCGTCATTTGGCAAGCAACAAATTGATTCCAAATCAACTGATACAATTTCTTCGCATCAGCTTCCATATCTTTCAGCGAATCCGTTAATACATCAACACTTGAAGGACGGATGGCTTCGTGCGCTTCTTGCGAATTCTCTTTACTGCTATAGACAATGACATCTTTTGGTAGATATTTATTACCAAAATTGTCACTGATATAACCACGAACCATATTTAATGCATCTTGGCTCAAATTGGTTGAGTCTGTACGCATATAGGTGATATAACCCGCTTCATAAAGACGCTGAGCCATCATCATGGTTTTTTTCACACCAAAGCCAAGCCGAGTACTTGCCGCTTGTTGCAATGTTGATGTGATAAACGGTGCGCTAGGTTTGCTTGACGTTGGTCGGTCTTCACGGTCGACAACTTGAAAACGCGCTTTTTCTAACAGGCCTACTGCCGCTTCAGTTTCTGCTTTGGTAACGGGTTTAAAAGGCTTACCTAATCGATGAGTAACTTCCATTCGCAATGCCGCGATATCTTTATCAGCGAGATCGGCATGGAGCTCCCAATACTCTTCAGGCACAAACGCTTTAATTTCACGTTCACGCTCAACAATCAGACGCACAGCGACTGATTGCACACGACCCGCAGATAGACCACGAGCCACTTTTTTCCATAATAAAGGCGATACCATATAACCAACCACGCGATCCATAAAACGGCGTGCTTGTTGCGCATTAACCCGGTCAATATTTAGTTCACCTGGGCTTTCAAACGCTTGTTTAATCGCATTTTTAGTAATTTCATTAAACACGACACGACTAAAGCGGGAGTCATCCCCTCCAATCACTTCGCGTAAATGCCATGCAATAGCTTCCCCTTCGCGGTCAAGGTCCGTCGCAAGATAGACATGGTCTGCATCTGCCGCTAACGCTTGTAATTCAGAAACTACTTTTTCCTTACCGGGCAAAATTTGATAATTCGCCTTCCAACCATGGTAAGGATCAATCCCCATACGTTTTACTAACGCAGCTTGAGGATCTTTTTTAACCTTTTTGGTTTTGTCGGTAGATGAGCCTGTACTCTTTTGTGAGCCGGACCCGCTTTTCGGCAGATCACGAATGTGGCCAACGCTGCTTTTTACAACGTAGCCACTGCCAAGATACTTATTGATCGTTTTGGCTTTTGCCGGGGACTCCACGATAACAAGAGCTTTACCCATATTTACCTTTACCTAAATTTCTACGATGGCGCATTTCTACATTAAAATGCACAAAATGAAAATCTCTTTTTTATATTGCGGCACAATTGCAATATATCAATATAATTTCTTTAAATTGTTTGCGTTTAAGCAAAAACTACAAAGCAAATCACGCTATGCTAAAAAGAACATAAAGTGTTCTAGCTGACTGATTTTAGCCGTATAATAACTAATTCATATCAACGAAAAGCACACACTCTACCTGATAAAATACGAGACGCAACCAATTATTTTCTTAAGGGAGCTAACTAATGCACGATGATATCCAATCTATAACACAAAACGAACTTCTTGAAAAAGCTAATGAGATCATAAAGAAACATGAAGACTACATTCATGGTATGTTTGTTGATACTGTAGAGCAACATCGCGGCACTTTAGTTTTTAAAGGTGAATTCTTTTTAGATGAAAATGGTATCCCAACCGCAAAAAGTACCGCTGCTTTCAATATGTACAAACATTTATCCCATTTGTTTTCAGAAAAATATCACCTTAAGTAATGGTACGTAATCAAAAAATTACCGGCAATCAGCCGGTAATTAATAATAGATATGAAATAGATAATTTGCGAGCAAACCAAGTCTCAATTTATTTACATAAACGGTTTTTGACCACGCTGCCACCAACGCAATAGTAGTTTGTCTACATTTTCGGACACACTACTTGTAAAACGCTCTAGCATTTTTTTACTCTGCGTATAGCGAATACCGACAATTTCCTTTGTATCAATTGAAGCAATAATAATATCATCACTCACCCCAAGCTCATCAATTAAACCTTTATCTAATGCTTGAGTACCGTACCAATATTCACCTGTAGCAACTGAATCGATATCCAATGATGGACGATTTTGATGAACAAATTGCTTAAATAGATCATGGGTTTCATTGAGGTTTTCAACAAATTTTTTACGACCTTGTTCAGTATTTTCACCTAACATAGTTAATGTTCGTTTATATTCACCAGCAGTATGAAGCTCGACATCAACATCATGTTTTTTCAATAAACGATGGATATTAGGTACCTGTGCTACCACACCAATTGATCCCAATATAGCAAACGGCGCTGCAACAATTTTTGTCGCAATACATGCCATCATGTACCCACCACTCGCTGCCACTTTATCAACAGCCACGGTTAATGGAATATTTTTCTCTTTTAAACGAGATAGCTGAGATGCCGCTAAACCATAACCATGTACCACACCACCAGGGCTTTCAAGGCGTAATAATACTTCGTCCTGCTGATCTGCAACGGCAAGTACAGCACTGATCTCTTCTCGTAAAGAGCTCACTTCACGTGCGTCCATGCTCCCCTTAAAATCGAGGACATATAAACAAGGCTTTTTAACCGCAGTCTGGCCTGTTTTCGCCCCTGCTTTTTCATTTTTTTCTTTTGTTTTCTGCTGTTTTTTAAACGCTTTTAACCACGCTTTATGTTCAGAATCATTCATTTTAACTTGTTGCATTTGACGTTGACGTTCACGGTAGTTTTCACCTAAATCGGTGATTTTTAGTTCACCTCGGCTACCTTGACGACGCATTCCAACACCAAATACAAAAACGGCAAGCACAACAATCGCCACGACAATTGTGACAACTTTGGCTAAAAATAGTCCATACAGAGAGAAATACTCCACAAAATCATCCTTCTGATATTAAGCTTAATAAAAAATAATCTCATGATTGTCGCGAAACAACCAGTAAAATAACTCTGCTTTATCGTCATGTTACTTGAATTTTTACGTCAAATTGGCTAATCATCGTAATCATGCGATGATATCTCAACATGTTAACAAAAAAGATAGGAAAATTACCATGCTCCACTATCAACCCAAACAGGATCTCTTAAGTGGCAAAACCCTTCTCGTAACAGGAGCCGGTGATGGCATTGGCCGTGAAGCTGCATTAACCTATGCCCGATTTGGCGCATCGTTGATCCTCATCGGTAGAACGTTGCATAAACTTCAATCAGTCAGTCAAGAAATTGAACAGCTGACAGGTAAAGCCGCAGATATCTATGTATTAGATTTGTTGACAGCTACCCATCAAGAGTACACCGAACTGGCACAAAGCATTGCCCAAAAACATGCTTACCTTGACGGTGTTTTACACAGCGCGGGTTTATTAGGTGTAGTTAGCCCTATTATTGAGCAGCCTGTAGTTGAATGGCATGAGGTTATGCAGGTCAACGTAAATGGCGCCTTTATGCTAACGCAAGTTTTGCTACCTCTATTACTCAAAGCCCCGAATGCCTCTTTAGTTTTCACCAGTTCAAGCGTAGGTAAACAAGGCCGTGCAGAATGGGGAGCTTATTCGGTTTCAAAATTTGCTACAGAAGGCTTAATGCAAATTCTATCTGAAGAGTATAAAAATAGTAGCTTGCGCGTTAACTGTATTAACCCAGGACGCACTCGTACTAGCATGCGAGCCAGCGCGGCTCCAAATGAAGATCCAATGACTATTAAAACTCCTGCCGATATTATGCCAATATATTTATATGTTATGAGTGATGATAGTCTACGAAAAACAGGGATCAGTTTTGATGCCCAACCTGCTCGTAACGTCAATATAACGGAGTAACCGTATGTCTCAAAGCCGACACGAACAACGCCAACAGCGCCTGAAAGAAAAAGTTGATGCTCGTATTGAATCCGCCCAAATAGAACGTGGTATTTTGCTGGTTTTTACAGGGAATGGAAAAGGTAAAACAACAGCAGCTTTCGGTACCGTTTGCCGAGCGGTCGGCCATGGGAAGAAAGCGGCGGTAGTTCAATTTATTAAAGGAAGTTGGGATAATGGTGAACGTGAGTTACTCGAACCCAATGGCGTCCCTTTTTATGTGATGGCAACAGGTTTCACATGGGAAACCCAAGACAAGGAGGCGGATACTTTAGCTTGCCTTGAAACATGGCAACATGCACGTCAACTATTGTCTGACCCATTAATCGATTTAGTGGTGCTCGATGAAATAACTTATATGGTCAGTTATAACTATCTACCATTAAGCGAAGTCATTGATGCCCTAGAACATCGCCCTGAAAACCAATCAGTTATTATTACAGGCCGAGGATGCCATCGTGACTTGCTAAGTTTAGCGGACACAGTGACAGAAATGCGCCCTGTAAAACATGCCTTTGATGCAGGAATTAAAGCACAGAAAGGTATTGATTGGTGAGTCTATTGGCTGGTGTACATATATACTCAAAATAATTCGAGAGGTAGATAGATGACGCGTAACCGTAGTCACTATGCCTTTAATGAAAAGCCCTGCAATGTGAATTATCGTGAGTATAAGTACATCAGCAATATTAATTAAGCATCAACGTACCCGCCCCAAAAATCGCCTGAGTCTGCTGCATAAACTCAGCATACTTGCGTTTTTCAAGCAATGAACGTTTATCACTCCCCATACGGCTATAAATCACCGCCATATTTGAAATATTATCGTGGTATTTATTATAGTAAAATGCTTTTCTCTGTGGATCTAAAGAACGACGAAAGTTATTAATTAGACATACGACATCTAAAGCATACATTTGCAGTGTTTCATCAGAAAAATGAGGTGGAGAAAGCGGGTAATTAAAATCTACAGTGACCGATTGCACCTCATCATTAATCAGTTTCTTAATTATTAGTTGTGAAAGTAAAACATCTTCATTACGAATTAAATCGACCAACTCTTTATGAGTTAAACATTTAGTTTTTACTTTACTCACTGTCGTCGAGCCGGCGAGTATTTCGGAAACATATTCTCCTACAGCGATATCACAATTAAATACATTATTATCAATTATATAATCATTACTACTATTGATCCTACCCACCAATTCATAGCCATCAATAACTAAAGATTGTTTATTTAAATGATAAACAGCAGGGATCCCCTCAGTGCCATAAATAAAATCATACGCATAATAAAATTGTTGGGTAGGATTTAGAATACCGCCTTTATTACCTGGATAAACAATAAACTGAACCACTTTACCCGTCGCGGTCGTCATCGAGTGAAAACCCGGACTGAGAGAAATACTGCCAACCCCATTTTTGGGGATCACAATAGGCTGATAATCGATTAAAAATATGAAACTATCCGATGAGTCATTAGTAAAATAAAAACGCCCACTTTCAGGAATTACTGTTTGGTTACTATCACAACCACTTAAACTTAATCCTAAACCCAATACCATGACAGCCGACATTAACCGAAATCCATTCATATAAAATAACACCCTGTTTTACTGCTACTAACAAATAAAATATCGTAAATACAGAATATTCTCAATTATGTATTTGTACTTTTGTGACAAATACATTATCAAAATTAATAAAAAAGGCTATGGATCACTCCATGGCCTTTCCAAAAAATAATGATAAATGATTTGTTAGATGCGGGTACGACGCTTAGCCGTTGGTCTTGATGACTGGCGTTTTGATGCAGGTCTAGCGGCAACTTGTGAGTGACGTTTAACCGCACGACGGATTTGATTGGCTTTAATACGTCGTTGATCGCGTTCAACCGCCACTTTAGATTCGGTTTCGGCCTCAAGTTCAACTAATTCTCTTAAATAGTTAGTTTGTTCAAGCCCTAATTCAGTCCAACCACCGCGAGGTAAACCTTTTGGTAAGTCAATATCACCGTATCTAACACGGATCAGGCGGCTAACTTGAACACCCACAGCTTCCCAGAGTCGACGAACTTCACGGTTACGGCCTTCAGTTAAGGTTACGTTATACCATTGGTTCATTCCCTCACCGCCACGATATGAAACCGTTTTAAATGCCGCTGGGCCATCTTCTAGTTGAACACCTTGAGTTAACTGACGAATTTTTGCATCTGTGATTTCACCAAATACACGCACAGCATATTCACGTTCTACTTCACGGCTTGGATGCATCAGACGATTAGCTAATTCACCATCGGTGGTAAATAATAGCAATCCGCTAGTATTCACATCTAAGCGGCCTACAGCAATCCAGCGTGCACCAACTAGCTTAGGTAAGCGAGTAAATACGGTTGGACGCCCTTCGGGATCATGACGAGTACATAGCTCTCCCTCAGGCTTATAATATGCCATCACACGGCAAATCTCTTTTTCTGGCTCTTTAATGGTCAGAATACGGCCATCCATACGGATTTTAGTCGCAGGTTTTACTTCAATGCGATCACCTAACGTCGCCATTTTACCATCAACACTGATGCGACCTTCTTTCAAAAAGGCTTCAATTTCACGACGGGAGCCATGCCCAGAGCGGGCAAGAATTTTTTGTAACTTCTCAGTTTTTTGCGGTTTAGCGCTCATATAACCCTCAAATGTCGCCTTCACAGGCGTCAATAATTTTTCGTGAACTATCACAAAAAATAATGAATAAGAAAACCTGCGCATTATACACAGGTTTTCAAGGATCCCCTATTAATAATCCTTTGACTAAAAAAGCTTATTCAAACGGTGATGGATCACCTGTACCCACACGAACCACCACGGGTGCATCATTAGTTAAATCAATAACCGTGGTCGGCTTTTGGCCAATGTAGCCACCATGGATCACCAAATCGACCTGCTTACCCAGTAAATCACGAATTTCCTCAGGATCAGATTGAGTAAAATCATCCCCAGGCATAATTAGGCTGGTTGACATCAGAGGTTCCCCCACGGCTTCCAATAAATCACGTGCAATCGGGTTTGCAGGAACTCTTAAGCCTATCGTTTTACGTTTTTCATTCATTAAACGGCGTGGTACTTCTTTAGTCGCCTGAAGGATAAATGTATAGTTACCTGGTGTATTATTTTTGATTAAACGAAATGCACTATTATCAACATGTGCATAATTTGATAGCTCTGATAGATCACGGCACATCAACGTAAAATTGTGATTCGCATCCAGTTGACGAATACGACAAATGCGTTGTAATGCATCTTTATCTTCTAATCGGCAACCAATTGCATACCCAGAATCGGTTGGATAAACGATCACTCCACCTTGATTTAAGATTTCAACGCTTTGACTGATTAAGCGCGGTTGTGGATTATCCGGATGGATATAAAAAAACTGGCTCATACAGACCTCGGTTCTTTATTCTTGACAGCATCATCCGGTAAAAAACCTGAAAATGGCACTATCTACTCGCAATTAACAACGCATCAATAAAACTGACGCAGCTTCTTTCATTGGATGTATTCTACACCGCATTTACGATATATACTCTAAATAATTCAAGGTGCAACTAAGCTGCAAGTGAACGAGTCGCCGAGAACTTAGAGAATTATGTGGCAGCCATGAGTGAAGCTAACCACCATAAATCAACCTAACGCATTCCAACTTGCAGCATGATGAATATCACCATGTGTTATCGCGTTTTTACCTCATCCCACAGCCCCCAAACTGCTTGTTCATCGTCAGGAAGCCATAAGTTACGGCCCAATTCAATCCAAGAGCATGGCCGATGAAAATCGGAACCCACAGAAGTCTTCAAATCGCTCACTCGTGCGAGTTCAGCGAGATATTGTTTTTCATTCGGTGCTTGTTGACAATGAGAAACCTCCATCGCGTCCCCCTGACAATCTTTAAAATAAGCCACCAAACGTTTAAGCCATTTATTGGACAGTTGATATTTAGAGGGGTGAGCTAAAACCGCAATACCTCCAGAGCGATGGATAGCATCAACGGCATCTTCAATAGAGCACCACTTTGCAGGGACATACCCCATTTTACCTTTCGATAAATAACGCTTGAAAACATTATTGATATTTTTCTCTTTGCCAATTTTAACTAAATATTGCGCAAAGTGTGCTCGGGTTACTTGTCCACCAGCGGAAATTTTTGATGCATTCTCCCAAGCATCGGGAATACCAACTTTTTCTAGCCGACGCCCTATTTCAATTCCACGCTCTAAACGTAACGCAGATTGTTTTTCTAATAATTGCCTCATCACAGATGATGTTGTAGAAAAATTTAACCCAACAATATGAATTTCCATGTTTTCCCACATAGTGGAAATTTCAACACCATTAATCAATTCCAATGGACGTTGAGTTTGCAAAAGGTACTCACGAGCTTTGATAACGCCGTCACAGGTATCATGGTCAGTAATGGCAAGCACATTTACGCCCATTTCGATAGCCCTTTCAATCACTTCAGCAGGTGTCAGCTCACCATCTGAAGCATTGGTATGACAATGCAAATCATATCGTGTCATCAATGGGCTCGAAATTTGTGACATAAGGTAATCATCTCCTTTTCCAATTACGGAATATTTTTCCTGAATATAAATAACAAACTACTTGACACAATCAATGTGATCCAGTTTACTAGTACACAAGACGGCAGCAATGCCGATATTAATTTGATTATCCAGAGAGGCACTGTATGGCTGTTATCAATCTATCAAATCGTTGGTGGCGTAACTTCCCAAATTGGGCGGAAGACGCACACGCATAGATTCGATATGCCTCAGCGCCAAACCCGCCCTAGTCTGCGGGTTTTTTTATGTCTAAAAATCGTTAAAAGGCAACAAAATGAATAAGCAAAACACAACATTAGCACATTTTAGTTTTCTGGATAGCCCAATTAACTATCAGCAAGACCCAACATTACTGTTTAACCACCTTTGCCAAGAGGTTCCTGCGACCATGTTATTAGAATCCGCAGAAATCAATAGTAAAGCGAATTTACAGAGTTTATTAATTGTCGCAAGTGCCCTACGTATTCGCGCGTTTGGTCAGCGTGTCGAAATTGAGGCATTAACACCAAATGGTGAAAACTTACTGCCTATCATGGCTGAGCAATTAGCAGATAAAGCACTACGGTGTGAATTATCAGCTCAGCACCTGACAATTAACTTCGGTCAACCAAGTCATGAACTCGATGAAGATAGTCGTTTAAAAAGTGCTTCCTGCTTAGATGTTCTAAGGTTACTACCAACTCTCGCACAAGCCAGTACTCAACAGCCCGAAAATTTATTTATTGGTGGATTATTTGCTTATGATTTAATCGCTAGTTTTGAATCTTTACCGGCGACAAAAACAATCAATCAGTGTCCTGACTACTGCTTCTTCGTGGCGGAACACTATTTAGTGATCGACCATCAAAATCAGGCTGCACGTCTGAAAAGCTGTTTTTTTACTGATAATGTGGAACAACAACAAACGATTAAACAACGTCATGATGAAATTATTTCAGCATGTCGTCCTTTTTTATCGCCTCTAGCATTAGGGACCACTGAGACATTTGCCGTTCACACCAATAAAAGTGATGAGCAATATTGTGCAGTGGTTAACTCAATGAAAGAAGCCATCTATCGTGGTGATATTTTTCAAGTGGTTCCATCACGTAAATTTTCGGTGCCTTGTCCTTATCCACTCATTGCCTATCAAAAGCTCAAAGCACAAAACCCAAGCCCTTACATGTTTTTTATGCAAGACAATGATTTTTCACTGTTTGGTGCGTCACCAGAAAGTGCACTGAAATACAGCTCAAGCACTCGGAAAGTCGAAATATACCCAATTGCAGGTACACGCCCTCGCGGTCGTGATGCTTCAGGCGCTATCGATTTAGATCTTGATAGCCGCATAGAACTCTCCATGCGTACTGATCATAAAGAGCTGGCAGAGCATTTTATGTTAGTTGATTTAGCGCGTAACGATTTAGCGCGTATTTGTGAAGCTGGTAGCCGTTACGTTGCCAATTTAACTAAGGTTGACCGTTATTCATTTGTAATGCACTTGGTCTCACATGTTGTGGGTACTCTGCGCGCTGATTTGGATATTTTTCATGCTTATCAAGCTTGTATGAATATGGGAACCCTCACTGGAGCGCCCAAAGTGCGTGCCATGCAATTGATTGCTGAATATGAACAAGAGCGTCGAGGCTCCTATGGTGGCGCGGTTGGTTATTTCACAGGCAAAGGCGACTTCGATACTTGTATCGTGATCCGTTCCGCTTATGTCGAGAATGGCGTAGCTACCGTCCAAGCTGGTGGTGGCGTCGTACTTGATTCTTCACCTCAAGGAGAAGCCGATGAGACACGTAACAAAGCTCGCGCAGTGATCCGCGCAATTGCCCAAGCCCACCAAGCAGAGGAGTTATTCTAATGGCGAACATCTTATTACTCGACAATGTTGACTCTTTTACTTACAACCTCGTAGATCAATTACGCTCTGGTGGTCATCACGTGGTGATTTATCGTAATACCGTTAGTGCGGAGCATATTTTATCAGTTTTAAATCAAATGGAATCGCCGCTACTCGTGCTCTCACCTGGCCCTGGAAAACCAAGTGATGCGGGCTGTATGCCAGAAGTTTTACAACAAGTGATTGGTAAAATTCCTGTGATCGGTATCTGTTTAGGGCATCAAGCCATTATTGAGGCTTATGGGGGTCATGTTTCTGCCGCAGGCGAAATTCTTCATGGTAAATCATCCATGGCAACTCATGATCAACAAGCCATGTTTAGTGGTTTAGATAACCCAATACCTGTTGCTCGTTACCACTCTTTAGTCGGCAGCCAAGTTCCCGAGCAACTCACTATCTGTGCACAATCAAATGGCATGGTCATGGCGGTACGTAATGATCACGACCGTATTTGCGGTTTTCAATTCCACCCTGAGTCTATCTTAACCACTCAAGGGGCAGTGTTACTTGAAAAAACCGTAGCATGGGCGCTTTCGACCCCAATTAGCACAACAACATCATCGCGTTAACAGGGAAGAGAGAACCTAATTATGCAAACTATATTCGATAAATTATTTCGCGCTCAAACATTAACACAGCAAGAAAGCCAACAGTTATTCAATGCCATAATTCGTGGCGAATTAACAGAGGCACAATTAGCTGGTGTATTAGTCAGTATGAAAATGCGAGGTGAACAGCCGGAAGAAATTGCCGGTGCAGCATTAGCTTGCCTTGAAAATGCGCAGCCGTTCCCACGCCCTGAATATCAATTCAGTGATATTGTCGGTACCGGTGGTGATGGTGCAAATAGCATTAATATTTCAACGGCAAGTGCTTTTGTTGCTGCACAAGCTGGGATCAAGGTTGCCAAACATGGTAACCGCAGCGTTTCTAGCCGTTCAGGCTCATCTGATTTATTAGCCTCTTTTGGTATTTCACTTGATTTAAGTGCTCAAAGTGCTCGTGATGCTCTTGATGAATTGGGGGTCTGCTTCTTATTTGCGCCACAGTATCACAGCGGTTTTCGTCATGCAGCTCCCGTACGTACTCAGTTAAAAACACGTACATTATTCAATGTGTTAGGTCCATTAATCAATCCGGCACGCCCACCAATTGCGTTGATTGGGGTGTATCAAGAATCGTTAGTAGAGCCCGTAGCAAAAACACTACAAATGCTTGGTTTTACTCGCGCTGCTGTGGTACACAGTGGAGGTATGGATGAAGTTTCTCTTCATGCTACAACACAGGTTGCTGAGTTAAACCAAGGTGTTCTTTCCTTCTATCAACTAAACGCAACTGATTTTGGTTTACAGACTTATCAGTTATCTGATTTAGAAGGTGGTACTCCTGATGAAAACCGAATTTTACTCACCAATTTGTTACAGGGTCACGGAAAGCCTGCACATGAAGCTGCGGTTGCAGCAAATGTTGCCATGCTAATGCGTATTAATGGCCATGAAGATTTAAAACAAAATAGCGAACACGCTCTGAATATTATTCGTAGTGGTAGCGCGTTTGACCGAGTCACTGCACTAGCTTCAAGGAACCAATAAAATGAAAGCGACTGTATTACAAAAAATTGTTGATGATAAACGCGCCTACCTTGTTGAGCGTAAAATCAAACAGCCACTAGAGAGCTTTATCGATACAATAACGCCATCAAGCCGCAGTTTTTATGAAGCACTATCAGCAAAGCGCCCTGTTTTTATACTTGAATGTAAAAAAGCGTCACCTTCCAAAGGACTGATTAGAGCTGATTTTGATCCTGCTGTGATTGCAAGTATTTATGCGCCTTATGCATCCGCTATCTCAGTGTTAACCGATGAAAAATATTTCCAAGGCAATATGGAATACCTGACCATTGTCAGTAATACCGTTAAACAGCCCGTGTTATGCAAAGATTTTATTGTTGATGCGTACCAAATTTACCTAGCAAGACACTATCAAGCTGATGCAATTTTATTAATGCTATCAGTACTCGATGACCAAGAATATGTCGCCCTTGCTGAGGTTGCCCATCAATTAAATATGGGTGTATTGACTGAAGTCAGTAATGAAGAAGAGCTTGAACGTGCGATTCAACTTAAAGCACAAGTGGTAGGCATTAATAATCGTGATTTACGCGATCTGTCTATCGATTTAAATCGTACTCGCCAGCTCGCACCAAGGCTACCAACAGGCACTGTCGTGATCAGTGAATCAGGCATTCACCGCCATCAACATATTCAATCATTGAGTGAATTTGCTAATGGCTTTTTGATTGGTAGTGCATTAATGGAACAAGCTGACATCGGCAAAGCCTTACGTAACCTCGTAACTGGTGAGCACAAAGTGTGTGGATTAACCCGCGGACAAGATGCTAAAGCGGCACTGGCCGCAGGAGCAACTTATGGTGGGTTAATTTTTGCAGAAAGCTCCCCACGAAAAGTGACACTGTCACAAGCAAGGCAAATTATCCACGCCGTTCCACTTAAATATGTCGGTGTGTTTCGCGATCAATCTGCCGATTTTGTGGCTCATATGGTAGAGCAGCTTGCTTTATCAGCAGTACAGCTGCATGGCAATGAAGATGCAAACTACGTGCAAAAATTACGTGAAACTTTGCCTACGCATTGTGAAATTTGGAAAGCCGTTAATATGTCACACCCCGATTTTAGCCAATTCGATGAACAACCTATAGATCTTTTATTACTCGATAATGGCCGCGGTGGTAGTGGTAAAACTTTTGATTGGAACATGATCCCCACAAACAGTAAGTTTCGATTTATGGTCGCAGGTGGACTAAATGCAGAAAATTGTCGTCAAGCTGCCAAATTATTGTGTAATGGACTTGATTTCAATTCAGGCGTTGAAATCGAACCGGGTATTAAAAGCGAACAAAAAATTAATCAAGTATTCAGTTCACTCGCTTAATCGACAAGCACATTTAAAACTGAACATAATACGCATATAGAATAGAGATTAAGAGACAAATAAAATGAGTAAACTAGACCCCTACTTTGGTGAATTTGGCGGGCAATATGTCCCAGAAATTTTAATTCCAGCCCTGAATCAACTGGAAGAAGCGTTTATTGATGCACAGAATGACCCGACATTCCTAGCCGAATTTCATGATTTATTAAAAAACTATGCAGGTCGCCCTACCGCGTTAACCTTATGTCGTAACCTCACTGAGGGAACCAAAACTAAACTGTATTTAAAACGCGAAGATCTGCTACACGGTGGCGCCCATAAAACCAACCAAGTATTAGGCCAAGCACTGTTAGCAAAACGCATGGGGAAAAATGAGATCATCGCTGAAACAGGCGCAGGACAACATGGTGTTGCAACCGCACTGGCATGTGCATTACTGAATATGAAATGCCGCATCTATATGGGGGCGAAAGATGTTGAACGTCAATCTCCTAACGTTTTCCGTATGAAGTTAATGGGTGCAGAAGTGATCCCTGTGCACAGTGGTTCTGCAACGTTAAAAGATGCTTGTAATGAAGCACTTAGGGACTGGTCTGGTAGCTATGAAAAAGCACACTACCTACTTGGCACTGCGGCGGGTCCTCATCCGTATCCAACCATTGTACGTGATTTCCAACGTATGATTGGTGATGAAGCCAAACAACAAATTTTAGAAAAAGAAGGCCGTTTACCTGATGCCGTAATCGCATGTATCGGCGGTGGCTCCAATGCCATTGGTCTGTTTGCTTCTTTTATCCCTGAAGAAGATGTCCGTCTTATTGGTGTTGAGCCAGCAGGCTTAGGAATTGAAAGCGGACAACATGGCGCACCATTGAAACATGGTCGCGTTGGTATCTATTTCGGCATGAAATCGCCAATGATGCAAACCCATGAAGGGCAAATCGAAGAGTCTTACTCCATTTCCGCAGGTCTTGATTTCCCATCCGTTGGCCCACAACATGCTCACTTAAATAGCATAGGTCGCGCTGATTATGTTTCTATTACTGATGATGAAGCATTGACTGCATTTAAGCTCTTATCACGCAAAGAGGGAATTATTCCTGCCCTTGAATCATCCCATGCCCTCGCCTATGCACTAAAAATGGCCGAGCAAGAGCCTAATAAAGAGCAATTGTTAATTGTTAACCTATCAGGTCGTGGTGATAAAGATATTTTTACCGTGCACGATATTTTGAAAAGTAAGGGAGAGATCTAATGGAACGTTATACTAAGCTTTTTGAACGTTTAAATAGTGTTAATCAAGGTGCTTTCGTTCCATTCGTCACACTTGGTGATCCTGATGCTGAACTTTCACTAAAAATTATTGATGCATTAATCGCGGGTGGTGCTGATGCCTTAGAAATTGGCATTCCCTTCTCTGATCCTCTCGCTGATGGTCCAACGATCCAAAATGCTAATCTAAGAGCATTTAAAAGTGATATCACGCCAACACTATGCTTTGAATTACTAGCACGAGTGCGTCAAAAACACCCCAATATACCCATTGGGCTGCTGGTCTACGCAAATCTAGTTTTCAGTAATGGCATTGATAACTTTTATTCACGTTGCCAACAAGCTGGCGTCGATTCAGTTTTAGTTGCTGATGTGCCTATGCGTGAATCAAAGCCATTCCGTGAATCTGCTATGGCGCATGGTATTGCGCCAATATTTATCTGCCCGCCAAATGGTGATGATACACTACTTAAAGAGATCGGTGAATATAGCCAAGGCTACACCTATTTGTTATCACGCGCGGGTGTGACAGGCACTGAGCAACGAGCGCAAATGCCTCTTACTAACCTCATCAACAAATTAAACCATTATCAAGCGGCCCCCGCACTACAAGGTTTTGGGATTTCAGAACCGGCTCAAGTTGCTGAAGCCATTGCTAATGGTGCAGCAGGTGCAATCTCAGGCTCTGCGGTGGTTAAAATTATCGAAAACAACCTGCAACGTCCTGATACTATGCTGGCTGAGCTCACCCAGTTTGTGGCTAATATGAAGGCCGCCACTGTAAGATAATCTCAAACATAGCATTCTATTCGCCATACCTTTGTATGGCGAATTTACCCTCTCTCATCTCAATTAGACCATTTTAGTTGTATCTTTAAGTTGAATTTTCCCCTATTTCTACTGATACTAAAATTATCAGTGACAATCATTTACTTTATAGTGATTACTCGCTGAAAACTAAATAGCAGCTCTTGCTGAATAACATAACAACCAATAGTTTGTCGTTCGACACGTTAGGAGAGAAAGGATGAAATTATTAAAGTCTGTTGGCACACTACTTGTTGCCACTTTTATGGCATTCACACTCGCTGCTTGTGCACCTACGTCTAAATCAGAAGGCACTGGTGGCTATATCGATGATACGGTCATTACAACTAAGGTTAAATCTGCTTTGCTTGCGGAGAAAGATTTAAAATCGACACAAATTAGTGTTGAAACATTTAAAGGTCGAGTGCAATTAAGTGGCTTCGTTGATTCTAAAGCCAGCGCAAATAAAGCAATCGAAGCGGCTCGAAATGTAAAAGGTGTTCAATCTGTTATTGACTCGATGAAAATACGTTAATATTTTCAATCCAAACTTAAAATATCAGTCCTATTCGGGCTGATATTTTATCACTCTTGTTAATAGTATTTTTTGTTTTATAAAATAAGACTTGTTATGAATATGTTTCCATATCGTTACGGTAATATTTTTAATTTATATTGAAAACTAATAAGATTAGAAATTAAATTCTTAACTGATTATACTTTTTTATCGACTGTTTCCATTATAACAAAAAACCCGAGAATACTTATTCCCGGGTTTCCTACTACCTAACATCCATTTAATATCAGATTGCGTCCTGCTAAATTCAATTAGAAGCGGTAACCGACACCAAACATAAATACGAATGGGTCAAGACGAGTATCCACTTTTTGTTGTTCACCGTTAAATTTAAATTTAACGTCTGTATCAATATCCATCCACCACAGAGAGGCGTTTAACATCCAGTTTTCAGTCAGCATATAGTCCATACCAGCTTGTGCTGCGAAGCCCCAAGAACTAGATAAATCAAGGTCACTCAAGCCTAGCTGTTTAGCACCTGAATTGAATTTTTCGTCAAAGAAGAACGTGTAGTTAATACCTGCGCCTAAATAAGGACGTAATTTGTCTTCTTTGCTACCAAAATAATATTGTGCCATTAATGTTGGTGGTAAATGATGAACTGTCGCAATATTACCTAGTTCACCTAAACTAACTTTATGCTCAAATGGCGTTGCAGCTAATAATTCCACACCGATATTATCGGTCACCATGTAGCTGAATGTCAGACCTAATTGAGTATTATTATTCGCATTAAAATGGCCAAGCCCGCCTAAGACATCGTCAGAGCCTGCATTAGGACGAACAGTTGCAGTACCTGCACGGAAAATAAAGTCGCCTTCTTGATGAGCAATTGAAGCAACTGGAGCTAATGTTGCAGCAGCTAAGACAAGCGCAGTGAGTTTTTTCATTATCAATCCCATTCCTGTGTTTTTTTATTTGGGTGAAATATACCCTTTAATTTTATTTAATGTTCAAATCAAGATCACATCTTTTAATAAAAGAAGCATAATCTGACTAGAGTGAATTTATTATTTCATTTGTAATTTTTTTAATTTTGATTTAAATCAATTTTTATTAGATATATATAAAAATAAAAAAATACTATCGTTATTTTTATATTATTCAGCCAATAAAGTTATATTTAAAATACACCTTTATCCTGATTAAGAATTATTACTTAATTATTATTTGAGAAAATTTTGTGTTTTTCGCTTACTATTTACGACTAACACTAGGTCTTTTCTGAACTTTCTCTACCTATGAGGTTGATACTCAGTTACAATCAGCTAAAAATTTTACCCTTTGTAGATAGGAGCAGTTACATGTCCATTTCGGCCAACTCACTCATTAGTGATAGTATTAACTTTTTTAAGAATCAGTTGGGTGGCCTATCCACAATTGTATTGCTAGCAACCGTCGTCAGTGTCATCATTTATTCGATGATGATCCCAAGCGCTCAGATGATTTCAGTCTTAGTAGATGCACAAGCTCAATTTATTAAAGCAGGAAACTCAGGGCTACAAGATTGGGTTCAAGGGCTTTCTGAAGAAGAGAAAAGTAGCATCTTACGTGTCTCTTTTGGTCTGATCCTATCAGTGACTTTCGGTAGCTTGATATTAATTTGCGGGGTTTTAGCCTATATTGCAGGGCTATCACGCGGGGAAGATATGACTGGCACCCAAGCTTTATTAGCCTCACTCCCTAAAGCACCCTCTATGTTTTTACTGTTAGTCGTATGCTCATTGCTAGTTCAACTAGGTACCACCATCATGGTGTTTCCCGGCATTGTATTAGCAATCGGTTTTTCTTTAGCACCTGCGATTTTGATCAGTGAAAATGTCAACCCATTCAATGCAATGGGTAAAAGCTGGAAAATGGCGTATGCAAATTGGCGGTTAGCCCTTCCTATGGTACTGATTTGGATGGCCTCACAAATGCTAGTTAGCCTACTAATGAGTAGTATGCAGATGAATCACATCGTCAGCAATGGCGTTTCATTCCTAATAAATAATATTATTGCAGCATTTGCTCTGATTTACTTCTATCGCCTTTATATGCTGATCACTCAAAAATAGTTGCAACATAAATCACCACTAAAAACTGCACCGTTTAGGTGCAGTTTTTCTACTCATCAACTCAAGATTCATCTGGCTCTACCTGAACACGCGTAGTCGGCACTTCTCGCTCGTCAATTTCCTTTTGCTGTATTTGCTGTTTACTTTGAATCAAGCGAATTGCAAAATAAATATCAGGTACTACCAATAGATCATCATCTGAACGATTAATCTTATTTTTTTCTAACCAGCGATTTATTGATGTTCGGCGCCCTGCCAAAACTAATGTCACGCCTTTAGCTTTCAGTGCCGTAACAATATCATTCAATGCAGAAAAGACACTGACATCATTATGTGTAAAGCTAACCGCAGCATCCACAATGACCCATGCAGGCCTCTTGGGTTGATTATCAATATGTTTATTCAATCGCTCTTTAAAATAATTCACATTAAAGTAAGTCAATGGTGAATTGAATCGATAAATCAGTACCCCTTCAACAGGCTGGATATCATTATCTTTTGACATTGAATGCAGCATTCCTTGGTCGTCAACACCTAATAGCTGATCTGTCGGACGAAAAATCACTCTAATAAATTGCAATAAGCCTAACAAAACTGCTAAACCAACACCATTGATCAAACCTGAAATCAGCACTGCACCGAGTGTAAAAATACACAGCGTAAACGCTTCTTTGTTACGTTTACGCATTGAAAAAATACTACGAACACTGAGTAATGACCAGGTTGATACAATCAACACCATTCCTAAAGCAGGCATTGGAATATAACCAAGTAAATCAATTGAAAACAACAGAACCGCGAGAATAGCTAACGCAGCAACAATCGAGACTAATTGCGTTTTTCCTCCCATCATGTCGTTCACCGCAGTACGGCTACTGGCTGCACTCACGGCAAATCCTTGTGAAAATGCAGAGGCAATATTCGCCATGCCTAATGCTCGTAACTCTTGATCGGCATCGACGTTATAACCATTTTTGCTCGCAAAACTACGTGCCGTCATCATAAAACTCACAAAACTGATAACAGCTAAGTTTAAGGAAGGCGTGATCAAATCACGCATCAAAGCAGGGTCAAACTGCGGCATAGGGATAAAAGGAAGGCCACCACCTAAATCACCAACAATACTAATACCATACTTTTCAACATCAAAGACATAACTGACCAAGGTTGCAAAGAGCATCGCTATCAGTAATGATGGCCACATATTTCTCACTCTTTTGATCACAATGATGATAGCTAACGTACCAAGTGACATTAATAAAGTAGGAATATGGGTACTTAATAGTGAGGTAGGAAAAGCAATCAATAGTTCAATAAAACCACTAGGTAACGAAGTAATACCAAATATTTTACCTAACTGACCTAAAATAATGGTTAACGCGACCCCATTCAACAGGCCTTGTAAAATCGGTCGAGAAAGAAAATCAGCAAATGTTCCTAGCCTAAATCTCGCAGCAATTAAACACCACAATCCCGTCATAAAACTCATTACGATGATTAATTGCCAACGAATCGAATCATCGCCCAGAGCTAATGGGCTCACGGCGGCAGCGATAACGGCACAAGTTGCCGCATCAGGACCGATAATTAATTGCCTTGATGTACCAAATAATGCATAAATGATCATCGGTAAAATACAGGCATATAAGCCGATAATGGCATTAATACCCATTAGTTCGGCGTAAGCAATAGCAACAGGCAATGCAACTGCTGCAACAGATAAACCCGCTTTAACATCAGGGCCAAAGTCCGCCATACGGTAGTTAAGTAACGTCGCTAAACCGGGCATCCAGACAAACAGTCTTGCCTTTATCATTGTTGGAAAATTCTCTAGAAATTAATATGTTAAACTATATCAGACATTATATATATCTGAAGTATCAAAGATTATCTATCTCTTAACTCAAATAAAAGTAAAATAGTGCAAATATGATTGGTAACAAGGCGTGTTTATTGGTAAAAAGAAGCAAATTTTTAACAATTAGCGCGAAAATCGGTTAAACTATCCTATTATCTTTATGCGAGGCCGTGGTATCCACCGTTATGAAACAACTTATTGATTTTATCCCTCTGGTGATTTTTTTCATTGTCTATAAAACTTATGACATTTTCTATGCCAGCGGTGCTTTACTTGTCACAACACCACTGGCTTTGCTCGCAACTTACTTGATTTATAAAAAGGTTGAAAAAGTTGCTAAAATCACCTGTTTAATTGTGATGGTTTTCGCTTCTTTAACCCTCATTTTTCACAGTGATGCCTTCATTAAATGGAAAGTCACCATTATTTATGCGCTCTTTGCTTTAGCACTGCTTATCAGCCAATGGTTTACCAAAAAACCGTTGATTCAAAGAATGCTCGGCAGCAATCAAGAAATTAAGCTCCCAGATAGCCACTGGGCTAAGCTAAATAGCGCATGGGCCATTTTCTTTATTATCTGTGCAGCACTTAACGTCTATATCGCTTTTTGGTTATCTCTCGATACGTGGATGAACTTTAAAGTATTCGGCTTAACTGCTGGAACGTTGATCTTTACTGTTTTAAGTGTGGTGTATATTTATAAAAATATGGCTAAAGAACACCCTCCTGAAGAAAATCAATAGCCACTCTTTTATCATCTTTCATAAAAAAACCTGCATTAGCAGGTTTTTTTATATCAGCGCCCTCTTCCCAACGCCTGATCAATTTTTTTATCCGTATTGTACTGTGATAATGCATATACCGACCAAATTGCTGCGGGAAGCCAACCAATCAAGGTAATTTGTAAAACAAGGCAGATAATCCCTGCGAATGGACGACCGATGGTAAAAAATTGCAGCCAAGGTAATAATATCGCGAGTATTAGTCTCATTTAATCTCCCAACTTCAGTGTTAGAAAACCTACAAACATTATAAATAGTTAACCAACAATATATACTCTCAATAATTCGAGGTGCAGCTAAGCAACCAATAAACACGTCGCCAAGTGCATGGAAAATAATCTAGATAGTACAAGTTAACACCGTCACTATATCGTAATAAAAAACGCTGTAACTTGAAGTAGATGAGTATAGAACGCAAAAAAAGCTTTTTATAGCATCTTTGAATATCTTTAGTCTATTTACCAATACTTTACTCTTCAGTTTACCATTATCATCATATTGAATTGGTGCTTTTCGCAGCGATAGCGCTAACCAATAATGATTCATCGTGACTGCCAGTGTCATTCTAGTTTATGATTAGCCCGAATTTGATAATGACTATTTAAAGAGCTTGTTATGCAATTACCTAATGGGGAATTAGTTTTACGTACTTTAGCCATGCCAGCTGACACTAACGCAAATGGTGATATTTTTGGTGGCTGGTTAATGTCCCAAATGGATATTGGCGGTGCAATTTTAGCAAAAGAAATTGCACTTGGCCGTGTTGTTACGGTTGCAGTAAATGGGATCAAATTTCAAAAGCCCGTTGCTGTTGGTGACGTGGTTTGCTGTTATGCACGTTGCTTAAAAACAGGGAAAAGCTCCATCACTATCAATATCGAAGTATGGGTCAAAAAAGTGGCTACAGAACCTGTCGGTCAACGCTATCGTGCAACTGATGCCGTATTTACGTATGTTGCAGTCACAGATGACAATACGGCGCGGGAGTTACCAAAAGATAAGCAACACTTTCAATTAGAAAGCACAGAATAATCATTAAGTTAATAAAAATGCCCTGAAAGGGCATTTTTATTTATCATATCAAATAACTAATTAAATTAAACTTGACTGACAGTTCCATCAATTTTGAAATAAATTTCAGTGACATAACCTTTAGCTGGCAACTTTTCAAATGCCCAACGGTTCATGGCTCGTTTGACATCTCGTTCAAATAGCCCTTTAGGTGAAGCTTCGACAAACTCTATATTTGTCACTCGCCCATCTTCATCAATATCATAACGAACCTTAACATAACCATCTTTCCCTAAACGACGTGCACGTTCAGGATAGGCTGGCGCTTGTTTACGAAGTGCCTGAGGCCCACGTTTGCTGGTTGATTGATTATTAGTCGCACCCGTATTTTTTGCTGTCGTATTTGCTGTTGATTTTGGCGCTGCTGTCTTAAGATCAGATAATGGTTTTAAATCACTTTTCGCTAACTGTTTATTTACAGGCTTAGGATCGTGCTTGATTTCACGTTTTTCTTCTTTCTTAGGTTTAGGCTTTTTCTTAACTTCAGGCTTCTTCTCAAGCACAATCGCGGGTTTTACGACTGGCTCAGGCTCAACAATAGGTTCAGGCTCTGGTTCCGGTTCCGGTTCTGGCTCAACAACGGGTTCAGGCTCCGCTGAAACAGGCTCTACAGCAGGTTCATCTGCCTCAAAGGCTATCATGGCAACTGTCATAGGCTCTACAACAGGTGCCATTTTTGGCTGATTAAAAATCCATGCCATAGCCAATCCAGCATGAATAGCCAATGAAATGATGATGATAAGAGGCCAACGGATCCAACGCATAAGAATTTTCTACCCTAAGACAGTATACAAACCTAAAGAATATAGATGATAGTTTAAATGCAAATAGCAATCATATTCAATAAGGTTTGTCACTCAAAGTGAAAATTGTGAAATCAGACCTCAATGTCCCCACTCATTCCATTGTGTAAATAACAAAGAACGTCGCCTTTTATAGATATCAATTTTTCTTAATGAGTAGATGTGCATATTACGTCTCGAATGCCCTTCCAGCCAGCGACGGCGACGACGCAATGACTGTCTTAACATCCGCCAGCGACCCACTTCATGCCTACTGCGTTTCATTTTTTTATCCTTCTTTTACTCTGTTTAACCACCCACTAAATTTGGCAAAATATTATAGACCTTTGCGAGTCAGAACCAAACAATATGGTGAGTTAATACTAAAATGCCCACTTGCTCTGATAGTGACTAAATAAAACTATCAGTAGAAGTAATTGTTTTTTCGTCATTAATCTATATGATTTAACGAAGCTTTTTATATGAAATTTTGCTAAATTCTATAAAGTTTAGTACCAATTTTAATTTGATATGGTCTATTTCTTTTTTTGACTGATTTTACACTCTCCTATTTGTGAGGCATGTAATCGATTATGGCAACAGTATATACGCTATTAAGCTGGTTATTGTTTTTCTTCTATTGGCTAATTATTGCTGCAATTACCGTTAGAATTTTGGTTAAACGGCGCCCTGTAACATCAGCAATGACATGGTTATTAATTATTTATATCCTGCCATTAGTAGGTATTATCGCCTACATCGCCTTTGGTGAGCTCCATCTCGGTAAGCGACGCGTCGATAAGGCTCAACAAATGTGGCCTTCTGTTGCTACTTGGTTAGAGAATTTGCGCCACTCTAAACATATTTTTGCTTCAGAAAATAGCCCCGTCGCTGAGCCCTTGTTCCAATTATGTGAAAAACGCCAAGGCATTGCAGGGGTTAAAGGCAATCGCATCCAATTAATGACGACCTGTGAAGAGTCACTAAAATCCATTGTCAATGATATCAATAATGCCCAACACTCGATTGAGATGGTATTTTATATATGGCAACCAGGAGGGTTGGTCGATGGAGTGACTGAAGCACTTCTCAATGCAGCGAAACGGGGTGTTAAATGCCGTATTATGGTCGATTCCGCTGGTAGCTGGCACTTCTTCCGTAGTGACTACCCAGATAAAATGCGTGCTGCGGGGATTGAGTTTGTCGAATCCTTAAAAGTTAATTTAATGCGCTTTTTCTTACGCCGTATGGATCTACGCCAACACCGTAAAATTATTGTTATTGATAACTATATTTCATATACCGGCAGTATGAACATGGTTGATCCACGCTACTTTAAACAAGATGCAGGTGTGGGTGAATGGGTTGATATCCTTGTACGTATGGAAGGCCCAGTAAGTACCACATTAGGGATTGTGTACGCATTTGACTGGGAAATGGAAACTGGCCAACGCATTTTACCACCACCACCAGATACCAACATAATGCCTTTTGAACAAGCAAACGGCCATACCACCCAAATGATCGCATCGGGTCCCGGCTTTCCCGATGAATTAATCCAACAGTCATTAATGACAGCGATTTTTTCTGCGCGTAAACAGTTAATCATGACCACACCTTACTTCGTGCCGAGTGATGATTTATTACATGCAATCTGCACCGCTGCAATGCGTGGCGTTGATGTCAGTATTGTGATGCCTAGGCAAAATGACTCGTTCCTTGTTCGCTGGGCAAGTCGTTCATTCTATACTGAACTACTCGAAGCCGGCGTCAAAATTTATCAATTTGAAGATGGCTTACTCCATACCAAAAGTGTCCTAGTTGATGGCGAACTAAGCTTAGTTGGCTCGGTAAACTTAGATATGCGTAGCTTATGGCTGAACTTTGAAATCACTGTGGTGATTGATGATAAAAATTTTGGTAGTGACTTAACACTTGTGCAGTATGATTATATTGCACGTTCAACACGTCTTGAAATTGAAGAATGGGAACAACGCCCATTTTGGAATCGAGTGGTTGAACGTTTATGCTATTTCTTTAGCCCATTATTGTAATTTTAAATTTTAGGAACAGTCATGACTCAGCCACAATCTCTTAAACTTATCGATGAAGACGAAATCATTGAAATAGCCTATGACTTGTTCCTAGAAGGCGCTATGGAAAATTTAGAACCTGCTGATCAAGTGATTTTTGCTCTGCAATTTGAAGAGTGTGGCGCTGCTGAAATTGTGCCTCTGAGTCATCATTGGCAAGATATTATTCAGCCTGAATTTAATTTAGAAAATTTTAGTGAAGTCGTTATTGGCCTAGCGCAATCCGATGAAGATGACATTAATGACATTTTTGCTCGCGTTTTGATTAGTCGAGATACAATTCGCCCTTTTAACCATATTTTGTGGAAACGTTAAGTCGTTTTGGCCTCCCCTTAGCCTCGACAATAACTCACCATCATCGTGTTCTATATTCATCACAATGATATCAAAAAGGGCCTTACGGCCCTTATCTCAATTTAAAGGGGATCAACTTTTAAACAAGACACCGCATGTTTAAAACTACCTTCAAGTAGTGGTTTAGTTTTAGCGCACCCTTCATCAGCCAGTGGACAACGAGTTCTGAATACACAACCTGACGGTGGATTAATGGGTGATGGTAATTCCCCTTCTAATAATTCAATAGTCTTGGTTTTTTCTTTATCAGGATCAGGGACTGGAACTGCTGACATCAGTGCCTTAGTATAAGGATGAAGTGGATTATTATAGACTTCATCATAAGTTCCTAATTCAACAGCATTTCCTAAATACATGACGAGTACACGATCTGAAATATGCTTTACGACTGCCAAATCATGAGCGATAAAAATCAGTGATAGCCCCATTTCTCTTTGCAGTTCTTGCAATAAGTTAACCACCTGCGCTTGGATTGACACATCCAATGCAGAGACGGGTTCATCGCAAATCACTAATTTAGGCTCAAGTATCAAGGCCCTTGCAATGCCAATTCGCTGACATTGTCCCCCTGAGAATTCATGGGGATAGCGATTGATTAAATTAGGCAATAAGCCAACTCGCATCATCATTTTTTTAACTTTGTCAGTCACTTCTGACTGAGGCATTTTTGAATGATATGTTTTTAATGGCTCAGCAATAATGTCGCCTATGGTCATTCTTGGATTCAGTGATGCCAAAGGATCTTGGAATATCATTTGAATGTCACTACGAACATCTCGCCACTGTTTTTCAGTCTGCCCAAGTAAATCACGCCCTAACCAACTGACTGTACCACCCGTTGATTTCACGAGGCCAATAATAGCGCGGGCAAATGTCGATTTACCACATCCCGATTCACCAACAACACCTAACGTTTCACCTTCATAAAGGCGCAGTGTTACCCCATCAACGGCTTTCAAACTCTTATCTGGCTGCCAAAACCATTGATTTTTATCTCGGATCGCAAAATGCACTTTTAATTCGTTAACTTCCAGTAAAACAGGACGATTTTCATGTTGTGTCATAGCAACTCCTCCACTGGTTTAAAGCAAGCTCTTAAACGGTTTGCTGAAAATGCGCTCAGTGCAGGCTCTTGTTCAACACATTGTGCGTTTGCATATTGGCAGCGCGGTGAAAATGGGCAACCTTTTGGTAAGCGTAACAGGTTTGGTGGGTTTCCGGGGATCGTTGCTAGGCTTTCATCGTCACCATCTAAACGGGGAACCGCAGCAAGCAAACCTAATGAATATGGATGAGATGGTTGATAAAAAATATCACGTGCCGTGCCATATTCCATAGTCCGACCTGCATACATCACCAAGACTTTATCACAGACCCCAGCGACAACACCGAGGTCATGCGTGATCAAAATAATTGCAGTGTTAAATTCCTGCTTCAGTTCATTCAGTAATGTCATGATCTGTGCTTGAACTGTGACATCCAATGCTGTGGTAGGTTCATCGGCGATCAGTAGTTTAGGTTGACACAAAAGTGCCATCGCAATCATGACTCGTTGGCGCATCCCCCCTGAAAACTCATGCGGATACATATTCATGCGTTTACGTGATTCGGGCATTTTAACTGCATCAAGCATCCGAACAGACTCTTCATACGCTTGTTGTTTTCCCATTCCTTTGTGAAGCATAAGCACTTCAGATAATTGCGTACCAATTTTTAAGTAGGGATTGAGTGAAGTCATTGGGTCTTGAAAAATGATTGAGATCTCTTCCGCCCGCATCTTATTTAATGCTTTCTCTTTTAAATTTAAAATTTCGCGACCATTAAAAATAGCTGAACCACCAATTTTACCATTACGAGCCAAAAGCCCCATTAATGCGAAAGCGGTTTGTGACTTACCGGAGCCTGATTCACCGACAATGCCAAGTGTTTCACCTGCCCGTAATTCAAAGTTTAGCTTATTAACTGCCGTCACATTGCCATCAGGGGTGGTAAAAGTCACATCCAAATCTTTTACGCTCAATAGAGGGTTTGCTGATTTAATTTCTGACATAATAATTCCCTCTAGCGGTCTTTCGGATCGAGGGCATCACGTAAGCCATCACCGATAAAGTTAAAACAAAACAGTGTCACAACTAAAAATCCAGCTGGGATCAACAATAACCATGGCGTAACTTCCATAGAATTTGCACCATCACTTAATAAAGCCCCCCAACTACTCAAAGGCTCTTGCGTACCTAACCCTAAGAAACTCAAAAATGATTCAAACAAAATCATACTTGGTACTAACAACGAGGCATAGACCACCACAACCCCTAATACGTTTGGTACGATATGACGTAAAATAATATGACGAGTACTTACACCACACACTAACGCAGCTTCAATAAACTCTTTACGCTTTAAGCCAAGGGTTTGACCACGAACAATACGCGCCATATCTAACCAAGACACCATACCAATCGCAACGAAGATCAAGAGAATATTAGTACCAAAGAGAGTGACTAATAAAATAACGAAAAACATAAACGGAAATGAATTTAATATTTCCAGCAAACGCATCATGATGGAATCGACCTTCCCACCCACATATCCTGCAAGAGAGCCATATAACGTCCCAACAATTACAGCGACTAACGCCGCAGCCACTCCAACCATTAGCGAGATCCGCCCACCAATCGCAACCCGAACGAGTAAATCACGTCCTGATGCGTCAGTTCCAAAATAGTGACCACTCGCCATATCTGGTGGCATTGACATCATTTCCCAATCAGTATCGTCGTATAAAAAAGGCGATAACATGGGGGCAAATATCACAAATAACGTAATTAAAAACAGAATACATAAGCTAAAAATTGCCGCTCGGTTATGCATAAATCGACGACGTGCATCTTGCCACAAGCTACGCCCTTCAATATCTAATTGCTCAGAAAGCTTTTCCAGAGCTTCACTATTCTTTTGATTCAATAACATAGTGTCTTCTCCAGATTAATAGCGAATTTTAGGGTCGATAACGGCATATAACACATCAACAATCGCATTAAAGGCAATGGTTAATACCCCCACTAAAATGGTCAAGCTCAATACTAATGAGTAATCACGATTCAGAGCCCCATTAACGAAGAGTTGCCCTATTCCTGGTAAACCAAATATTGTTTCAATCACCATTGAACCCGTAATGATCCCAACAAAAGCAGGTCCCATATAAGAGAGCACGGGAAGTAACGCAGGTTTCAACGCATGACGTAAAATAATGGTTTTTAATGGTAATCCCTTAGCCCGAGCTGTTCGAATAAAGTTCGAATGCATAATTTCAATCATTGAACCACGGGTAATACGTGAGATGCTCGCAATATAAGCAAGCGACAGGGCAACCATAGGTAAAATCATATGTTTGATGTTTCCACCATCCCAGCCACCACCGGGGAGCCACTTCAAATGAATAGCAAAAATTAGCACTAATAGCGGTGCCACTACAAAGCTTGGGATGACAACCCCCGTCATGGCGAATCCCATGACTGTAAAATCCCATTTACTATTTTGATTTAGGGCTGCAATAACCCCTGCTGATACACCAAAAAATACTGCCACAATGAATGCCGTTGCACCTAGTTTTGCCGATACTGGAAAGGCTTTCGCGACAAGGTCGTTAACGCTGTAATCTTTATATTTAAATGAAGGGCCAAAGTCGCCTTTTGATAACTGCACTAGGTAACTAAAATATTGTTTATACATTGGGTCATTTAAGTGGTATTTGGCTTCAATATTTGCCATTACCTCCGGTGGTAGTTTACGCTCCCCAGTAAATGGACTTCCTGGTGCTAACCGCATCATAAAAAATGAAATAGTAATAAGAATAAAAAGTGTCGGAATCGCTTCAAGTAAACGACGTAAAATAAATTTTAACATTGCCCTTTCCTACTTTGTTGCTTAGTCGGACCAATAATCATATTAGTGTCCGGCTCCACAGAGCCGGACTGAGGTTGCTGACGAAGCGGGATAAAAGCGTGATTTTTCCCGCTTCGTGTTATCAGCCGAAAATCAATAAATTGATTTTCCTCGTTTATTTCAGAACCCCTAACGACTGCCGCCAAACATGATAGTTTGCCAGTAGTCGTTATCCGGCTCCGTAGAGCCGGACTGTTATTAGTGCTTGATAATATAAAGGTCTTTAGTGTGTAGGTTATCTAATGGGTCTTTTCCGGTATAGCCACCTACATACGGTTTAACTAAACGTGTATTCACATAGTAGTAAAGTGGTACAACCGCTGAATCCTTATCAAGAATTTTCTCTGCTTGGCCATATAACTCAGCACGCTCTTCATCTGTCTGCACTTTTAGCGTCTGCTTCATCGCCGCATCAAAATCTTTATTTTTATAGTGAACAGTATTATTACTGCTGTTAGAAAGTAACATATTGAGGAAAGAAGAAGGTTCATTATAGTCAGCACACCAACCTGCACGAGCAACATCATAAGCGCCTTGATGACGACTATCTAAAAATGTTTTCCACTCTTGGTTTTCTAATTTAACTTCTGCACCAATATTTTTCTTCCACATAGAAGATGCCGCAATAGCAATACGTTTATGCAGGTCAGATGTGTTATATAACAAATTAAACTTCAATGGATTAGATTTATTATAGCCAGCCTCTTCAAGCAACTGTTTAGCTTTTTCGTTACGTTGCTCTTGTGTCATATTTGCATACCAATCTGGCTTTTCAGTTTTCATGCCACTAGTAAATGGTGGTGTAAAACCGTAGGCAGGAATATCACCTTGCGCTTTCACCTTATAGGTGATCACATCTCTATCCATTGATAATTTTAGTGCTTCTCTGACACGCGGATCATTGAATGGTGGTTTTTCGTTATTTATTTCATAGTAATAAATACATAAATATGGGTTAACACGCAGCTCATTTGGCATATTTTGCTGCAACGTTTTAAACTGTTCGATAGGTAAGTTACTATAAGTCATATCGATTTCGCCGCTACGATAGCGATTAACATCGGTAACTTCAGATGAAATAGGTAAGAACGTAACCTGATCAATAATTGTATTTTGGTTATCCCAATAAGTAGGACTGCGCTCTAATACAATACGTTCGTTAACAGTCCAGTCTTTTAGTTTATAAGCACCATTACCAACAAAGTTTTGTGGTTGTGTCCACTTAGCACCATATTTTTCAATCACTTTTTTATTCACTGGCGACATTGAGGAGTGGATTAATAATTTAGGGATATAAGGAACGGCCTCGCTAAGTTCAAGCACTAGCGTATGGTCGTCTAATGCTTTAACTCCCAGCTCCGAAGGTTTTTTCTTACCGGTAATAATGTCATCAACATTATTGATATGTGCATATTGGAGGTAACTTGCATATGGAGAGGCAGTATCTGGATCAACTATACGTTGGAAACTATAGACAAAATCATGAGCGGTGACCGGATCACCATTTGACCACTTAGCATCATCACGAATTTTAAATGTCCACTCTTTGAAGTCTTTATTATCCCAACTCACCGCCGAGCCCGGTAAAATTTCTCCATTTGGCCCAACAATGGTTAACCCTTCAAACAGATCACGTGCCAGCGCAGATTCAGGAACCCCTTCGATTTTATGAGGGTCAAGAGATTGTGGCTCTGAGCCATTATTGCGCACCATGACTTGCTTTTCTGCAAGCTCAACACCTGCTGGAACGGTTGCTGCAAAACTGCTAGTGATCCCTGTTGCCATTAAGCCAGTAGCAACGCCTAATGCAACCATGGTTTTATGAATTTGTTTACTCATCTTATCCGTTACTCCCATACCATACTTAATTGTTATGTTGTTGATTGTGATGCTTACCAACTCGGTAAACTGTTTTTGTAATTATTTAATAAATATTAATTAGATTGATTTATATATAACCGCTTAACATCCATATAATCAAGAGGGTCTTTTCCTTTAAATCCTCCAACTGATGGATTAACTAAGCGAACACTGACTCGGTAATAAACAGGAATAATCACTGAATCATGATCAAGCAATGCTTCCGCTTGCTGATAAATTTGTTTCCGTGACTCATCATTCGGTGCAATCAATGCTTTCTCTAACAGGGAATCAAATTGTGCGCTTTTATAGAATGTGGTGTTATTACTACTATCTGAAAGCATCATATTTAAAAATGCAGAAGGTTCATTGTAATCCGCGCACCACGTCGCACGTGCCACATCATAATTTCCATCGTGGCGGCTTTGTAATGAGGTTTTCCACTCTTGATTTTGCAGTTCTACTTCTGCTCCAATGTTTTTCTTCCACATTGAAGCGGCTACGATCGCTTGCTGTTTATTTTGATCAGATGTGTTGTAAAGCAGTGAGAATTTAAGAGGATTAGCTTGGCTATAGCCTGCATCCGCAAGAAGCTCTTTAGCCTTCTGATAACGTTTTTCATCACTCCATGTCGCCCACTCTGGTGGCGAAAAATCCCCATTGTTAATAAATGTTGGAGTGAATCCATATGCGACGATTTGACCTTGCGCCATGATTTTATCGGTAATGGTTTTTCTATTTAACCCAAGTTTAAGTGCCTCACGTACCCTTGGATCAGTAAATGGTGGCTTGTTGTTATTAATTTCATAATAAAAAGTGCATAGATAAGGACGAACGTATAATTCATTTGGCCGTTCAGTTTGCATTTTTTTATAAATTACTGGTGGAATGGCTGAGTTACTAATATTGATTTCACCACTGCGATATCGATTAACATCACTGACTTCCGATGAAATGGCTAAAAAAATTGCTTCATCAATTTGAGTGTTTTGATTATCCCAATACTGTGGGTTACGCTTCAGAACAATGCGTTCATTAACTATCCATTTATCTAATAAATATGCACCGTTACCAATAAAATTATTAGGCTGAGTCCATTTATCACCATATTTCTCAATCGCTTTTTTATTGACCGGTTTCATTGGTGTATGGCTGAGCATATCAATAAAATAAGGAACTGGATGACTCAATGTGACTTGTAGATGTTTATCATCAAGTGCTTTGACACCAAGTGTCTCAATGGGCTTTTCGCCTTTTAAAATTTCTGCTGCATTTTCAATATAGGCACTTTGCAAGTAACTCGTATAGGGTGACCCCGTTTTAGGATCTGCTAATCGCTGCCAACTATAAACAAAATCTTGAGCTGTTACTGGTGTGCCATCACTCCATTTGACACCATCACGAAGTGTGAATATCCATGTTTTATAGTGATCATTTGACCAACTCTCAGCAACGCCAGGGGTTACTTTTCCATCAACATCCGTGTAAACCAACCCTTCAAGCAAATTCATAATAATGCTCGACTCTGGAGAGCCTTCGACTTTATGAGGATCCAGTGACGCCACCTCAGAGCCATTGTTAATTGTAATAACTTGTTTAGTTTCTGATGCTACCGGTTTGCTGTAAGCCTGCATTGCAATAAAAAAAATAGGCAGTGAACACAAACTCTTTTTAAGAAAATTCATTATCACCCTCGACATTTATTGGTGTTGTTACAGCAAAATTCAACATCCGATTTATTATTTTACATTGTGGTAGGCGCCTAACTTAGGAGCATACCTTCCTCTTTTAAGATTAGTTTTGATAATTCAAAATTAGGGGTCATAATACGTTACAAGCCATTAACATCACATACGGACTTTAGCTCAATTAAAGCAAACAAAAAGTCTCACACCTCGTCAAGTAGTGGATTTATCTGTTATGGGCCAATTTAGTAAGCTAGTGTCTGTTTAAACATATCATTAACATTGCGTAAATTAAATAGCGTAAAAATTTACTCAGCTCACATTTCCTTACTTTTTATGCCTTCTTTGACAAAAAATGCGGCATATTATTATAATCAACAGCGATCATTAGCAGTACAAAATAACAGCATATTAATGCGCGCAACCTATTTTATTTTTGTGACTATTATCGGTTAAAACTATATTGCTAGTTTATTGATTTAATTTATAAGAAAAGAAATAAACTGATTTTTTTTAGTAGGTCGTGTTTAGTCGGAATACTATTACTAATATAGAATAGTTCTAATTAACCATCACCTAGGCGATAGTTAATTAGATTAAATTATTCATATTATGATGAGAGATGTTATAGCAGGCCGGGAAATATCGCTTTAACGCCTGTGACAATAAACTCAATTCCCAAGGACATCAAAAGTAATCCCATAATACGTGTCACAACGTTAATCCCTGTTTGCCCTAAATAACGGACGAGCAAAGATGCCGAACGGAACAATAGCCAACAACAAAATGCAAACACAATACTGGTTAGCGCTAATCCGACAAAATTCTGCCAACCATTCCAGCGTGATGACCAAACAATACAAGAACTGATAGCTCCAGGGCCTGCCATCAAAGGCAGTGCTAAAGGAACAACACCAATACTGTCTCGTACTGCTGTTTCTGTTTTTTCTTGTTTATTCTGTTTATCTTCACCAATTTTTCCACTGATCATTGACATGGCAATAGTCACAATCAATATCCCCCCAGCGATACGAAAGGAATCAATGGAAATGCCAAATAATTGGAGAATTGAGTCACCGATCAATAAAGATGTACATAAAATGATAGCCACTGAGGTATTTGCTATCGTATTTGTTTTATTACGCCCTGCACTGCTTTGGTAATTAGTCATACTAATAAACACAGGCAAGATCCCGACTGGGTTTACTAACGCAAATAAACCGATAAAAAACTTTATATAGCCTGATAAATCAAGTAATCCTGCACCCACACACTCACACCTTAATCAAGGATCTCATTTGAGAAGCAAAATACACACTCGCCATTCTTCAAAACACCACTTGGCGATGAATGACAACACTATCTATTCACGCTAATCGCCATATTTTAATAGCCATAAAGCTCTAGCACTAACCATTTAGTTGTGCCTCGAATTATTTTTAGTGCGACTATTATAGTTTATCATTAAATACAGGAAATACATTGCACTAGACACTATTTTACTTATTAAATCTGTTCGCTTAAGCCAAATTTACTTTAAAAGTGTTTTTTATCTAAACGATTAATAAAATAGTTTAGTGTTAGGTCAATTTTAGATAATCAGGAATAAAATCCAAATTTGGCTTGCTGAAAGGAGTCAGCTTTGGGTTTTTGTGATTTAGATCACATCAATAAACCTAAATAATGTTAATCTATTCTTAACTGATAGAGAGAGTTGATTTAAGGGAAATAAGTTTTTCGCATTGATTTTAAAGCTTTTTAAGCCAATAAGCGGATAAACAGAATAGAGTAATAAATATAAACTATAATTATCTACTAAATTTTGTTGTGTTGTTTCGGATGCACTGCTCATTGGCTTAAAAAGTTTAACATTTATCAGGAGTAATCTCTATGTCAGTAACTAATGTTACCGAACTCAATGACCTCGTTGCTCGTGTCAAAAAAGCTCAGCGTGAATTTGCTAACTTCTCTCAGGAGCAAGTTGACCGTATTTTCCGCGCCGCAGCGCTTGCCGCAGCAGATGCTCGTATCCCTCTAGCCAAGCTTGCCGTTGAAGAATCAGGAATGGGTATTGTGGAAGATAAAGTGATTAAAAACCACTTTGCTTCAGAATATATCTACAATGCCTATAAAGATGAAAAAACCTGTGGTGTGCTTTCTGAAGACCCAACGTTTGGCACAATTACTATCGCTGAACCTATCGGTATTATCTGTGGTATTGTGCCAACAACCAACCCAACTTCAACCGCTATTTTTAAATCACTAATTAGTTTAAAAACGCGTAATGCGATCATTTTTTCCCCACACCCTCGCGCAAAAAATGCAACCAACAAAGCCGCTGAGATTGTATTAAAAGCAGCGATTGAAGCGGGTGCACCAAAAGATATTATTGGCTGGATTGATGCCCCTTCCGTTGAGTTATCCAATGCTCTTATGCATCACGATGACATTAATTTGATCTTGGCAACAGGTGGGCCTGGCATGGTAAAAGCGGCCTACAGTTCAGGTAAACCAGCAATTGGTGTTGGTGCAGGTAATACACCGGTTGTTATTGATGAAACGGCTGACATCAAACGTGCTGTCGCTTCAATTCTAATGTCAAAAACATTCGACAACGGTGTGATCTGTGCTTCTGAACAATCGGTCGTTGTGGTAGATGAAATTTATAACCAAGTACGCGAGCGTTTTTCTAGCCATGGTGGCTATATTCTGCAAGGCAAAGAGTTAAAAGCAGTTCAAGAAGTTATTTTGAAAAATGGTAGTCTCAATGCTGCTATTGTTGGGCAACCGGCATATAAAATTGCTGAAATGGCCGGAATTTCTGTACCTGAAACGACTAAGATCCTGATCGGTGAAGTCAAAGTTATCGACGACTCTGAGCCATTTGCTCATGAAAAACTGTCCCCGTTACTGGCGATGTATCGCGCTAAAAACTTTGAAGAAGCCGTAGAAAAAGCTGAACTGCTGGTTGAAATGGGGGGTATTGGTCATACCTCTTGTTTATATACAGATCAAGATAATCAGACAGCTCGCGTTAACTACTTCGGCGTGAAGATGAAAACAGCACGTATCTTAATCAATACCCCGGCTTCACAAGGTGGTATCGGTGATTTGTATAACTTTAAATTAGCGCCTTCTCTCACATTAGGTTGTGGTTCTTGGGGTGGTAACTCAATCTCAGAAAACGTAGGACCAAAACATTTAATCAATACTAAGACTGTGGCGAAAAGAGCTGAAAATATGTTATGGCATAAACTTCCTAACTCCATTTATTTCCGCCGTGGTTGTCTTCCAATTGCACTTGAAGAAATTGCGACTGACGGTGCAAAACGTGCATTTATTGTCACGGATGGCTATTTATTCAATAATGGCTATGTTGATGAAGTCATCAACGTTCTAAAACAACACCATATAGAAACGGATGTGTTCTTTGAAGTTGAAGCAGATCCAACACTCAGCGTAGTGCGTAAAGGTGCCGCACAAATGAATGCCTTCAAACCTGATGTTATTATTGCATTAGGTGGTGGTTCACCTATGGACGCAGCGAAAATCATGTGGGTGATGTATGAGCACCCTGAAACCCACTTTGAAGAACTTGCACTCCGCTTTATGGATATTCGTAAACGTATCCATCGTTTCCCTAAAATGGGTGTGAAGGCTAAATTAGTCGCTATTACTACAACATCGGGTACGGGTTCTGAAGTGACGCCATTTGCTGTTGTGACAGATGATAAAACGGGCCAAAAATACCCATTAGCTGACTACGCACTAACCCCAAATATGGCGATTGTCGATGCTAACTTGGTGATGCATATGCCTAAATCATTGACTGCTTTTGGTGGTTTGGATGCGGTTACCCACGCTTTAGAAGCTTATGTTTCTGTTCTTGCAAACGAATATTCCGATGGGCAAGCATTGCAAGCACTCAATCTATTAAAAGAGTACTTACCAGCAAGTTACCATGAAGGCGCTAAAAACCCAGTAGCAAGGGAACGAGTTCATAACGCGGCAACAATTGCAGGTATTGCATTTGCTAACGCATTTTTAGGTGTATGCCACTCAATGGCACATAAACTTGGTTCTGAGTTCCATATCCCACATGGTTTAGCAAACGCCCTATTGATTAGTAATGTTATCCGTTATAACGCTAACGATAACCCAACTAAACAAACAGCCTTTAGCCAATATGATCGCCCACAAGCTCGTCGTCGCTATGCAGAAGTTGCTGACCACCTAGGTTTGACTAAAGCCGGTGATCGCACTGATGTAAAAATTGAAAAATTATTAGCTTGGCTTGAAGAAATAAAAGCAGATTTAGGTATTCCTAAATCAATACGTGAAACGGGTGTACCTGAAGCGGATTTCTTAGCTCATGTCGATAAGCTTTCTGAAGACGCATTTGATGACCAATGTACTGGTGCTAACCCTCGCTACCCATTAATATCAGAGCTCAAACAACTGTTGTTAGACTCTTATTATGGCCGCGAGTTTAGCGAACAAACTATAGCAGCACCGGCTACAGCAAAAGCCGAGAAAAAAAGCACAAAGAAATAATTAAGTAATAATATAAAAGGCACTGATTAGCTCAGTGCCTTTTATTTTGGTTTAAAAAACACTTAATCCCATACGAATAATTGTTAAATAATTTAAGATTAATCATTCAACTCAATTAGTTAAAGTTAATTGGTTTTTTAGGTATCACACCCTCATTCATGAGTTTTGCTTGTTCAATTGCTTCTGTATGGTGCTTACGGCAAACAGAGATATATTTTTCATTACCCCCTATATCAACCTGTGCACCTTCATACATAGGAATACCATCACTCCCAACTCTTAACACTTTATTTGCCTTACGGCCGCAATAACATACCGTTTTTAATTCAACTAATTTATCAGCCCAAGCTAATAAATATTGGCTACCAATAAACAATTCGCCCAAAAAGTCAGTTCTTAACCCATAACATAAAACCGGTATATCCAAGTTATCCACAATATCGCAGAGTTGCTCAACTTGCTGTTTCGTTAAAAATTGACACTCATCAATTAAAACACAATGTACTTTTTGTGTGCAATTCTCACTTTTAATGATCTCTGCCATATTTGTTATAGGCGAAAATAAAAGCGCTTCCGCAGATAAACCAATTCGCGATGAAACCTTCCCTAGCGCAAAGCGATTATCGATTTCCGCCGTAAAGATCAACGTACGCATACCACGCTCATTATAGTTATAAGAAGATTGTAGCAAAGACGTCGATTTTCCTGCATTCATTGCTGAATAGTAAAAATATAGCTGAGCCATCAGCCTAGTTCCTCTAAATTAATAAACAGGATAATTTTACCATAAAACATGTTATTAGATTAACAATCATCATCAGTTGACACTTAAAATGATGAAAGTAATAACGCTGACCACTACAGAACAATAAGATTTTATACCGATACTCTGCTGCTTTCGCTCCTATAACGGGTGAAATAACCGATTATCTTTTACAAAATATAGCTTTATTACTTCAAACATATAGCTAATTAGCTGTATCAAAAAAAGAAAATTTACGTTTAGACTCTCTTATTTGATACTTTTCTGCTAATAACACCCTACTGTTTACCACTAGGCATACCGAATTAAACCCGTAAAATTGATGCTAATTGAATCTGTTTTTTTCATTAGTTTGGATATTGATAATACTGGTATATATATATCAGTTAAAAGTTAATATTTCTTTTGTAAAAAAATTGCTTTTGGTAAAGATAACTTTTAAACTAATAGTGTAAATTAGCTATTGCAGAAAATAAAATAGCATTCTATTATTAGTGTACACAGGCCAACAATTAAATTTGAGACCAGGAAAATGAGCGAATCTTTAAAAGCATTAAATAACATCCGTACTCTTCGAGCTCAAGCAAGAGAAATTGCTTTAGAATCACTAGAAGAAATGCTGGAAAAATTAACTGTCGTTGTTGAAGAACGTCGTGAAGAAGAAAGCCTAGTTCGTGCAGAACAAGAAGAACGTACCCGTAAACTGGAAAAAGTTCGTGAAATGATTCTGGAACAAGGCGTTGATCTAAACGAGCTGCTACAAACTATGGATTCAGGTAAAGGCACTGGCACTCGTGCTAAACGTGCTGCACGTCCTGCTAAATATAAATATGTTGATGAAAATGGCGAAACTAAAACTTGGACTGGTCAGGGTCGTACCCCAGCAGTTATCAAATTGGCCATTGAAGAACAAGGTAAATCTTTAGACGATTTCTTAATCTAAGAACCTTATACTTATTCATAAAACACCCTTATATAGGGTGTTTTTTTTATCCACCATTTTAGCCTAGCTATTACTCATTGAATAATTAATATTTCACTCATTAAATAGGTCTATGACCAAATATTTCATACTCGTCAACACGCGAAGATATTACTTTAGATGCCAATTCATCTATCATAATTTGTTTTTAATCTAATTAAAAAAAGTAAAGTTATGTAATTTCACATTAGGTTCTCAAGTGCCTGATTGCATAATTAATGTATGTTTTAGCTATAAAAAAACAACCTATTTCATAGATAAATATGTAAATAATATCAAGCTATAATTTACATTAGTCACTAAACAACATTTAAAGACACCCAAATGTTAAAAAAAAAGCCAACTTCAAAAGTCAGCTTTTATTAACTACCACAAGAAAAAATCACTTTACTTGGAATTAGTAGGCTTACTTAATTTTGTCGATAAATTAGCAATCCATTCAGAAAAATCCTTACCTAA
Organism: Providencia sp. 2023EL-00965; assembly: GCF_033550225.1. NCBI lineage: Bacteria > Pseudomonadati > Pseudomonadota > Gammaproteobacteria > Enterobacterales > Morganellaceae > Providencia > Providencia sp. 2023EL-00965. Next base: position 248,167 of record NZ_JAWUEH010000001.1, on the reverse strand, counting down.
TGTATCGTGCTGTAAACCATATTCGACAAATGCTTTCATGTAGCCTAATTTGTTACCACAATCATGGCTCTTACCACGTAGGTGATAGGCTTCTACTGACTCATTATTTTCCATCATAATGGCAATAGCGTCTGTTAATTGAATTTCATCGCCAGCACCTGGTGCTGTTTTTGCTAATGCATCCCAAATTTTTTCAGATAATACATAACGACCAACAATAGAAAGATTTGATGGCGCTTCTTCTTTTTTAGGCTTTTCAACCATACGTAAGATAGGTTTACTCTCACCAGGTAATAATGTATCACCATTACAGTCAACAATACCGTAATTTGAAACGTCATCTTCTGGAACAGGTTCTACAAGTATTTGACTCGCCCCAGTCTCTTCAAAATGCTCAAGCATTTCACTCAAATTAAATTTTGTTAAATCGGTACTATAACGATCTAAAATAACGTCAGGTAAAATTACCGCAAATGGCTCATTACCAACCAGAGGCTTTGCGCATAAAATAGCATGCCCTAACCCTTTAGCAATCCCTTGACGTGTTTGCATGATTGTTACATGGCTTGGACAAATAGATTGCACCTCATCCAGTAATTGACGTTTAACACGAGCTTCTAAGATTGCTTCGAGTTCAAAACTGGTATCAAAGTGGTTCTCAATTGAGTTTTTTGATGAGTGGGTCACTAAGACGATTTCATTAATCCCAGCCGCAATACACTCATTAACGACATACTGGATTAGTGGCTTATCCACCAGTGGTAGCATTTCTTTCGGAATAGCTTTAGTTGCAGGAAGCATACGTGTTCCTAAACCTGCAACAGGAATAACCGCTTTGCGTACCTTTTTATTTGCCATTTTAGTCATAACTCCAGAATTCTCCTAGGCACCTAATCCGTATATAGAGTAAACATTAATAAAGGTGCGTTTTTAGTGCGGGGAAGTATAGCAGGAATAATTTATCGATAAATAGTACAATGGCTTAATTAAGGCTATTAATGCAATTTAATGGGGTAAATTTAAACAAAACTTAAGTTTCAGGATTAAACATTAACTTAATGTTTTGATGTCCATTCCAAATACGGCATTGCCAAAAATTGCCTCGAACATCCAGATGATTTGAAGGCTGATGTTTCAATGTTCCAAGCGGTACACTACGGGATAAACTATATTGTGCATTTTCGGTCGCAACCTCCGCTTCCAAGCCTGCACTCGCTAATATAATCGCTTTATTCCGTGTATTAAAGTAGCCAAGCAAAATGGGAAATTGGCCACTAAAACCAGAATCTTCTAATAAATAATTTATCTGGTTAATAATTTTATCAATATTGGGTAATTTTTTATCTGGAAAATTAACGGCATTTTTTAGCAAATCATTAAACACGACACGGATCAAAAAAGCCGCCATAATCCCTTCTTGTGGTGAACGCTCTATATCAAGACAATAAAACCCAATCTGTGTCTCTGATATTGGTGCTAAATCAAGAAGTAAGCCGAAACGATTAACTTCATTCAACTGACGATAGTTGATTCGATAACCATTGATCACCTGATTAACTGGAGGTTGCAATTGTTTTAATACCGGTGTGATATCGTGATTATCTTCACCAACAAAAGATGAAATATTTTTGTTCTGGATATGACTCACAATGTCCGCATTGTGCTGTTCAGGGTAAAGATTAGCGTAGATAGTTCCCTTTAACTCATCTAAATTTTTAATAGGTTTAAGTAAGGCATCTTTTGCCCCCAACCTCAACATACGATCTAACTGTGTAAAGTCGGTAGTTGCAGAAATAACAATAACTGGGATCTCAATGTTTCTTGCCACCAATTCAGCCATAAACGATTCACCATTCATAACGGGCATGTTGAGATCACACAAAATGACATCAGGTGTTAAGTGTTCTGTAATGAGTCGGTCTAACGCATTTTCACCATTATCCGCCACATAAACTTGCATTCCCTGTGCCTCTAAGTACCCTTCTAAGATTGAACGAAAAATTTTTTCATCTTCAACTATGAGTATCTTTTTATTTTTCATAAGTAACCTACTTCTTGCTGTAATCGGTTATTTGCTACCAATACTATTATTCATATGACAAAATCATTGTACTTTCATTTTTAAAGTATAGTTATTTTTATACCTTATATTTATTTTTATAGAGAAAAAGATGGATCATCATCAAGAAACCCCCTGTTTTTGTGGTAATCAAGTACCTTTCAGCCACTGCTGTCAACCTTATCTCGACAATCAAGCTATTCCTGAAACGCCTGAGCAGTTAATGCGTTCCCGTTATACCGCCTATGTAGTACATAATGTCGACTACCTTATTGCAACATGGCACCCTGACTGTCACGCAAATGAATGGCGAAATGATATTCTACAAAGTTTTACTCAAACCAAATGGTTACCACTTCGTGTTATTAGTTCTTCTTATGCTAAAAATCCCGATGAAGGCTATGTGCAATTTTCAACTTGCTTTATTGATGAAAAAGCCGATCATAAGCAGCTTATTCATGAGCGTTCCCGTTTTCTTCGCATAGAAAAACGTTGGTATTACATAGATGGCATTACCCCTAAAACAAGCCGTAATGATCTATGTCCATGTGGTTCCGGCAATAAATTTAAAAAATGCTGTAACAATAATTAATGGTTATGTTTTACCCATGATAACGGAAATGCACAGTATATCGATTACCTATACATTGATATCATTCAAATCACTGTTTGATGCGCGCTATACTCTATAATTCAAGGTGTAACTACGCAGCCTGTGAAGAAGCGTAGTCACCATACCTCACTGAAAAGTGCTGCAACTTGAAGTGTGACGAGTATCAGTATAGGCATTGTCAGTTAAGGATTAGACAGCCCCATGCAACAAAAAAATGTACAAAAAAAGATCCTTCGCACTATTTGCCCTGATGCGAAAGGACTTATCGCAAAAATCACCAATATTTGTTACAAACACCAATTGAATATCGTGCAAAATAATGAATTTGTTGATCATCGTACGGGTCGTTTTTTTATGAGAACCGAACTCGAAGGAATATTTAACGATGAAACTTTGCTTGCAGATCTTGATGATGCACTCCCAGCAGGCTCTAAACGTGAATTAAATTCATCAGGCCGCCGCCGTATCGTGATAATGGTAACCAAAGAAGCACATTGCTTAGGTGACCTTCTAATGAAAAGTACTTATGATGGCTTAGATGTCGAAATCGCTGCCGTTATCGGTAATCATGATACCCTCAAACATTTAGTCGAACAATTTGGCATTCCTTTTCATCATATTAGCCATGAAGGCCTGACACGCGAGCAGCATGATGAAAAAATGACAGCACAAATCGACCAGTATCAACCTGATTATGTTGTTCTTGCTAAATATATGCGTGTATTAACGCCTGCGTTTGTACAGCATTATCCAAACCAAATTATTAATATCCATCATTCATTTTTACCTGCTTTCATTGGTGCCCGTCCATACCACCAAGCATATGAACGGGGCGTTAAAATTATTGGTGCAACAGCGCACTTTGTTAATGACAATCTTGATGAAGGCCCAATTATTACGCAAAACGTCATTAATGTTGACCATACCTTTACTGCTGACGACATGATGCGAGCAGGCCGAGATGTAGAAAAAAATGTACTCAGTCATGCACTTTATTGGGTATTAGCTCAACGCGTTTTTGTTTACGGAAACCGGACTATTATCCTGTAACACAAATATCTGCTGTTTAACTATGCACTGAGCGCAAAAAAACAGCATTCAAACAAATTTTAAAAATTAATACTTTACAGGGGCGCCTCATTTGATATGATGCCGCCCGCTGTCAACGAACACAGCAATTCAAAATCTGGTGGGATACCCAAGCGGCCAAAGGGAGCAGACTGTAAATCTGCCGTCACAGACTTCGAAGGTTCGAATCCTTCTCCCACCACCATTCAAGATTGATTTCCTCCTAATGTATCAATAATATCCGTAAAACGATTCAACACACTTGAGTGCGATTTCGACTTATAGACAAAACAACAACTCTCATCGATGATCGAATTCAAGGGTATATAATTAAGTGATTTATCATTAAGATCATTTTCTGGGTAGTAGTCAATAATCCCAATAAAATCACCAATTTGTAGAAAATTTTGGCAGCTACCAATATTATCCATTTGCCTTATACTGGCTTTATTACCTTCCAATTCTGTCTTAGCAAGTAATTCACTCATTAAACTACTCTTATAAAATGCAGGATCGCACAACCATGTACAGTTTCTTAATAGTTCCATAATATTATTTTGGTACTTATCATATAATTCGCTACGACAATAAACACCTAATGATGCATTTTCTATTTTTCTTTGCAGTGAAAACCTTTCACTAATAACGGGTTGAGAACTTAATATTACCGTATTACCATCATAGTCGACTATTTCATCGACTTCCTCATAATTAAATCTCAATATATTAATTTGAACATTATTTTTATTAGCAGCCTGATAAAGATTAACTAAAAAGTTTTCCTTACCCCAGTCATAATAAATGTTAGCTTCATTGACAATATATCCTGTAAAATGTTTTTTAGTTATTTCCTTCTCCTGCAAGTAAAGATCGCGCAAATCATTATATAACTCTTGGCCATCTTTAGTTAAAGTCATGCCAAATTTTTCTCTTTTAAATAATCGCTTACCTAGGCTTGTTTCGAAGTCTTTAATCGACTTGGCAATGGGTGGCGTAGTGCGGTTCATCACCCTAGCAGCCTTACTCAATGAGCCATTTTCAACCACCGCCATAAATGCCTCTAATTTTCTTGAAAAGAACATATCTATGACCCCATTCTGTTTATTAAACATGCAGGATTCAACATTATTAACCATTAAAAACAATACGTTGAATAGCCCATTATTTGACATATCGATGAAAAATTTAATTTAACTTTTCATTGAATGAGTAACAATATTTCATAAAAGTATTTTTATATTTTCCAACATGGCAAAGCAATATATTATACTGTTTCATTTCATTATTTTTTATGGCTCGACTATTAAATCACATTAAATATAAATCACCAATTGGAAATCGATGAACATATTTTTCATTAATTGTATAACTAATAATCTTATTTAAATTTCGGAATAAAACATTAATATTATAATTAGAAATGTAAATATTCAGTTATGATAATTCAATCGCTGGTTAAATAGTTATTAAATAGTTACAGTCTAGCTATCATCTGTTAGAATCAACGAGTTCAGAAAAATCTATTAGGTGATAAAACATGAAATTTATCTCGTTCAATATTAATGGCCTACGTGCTCGTCCACATCAGTTGGCTGCTATCATTGATAAACATCAGCCAGAAGTGATTGGTCTTCAGGAAACCAAGGTTCATGATGACATGTTTCCTTACGATGAGGTGAGTAAACTCGGCTATCATGTCTTTTATCACGGTCAAAAAGCACACTATGGGGTTGCACTATTAACTAAAAATCAACCCGTTGCAGTTCGTAAAGGTTTTCCTACTGATGAAGAAGATGCCCAACGTCGAATTATTATGGCTGATATCGAAACCAGTAATGGTTTACTCACCGTCGTCAATGGCTACTTCCCTCAAGGTGAAAGCCGTGACCATCCAATAAAATTTCCAGCTAAACAAAAGTTTTATCAAGATCTACAAAACTACATAACCTCAACTCAAACACCTGATTCGCAACTACTGATCATGGGCGATATGAATATTAGCCCAAGTGATCTTGATATCGGTATTGGTGAAGTTAACCGTAAACGCTGGTTAAAAACGGGGAAATGTTCGTTTTTACCTGAGGAACGCGAGTGGATGGATAGGCTACTCAACTGGGGATTAGTCGATACCTATCGCACGATGAATCCAGAGGTTGATGATTGCTATTCATGGTTTGATTATCGTTCTAAAGGGTTTGATGATAACCGTGGCCTACGCATAGACTTGCTATTAGCCTCAACGGCACTGTCGCAACATTGCGTTGGCACAGGTATAGATTATGACATTCGCGGAATGGAAAAACCTTCAGATCACGCCCCTGTCTGGGCTGAATTTGATTTAACCAAAGCTGCTCCCTAAATAAGTCGCAGGAACTCGATAGGAGGTTGCTTTCCTCCTATCATTTAAAATGTGACTATTGATGATTACTTGGCTGAGCCTTTTTCTTTGATTTGGCAGACTTTTTGTCGCCTTTGCTTTTCGTCACAGGCGGGAGTTCTCTAAAAGCACGCAGGTTAGTAAACTGGCGAGCTTGATGGATCAATTGAGTTAATGTCGCACTAAGTGGGTTCATAAAATCATCATAACGAGTTTGTTTTTCACTAATTTGCGTCAAAATCGATTCCCAATGTGCCGTCATATCCGGTAATGTTGCCATATCTGGTAGCACATGAATTAGTGCTCTACCGGCTGGTGATGAGTGAATATAACGTCCTTTTTTGAATAAAAACTGACGCTTAAACAATAAATCAATAATCCCTGCACGTGTCGCCTCAGTGCCTAATCCATCTGTTTCACGGAGTACTTTTTTTAAAGCTTTATCTTGAACAAATCTCGCGATACCCGTCATTGCTGATAACAATGTTGCATCTGTAAAAGGCCTTGGTGGCTGAGTTTGCTTTTCAATCACTTCACCTTTTTCACAAAGTAACTCATCACCTTTTGCAACAATAGGGAGCGGTGTACCATCATTTTCGGCATCACGTTCTTTATTGCCTAATACGACCCTCCAACCAGCTTCAGCTAAAAAACGTGCTTTAGCAATAAATTTGCCCTTCTCGATTTCCAATTCAATAGTACATTTACGATAAACGGCATCCGACATAAATTGAATAATGTATTGACGAGCAACTAATTGATAAATATTCGCTTCATTTTCAGTAAGTTTTACTGAAACCGCTTTTGCCGTTGGAATTATCGCATGGTGTGCATCCACTTTTTTGTCATCCCAACAACGGTTCTTTTTATCTAATTCAGGTAGTTCAAATTGCGTTAAATCAGGTTGATGAACTGAAATCGCATTCAAAACAGAATGACGCCCAGCAAAATGTTCATCAGGTAAATAACGGCTATCTGAACGCGGGTAAGTAATCAATTTATGGGTTTCATATAAACGCTGACAAATATCCAGCACTTCTTGAGCGCTTAAGCCATATTTTTTTGCCGCTTCAATTTGTAATGCTGAAAGAGAAAATGGCAAAGGTGCGATTTCAGATTCGCGTTTATCTTGATATTGCGTAACAAATGCAGGTTTCCCTGTAATACGTGATACCACATGTTCAGCCAGTGGGCGATGAAACAAACGCCCCTCTTCATCTTGGTAATCAATACAGGAATCACTCGGCTGCCAAATCGCCACAAAACGCTCTTCTTGTGGCGTGATGATATGCGCTCGTACTTCGAAATAATCTTTTGGTACAAAATTTTCGATATCTTCATCACGGCGAACAACCAAACCTAATACTGGCGTTTGTACCCGACCAACTGAAAGAACGCCTTGGTAACCGCCTCGTTGTCCTAATAAGGTATAGGCACGAGTCATATTAATGCCATACAACCAATCGGCTCGCGCTCGCGCTAATGCTGAAACGCATAATGGGATAAATTCGCGGTTTTCACGTAAACGTTCGATCGCTCTTTCAACAGCTTGAGGGTTGAGATCATTAATTAAACAACGTTTAACTTGCTTTCTTTTCTCACCTTCAAGATTTAAAAAATCGAGAACTTCATCTACCAATAATTGCCCTTCTCTATCAGGGTCCCCAGCGTGTACGATCTCTGTTGCCTGTTTGAGAAGGGTATCAATGGTTTTAAGTTGTTTAGTTACTGCGGAACGTGGTTTTAACAACCATTTTTCAGGGATAATAGGAAGATCCTGCAAATTCCAGCGTGCATATCGAGGTTCATAAGCATCAGGCTCCGCTTGCTCTAGCAAGTGACCGATACACCATGTGACCATTTGGTCAGCACCACATTGGATAAAGCCATCCCCCCTTTTGTGAGGTTTAGGTAGCACATCCGCAATTGCCCGCGCAAGGCTAGGCTTTTCCGCAATAAACAAACGCATGAATTAATCTATCACTTCAATTAAAGGTACATTGTCCCGATGGGGTAATAATTTACCGATAGACTGTAACAAAACACCTTGCTGATGTGCAATGTCTTTAATTTTAGCTACTTCAGAAGGTTCTACTGCGATCAATAGCCCACCCGATGTCTGAGGATCACATAATAGCTTACGCTGAGCATCACTCATTGGCCCAATCAGGTGCCCATAACTATCGAAATTACGCTGAGTGCCGCCAGGAACACAACCAGCCTCGATATAGTGTTCTACATTCGCCAGTTTAGGAACTTGATTGAAATAGATTTCAGCGCGTACTTGAGAACCTTCGCAAATTTCACTCAAATGTCCCAATAAACCAAATCCAGTGACATCAGTCATCGCTGTCACACCCGCTAATGGTGCAATCACCGCACCTAATTTATTCAGCTGGCACATAGTTTCAGCGGCTAAATTCTGATGCTCTTGCGCCAATACACCTTTTTTCTCTGCGGTTGTGAGTACACCAATACCTAGCGGTTTAGTTAAAAATAATTCACAACCTGCTGTTGCTGCACTATTTTTTTTCACATATTCAGTATTAACAACCCCTGTCACCGCTAGTCCAAAAATAGGTTCTGGTGCATCAATCGAGTGTCCACCAGCCAATGATATTCCAGCATCCGCACACGCTGCTCGTCCACCTTCTATCACCTCTCTGGCAACCTCAGGGGGTAATTTAGCAATTGGCCATCCTAAAATGGCGATAGCCATAATCGGTTTACCGCCCATCGCAAAAATATCACTGATCGCATTTGTTGCGGCAATACGCCCAAACTCATACGGTGAATCAACGATTGGCATAAAGAAATCTGTGGTGCTAATGATACCGATACCGTTCCCTAGATCATAAACAGCAGCATCATCTTTAGTTTCATTGCCAACTAACAGATGTGGATCATGAAACTTAGCTTGTTCTGAATGCAAAATTTGCTCTAACACTTTTGGGGCAATTTTACAGCCACAACCAGCACCGTGACTGTATTGTGTTAATCTAATTTTTTCCATAACAATTGGCCTTATTAAAAGTGAGAAACGAAGTTTTGCATGTCTGGCATTTGCACTTTCGTTGGCGCTTTTAGTTCTGGAGTTCCTAAATAAAGGAAGCCCACAATATGATCGTTTGGTTCACATCCTAAACCCTCACGGACAATTTCATCTTCTGTCCATGAGCCTGAGCGCCAAATTCCACCAAACCCTTGTGCGACTGCCGCCATTTGCATGGCTTGTACAGTACAACCTGCCGCTACAATTTGCTCCCACTCTGGAACTTTAGGATGATTTTGTGTTTTTGCGATAACCGTTATAATTAGCGGCGCTCTAAACGGTGCATTACGTGCTTTTTCTTCAACTTCAGCCCCTAACTTGCCTTCCTTTGCTGCCTTCTCAAGTAACTGACTAAAGCGATTTAACCCTTCACCTTGCATAACCACAAAGTGCCAAGGACGCAATGCGCCATGATCAGGTGCACGCATACCCGCAGCCAAAATATTCTGCAATTCATCACCTTGTGGTGCGGGAGTTGTTAGCCGTGAAGCTGAACGACGGTTCAATAAAAGGGTTAAAGCATCCATATTCATCTCCGATTCAGAGTAAACTGATATGATAGTCATTCAAACAAGCAATCATTATCACTCTAATTTAATGATCACGTGCTAATAAAGTTTGCAGCGGAACCCAGTTTGTCATTCAGCTACCGGCCAACATCATGGGCTCTACTTGATTAATTGATTGAATTATATCATCTATATGTTTTGAAAAATATCATCACGATATTGTACAACGCGCTAAATCGCTTTGTTATGCATAAAAATATCATTCAATTGCAGACAACTGTTTTTATTTCATTAAGATATCAGTGCAAATTCGTGTGTTGGAGAAAATATGCGTCAAATATGGGAGATCATCGCCACTGTCTTTAAATTTAGCTGGCGAATACTAAATTTTATTCGGGAATTGGTATTCAATACCATTTTCTTAGTACTGTGCTTTTTAGTCATTGGTTCGATAGCATTATATCAATCCGAATCAAAGCCTGATCCAAATTACTTTGGTGCACTTTATGTTGATTTACAAGGTGTTGTCGTTGATCAAGTTTCAACACCAGATCCCTTTGGTCGTATGAGCCGTGAACTGTTAGGCACGCCAAACAGTCGTATGCAAGAAAACGCCTTGTTCGATATTGTGGATACTATCCGCAACGCAGCAACCGATGATCGCATCACCGGTATGGTACTCCGCTTAGATAATCTTGTCGGCGCAGATCAACCTTCTCTTAATTTTATTGGTAAGGCAATTGCTGATTTCAAGAGCTCGGGAAAACCAATTTACGCCGTTGGAGATGGTTATACCCAGTCTCAATATTACTTAGCAAGCTATGCTGATCAGATTTTTATGGCGCCACAAGGAATGGTCGGTATACAAGGTTTTTCTACTAATACACTTTATTACAAATCACTGTTAGAAAAACTGAAAGTAAGTAGCCATATTTTCCGTGTTGGTACCTACAAATCAGCGGTAGAACCCCTGATGCGTGACAACATGTCCCCAGAAGCTCGAGAGGCAACCAAACAATGGCTAAACGCGCTATGGGATAACTACCTTAATACACTCGCGCAAAATCGTAAAACCAATGTTCAAGGGATCTTCCCCGGTTCTGAAACATTAGTCAGTAAGCTCCGTGCGGTAGGTGGAGATAGCGCACAATACGCTTTAAACCAAAAATTGGTTGATAAAATTTATACCCGTGAACAAGCTGAAAATGTGCTTAAAAAGCAGTTTGGTTGGAATAAAGATGATAAACATTTCAACTATATCAGCATTTATGATTACTCTGGAAAACTAACCAATATTGGCACAGAAACACCGGCAGGTAATATCGCTGTCATCGTTGTGCAAGGTGCGATAATGGATGGCCCTCAAGCACCGGGTATCGCAAGTGGCGATCTTATCAGCACACAAATTCGTGATGCTCGCCTTGATCCGAATATCAAAGCTATTATTTTACGCGTCAATAGCCCTGGCGGTAGCGTAACCGCTTCGGAATTAATTCGTAGTGAACTTGCTTCAGCTAAAGCGGCGGGTAAACCCGTTGTCGTTTCTATGGGCGGTATGGCTGCCTCTGGCGGTTATTGGGTTTCAACCCCTGCCGACTACATTATTGCCAGCCCAAGTACAATAACGGGTTCGATCGGTATTTTTGGTGTGATCAATACGTTTGAAAATGCCTTGGACTCTGTCGGTGTATACACTGATGGCGTTTCGACAACCTCTCTTGCAGATATTTCTGTGACAAAAGGAATTAGCTCTGAGTTTTCCGATATGATGCAAGTCACCATTGAAAATGGTTATGAAAACTTTATTAATTTAGTGGCTAAATCACGACATAAAACTCCCAAAGAGATTGATGCTATCGCTCAAGGCCGTGTTTGGATAGGCAGTGATGCGAAGAAAATTGGTTTAGTTGATCAGCTAGGTGATTTTGATGATGCGGTTAATAAAGCAGCTGAACTCGCTAAACTCGATTCCGTTGAACTCGATTGGATGCAGCCTGAGTTGACCTTTATGGATCAACTAATTTTAGAGATTAGTAATAATGCACAGGCCGTTATGCCTGATATGTTACAAGTTTTTCTGCCGCCATCGGTTGCAACCGATATCCGCCAGCAAGCTCAGTTTTTCTTAAAAATGAATGATCCACAAAATCGATATGCGTTTTGTTTAAACTGCGCTGAAATTAACTAACCTTTTAACCCCTTTAGTTAAACTAAAGGGGTTCCAACGTTTTATCATCAGTCAATGCCACTTAAACAGTAGATAACCACAATTAAATCGTTCAAAATTGTTATAACATCAAATGAAGTCAGCATTAACAATCATCCATATGATTATTAACTGCTAATCCAGTACCGACTAAGCTAGGTAATGAAATGCAGAAGAAATCGATTTACGTTGTGTATACCGGAGGAACTATCGGTATGCGCCACTCCCCCCAAGGCTACATTCCTGTTTCAGGACACTTGCAAGCGCAGCTAGCTAAAATGCCTGAATTCCACAGACCAGAAATGCCTGCATTTACGATTAGGGAACACCAGCCTTTAATTGACTCTTCTGATATTACCCCAGAAGATTGGCAAATTATCGCTGACGATATTAGTGCTAATTATGATAGCTATGATGGTTTTGTTATTTTGCATGGCACCGATACCATGGCTTATACCGCCTCAGCATTATCATTTATGTTAGAAAACTTACGTAAACCCGTTATTGTGACAGGGTCACAAATACCCTTAGAAGCATTACGTTCAGATGGGCAAACCAACTTACTAAATGCCTTATATTTAGCCGCTAATTATCCGATTAATGAAGTTGGCTTATTTTTTAATAATAAATTGTATCGGGGCAATCGTACTGTCAAAGCGCATGCAGATGGCTTCGATGCATTTACATCGCCTAACTGCTCTCCTTTAATGGAAGCTGGGATCCATATACGTACTTTTAATACATGCCCTGCACCTATTGGTATTGGTTCTTTGATCACTCATCGCATCACACCGCAACCCATTGGTGTTGTCATGCTTTACCCAGGCTTATCCATTGAGATTGTGCGTAATATTCTTCAACAACCTGTTAAAGCACTAATTTTACGTTCATATGGTGTAGGAAATGCGCCTCAGCAGCCTGAATTACTAAAAATCCTCCACGATGCTACAAACCGAGGTATTATTGTGGTAAATCTGACTCAGTGCATTTCGGGTCGTGTAAATATGGAAGGTTATGCGACAGGTCATGCCCTCGCTGAGGCAGGTGTCATTAGTGGGTTTGATATGACATTTGAAGCAGCATTGAGCAAATTACATTATTTACTTAGTCAAAATTATACACCGGCACATGTTCGGGAATTAATGCAAAATAATCTAAGAGGCGAACTCAGCTATGCCGATGAATAAGCAAAGCGAGGATTTGGTTAAATCCGCGTTACTTTTAGTAGACTTACAAAATGATTTCTGTACTGGTGGTGCACTTGCCGTTGCAGATAGTGACATTGTAATACAGACAGCAAACAAAGCCATAGAGCTTTGCCAAAAGCAAAATATTCCCATTATTGCCAGTCAAGATTGGCACCCTGCGAACCACCTCAGCTTTGCCAGTAATTCAGGCACTCAAGTGGGGGATATTGGTAAATTAAATGGAATTGCGCAAGTTTGGTGGCCCGATCACTGTGTACAAGGAGAGTATGGCGCTGAATTTCATCCTGAATTAAATCGAGACGCAATTGTTGAGGTATTTACGAAAGGTGAGAACCCACAAGTTGATAGCTATAGTGCGTTTTTTGATAATGATAAAATTAGCCAAACTCGGTTACATACTTGGCTACAACAGCAACAAATTACCCAGTTATTTATTATGGGAATAGCCACCGACTATTGCGTCAAATTTACAGTCATGGATGCACTAAAGTTAGGCTACAACGTCGATGTCCTGATTGATGGTTGCCGTGGTGTCAATCTATCAGCCATGGACAGTGAACTCGCTTTAGCTGAAATGTCACAAAAAGGCGCTACTTTACTGACGACAGATTCTTTGCAATAAATAAAACCACCCAAATACACATTGGGTGGTTAGTGTTATATGGAAAGTTAACCGACTTTAAAACCTGGTTTCCCTTGCTGCGCTCTCCACTCTTTCACTTCTTGTACAACGCCTTCTGGGGTATCTGGTCTGTTTTTATTAGGGTAATAAATTAAATCCGAACCAGATGGATGCTCACTAAGCCTTTTAAATTCAAGAAGAGTGGCGATATCCTCTTCCTCTGTCGTATTCTCAACATTAAATAATTTTCGAACAAAAGCGATAAACTCTGCTTCTGTGTAATCACTAATACTGTTTTTTTTTGTCATCATTATCCCTTTTTATGTATTCCGATATGCCTTTTTGGCGTTACTACTCGTAAATTATCTATACCATATACTTCTCCACCCTGAGCTATAGGCTCTTCATGATGTAATTCAAACTTGACTCGTCCACCAACCTGTTCTTCTTCAATAGGAGCAGGAGCTTTACCTTTTTTTATGTTGCCTTTGTTAGCATCACAAAACTGCTCAAGTAGTTCAGGATCTTTCGACACCTCTTCCCAAAATGCTTTTCTAAACTCATCAAAGGTTTTAAATTTTTTCCCTCGAAGTTTTTCGGCAATTTGCTCTGGGATTGGGACACCATTGTCTTTATTTGCATCTTCCAACCACTGCTCGCCAACCACCTCACCATTTCCTGTTACCGTTCCTTCTTGCCTGCGCTTATTTTCCTTAGCAACTTTATCTTCTGCTGCCGCGGTTTTATCTTCCGCGTCTTTGACTTCAGCTTCCGCAAGCGCCAATATTTTTTCAGCATCATCAATAAGTTTTATTGAACGCAGAAAACGTTGGTGCAGCTCATCATACAGCTCAATCAGCTTATCACGTACAGCTAGCGCTACACGTCGTCCCCCTTCCGTGGGAGCTTCAATATTATTAACCTCTAAAACGTCTGCAACATAACGAGTAGCACCATGCTGCATTAAAAAAGCTAAATTTGTCGGCGAATCAATAATCGCATTGAGATGCAACAACACGCTGCCGTCACGATAACTTGAACCTAATCCACTGATCCAATCATCAAAACGAATTTCTAACGGATGTCGCTGTGGATCGGTAAAAGCTAACGCTTCGGAGGTATTCTGTAATGCCTGTAATTGTCGTTGACGTAACCCTAAATTAGCTCTTGCCGAAGAGAGCTGGCTTTGTGCTGCTGCCAGCTCTCGTTCTGCGGCTTCGATGGGATGAGTGTCTAAAAACTCCTCATCGCGCCTTTTGGCTTCTTCAACTTCGAGCGCTAGTTGCTGAGATGTATGTTGTTTAGAGATGGAAAGATAAATTGGCGCATGCTCATCACCAAAATCAACGATATGGTGGGTGGTTTGCGCTACAGGGCTAGGTAATAGTGAAACAGGCAACACACTTTCAATAATGGCAGGGGAGCTGGCTAATCCTCTAGGTTCCCTCATATCAACATAGACTTGCAATGGTGGTTGATTAGGAACAGCAGCAACAGAATAAACGCTCGTACGGCGAGTTCTTGTCGCTTTAACGACAGAAACTTTACGGTCGGTTTTAGTCAATGCAGTGACTTTCTGTTCTGTTACTGGATCAATAACAGGCTCTGCAATGACCTTTGCTGTAACTTCCTGTAATTGAGCTATTGAACTAATTGGAGTATCCGTTACAAGGCTTGCAGGAAGTGCTGTCACACTATAGGTTTTGTCCTGCAAGTTTTGTCTAGCAACAATATCGGCTAACTGTCGCTGATGTTCTGCAAAATAAGGGTCAATATTGTCTGGCGCAACGGGGGTGGGATAAATTGCAGAAATCGTAAATCCTACAGCTCGAGCAGCTATTGGTGCTGAATTAATCACCTTTGCAACCAATTGAGCTAATGGAGTAGGTGTAGAACGAACGGCACTTACTGTGACACCCCATGTTCCTTCCACTACAGCAATGGTGACAGGGAGTAGAATAAGTGGGTTAATGATGGCTTGTTTTTCAGGTGTTTGGCTAAAATTTACAGAACGTGAGTGAGAGCTGCCACGACTCCCCCCCGAATCCCCTCGCCCTTCTGGACCTGTTCCTCTTCCATTGTTGTCATCACTATCGGGGCTTGCTGATACGCTCATGCTGTCATGAGAATCATTATTTGCCATAAAATATCCTTATTTATTAGCAAGATTAAAAGGACTGTTTATCGAAACAGCCCTTTTATGCTATCTTTATGGCAAAACCTGATAAATAATATTAATTATCAATAACTAAGGAGTTTTATTAGATTAAATTACAGGTGAAATGAATATAAATTAAGCCAAACACAGAACTTAAAAATGCGTTTAGTACCCTATATTCTATTGGTGATTAAAAACCATTGGGGAAGCTATTTGTAAGAAAGGAAATAAATTAAACAAGCTAAAAATCGGTTATTTAAACCGAAGTATTAGAATGAAAACAGGTTCTCGTTATGGAGTATTATTGATATGGCTCGCCTCTTATTAGCTTTAAGAGGCGAGCTAATGAAATTAATCTTGATTTTGCGGTTTCAATGTCGCCAATATATCACCTTGAAACATGGATTTGAGCTCCTGCTTACTTTTCATCGTAATTTGCCCATCCGTACCAATTGTCATATGTTCTGGTGAATGATTATTCCTTGATTGCCACAGCATCACCATTTGTAGGCTATGCTCTTTCTGCTCAGGCGTTAATGCGACCCCATCGGGCCATTTACCCAACTCAACAGCGGTCACTAAGCGCTGATAAATTTCAGGGGTCATTACAGATAACAATTGTTCTAATTGCTCAGGCGCTAATTCAACGCTCACATCATACTCCTTCAATTGATACAGCTAGCGATACCCAGAAAGCTGAATCGATATTGCTATTGTTATTTTAAACTATCAGCTAGCGTCAGCACCCTATCCACGGGTCTTTTCACCCGTTTGCTCATCGATGAAGCTTAACGATGCTGAATTAATGCAGTAACGCTGACCCGTAGGTTGCGGACCATCTGGAAAAACATGCCCTAAATGCGCATTACAGTTTTGACAGCGCACTTCAATCCGATGCATACCATGAGAAAAATCTTCGATATATTTAATCGCTTCTTCGCTGACTGGCTGATAAAAGCTTGGCCAGCCACATCCTGCATCAAATTTTGTCTCAGAAAGAAATAATGGCGTGCCACAACATAGGCATTCATACACACCATCTTTACGGTTATGCAATAACGTTCCTGTAAAAGGTCGTTCAGTGCCCGCTTGTTGAGTCACATATTGCTGAATATCATTTAGCTCCGATAAATCAATCGGTTGCTTATCTTTATCTGTCATATAAAACCCAAATACTGAAAGATTAAGTGGTATTAAACTAATAATACACCAATTTAACGCAACAAAAAATTAACAACGAAATCAGTAAATCTATTCTAAACTAATTAACAGCGTGCTTTGTATATGGATTTGTGACCGGTTTCACATATATCACTGATAGCAGGTTCCTTTATCTGTGCACAATCCCGATAATACGTGCGGATGTATTTGCCTCTAAAGTGGCTGACAAGTAAGCAATTAGTGCGACTAGATTTGATTTTTTTCAATAATTGACACGATTCCGCTTGACGGCTGGCAAGGTTTTGGTAACTTTAACTACAACTTAATTCACGAATAAATAGCTGGTGGAAATACTATGACTATCAAAGTAGGTATTAATGGTTTTGGTCGTATTGGCCGTATCGTTTTCCGTGCTGCACAAGAGCGTTCTGATATCGAAATCGTTGCTATCAACGACCTGCTCGATGCAGACTATATGGCTTACATGCTGAAATATGACTCTACTCACGGTCGTTTCAACGGTACTGTTGAAGTTAAAGATGGTCACCTAGTTGTAAATGGCAAAAAAATTCGCGTTACTGCAGAAAAAGATCCTGCAAACCTGAAGTGGAACGAAGTTGATGTTGACGTTGTTGCTGAAGCAACCGGTATCTTCTTAACTGATGAGACTGCACGTAAACACATTCAAGCAGGCGCGAAGAAAGTTGTTCTTACTGGCCCATCTAAAGACGACACTCCAATGTTCGTTATGGGTGTTAACCATAAGAGCTATGCAGGTCAAGAAATCGTTTCTAACGCATCTTGTACAACTAACTGCTTGGCACCTCTGGCTAAAGTTATCAATGACAAGTTTGGTATCGTTGAAGGTCTGATGACGACTGTTCACGCAACAACTGCAACACAAAAAACAGTTGATGGTCCTTCTCACAAAGACTGGCGTGGTGGTCGTGGTGCTGCTCAAAACATCATCCCATCATCAACTGGTGCTGCTAAAGCAGTAGGTAAAGTTATTCCTGAACTGAATGGCAAACTGACTGGTATGTCTTTCCGTGTTCCGACTCCTAACGTTTCAGTCGTTGACTTAACTGTTCGTATGGAAAAACCAGCAACTTACGCACAAATCTGTGATGCTATTAAAGAAGCAGCAGCAGGCGAGCTAAAAGGCGTTCTGGGTTACACTGAAGATGACGTTGTATCTACTGATTTCAACGGTGAAAAACTGACTTCAGTATTCGATGCTAAAGCAGGTATCGCACTGAACGACAACTTTGTAAAACTGGTTTCTTGGTATGACAACGAAACTGGCTACTCAAACAAAGTTCTTGACCTGATCGCTCACATCTCTAAATAAGAGCTGTTAACGTTTTAGGGTAACTAGAGCCGCCAAAATTGGCGGCTCTTTTGTTTATTTTCTCTTAAAATTTATCATTATACAGTTATGTATCATGACTGTTCCTACAACTTCTGCTAACCTATTTGTACCCACAGTTCCTTTATCACAGGCAAATCATTATGCATGATAAACTCTTTGCTCTACCGGTTATTAAGCAGCTTTCAGCCTATATCAGTCAACGTCAATTAGGTGAACTTCCTTTAATTCTCATATCCCATCCTAAAGTACGTGGAGCCGTGAGTCTTCAAGGAGCACAATTAATTGACTGGCAGCCTCATGGGCAAAAACCCTGCCTTTGGCTAAGTAGCGAAAGCGCCTTCAAAACAGGTACAGCAATTCGTGGGGGCATTCCCATTTGTTGGCCTTGGTTTGGTCCTGTCGCGAGCCCTAGCCATGGTTTTGCACGTATTTTGCCATGGCAATTTACTGCACATAATGAGCATGAAGATGGTGTGATCCTTACCTTTACCCTCACCGATACGGAATATACGCGCAAACTTTGGCCGCATGAATTCACGCTAATATTACGCATGAAACTCGGAGAGACCTGTGAAATTGAATTAGAAAGCTATGGTGATTTTGAAACAACCGCAGCAATGCATACTTACCTTAATATTGGTGATATTCAAAAAACAACAGTATATGGCTTAGGTGGCCATTACTTCGACAAAGTGGCCGATCGTGAAGTTTATGAGGACAAACCACTAAAAATTAATGCTCAAACTGATCGAATTTATTCAGAGCCAGAAGAATACAGCTTGATCCGCGATGATAGCTGGTCACGAACCATAGAAATTCATCACTATCATAATTCAGATGTCGTGTGCTGGAATCCATGGGCTGAGTTAACATGCAGTATGCAAGATATGCCAAATAATGGTTATAAGCAGATGATATGCGTGGAAACTGCTCGGATCAATAAACCCATGAAAAGCGAGAATCAAAACCCAGCACGACTTTCGCTAGTCATGATGTCACGAGACAATAAACCTCAAGAGTAATACCTAAAGAAAACCCCAAAAGCAGTTCCACTTTTGGGGTTTTTTATTTATCTCTATTTAGCAATTAGAATGTATACGTTATACCACTCCACACAATCGCAGAAACAGATTTATTAACCATTGGGCTATCTTTAACTTCGCTTGGTAAACGGTCAACACGACCCATAGCGAACGCACTCCAATTATCAGTAAATAGATAATTACCTGATAATTCTACATATGGTGTCCAGCTATCCCCCGGACGATAACGCTCTAAACCGCTATTACGAGATTCTTTTGAAGAAACACCATACTCATAACGATTTTGATTTTTACTATCCCACTTGATACCTACCCCTGGTACTAATGACCACTTGTCACCATGGAAACCATATAGGTATGCAACTTCAGCACGTAAACCATTACTGATGCCTAAGATATCGCCAGAAGCAACGGTTCTGATAGTACCCCAGTCAGCCTTATGCTTATAAGTAAAACCGCCCATCACAGTATCACGACGGCGATCCAATTGACGCATGTCACGATCGTCATTATCTTTAGGTTTAAAAAATTGCGGATAATAATAAGCGTCAATTGACAACTGATCAGCTTGGTCATTCCATAAGTAATAGCCAGCTGCTAACGTATGAAAGTAAAAATTCTCACTGTCATAGTTAACAATCGGAACTGGCGTGACATAATCTTTCGATTTAATACCTTTATATGGCGTCGACTGTGCCAAAACAGAACCACCAACTGACCATGTGCCAGCAACCGCAGCGGAAGATATTAAACCTAGAGCAACAGCAAGTGATGTTAATTTAATTGTCTTAGACATATAAAACCTGAAATATTAAGAAATTGATCAATAAAGTGCATCATACATTGATGCGGACCTTAGCCAAAATACTAGCACAGCCGATCACATTTTTAGCTAAATTTATAGCCGTGTCTAATAATTGTTTAAGGAATTATTCACTCTTCATATAAGACAGGTACTCTTTTTGCTAAAGCACACATCAATTCATAGCCAATCGTTCCTGCGGCTTGGGCAACATCATCAATAGGTAAATTTTTCCCCCATAATTCAACTTCATCACCAATACTGACCTCTTGGCATTCACTCACATCAATAGTTAACATATCCATTGAAACCGCACCTAATAATGCACATCGCTGGCCATTCAACCAAACAGGAGTACCCGTTGGGGCATGACGAGGGTAACCATCTGCATAACCACAAGCCACTGTCGCTATTTTCATTGGTTGTGACGCGGTAAATTTGCTGCCATAGCCAATCGATTCTCCCGCTGCAATAGAATGCATACCAATAATTTGCGATCTGAGTGTCATGGTTGCCCGTAAATCTTTATCTGCGATATCTTGCCATTTGCCACTCGGTGATGCGCCATACAATATCACCCCTGAGCGTACCCAATCATAATGGGTTTTAGGATGCCACAATGTTGCACCTGAATTTGCAATACATACGGGATAATTATGATCAATAAACGGCTTAATCCGTTGATGTGGCAGGTCTGTACCTGTTGTCAGATCGGAATTGGCAAAATGGGTCATTAAAGTGACGCTACTTACATTAGACATTGATGAGAGTCTTTTAACTGCATCAGCATACTTATCAGGTGAAAAACCTAAGCGATTCATTCCACTGTTTAATTTAGCGTACACTGAAATAGGTGCTGTAAACGTCGCATTTTCAATCGCATCCAATTGCCAATCACTATGAACCGAGGTGGTTAACTGGTATTGATCAACAACTTTTAGATCATCTTGCTGAAAAAATCCTTCTAACAACAGAATAGGCCCTGTCCACCCTTCTTCACGTAATAATATGGCTTCATGCAAATCAAGAATGGCAAATCCATCTGTTGACGATAATGCTTTCCATACATGTTTAATGCTGTGCCCATAAGCATCTGCTTTCATTACTGACCATATTTTAGACGCGCCTGCATGTCGACGGGTAACAGACAAATTATGCGTAAAATTTTGCAGGTGGATCACCGCACTAATTGGGCGTGGCATGTTTATTCCTTATTCTTCGTTATTTTAATTGCTCAACGTGCTGGTGATAACTGGCTACGAGGTGTTAATTTGGTATTAAAACCATCAATATATCTATGTACTGATAGGTCATCTGAAGATATGTCTGGAGTATTACCAGAGATCAGATCAGCCAATAACTTGCCAGAACCACATGCCATCGTCCAGCCTAATGTGCCATGCCCTGTGTTTAAATATAAATTTGTATATGCGGTAGACCCAACAATCGGGGTGCCATCAGGAGTCATAGGACGTAAACCGGTCCAAAATGTGGCTTGATCGATATCACCACCACCCTGATAAAGATCTTGCACGACCATTTTAAGGGTCTCACAGCGCTTTTTCAGTATATTTAGATTAAAGCCAACCACTTCAGCCATTCCACCAACTCGGATCCTATCATCAAACCGCGTCACTGCGATTTTATAAGTTTCATCAAGTATGGTTGAAGTTGGAGCCCTCTGAGCATCAATAATCGGCATAGTTAAAGAGTAACCTTTCAATGGGTAGACTGGGATCTTCACTAAATTAGCCAATAGCTCAGTCGAATATGACCCCATAGCAACCACATAGCGGTCGGCTTGCATTATAACGCCATCACAACGAACACCACTGACCTTATTACCCTCAGTTAAAATTTGTTCAATATGGCTGCCGAATTGAAATTTAACCCCTGCGTTTTGCGCCAGTTTTGCCAGTTTTTTAGTAAATTGTTGGCAATCCCCTGTTTCATCATTAGGCAAACGTAAGCCACCGGTTAATTTGTGCTTAACATACTCAAGTGCGGGTTCAGCCTTTGATAATTCATTCGCGGTTAATAATTCATAAGGAACACCTTCTTGCTTTAAAACAGCAATATCATTCGCTGCACTTTCAAACTGTTTTTCCGTTCTAAACAGTTGTAAGGTACCACCTTGACGTCCTTCATAGCTGATACCGGTATCAGCACGCAGCTGCCTGATGCAATCACGGCTATACTCAGCAATACGTACCATACGACTTTTATTCATCGCATAATGTTGAATATCGCAGTTTTTGAGCATTTGCCACATCCAACGTAATTGGAATAAAGTCCCATCGGGCTTAATCGCTAAAGGTTCGTGCTTTTCGAACATCCATTTAACCGCTTTGAGGGGAATACCCGGTGCTCCCCATGGTGTTGCATAGCCAGGAGATATTTGCCCTGCATTACCGGCGCTGGTTTCTTCTGCAACATCCATTTGTCTGTCTAAAACGACCACTTCATGCCCTTCCTGAGCCAAATACCAAGCCGTAGTCACTCCAATAACACCTGCACCTAATACTAAAACTTTCATAATTCCCCCTGCTGCTTTAGCACGACCATTTTCACTTAGAATAATATTCTAGGATTTATTTTCCAATATGGTTAATTAACATTTTTAACATTTTAGATAATTACTTCAAAATTCATTACATTTACTTTACATGTTAGTTTTTTATTCCAAATGACCTAAACACCCAAAAAATAACAATGCATTACAAAACAAATAGTTAAATAAAAACCCAATATAGAAATACTATAACAGGATAAAAAAATAAGTTTTTTATCCTGTTTTACTAGTTTTTTATTTTATGAAAGGTTTATTAGCAGCATGAATTAGAAAAATAATACACTAGAGTTTAGTACTGCTAAAATGCAAAAACTAAGATTATATGTTCACTAGAGTTACTATTAAGGAATAATCTATAAATAATTATCCACTTAAGCTACTCATTTAACCATAGGTACGTGCTGGCTTAGGAAGCATTGCTCTAGTTAAATATATTATTAGATAGAAAATCATTATTTATGATAAATATATTTTAAAAATTAGAATATAAATAACGGTTAGCTTTCATTATATTGATAAGAAAATAGCGAATTAAAGATAAATGAAAATGAAAAAAATAAAAAACACCATAGCTCAAATTGTATTAGTCATAGCGACCTGTTTAGTTATACCGAATGGTTTTGCAGAACTTAATTGTTATCTATTTACAAATAAAACTGTAATAAAAGACGATAAGGTATGTATTAGTCAGAAAAAGTTACTCCAATGTCGCCTTGGGTGTATTCCCATTGATACATAACTCGAATAGAAGCATTTAAGTGCTTTAAAACGCTTGATCTAGCTGCCATCAATGTAACAACGCCTCCTGAATCTATCGATGTCATGTTAGAGGTCGCTATCCCAGGAGACTGTATTCTTAATACCAATAAATAAAATTTTTATTAACCTATAACAAGTACAAGCTTAACTAAAAAATTAATATTCAAATAGCTTGGCTATAATTAATTATAGAAAAGATAAGAACCAGATTTAATTATAACTACTGGTTCCTATTGTATAATGCTAATTAACGCACATGAGCAAGATCATTAGGCATATTACCTTGCATGCTATGCCAAATAGTGCCACTTTCTTTACCGTAGTTTCTCACGCATTCCATAATACGGTCATAGGCTTGCTCTCGACATAAGTTAGCAAGTTGCTGATAGAAATTTAGCGCCAAACGCCTCGCTTCTGGATTAGAGAAATAATAGCGGCCTACCCTCGTGTATAGCCCTTTAAGGCCATTAATGATTAACCCATAAATTGGATTACCAGAAGCGAAGGCTAACCCTCTAAAGATATTGTAATCTAAAGCGCTAAATGCATCGGCGTTATCATCAACTTTTTCACGCTCCGCCAATACCTCTAACGATTTTTCTGGATTTTGACGAAATGCAGTACGAATAAAGATCGCTGCAATGTTGGTACGAACGGCGAGTAAATTATCGATTAACTGTGGTACACGGTCATGATCCAACCTTGCTAAGGTCTCTAATATATTCAGACCGGATGTTTCCCAATAGTTATTAACCTTAGTAGGTTTACCATGCTGGATAGTTAACCACCCGTCACGCGCCAAACGCTGTAAAACCTCACGTAGCGTAGTACGAGTCACGCCAATTAGCTCCGAAAGTTCCCGTTCAGCAGGTAAAATCGACCCTGGAGGAAAGCGATTGTTCCAGATACTTTCAATAATATACTCTTCCGCAAAACCTGCCGGACTTTGAGCTTTTATAACCATATTTTTATTATTCCAAACGTTTTCTGACGGATTATAGGAGAAATCATACCAGATTGTCGTAAATTGAGATAGTTTGGTGCCGCATAAACAGTGAAATGAATCATAAAACCCTCATATAATTAACGTATTATCTATTAGTGATGAGACTTAATTTATGCGTCAGATAAGAGTAGTATGTGAATTTACTGTACAATACATCCAATAAGAGGATAACAACCCATAATGGATTTTAGTTTAAAAAGAGCTTTTCTGAGAAATTTTTTAGGGAACTCACCCGATTGGTATAAGCTTGCAATAATCACATTTCTAATCGTTAACCCGCTAATATTTTATTTTGTTAGCCCCTTTATCGCAGGGTGGTTACTGGTTATAGAATTTATTTTCACACTTGCCATGGCGCTCAAATGCTATCCACTGCAACCCGGCGGGTTGCTGGCGATTGAAGCCGTTATTATTGGCATGACAACACCAAAACAAATCTCTCATGAGATCAGTAACAATTTGGAAGTCATACTACTACTGATATTTATGGTAGCCGGTATCTATTTTATGAAGCAGCTCTTGCTGTTTGCCTTCACCAAACTGTTACTGAATATCCGTTCAAAACGTACACTCTCATTAGCCTTTTGCCTTGCTAGTGCATTTCTATCTGCTTTTTTAGATGCACTAACGGTCATTGCCGTCGTTATCAGTGTCTCTGTAGGGTTCTACTCAATTTATCATCAATATGCATCCAGCCAGCACAATAACACAGATTTATTAAATGATAGCTTTATTGATACGACTGAAAAAAAACAAACGCTAGAACAGTTCCGTGCCTTCCTACGTAGTTTAATGATGCACGCAGGGATCGGTACTGCTTTAGGTGGTGTGATGACCATGGTCGGTGAGCCACAAAACCTGATCATCGCTAAACACGTTGATTGGGATTTTATTACCTTCTTTGTTCGTATGGCACCTGTGACATTACCCGTATTTATCTGTGGTTTACTGGTCTGTTTTTCTGTCGAGAAGTTTAAGCTTTTTGGCTACGGAACTGAATTACCACCAACGGTAAGACAGGTACTGACGGAGCATGACAGAAAAAATAGCGCCAAAAGGACACAAAAAGAAAAAGCACAACTGATTATTCAAGGACTCATCGGTCTTTGGCTCATCGTAGCCCTTGCCTTCCACCTTGCCGAAGTCGGAATTATCGGTTTATCTGTCATTATATTAGCGACTGCTTTTTGTGGTATTACAGAAGAGCATGCTCTAGGTAAGGCGTTTGAAGAGGCATTACCTTTCACTGCACTACTTACTGTATTTTTCTCTGTAGTGGCTGTGATTATTGATCAGCAGTTATTTACCCCCTTTATTCAGTTTGTTTTGCAGTCTTCTGAATCTTCACAACTATCGCTTTTCTATTTATTTAATGGGCTACTTTCTGCCGTCTCGGATAATGTTTTCGTTGGTACGGTTTATATTACCGAAGCCATGAAAGCGGCTAGCGAAGGTTTGATCTCCCATCATCAATATGAGTTATTAGCGGTGGCAATAAATACTGGGACTAACCTTCCTTCTGTTGCAACACCAAATGGGCAAGCGGCTTTCCTCTTCTTGCTGACTTCTGCACTGTCACCACTCATACGTCTTTCCTATGGTCGCATGGTCTGGATGGCGTTGCCTTACACTATTGTGATGACAATTGTTGGGCTACTTGGTGTTGAGTTTTGGTTAGTTCCAACGACTCACTGGCTGGAAAGCCTAGGCTGGATCAGTTTACCTTAATCAATCCCTTTCTACAGAGCCGTTTTAAAAGGAAATTTGAACGGCTCTTTTACTTTCAAGCCACTAGTCGAATTTGTAATGTTAAGTAAAGCCTTATCTAAAATCACATAAATCTCTACTCATACCTTTTTTTGTTTCGCGGATGAGGGCAAAATGTGCTCACCATTAATTTAGGGAAGTAAAGTATGTTCAGATTCTTTAACTACTGTTCACAAGGACGAGGCGCATGGCTGTTAATGGCCTTTATTGCCTTTATGCTCGAATGTGCCGCTCTCTATTTTCAGCACATTATGAAACTGCAACCTTGTGTCATGTGTATTTATGAAAGGGTTGCACTGTTTGGAATTATGATAGCAGGTTTAGTCGGAGTAATTGCGCCGCGAAATGTTATTTTACGTTGGGTTGCTATCATTATTTGGATTTATGCCGCATGGCGAGGCTTAGAGCTTGCTTGGGAGCATACAATGTTGCAACTCTATCCATCACCTTTTGCCTCGTGTGACTTCTTTGTGAACTTTCCTGAGTGGCTGCCACTAAATGAATGGGCACCCGCGGTGTTCGAAGCAACGGGTGACTGTGCCGTTAAGCAGTGGGACTTTTTAGGGCTTGATATGCCACAATGGTTGATTGGTGTATACGCTGTCTACCTTTTGGTCGCGATCGTGGTTGCGATAAGCCAGTTCTTCCCAGCTCGCTCCAAAATATAAGTTTAATATTGCAATACGCTAGATTATTTTAAATCTAGCTAGGTGATTTAAAATATGACGAACATATAACAGAAAGCCCATCAATGATGGGCTTTTTAACTCGATTCAATAGTGACCAACTAAATACAGGCACCACTGCGGATCACATCAGCTGCACAACGCTTACCGTTTGCGAATTGACAAACCGCAGTTTTTCCTCCATTTAATTCTAAATTTAACGCAGGAAGTCCACCAGCAGAAACACACGCTTCTTGTGCTCCAGGCCCTAAATTAACCACTTGTTGAGCATATTCAGCAGCTGAGTGATCGACCTGTGCCACTCGCGTTGATTCAGAACTACCGCAGCCAGCTAAAATAAGCGCCGCACCACCGATTAGCCCGCCGATAAATGTAGACTTAAGCAGACCACTGATTTTTTGACTCATCCTAATCTCCACTCATATTGGCTTCTGTTCCCTGAATCAGTGAGCACTGCTTTTCGAAAACAGATTGATGACTAAAACACCAATTATAATTAATAGCATACCAATAATTGCAGGTAAATCGAGTTTCTGTTGATAAATAAATATTGCCGCGACTGAAACTAGCACAATACCTAATCCAGACCAGATCGCATAAGCAATGCCTAAAGGCATGACTTTAACCACCTGAGATAGTCCCCAAAAAGAAACCGCATAACCAATAATCACAATTAAGGAGGGCCAAAAACGACTAAAACCATCGGATGCCTTTAATGTGGTTGTCGCAATAACTTCTGCAATAATTGACATCAATAAAAAAGCTAGCCCTTTCATTGCCTACCCTTACTATTTGAAATAATTAAAATATTAGGAAATTTAGCACAGTTATTGTTAGCTGTAACGCATTCGCAATAAAAAACCCTGTGATAAAAATTTCTATCACAGGGTTCTCAAATCCAAAATATTACAGCTAATGGGTCACTGGCGAGCCTTGTAATTTATCGCTAAATGAAACACTGTAGCGTTTAAAAATAAAGGCACACCATATTAGCGAGATCGCCCCAAATGCCGCGCCAACATAGCCAATATTGGTCATTCCCATATGAACAATAACTTGATTACCAAGTAAAGCACCACCACCGATACCAATATTAAAGATCCCTGAATAAATAGCCATGGCTAGGTCTGTTGCATCCGGAGCTAAATCAATGACTTTTACCTGCATCCCCAAGCCAACGCACATAATCGCTATTCCCCAAAAAATACTTAAAATAATTAATGGGCCAACATGGCTACTAATTGGCATCAGCAACAACAAACAAATCGTCAAAATCGCTATTGCCATTGGTAAAAATGACAATGCATATTTACCACTATAACGGCTAAATATGACGCTTCCTACGATACCTGCCGCACCAAAAATAAGTAATAGTAACGTAGCAAAATTTTGACTCTGCAATGCAACTTCGCGCACAAATGGCTCAATATAGCTGTATGCAGCAAAATGAGCAGTCACAACCATTACCGTTAAGACAAACAGTCCTACCAGTGCTGGACGTTTAAATATCATTGGTAAGCTTTTCAACGATCCAGAATGTTCGCTTGGTAATTTAGGCAAAAAGCGAATTAATGCGATCATTGTGAGCAACGCAATAACGCCAATACATAAGAAAGTCACCCGCCAGCCAAGTAGTTGACCAATAACACGCCCTATAGGTAAACCTAAAACTGTCGCCAATGCGGTTCCTGTTGCTAATAAACCAAGTGCTTGCGCCTTCTTACCTGCGGGCGCGACACGGATCGCCAATGATGCCGTTATTGACCAAAAAACAGCATGGGAAAGTGCGATCCCAATCCTTGCGATGATCAATACATCAAAATTCCAAGCAAAACCTGACAGAATATGGCTAAGCACAAAGACAACAAATAATAATGTTAATAATTTGCGGCGCTCAATTTTTCCCGTTAATAACATTAAGGGAAGCGACATAATAGCAACAACCCAAGCATAGATAGTGATCATCAACCCAGTATGAGCCACCGTCATGTCAAAACTCGCTGCAATATCACTGAGTAATGCAACAGGAACAAACTCAGTTGTATTGAAAACAAATGCGGCAACGGCAAGTGCCACAACTCGCATCCAAGCTGTTTTTCTAGAAACCTGTGTCATTGCTTAAGCCTTTATTGATGTCAGCACAAAATCACCGCTTATCAGGAATGATCCACGTGAAAAATAAGTGTCAGATTTGTGCTGAATTAGACATTGCTTCGCTGTAAGAAAAAATGAAGCAACCAAATTATGTGAATTGTATCACAATTTTTTCAGTCCTTTAAAGTCATTCAATATAAGATCATCAGCAAACCACGATTAAGTTTCTAATCATTCTGACTTTATCAATAATTTCATGAGCCGTTAAACCAATAGGACCGATGCCTTGCTCAACTAAGCAATCTGCGGCTTTACCATGCATCCAAACCCCGCTACGAGCGGCTTCTTCAATCGGTATTCCTTGAGCTAGCAAGCTGCCCACAATACCTGATAAAACATCCCCACTACCCGCGGTGGCTAAACCACTATTCCCCGTCTGGTTGCACCATATTTGTTGTTCAGGACTTGAGATCACTGTATCGTGCCCTTTTAACACGATCCAACAACCATAGCGCTGACTCAATTGCTGTGCTACAACACAGCGATCAGCTTGAATTTCTGCTACTGTTGTTTGTAATAATTTAGATGCTTCTTTAGGGTGAGGTGTTAAAACAACGTTTGGGGTCAATTTTTTTACTTGCGGCCATTGTGAAAGAATATTTAAACCATCAGCATCAATTAACACCGATTTATTTTGTTCAATTAATAGCAATACTTTACGCATTAATGATTGCGCATCTTCTGAAATACCTAATCCACAACCAATGACCCACGCAGTAGCAAGAGTATCATTAATTAAAGAGCTAGCATCCCGCAGCATTAATTCAGGGGCCATTTCTATCAAATGTAGATTAAGTGGGGATTGATTACACCCAATAATCACTTTGCCACAACCACTTTTTAATGCGGCCACTCCTGCAAGCACACCAGCCCCAGTCATTCCTACACTACTACCAATAATGTTTAACGTTCCAAAAGTTCCTTTATGACTCAGTTCTGGCCTAGGTTGGACTAATGATGGAAATTGTTGAGCTAACCACTGTTTTTCTTGTGTCGTTAACATTATCGCCTCCTTCATTAAAATTTTTGCTCTCAATTGAGGATAAAGTCATACGGCATTCAATAATTTTTCTATGCTATACTCGTGAAACTTCAAGTTACAGCGTGTTGAACCACGTTCATTCGCTACTTATCATATGCTTATGTATGCTACCAGTGAGTCATTCACTTGTCGCCTAGCTACACTTCTAATTATTTAGAGTATATAATTCTGACAAATCTATAAATTTTTAAAGGATATATTTAATGAAAACCCATTTTCCTACTCAGCCAGATGTTAATGAACTCGCCGCAGAAGTAACTTGTATAAAAAATTTACTTGCTCATATGCTAAAAGCAATCGGTCAAGCAGATGCAGGTAAAATTATCATTAAAATGGAACGTGAAATTGCCTCGATGGAAGATGAAAAACAAGCAGAAACCTATCGTAATACCCTTGAGCAAATCAAAGCAGGTTATCGCCAATAGTTTATTTTAACGATAAGTGCTACTTAAGAGGCTTCGTTGCCCAATTACACTTAAAACTGCACAAATAACTAAATATCTTTTTTCGAAATAATCTATCTTAGATCTCGAATTAAACCATTCTTTATTCATTTAGCTCCCCCTTCAGATCCCTATGAAGGGGGCTTTTTTTGTAAACTAGGCTTTCACTTTACCATCATAAATATCTTGGCAATGCTGAATATAGCTTTCTAATGTCTCACCTGATTGATTATTTTGCATTCTTTGTTCTTCAAAAGCCCAGACTTTAAAGTTCTGACCTAAATTCGCGCCTGACATCCCGACTTCTTTATACATGCGATGATATAGGCCCGTTGGTGACTGATAAATTTCAAATTTAAACGGCACTAAACGCGCTGGGTTCTCAACGGTTGCAAATTCATTACCAAAAACCAACGTTTTTATCAGTATATCCATGTCAAATCCTTATTGTTCATATAATTTAAATAGCTCGAGATATATCTAGGTGAATAATGTAAAGATACATTGTTACTTTACCTTAACGAAAGGCCTGCGACTTGAAATATAATCAGCAGAAAAGCCTACGTTAGTTACGATATTCTACTTAGAGAATACACTATACTCTAAATAATTCGAGATGCAGATAGGCGATAAGTGAAGATAGTCAGGGAGTATAGATAAACACAGTGACTCGGTGAGCGTCGCGTAGTCCTCCCAGCATCTTGCGGTATAACGAGTAGATTTAATTTTATATTTAATTCATCTTAGCCATTAATTTTAAAATTTGAATTAAAAAGCCCATGATGAAAACCAATTCATCATGGGCCTATTTAAAAATGCCTTATCAAGGGTTATTTTAAATACTCACCTGAGCGTAATGCTTCAATACGCTTATCCAGTGGAGGGTGAGATAAAAATAACTCATTAAATGCTTTACCACGGCCATTAATGCAAAATGCCATTAAACGCCCTTCTTCTTGCGGCTCATAGCTTGTCTTCAAACGTTGTAGAGCAGCTATCATTTTTTCTCTACCAACTAATTTAGCTGATCCTGCATCTGCATGGAATTCACGATAGCGTGAGAACCACATAGTAATAATGCTCGCTAAAATGCCAAAGACAATTTCTAATACCATTGAGACAGCGAAGTAAACCATTGGGTTACCATTACTGCTTTCACTTTCATCGTCATTGCTAGACATAAAGCCTGACACAAATTGTGCAATGATACGTGAGATAAAGATCACGAAGGTGTTAACAACGCCTTGTAATAACGTCATAGTCACCATATCACCATTAGCAATATGGCTGATCTCATGAGCGATAACCGCTTCGGCTTCATCACGGCTCATGTTTTCCAATAAACCTGTACTCACCGCCACTAATGATGCGTCACGACGAGCACCTGTTGCAAACGCATTAATATCAGGTGCATGGTAGATAGCAACTTGTGGCATTTGAATACCAACTTGTTGTGCTTGACGGCTCACAGTATCCACCAACCATTGCTCTGCTTGGTTACGTGGTGTTTCAATAACTTCACCACCCACTGATTTCAATGCCATCCATTTTGACATCAACAATGAGATGAAAGCACCACCAAAACCAAACAAGCCAGCCATGATCATCAGACCTTGGACACTATTCCCTTTAACACCGACTATGCTTAAAATTATCCCAAACACAAACATAACCGCTAAGTTTGTGAGTAAGAATAAGGCTATTCGCATCATATTTTTTGTTCCCTAGGTAAAAATAATTATCACGAAAAATTTACTGTTATAAATAAGGTTTTTTCATACTTTTTCAAGCTAATTAACACGAAAAAACCAAAAATTAACATAACTTTACACAGACTATGAAAAAGGCCAGCTTTTGCTGGCCCTTATCTTAATTTATTGTTTAAACAAATTATTTTTTATTAGACAATAAACTTGTTTCAGGATGTGCAAGATCAATTGCAATTTTAACTGTTTCGTCTAAATATGGGTCTGGCCCTTCGTAATCTTTAGGTAAATCATCGATAGATTTCAATAATGGTTTACCTTCTTTTGCATTACGCTCATTTATACGTTTCAGCTTAGTTGCTTCCAACTCATTGTCTTCTTTTAGACGTTGCGCATAATTTAGAGAAATAAGGTTTTTACTTGCCTTATTCGCTTTATAATGCGCGATGTCTTCATCAATATACTTAAATTCAGTATCTTGGCTAATACGCGATAAGTGCTTAGTTTTCAGCTCAGACAAGTCTGCTGTCACATCACCATCTTTGTTGTAATTCGCAGGTGGAATACTATCCCATGGCAATGCATTATCTTCAAAGCTTTCTCCCGTTTCAGCAGGATCTTGCCCTGTTGGCATGACAATATCTGGCGTAACACCTTTACGTTGCGTACTACCACCATTGACACGATAGAATTTTTGGATCGTGTATTGCACAGAACCAAGTGCTGGCCAATCAGGCTTTAACATTTGGTCATACACACGACTTAAGCTTCTATGTTGCTGAACGGTACCTTTACCAAAGGTAGGTTCGCCAACGATCAGCGCTCGACCATAATCCTGCATGGCAGCGGCAAAAATTTCAGATGCAGAAGCACTGAAGCGATCAACCAGAACCACTAATGGCCCTTTATAGTAAACCACATCATCATCATCAATATCTTGACGTACCTGACCATTATTATCGCGAACCTGAACAACTGGGCCTTTAGGGATAAATAGACCCGATAGAGATACAGCCTCAGTTAATGCTCCACCACCATTACCACGCAGATCAATAACTAGCGCAGAAACATTATCTTTTGCTATTTTTTGCAGCTGGGTCTTCACATCATTGGTCAAACCTACATAGAAACCAGGAATATCCAATACTGCAACTTTCTCTTTGCCGATTTCCTTAATCGTTAACTTAACGGCTCTATCTTCTAAGCGAATTTGTTCACGGACAATAGTCACGATGTGTGGCTTAGCCCCCTTAGTATCCGATAGGACTTCTAAGCGCACTTTACTGCCTTTTGGCCCTTTAATCAGTGCAACCACATCATCTAAGCGCCAGCCGACAACATCCACCATTGGTTTGCCTGTTTGGCCAACACCAATGATTTTATCACCAACTTTTAATTCTTTACTTTTTGCCGCAGGACCACCAGCAACTAATGAATTGATCACTGTATTTTCATCATCTTGCTGTAAAACGGCGCCAATTCCCTCTAATGACAAACTCATTTCAGAGTTAAACTGCTCTGTATTACGAGGTGAAAGGTAGCTAGTATGAGGATCAATTTCACGAGCAAATGAGTTCATGATCAACTGAAATACGTCTTCACTTTGCCCTTGAGTTAAACGTCTCAACGCAAAATTGTAGCGCTTAGTCAGTTTTTCCTTGATTTCTTTGTCATCTTTGCCCGATAGCTTTAAATTCAACCAATCATATCTGACTTTTTGATCCCAAAGCTTATCTAATTCTTGCTTATCTTTTGGCCAAGGCATTTTACTGCGATCGACCTCAATTGAGTCAGTCGCATCAAAATTCATTGGCTGATCTAAGCGCGCTAACGCATATTCAAAACGCTCAAAACGTCTTTTCTGCGACAGGTTATACAGGTCATAGAACTTATCGAGTTTACCTTCCTCTAACCATTCGCCAGCATTTGCTTTATCTTTCGCATAAGCATCAACGTCAGATTGAAGTAAAACATTATGGCCGTAATCCAACATATTCAGATAACGATCAAAAATTTTACCCGAAAAATCTTTATCCAAATCAAACTGACGATAGTGAGAGCGGGTAAACCTTGAAGTTACCCTTTCACTCACCGTACCATGCTGAGTATCCTGATTGAGTACAGGTAACTGAGCAGCAGTGACCGGAGCCACTGCTTGAGGATCCGCAATTGCACTACCAAAAGTGGCAACACTAACAACGAATGCAATTTTTAAAAGTTTGTTCATGCCCTGATTGACCTCCGTATCAGAACTTTAAATGTTCCGCGCGCACAATCATTGCCATTCCTGTTGGCAATTGAACTCTGACACCATCTTTCGCTATTTCCAGCACAGACGCGTCCATCAGGCTAGTACCAACTTTCACTTTCAACATCTGGCCGACTTGAAGTGCGTTAATATCAGTGACTGATTTCAGTTTTTGTTCTGGAGCAGCGACACCGTTACGGCGCTGAGGCTTAGTCGAGGAGTTCTGCGGGCGTTCTTTATTTTCTGACTGGCGATGGCGTGGCGCATTTTCTTTTGCGGCTGCCGGATTGCGAGTAGGTTTATCACCTGCTTTCTTGGCTGCTGGGCGTTTTTGCGCTTTTTGCTCTGCACGTTGCGCTTGAACCCGAGCTTTTGCCTCAGTCAATTGTTGACGCGCATGGGTGATATGCTCCGCCTCTAATTCACCACAATCATTTCCATCTAAGTCAACGCGTTTTGCGCCTTCTTTAACACCGTAAAGATAGCGCCAGCTAGAGGTATACATGCGTAATGCAGAACGCAATTGCGTTTTGCTAATGCCATCCTCTTCGGTTAAACGCCCTACGATATCTTGAAAAATTCCGACTTTTAACGGACGTGCTTCGCCTTCAGCGATAAAACAGCGTGGAAAACGCTCAGCTAAAAATGCGATAACTTCTTTACTACTATTCAACTTAGGTTGATTTTCCATGAAATTTCCTGATAACAACGATTTTGCCAACCAGCACGGGCATGAACAAGCCGACATTATAATAGCGTTGCAGACAATTGCCACGTTCCTATTAAGTTAACATACCAATATTTAGTGATAATTTGGCATCGAACACATTGCCAGATGTTGACACAACTGGTTTACAAGGTGTTTTAACCCTTTTTCATCATTTTCATCGAATTGATTGAAGTTTGGGCTATCGATATCCAGTACGCCTAAAACCTGACCATTTACTTCCAAAGGAAGCACAATTTCAGCGTTACTTGCCGTATCACAAGCGATATGACCAGGGAAAGCATGCACATCACCCACACGCTGTATTCTATTTTGGCTATATGCGGTACCGCAAACACCTTTGCCAAAAGGTATTCTGACACAAGCTATCTTTCCTTGAAAAGGACCAAGAACTAATTCTTGCCCATTTTTTAGGTAAAAACCAACCCAGTTAACGCCCTCTAAACGCTCGTACAACAATGCGCTCGCGTTTGCCAAACTTGCGATTAAATCATACTCACCAGCAAGAAGTGCAGATAAATTATCTGAAAGTTCGTGGTAATACTTGTTTTTATCCATAAAATTTTCTTGTAATAATCAAATAACGCAATAAATTAAACATTTCGTGCAATATGTAGGTTAGCAAGTTGTCACTAAGTCGTAAATTTTTTTACACTAGATTACAAGCATGGCTAACAAATCAATGAGCAAATAATGGATCACATTAATCATAGTCAGATAATTTCGCAACACTGTTGCCATTGCAATCTTAAATTATCTATCCCACCTCACGATACGCAACAGGTCGTTATCTGCCCACGTTGCAATAGTCAACTTGATGATGGGCGTTCGTGGTCATTAAATCGCTTATTTATCCTCTCAATCACTTTACTTATGTTAGCACCGATTGCATTTTGGCAACCGCTAATTTCTATTCACTTACTTGGTACACAAATTAACGCCAATGTCATTGAAGGTATACAATTAATCAATCAACAAGGTGATCCTCTTACAGCAAGTATTGTCGCTTTTTGCGCGATTGTCGCCCCACTATTTTTACCTATTTTTATTATCTATTTGTATTTAGGGAAGCGCCTGCGGCTCAATTTACGCCCCATTCTCTTAGTACTAAGTCGTTTAAAAGAGTGGGTAATGTTAGATGTTTATCTCATTGGTCTTGGCATTGCTGCTATCAAAATGCAGGACTATGCCACTGTTTTCTTAGGTCATGGATTCATTGCATTTATTACAATGACCTTTATTAGCCTACTCATACTTATTCATCTTAATGTTGAACAACTTTGGCGTCTATTTTACCCAAAACAGCCGCAATCTAACGGCCCAGAAGCGCTAACTTGCCAAGCATGCCATTACACCGGCTCGCCAAATTCACGTGGAGTGTGTCGGCGCTGTCACCGTCCATTACACTACCGAGAGCCTTATAGTTTACAAAAAACATGGGCAGCACTAATTGCGGCCATGATTTTACTTTTTCCTGCTAATTTAATGCCAATTTCGGTGGTTTACCTAAATGGTCAACGCATGGAAGATACTATTTATTCAGGCGTAGTATCATTAATTGATTCAGGTAATTGGCCAATTGCTATCATTGTATTTATTGCCAGTATATTAGTGCCATTTATTAAAATTGTTATCATGATCTTGCTACTGCTTTCTATCCAACGCCATAGCAAAACAGACCCAGTTCTGAGGATGAAATTACTTAAGTTTGTCACTTGGATTGGTCGATGGTCGATGTTGGATCTCTTTGTCATTGCCTTGATGATGACACTTATCAATCGCGATCAACTGATGTCATTTACGATGGGCCCTGCCGCATTATTCTTCGGTGTCGCTGTTATTTTAACCATACTCGCTGTCGAGTGGCTTGATAGCCGTTTAATTTGGGATTCTTATGGAAAATCACAATCAACAAAATGAATCTGCTGAACAGGAACAAGAGGCGATATTACGTCAACGCGCACGTATTTCCCCTTTTTGGCTGTTACCACTTGTCGCAGTGTTTATTGCCAGTTGGTTACTATTCCAACACTGGCTAGAGCAAGGCACTGAAGTCACTATTGAATTTTCTTCAGCGCCTGGCGTTGTTGCAGGAAGGACCCCTATCCGCTATCAAGGAGTGGAAGTTGGTTTAGTTCAATCAGTCACGATTAGCCAAGACATGAAAAAAATTATTGTCAAGGCAAGTATTAATAAAGATATGCAACCCGCGCTGACTTCAGGAACAAAATTTTGGCTTGTCACACCAAAAGCAACGCTTGCTGGAGTTTCAGGTTTAGATGCCTTAGTCGGCGGTAATTATATTGGAATGCAGCCTAGTACTGGTGAGGAACAACACGACTTCATCGCTCAAGACTCTCCCCCTCAGCTACAGACCGAAGCTGGGGAATTATTAGTCTATCTCAATGCGAAAGATCTCGGTTCATTACACGAAAACTCACCTATTTATTATCGTAAAGTACCTGTGGGTTATATTTCTGACTATTCCATTTTACCAGATGATAAAGGAGTTTCGATTGCAGCAGTGGTCGAGAAACGCTATGCCAATTTAGTTCGTGAAAATAGTCAATTTTGGAATGTGTCTGGCTTTCAAGGTGGCTTTGACCTGAACTCAGGTGTCAATGTTAAAATGGAAAGCCTTTCTGCTGTTATTAATGGTGCGGTCGCATTTGATTCCCCACCTAATAGCCCTCCAGCACAAGAAGGCCAGCAGTTTGATTTAAAAGCCAATAAGCACGATGTTGAGGACTACGAACAACAAAACAGAGAAAACTTAAAAGTTTCTTTATGGTCACCAGAGACCTATGGTGTTAATGCTGGACAGCCCGTGATGTACCGAGGTATCAAGATCGGCGAAGTGTTACAGCGTCACCTGCTTGATGATAAAGTGACCTTTGATGTGGCAATTTTGGATGAATATCGCCATTTGATCCGTGAAGACAGTAAATTTGTGGCTAATAGCCGAGTGGATGTACAACTTGGACTAACTGGCATTCAATTCCAAGGTGCCACACCACAAGAATGGCTAGATGGTGGGATCCACCTATTAGCGGGTAAAGGCAAAGAGGAATTACCTGAAAACTTCCCATTATATCGCAGTGATGATAACGCTAAAGCGGGTGTCACCGGCTCATCACCAACAACGACAATTACATTAAATACCAATACATTACCGGATATTCAAACTGGCTCTGTCGTACTTTACCGTCAATTT
This sequence comes from Providencia sp. 2023EL-00965, assembly GCF_033550225.1. Taxonomy (NCBI): domain Bacteria; kingdom Pseudomonadati; phylum Pseudomonadota; class Gammaproteobacteria; order Enterobacterales; family Morganellaceae; genus Providencia; species Providencia sp. 2023EL-00965. The sequence continues at coordinate 209,593 of NZ_JAWUEH010000001.1, read as the reverse complement.
ACTGTTGGTGAAATTGTTTCAATTAAACCAACGAAAGAAGGCTTTGCCGTTAATATTCATATTTCTAGCCAATACCGCCATTTATTAACTAAACAAAGTGTGTTCTGGGCTGAAGGCGGCGCCAAAGTACAACTTAATGGCAATGGTTTGACAGTTCAAGCTGCGCCACTCACCCGCGCAATTAGAGGCGCGATCAGTTTTGATAACCTCCAAACCTCGAATTTAGACAGCACAAGACAACATACCCTCTACCCCAATGAAACGGCAGCAAAAGCCATTGGGAGCGTAGTGACTTTAACTACCTACGATGCATCTAAGCTTTCTGAAGGTATGCCTATTCGTTATTTAGGTATTGATATTGGTCAAATTGATTCATTGAAGCTATCGCCGGATAATCGAGAAGTTAATGCACGAGCAATCCTTTACCCTGAATATGTTCACGCCTTTACCAAAAGTGGTAGCCGTTTTGCTGTTGTCACCCCTGAACTGTCCCCATCAGGATTTAATAATTTAGACTCCTTAATTCAACCTTATATTAATGCAGAGCCAGGACGAGGAAATAAAAGCCGTTACCAATTTGAATTACAAGCTGCCAATATCACTGATTCACGTTATTTAGATGGCTTAACTATCATTTTAGATGCCAGTGAAGTCGGTTCTATTCAAGTTGGCACACCGTTGCTATTCAGAGGTATGGAAATTGGCACTGTAACAGGTTTGTATTTGGGAGAGCTTTCCGATCGAGTTTATGTTGCCACTCGAATTGGCAAAGAATATCAATATCTCATTCGTGACAACACTCAATTTTGGTTATCGTCTGGCTATAATTTATCCTTTGGCCTTACTGGTGGCATGATTAAAAGTGGTACATTTAAACAGTTTGTACGCGGTGGCATATCACTTGCAACCCCACCAAGCGTGCCTCTTTCGCCAAAAGCTAAACCTGAACAGCATTTCATTCTAAAATTAGAGCCACCAAAAGACTGGTTGGATTGGGGTACATCTATCCCGAAACAATAATCACTAGAAAGGTGCGTATTTAAACAATATTGCACCTTCTATCTTTTTTCTTGAAAAAAAATTTTTGGAAATGAATTCCATTTATACTATGCTTAGTTTTGTTGAGTCGATAATACCTACTCCAAAACTACATTAGAGGTAACATTATGAGCATAGTTAATTTGAAAATATCTTCCTATGAAATCAATGATGCAATTATGGCTGATCATGAAAGCGATACCGTCAGTATTCCATGCGATTCTGATACAGAGTTCTGCATGCAATTGGATGGCTGGGATGAAAACACCAGTATCCCTGCGTTAATCAATGAGAAACCCGTTTTGTTATATCGCCAGCGCTATGACAAAGATAATCATCATTGGATAATGCGAGTGGCTTAATTGATGAAGCCGCTAAGTAATCAGCAGCATATAATAGGCAAAAAAAGAGGCCTGGTAGATTCCGATTACCGGGCCTTGGGAAATGGCTCTGGCAGAGCCGTGCGCTAAAAATTGCCATTGAGACGTAACAAAGTACAATTTAATACTAGCTTGCTAAACGTACTCTTACCATACTAATTATCAATTTTTTCACATATTATTAACACAATTTATTTCTTAATTTTCGAATATCGAGCTATTTGATTGATAGTTAAATTCTATTTCAACAATAAGTATAACCTTTCAAATTTAATCAATATAAAAATACAAAAAACTATAATTTATCGTTATTTTTACTGAGCTTCGAAATAATAAAAGATGTCGCTAATCAGTCAGTAAACGAGTCGCTAGATGTATAGGAAATACGATGATTAGCATGAATGGATGAATAAATGAATGGGATATATTTAGACATAATCACCATACCTTAACAAAAACACTGTAATTTGAAGTATGGTGAGTATATGAGCTATGAATTTAGTGTATTGATATAAAAATAGCTATTAGGCTTTATCACAAAGCTTCTCAGCCGCTAATTTAATTGGTAATACCCGCTGTTCTACTGTTTTTTGCGTTTCTATTGGCGCAAGTAGAACATCAATTGGCTGCGCTTTGATCTCTTTTCTTTCCATCTGTTCCTGCGCAACTTGGTTTAATGGATATTGCATCAAAGTTGCAGGGTTAATCACAACTAAAGCACCATTATTGCGACACTCTAGCATGACTTCTTCTCGAGTAAATGGCCAATCATCACCAAACTGTTTTTTACTCACAGTTTCTAAAGGAGCAGCCACAGCACTAAAAGCTGAACTGGCCAATAACACAGAGCACAGAATTAATTTCAGTTTCATCCTTATACCTTGTTCAAAATCTTAAATGGGCTGATAGGTTGCAAAAACAGCAACGGCGAGTATTGCCATGCTGCCTAACAATAATTCAATCCAGCTATTAATAATCAAATACTGTAACCGCCCTTTTTGCTGGATCTTAGGCACTAATACATAGCGATTAACCAATGCCAATATCACCATACCAATAACTAATACAATTTTTAACCACAGCCATGATTGATATTCGGAGTTATTATAGGCAAATGGCCATTGTGGTAGTAATGTCATCGCACTAATCACCCCTGTGATTAAAACCATTGCTACTGCAATATGCCCTACGCGAGAGAAACGGATTAAACTCGCAAATATTTGTTTATCTAAGCCCGCCGCCAATTCTTTTTTATCTCGTAAAAATTGAATACAAATCAAGAAAGGCCATAACCCACCAAACCAATAGGCTGAGCTAATAAGATGAATAAATTGATTTAAGCGATGTAAATTACCGATTACCCCATCATGCATAGCAGCATGACCAATCAATGCGTGTAACCCCAATAGCACAATAGAAAGTATTAACAATGAATATAGTCTAATTTCTTGGCGAGAAATAAAAATCACCCCAAGTGTGATAATAGAGAAAATTAATTCCCAACGCCAAATTTGACCAAACGACGTTTGTAATACGTTGAGCCAAGTTTCAAGATCGACTGCATCTTGCCAGCCGTCTCCCATCAGCCCTGCTTGCGCTGACATCCAACAAAATGCGGTTACCGCAGTAATCACAGCACTGAATACAATACCGCGATTTAAAATCCGCTGAAGAACTTGGCTAAATGCGCCAGAGCTCAAGATCACCGCAAATATTGACATTCCACACATCAACATCGCGGCAATAAAATGAGAAAAACGTATAACGACGTAAAATGCCTCTAAAGACATAATTATTTCACAGTGAAACTGTATTCGCCCTTAGTTTTATGGCCATCTACAGAAACAACACTCCAATTAACATCGTATTTACCCGCGGCTAATTTACTTTCAATTGGCACAATGACCTTTGTATCGTTATTTGGGTCTAATTCAGGCTTACCTGTTTTAACTACGTTATCATTTGGCCCTGTTACCTTGACTTTTGCAAAGTTAACTTCGATACCTTCAGAAAAATTTAAAGTGATAGACTCTGGAGTTTGCTCTACTGCTGCACCTTCAGCAGGGAGCTGATCTTTAAGATGTGCATGAGCAAAAGCTTGTTGAAATGACATGCCTAAAAATAGAACAGCCACAGCACTGAGCTTGCGCCAAGATGATTTAATTTGGTGGATTGGCATAGTAACCCCTTAATTTGCAGGTGAATTTAGATTTATTGCCAACTATTATACGAAATAAATCTCATTTATCTGCTACAAAAAATCGATTTAGCTACTTAAGGTGTGACTAAAGACACAAAACGCAAAGAAAGGATCACATAAATCTTAACAACGACACCAGCTATGTATGGATCTATGCCTTATATAATACAGAGGAAAACTCAGTACTAAGTAGAAGAGATGCCCGATACATCATAAATTAAGTGACTAGTTCGAATGAACATAGTCACTATAACTTATGAAAGGTGCTGCAATTTTAAGCTGGGAGGAAGATGAATATTTTATATTAAACGTGAGTTGCCGCAGACATACTTTTTAAGTCTTTATCCAATAGGAATAGCGCTTTACCACTCTCACCTACCATATCTAATTTATCTAGGATGGATTTGAATAATTTTTCTTCTTCGTGTTGCTCAGCAACATACCATTGTAAGAAGTTAAATGTTGAATAATCCTGCGTTGTCATTGCTAAATGCGCTAATTTATTAATTTCCGCAGTAATTTCTTGTTCGTGTTTATAAGTTAAGGTGAAGACTTCAGCGATTGAATTAAATGCTACTGGTGGTGCTGCAATTTGCCCCAGTATTGGCAGTGCCCCGGTATCACTAAGATAATCAAACAAACGTTGCATGTGTTCCATTTCTTCCTGTGAATGTGCTTTTAAAAAAGCCGCAGCACCTTCGTAACCTTTATCACTACACCAAGCACTCATTTGTAAATATAAATTCGCAGAATAAAACTCAAGGTTTAACTGCTCATTTAATTTATTGACCATGTCAGTTGTTAGCATATTCTTTCCTTAGTCATCAAGAGTAATGTCCATTATTATGCATATTAAATAAATAATTAAAACCCTAAAACAATAATAAAACAAAAAAACCCAATTTACTGATAATTAATAACTTTTATTAAAACTAATAATAATCAATCTCATTATCTTTACTGGAATTTTTTCATTTCATGAAAAAGTAAATAACATTTATTCTCTTAATATTAAATTGCTATATTGTAAATTAAAGCCGTTTATTTTTTATTTATTTTTACTTATTCGATACTAACGTTAGGGCATAGATTATCGCTCATGCATAGTGATATGCTACTATACCAAAATATCTGTAAAGAATTTGAGAAGTAAGATGAACTATAACCTCGCACTGTTACCAAAAGATCAAATGGATAAAGTCAATGTCGACTTGCAAGCTTCAGGTGTGGCTTTTAAAGAACGCTATAATATTGCCGTCATAGCAGAGGTAGTCGAACGGGAACAACCTGAAAATCTTAGAGAATATTTCAGAGAGCGACTCGTATATTACCGCCAACTCTCTCAAAACTTTGCGCGACTTCCTTATGAACCAAGGAATCGTTAATCGATCTCCCAAAGGAGAAGCTAACTTCTCCTTTGGCTTAACAGATTCAGATTATTTCAGTGGATTATATGTAATTGTCGACTTTTCACAGTCAACCACCACATTATACTGTAGATCCTTTTTTGAACCCCTGACTGTCAATGGAACTTCATAACCAGTTGCTGTCTTAGTCACATCTTGGCTATTCACCCATGCCACTGCTTTTTTACCTACCAAGGCTTTTTCATCAGTCCAACGAGGTAAACGATTGTGCATAAAATCATTTTTAACTTGTGCCGCTATTTGTGGCTCAGACAACTTATCGCAACTAATAAAAGGGGCTGCTTTACCTTCTTCTTGATTTGCACTAAATGCAACAGAACTGAATAACAGTACACAGCTACCTACAACACAACTTATTTTTTTTCCTGCTTTCATAATGCTTCCTCTGATCCCTATCAAAATATACTCTCCATAGTTTAAGTTGCAGCATTGTTGACTTACTCACTCGCACCAGTCACCGTATTTTTTATACTTCTAGCAACGCGTTCGCTTGTCGCCTAGCTGTCTCTCGAATTATTTAGAGTATTGTGGGTGGCAAATTAGAATAATCACCATGGTAAATTTTATACGCTATTTATCTACACTATCTAAAATAGACGAATATTTATAAACTGCCAAAATGATTTGACTTAACTAATATGTATCAGATTTTAGCGGAAATGTTAATAGGTTGTTTTAGCTATACTAATCGTCATCTTCTTCAAAACGTGCGTGGATCTGTTCTTTATCTTTGTGCTTTTCACGAATTTCTTGCGCGACAAGGGCAATAGCTTCCCCACTACTCATGCCATCGGCAATAAGTTGATGGATGCGCTCAACCGCTTCCTGTTGCTCTTGGTGATTAAGTGCTGGCATACCTGAAAACATCGTTAAATCCTTTACAATAAAATTTAGCGCAATTTTAACAGCTATTGGCTTCTTAAGATAAGAATATATATTCTAAATAATTCGAGAGACAGCTAGGCGACAAGCGAACGGGTCGTTAAGCACATCGAAGAGGATATGGCTGGCGCAAGTAAGCGTAATCAAAATGCTGCAACTTGCAGTATGATGAGTATATGCTAATCTGAGCGACAGTCCTTATATGTCGATTATATCGATTTTTAGTTTAGCGTATCCAAATGGTTATCAATAAAATACAACTCCCTTATCATATTCACGCGGCAACTGATTATTTTACACCATTAGCTCATCAACCATGGGCAATGTTACTTCATTCAGGTAATTCAGAGCATTCTCATAACCGATATGACATTATTGTTGCTGATCCTATCGCAACCCTGATAACAAACGGTGACAAAACTACGATTACTCATCAGCAATTCGTTAATGTTTCTGAAGATGACCCTTTCACCTTATTACAAGAATCGATTGAACGTTTCACTCCTAAATATTGTTGTGATAGCGCACTCCCCTTTACTGGAGGTGCACTAGGTATTTGGAGCTATGATTTAGGACGTCGTATAGAAAAACTCCCTCAAATAGCGAAGACTGACTTACAGTTTCCAGATATGGCAGTCGGTATTTACCTCTGGGCATTAATTGTTGATCACTTAGAACAGCGAGTAACGCTATTTAGCTACGATGATGTCAATGAACGTTTAAATTGGCTTAAATCGCAAAAAGCATCACGCAAAACAAAATTCACATTGACCAGCCCTTGGCACGCCAATATGTCTCAAGAGCAATATCAACAAAAAATTGGTCAAATACATGATTATTTACGCAGTGGTGATTGCTATCAGATAAACTTAGCACAGCGCTTTCAAGCCAAATATAAAGGCAATGAATGGGATGCGTTCATGTTGCTTAATCAAGCCAACCGAGCACCATTTTCATCTTTTATACGGCTGCCTGAAAACGCAGTAATCAGTATTTCACCTGAACGTTTTATTCTATTGCAAGATGGCGAGATCCAAACTCGTCCAATAAAAGGTACCCTCCCTCGTTTAGAGGATCCTCAAGCAGATGCAGAACAAGCAGACAAATTAGCTAATTCACCAAAAGATCGCGCTGAGAATTTAATGATTGTTGACTTGCTTCGTAATGATATTGGTCGTGTTGCTGTACCAGGAACGGTCAAGGTCCCTGAACTATTTGCGGTAGAAGCATTTCCCGCCGTCCATCATTTAGTCAGTACCATTACCGCTACACTGGCTGCACCTTATACCGCCACAGACTTATTAAGGGCGAGCTTCCCTGGAGGGTCAATTACTGGTGCACCTAAAATTCGTGCGATGCAAATTATTGAAGAATTAGAACCTCATCGCCGTCATGGATATTGTGGCGCGATAGGTTATATTAGTTTTTGTGGCAAAATGGATACTAATATCACAATTCGTACACTACTCACTGACAAAAAACAGATCTTTTGCTGGGCAGGTGGTGGTATTGTAGCGGATAGCCAAGCAGATAAAGAATATCAAGAAACATTTGATAAACTTAGTCTTATCTTACCTGTATTAGGAGAGTTACCACCGCATGACTGAATTAAGTGAATTTATTAATCGCTTTCAGTTAACACTCCCTATAACTCGCCAACCGCAACGGATGGCGAGTAAATCGGCTGCGGTTCTGCTTCCAATTATCAATAAATCAACACCTACGTTGTTACTGACTCAACGTTCACCTTTTTTACGTTCTCATGCAGGGCAAGTTGCTTTCCCTGGGGGGGCAAGTGATCCTGAAGATGGCTCTCTTATCACAACAGCACTGCGTGAAGCCTATGAAGAAGTCGCTATTCCACCTGAAAAAGTGCAAATACTCGGGCAATTAACACCTCAACAAAGCCTTGGCGGTTATGAAGTTACTCCCATTGTTGGCTTACTACCCGCAGGAATTGACTATCGTCCAAATCCAAGCGAAGTCGCGAGTGTCTTTGAAGTGCCTTTATTTGATGCCTTATCACTCAAGCAGCATAAATTCATTGATGTTAAACGTTCAGGGCGTTCTAACCGTATTTTCTTTTATTGGTATCAAGGTCACCTAGTTTGGGGACTAACCGCTGCCATTATTCATCAGCTAGCCCTCCAACTTAAATAATCATTTCGTGACGTAATCGAGCGCATTTTGTGCTATTTTTAATCAATAGGCCTTTTGTTGCTACCTTATTTTAAAAAATAATTTAAACTTACTGGTTAACACTACTAAATCACAGTAAAGTAGCGCCCTTTAAAATAAATCACTAAATATCTACTTTTTTTAAGGAGTCCTGCGTGATAAGCGTTTTCGACATGTTTAAAGTGGGCATAGGTCCTTCAAGCTCTCATACCGTCGGCCCAATGAAGGCGGGAAAAGAATTTGTCGATGATTTGGTAAACAAACAATTATTACCAAGCGTCACACGCATTGCTGTTGACGTTTATGGCTCTCTTTCACTCACTGGAAAAGGTCACCATACTGATATTGCTATCATTATGGGGCTTGCGGGTAATTTACCTGCAACCGTCGATATTGAATCGATCCCTGCTTTTATCGCCAATGTTGAGAAAACAGAAAAATTGTTGCTTGCCAATGGCACCCACACCGTGGATTTCCCACGCGCAGGTGGCATGAACTTTCGTCTAGACAACCTACCACTGCATGAAAATGGCATGACTATTCATGCATTCGCTGGTAATGATGAGATTTATACTAAAACTTACTACTCTATCGGTGGTGGTTTTATTGTTGATGAAGAACATTTTGGTCAGTCAACTCTTGACAGTAAACCCGTATCTTACCCATTCAAATCAGCAGAAGAATTGTTACTCAACTGCAAAAAATCAGGCTTATCTATCTCAAGTTTAATGATGAAAAATGAACTTGATCTTCACACCAAAGAAGAGATTGATGCCTACTTTGCTGATGTTTGGCAAACCATGCAGGCTTGTATTGAGCGTGGCTTAAACACTGAAGGCGTTCTACCAGGACCTCTACGTGTACCACGCCGCGCGCCGGCACTCAATCGCCTTGTCACATCTTCGAGTAAGCTGTCTAATGACCCAATGAATGTTGTTGACCTTATCAACATGTTTGCATTAGCCGTAAATGAAGAGAATGCAGCAGGTGGTCGTGTTGTAACTGCACCAACCAATGGGGCTTGTGGTATTGTTCCTGCGGTTCTTGCTTACTACAACCACTGTATTGAGCCTGTAACACCTGAACTCTATACACGCTACTTCCTCGCATCTGGTGCAATTGGTATTCTTTATAAAATGAATGCGTCAATTTCAGGTGCAGAAGTCGGTTGCCAAGGTGAAGTTGGTGTTGCGTGCTCAATGGCGGCGGCAGGTCTTGCTGAATTATTTGGGGCTAGTCCTGAACAAGTCTGTATTGCCGCAGAAATTGGTATGGAACATAATCTAGGACTTACCTGTGATCCTGTCGCTGGACAAGTTCAAGTGCCTTGTATAGAACGTAATGCGATCGCATCAGTTAAAGCTGTTAATGCAACACGTATGGCACTGCGCCGTACGAGTGAGCCTCGCGTTTCTCTCGATAAAGTCATTGAAACCATGTATGAAACAGGTAAAGACATGAACGCTAAATATCGCGAAACATCTCGTGGTGGTTTAGCAATTAAAGTTCAGTGTGATTAATGTATCAATCATATAATTTATACTTTAGATAATTCGAGGTGTAGGTAAGCGATAATAGAATGAATCGCTAAAAGCCTAAAAAACTGTGACCTAACGCTGCAACTTAAAGTATGACGCCGTGAATTCATCATAATGAATGGATCCACGGCGTTTTATTTTGCTAATAATTTAATCATTATCATCTATAAAAAATAATAGTTGTTTATTTTTTACTCACATCCGATCTCTTTTTGATAATTTAACGAAAATTTAATTAAATCGTTACTAAAATGACCTGATCATAAAATAATCTTTTTTCAGAACTTCCTACTGCTGAAACGAGTCACATTTTGCTTATTTTTTGGGCTTTTTTAGTTTAATGTCAAATTAGTTGTTCTTCCTTTGTTACCGATAACAGAATTATAATCCAAATAAAGTTATTCATACAAAATATAAATTCACAATAATTAATATATTCAAAAAATATATGCATATTATTTGAAATAACGCGTATGTTTTTAATTTTCTGACACAAAACAAGTTTTTACATTAATGCAAAATGTTATGCTACCTCTACTGACTCTATTAGATAGTAAATTAACAGTTTGCTAACTGAAATAAATAGAGTGATTTTATTCAGCTAAAATTATCAGTATGGTTTTCTATTAGGAGGGCTAATTAAACTGATTCAATTTTGATCTAATGCGTTATTCCGTTCGATCTATAAAGAGGGAAATCAAGTGAGTATAGCTATTATGATTGGTACCCACGGTGTGGCAGCAGAGCAACTTCTGCGCACTACCGAAATGTTGATTGGCGAGCAGGAAAATGTCTCGTTTATCGACTTTGTACCGGGGGAAAATGCTGAGACCCTGTTTGATAAATACACCGCCAAACTAGCTGATTTAAGCACCACTGACGGCGTACTATTTTTGGTCGATACTTGGGGAGGTAGCCCATTTAATGCCGCCAGTCGTATCGTCAATGATCAAGATAATTACGAAATAGTCACTGGTGTTAACGTACCTATGCTAGTCGAAACGTTTATGTGCCGTGATGATAACCCTTCTATGGCAGAGTTAGTTTCTGTCGCCTTAGAAACTGGTCGTGGTGGTATTCGTGCACTGAAACTGAAAGAACCTGAATCAGCTCCTGTCGCTGCACCAACGCCAGCTCCACAACCTGCATCGGCACAAACTGTTACCGCAGGCCCTGGTGAGCATATGGTCATCGCACTTGCACGTATTGATGACCGATTGATCCATGGTCAAGTCGCCACTCGCTGGACAAAAGAAACCCGAGTAAAACGTATCATCGTTGTTAGCGATGAAGTCGCTAAAGACGAAGTTCGTTCTACACTACTTAAACAAGTTGCGCCTCCGGGGGTCAGTGCTCACGTTGTTGATGTTGCAAAATGTATTCGGGTTTATAACAACCCTAAATATGCAGGCGAACGTGTGATGTTGCTGTTTACTAACCCAACTGATGTGGAACGTCTTGTCGAAGCTGGTGTCGACATCAAGTCTGTCAACATCGGTGGTATGGCATTCCATGAAGGCAAAACACAAGTCACCAATGCAGTGTCAATTAACCAAAAAGATATTGATGCTTTTAATTATCTGAACAGTAAAAATATTGAACTGGAAGTGCGTAAGGTTTCCTCTGACAGTAAAGTTCAGATGATGGATTTAATTAAAAAATTAAAAAATTAGTTTTAGTTAGGCCGTTAATTTTATTGAATTTTAACCATTACTCGAAAACAGATTTACCAAACTCGTTTGGTTACAGGAGATTAAACAATGGAACTTACCGTTGTTCAAATAGTACTGGTTTTCATCGTTGCCTGTATCGCAGGTATGGGTTCTATCCTCGATGAATTCCAGTTCCATCGCCCGCTCGTTGCCTGTACGCTTATCGGTATCGTTTTGGGAGACATGAAAACGGGTATCATCATTGGTGGTACACTTGAAATGATCGCATTAGGTTGGATGAATATCGGTGCTGCGGTTGCGCCAGACGCCGCCCTCGCCTCGATTATTTCAACCATTTTGGTTATTGCTGGTGGTCAAAGCATTGGTGCGGGTATTGCCATTGCAATCCCTCTAGCAGCAGCAGGCCAAGTACTGACCATTATTGTACGTACTGTGACCGTTGCGTTCCAACATGCTGCGGACCGTGCTGCCACCAATGGAAACCTTGCTGCCATTAGCTGGATCCACGTTTCTGCATTAATCCTGCAAGCAATGCGTATTGCAATTCCTGCACTGATTGTCGCTCTCTCTGTGGGAACTTCAGAAGTCAAACAAATGTTAGACGCTATCCCACCAGTGGTGACTGATGGTCTGAACATTGCAGGTGGTATGATTGTTGTGGTCGGTTATGCAATGGTTATCAACATGATGCGCGCTGGCTACCTGATGCCATTCTTCTATTTAGGTTTTGTCACTGCGGCATTTACCAACTTCAACCTTGTTGCTCTCGGTGTTATCGGTGCGGTTATGGCTATCCTATATATCCAACTTAGCCCGAAATATAACAAATCCCAAGTGGTTGTCACTCAAGGGAATGGCAGTAACAACAACCTTGATAACGAATTAGACTAGGAGGATAGCATAATGGTTGATACAACAAGCCCAACAGCGAAAAAGTTGACTCAAAGTGATGTCCGCGCTGTCTTCTTACGTTCTAACCTTTTACAAGGCTCTTGGAACTTCGAACGCATGCAAGCTCTCGGTTTCTGTTATTCGATGGTACCGGTGATCCGTCGCCTCTATCCAGAAAATAATGACGACCGTAAACAAGCAATTAAACGTCACCTCGAATTCTTCAACACCCACCCGTATGTCGCTGCTCCTGTATTAGGGGTAACGATGGCAATGGAAGAACAACGTGCCAACGGTGCAGACATTGATGACGGTGCCATTAACGGTATCAAAGTTGGTCTCATGGGACCATTAGCCGGTGTTGGTGACCCGATTTTCTGGGGGACTGTACGCCCAGTATTTGCTGCTTTAGGTGCAGGTATTGCAATGACAGGTAGCCTACTTGGCCCTATTCTGTTCTTTGTATTATTTAACCTAGTTCGTTTATTAACACTCTACTATGGTGTTGCTTACGGTTATAAAAAAGGTGTCGATATTGTTCAAGATATCGGTGGTGGCTTCCTGCAAAAATTAACTGAAGGTGCATCAATACTTGGTCTGTTTGTCATGGGGGCCTTAGTGAATAAATGGACCCATGTTGATATACCAGTCATTGTATCGAGCATCGAAAATCCTGCCACAAAAGTGATGGAAATCAAAACGGTTCAAGATATTTTAAATGACTTGATGCCAGGTTTGGTGCCTTTATTGCTTACCTTTGCGTGTATGTGGTTGCTCCGTCGTAAAGTTAACCCACTGTGGATCATTATTGGCTTCTTTGGCCTTGGTATCCTTGGTGCGTGGTTAAATTTCTTAGCGCCATAATGAAGTATCATTAATTGAAATGGGAGGTTGCAGCCTCCCATTTTTACTTTTAAGCTCTCTAGCATTGTTTACTTAGCCAAGGGCACTCAAAATGACCTTAAATGATTCCATACTGGCCATTATTATCTTATTGATGCTGCTGTATGCAATTTATGATGAATTTATTCAACACTTACTCAAAGGAAAAACACTATTAAAAGTTAACCTCAAGCGCAAACACCGTGCTGATGCTATTATTTTTATTGTGTTAATTTGTATTGTCATTTATACCAACATTTCCCGCAACGGGAGTATGTTAACCACTTATTTATTGATGGTTACTATTTTGATGTCAGTTTATTTGGCTTTTATTCGAACACCAAAATTATTTTTTAAACAAAAAGGCTTTTATTTCGCCAATACATTTATATTATTCGATAGAATTAAAACAATGAATTTATCGGAAGATGGTATTTTAATTGTTGGCTTAGAGCATAAGAAAATCTACATTCAAGTATCACAACTTGATGATTTACAAAGAATATACGAATTCCTTATCAATCATAAATAATTGTTATATATATTCACATTAAGATTGAGGTTAATTAATGATTAAGTTAACCTCAATTTTTTAATTATTGAAAATGACAATTATTATCAACAAAAATTAATAGCCACAATAAATTAAGTGTTGTCTTTAAATTAATTTGTGATATCTTTCGAACCACGTCATTGGGGAGTAGCCTGTTCTGGAAATATATCCAGAATGTCCGTGTCAACATACTCGTTTGTAATTTAAACGTGGTACGGACGCCATCTTGGTTGGCAAGACCATAGACACATGAATAAGCCTTTTGGTTGGGGGTAATTCATGTGTATATGGATCTACCCAACCGAGGTTTATATTATGAGTTTCTACGCTACCCTAGTTTTAGCTCTCGCGCTTTCTATGGATGCATTTGCTGTCGCTATCTGCAAAGGTGCTGTCCTACACAAACCCCGTTTTAAAGAAATCCTCCGTACCGGTTTTATCTTTGGTTTTATCGAAGCATTAACTCCAATTATTGGTTGGGCCATTGGTATTTTAGCAAGCCAATACGTCATCCGTTGGGATCACTGGATTGCTTTCGCGCTACTGTTTGTTCTGGGTGCTCGTATGATTTGGCAAGGCATCAAAGCTAAAAAAGAAGATGAGTGCTGTGCCCCAGCATCACGTAATAGTTCAATGAGCCTAGTACTTTCAGCTATCGCCACCAGCCTTGATGCAATGGCAATCGGCCTTGGTTTGGCCTTTTTACAAGTTGATATCGTCCACACTGCGATGACGATTGGTTTAATGACCATGATCATGGCTACTATTGGTATGATGATCGGCCGTTATGTTGGCCCCCTACTTGGTAAAAAAGCGGAAATTATTGGTGGTGTGGTATTAATTGGTATTGGCTTCAATATTTTATTCGAACATCTCGAATTGTTTATTTATAGCGCCTAGATAATTTCTGATGGCTCCTGTATATATTGCAGGAGCCTATTTAAATATTATTTTTCCATTAATTTATAAACACGGATCATAAAGTCAGCAGTATAATTTTGGGTGTTAGACTGCTTTAATACTTGTTTAACCTCTTCACTCGCTCGCCATGCAAAAGGGGTCATTTGTAGTAATTCAAATGCTTCATGACCTGTTAATGACATTGAGTAATTTAAGTTTGTTTCATCTAATAATTTAAATTGAGGCAATGGCTCTTCTTTAATCGGATGCAACTTAACTTCGCTGTAAATTAATTGTTTTAGCTCTTGTAGATGCTTAGGTGCTGGCGTGACAGTTACTAAGATCCCATTGTTTTGTAAAACTCTAGCCAACTCTTCTGCTTTACATGGCGCATAGATACGTACAATTGCGCCAATGCTTTGTTCAGCAAAAGGTAATCGATGACTAGAGGCCACGCAGAAGTTAACTAATGGATAACGTTTTGCCGCATAACGAATAGCCACTTTTGAAACATCTAGACCATAAACAATGGGTGAAAAATCAGACGTTGTCAGCTGCCGCATAAAATAATCGGTGTAATAACCTTCCCCACAACCGATATCTAATAAAGTATTATTTTGTTTAGAAATATATTGCTTCAGCTTATCTGCAACCAATCGACGCATTAGATCATAGTGGCCTGCGTTTAAAAATTGCCGACGCGATTGCATCATTTCTGCACTATCACCCGGATCTTTCGAACGTTTATGCTGAACTGGCAGTAAATTAACATAGCCTTCTTTCGCACAATCAAATTGATGGTTATTAGTGCATTTCCAACTTTGGTTGTGTTGTATTAAGGGATGAAAGCATAGAGGACATTGGTAGTTCATAAGTGATATATCTTAATAAATAACATTGAGTATACCATAGAGATGCAGTGCCACGGGCAATATATTTCCCCATGGCACTGATAGGTGTGACAAACTTTAGCTCAGGTGAGCGCTATGCTTTAGATGGCTCAGCTGATACTTTCTTTTCAAGCGTAGTATGTGCTTTTATTTTACTTGCTGAATGTACTTTACCACTTTTTTGGGTTTTCACTGTTGAAGCCGACTGCTCATTTTTTACTGTGCTTGCAGCTAATGCTGAACTAGAAATAGCTAATGACAATACAGTTACGATTGCTAAAAACTTTTTCATCTTAAGTGCCTTCAGGTTTATTTAAGCAAGGATGTTCTTGCAACACTAATAAATCACACTGGATGAATACTTCACAATAGGACAAGTTTAAAGTTGTATAGATTTTTTATAGGTTATTTGTGATGAGGTATTTATTCACTTTGTTGATAATCCATTTACCTTTGTAATAGGTGATATTAAATAAGCTCCCCTTTCATTTTCTTTTATTGACCATTTGTTATATTAGCGCGTTCATTTTTGTGACTAAAACACAATAATTTACTCAGCTATTTTTGCCATTCAAATAAAAAGCCTACCATTTATTACACTTGTGTGGCAGGCTTCATCTGATTGATTAATAAATTATTTTAATTTATTGTTAATTGCATTAAACATCAACGAGGCCTCAAGTGGCTGACCATCTTCCGCTGGATGTGCAACAGGCCATGTTGACCACTGAACAATCACTAATTGTTCTTTTGGATTTACCACGATAATTTGCCCAAAGATCCCTAATGCCCATAATGTATTATCACTATCCAGACCTTGCTTAGGCTCTACATTGTGCATTTTTTGCGGAACACGATTATTCCACCATTCAAAACCGTATATTCCCTCTGGATAACTTGGGTTAACTGAGTCTTTTGCTTGTACCCAGTTTTTGGATTCGGTAAGCCAATTGGACGGTAGCATTTGTTTGCCATCCGCTAACACACCATTTTCTGCAAAAAACAGTCCAAACTTCCCCCAGTCTTCAAGGGTTGCATTAAAACCATGAGCCCCTGTGTTATGTTTCCCCAGTTCATAGCTTTGCCACACACCATCACTTGTCATGCCATATGGCTGCCAAATTTTATTCTGCAAATATTGAGCAAGCGAGACTCCCGTTGCTTTTTCTAAAGTATCGCCCAGCAACCATGCTCCACCTGAGTTATATCGCCATACCTCTCCTAGTTTAGCATAAGATTGACGCTTTGGATCGATTACTAATTTTTGCACACATGCATAGATCTGAGGGTTAGCTTCACATTCAGTCATCTTAGCAAAATCTGAATTCGGATTTTCATAGTCTTCTCCCCATTCAACACCTGATGTATGCTGCAATAATTGTTTTATTGTTACATTTTCCCATACAGTACCTTGAACACTAGGATTATATTTGACAATAGCATCATCTAATGAAGAAATTTTGCCTTCTTGTAATGCAATTCCAACCAGTGTCGAAACGATAGATTTTCCTACTGAACGAGAAGTCCAAAGTGTTTCCGCTGTATTTTCTTTTCCATAATATTCAAATGCGACCTTTCCTTTTTTAATCACCATTAATGCAACAACATTGTTGCGTTTAATATAGTCTTCTAATCGGTATGTCATACCTTTTATTTGATAAGTTACATCTTCTAAATTTTCAATTTCCCTAACCAATGATTTGGGATTATTAGCATGAAAAACATCACCTGGATAAGAGCGATAGTCATTGCGAAAACCTAATAAACGCTCTTGCTGATCCCAAGTCAGCATATTTCTGACATCAGGGTATGAGCTATCGATAGGCTGCGGGCATTTAGTCAACTCAGGTACATTGCATTCATTGTTAATTTGATTGGCATAACCCGTTATTGAGGTAAAAATGAGTGTCGAAAGCAAACATAAATTTGTTGTATATTTTTTCATGGATTGACCTTTTGTGATGATAACAACCTGCTATTTTTATTATTCAATAACCATATTAGCGTCAGTTTTGAATATCACTATCGACCAAAAAGATGAGTCATTCACTCACTCAACTATTTTTACTATCAAAAGATCTGTTTTATTGTCTATGCCTTAAGATATACATTGTTTTTAACACTAGAAGCTGAGCGTCTTTGGTTTATTCGCAATCAAGCTATTCGTAAAGGTTGCCAATAAAGCTTTGACACAAATGTGACGCAGCATCGCTCACAGAACATATACCTGAAAGCTATCGCTACCGGTTTCTTAAAGCTAAAAGAAAAGAGCATAGATGCTATTTTTACATTGCCTGAATATATGGAGTACGGTGCTGCTGGTTTAATTATAGTTGGAATTAAAAAAGAGGCTCTACGCCGAAATATTAAAACAATTAACGTTAGAATCAGCAGCTATTGCCGAAACTTTTTATCAAAAATACGGTGTTATATCACAAGGATCAGGCAACTATTATTCAGCATTAGTAGCTGCTTATTTACCTTCAAATAATATGGCTATATCCCTATAATTAAAATTAATTAGGCTTTGTGTTTTAGCAATGACATTAATACATATTAGTTAGTTATAAACTATAACTAACCATTTGAATTGTATATTTGTTTTCTTTCTGATTTGATATTAATCACCTCCAATTAAAAAGAGTTAAAATAATGAAAGTAAGGCTTGCTGTCATATCAGAAGCAGAAAGACTTTGGTTTATAAGAAATCAAGCAATCCGTGTTGGTTGCCACGAAAGTTATGCTCAAGAGATTATTAAAGCGTGGACACCAGATAAAATGCCGGATTTTTACCGTGAGAATATAATTGAACATCCTTTTTTTGTTACGGTAGATGACGATGACATCCCAATTGCTACTGGTTCATTTGATACCAAAAGAAATACTTTTGATACTATTTTCACTTTACCTGAATATTTTAAATCTGGTTCTGGTAGCTTGATCGTAAATGCACTCAAACAAGAAGCTAAAAGGCGTAATGTTAAACAATTAATGCTAAAATCTGCACTTAATGCTGAAACATTTTACCATCGACATGGTTTCGTCTCGATAGGGCCTGTTAACCATTATTCAGTTCTTGTTGGTAAAGATATTCCTTGTATAGGTATGGTATTATCACTATAACTTGAGCATAAAAACCGTTCAGTCTCTCGTATACTGAACGGCAACATTTAATTAAAAATGATCAAACTCAGGGATTGGTTTACGACCATGTGACGCTAAAAAGTCCAATACACGACGAGGCGAAACATTTAAAATTTGCTCTTCAGGAAAATCAATCGACTTTAACATTTCAATCACTTTATCAAAATTACCTAAGTAACCTGCGTAATGAGAGTCAGAGCCAAGAGAAACCCAGCCCCCTGCTTTTTTAACTGCTTTCGCAATTGCTAAACAATTCGCCTCACTTCCAACTCTAGAGTGCAAAAATGACGAATTATTCATTTCCAATGCGACATTACTTTCTTTTGCAGCTTGGGCTACCGCTTCGATATCAATTGGATATTTTGGATTTCCCGGATGAGTGATAATTTGCACTTTACCGCTACGGATAGTCGCAATCATGGCTTCTGTGTTATCAGCTAGACTTTGTGGTGCTAACACTGGCTCATGAAATCCAGCTAAAATAATATCTAACTGACGATCCATTTTATCATTGCAATCAATTTCTCCTTGTTTGTTCTTAATATTGGCTTCAATGCCATACAGCAACCCCACTCCATTAACCATACGCGGTAAGACTGGCATATTTGCAAAATGCCACTGATGAGGAGCATCTTCCATATCAGGGCCATGATCCGTAATCGCAAATAGCTTCATCCCTTTATTAGCCGCTTCCAAAAAATAGTCACTAAACGTACTGTAGGCATGGGTGCTGGCAATAGTATGTGCATGCAAATCAACTAAATACATAGAATAACCCTTATAATTATATTGATAATCTTCGTGCTCTAAAACGATGTTGTGATTATTCAAACTAACATAATAACTATAGTGATTCGATGGTTATCTGAGCTTACTTTTTCATTTGCCATTAAAATAGGATATAAAAATAAAGTCCATATTTGGTTACATTAAGTGCTTTTTTAATAAACAAAGTCCCTTTTTAGTGACATAATGACTAGATATTTGACATTCAATCTATAAGGTTCCAAAATAGTTACATTAAGTTCGATTTTTGCTTTTAAAGTTATCATTGAGGAGCTTTAAATGAACACTAAACTCAGCGCAATTGCAATTGCAGAAGAACTTGGAGAACGGCTAAAACAAGCTAGATTAAATCAAAACCTCACTCAGTCAGAAGTTGCCGAGTTTGCTGGAATAGCACGTAAAACAGTCATCAATGCTGAAAAAGGCAAAGCCCAACTTGATATTTTTGTCGCCATCATGCAAGCCTTGAGTTTAACTGAACAGCTTGATTTATTTCTTCCTAAGCAACCAATATCGCCTCTACAACTGGCTAAATTACAAGGGAAAAAGCGCCAACGCGCATCAAAACAGCATAGAGAAAATGAAGAGGAGGCAATTGAATGGTAATGGAAGTCATTAATGTTAACTATCAAAACCACATAATCGGTGCAATCAGCTTTGATTCTGATAAAGGATTTGGCGCTTTTGAATATGAACCAAACTTTATTAAACAAGGCATTGAGCTTTCACCACTAAAAATGCCTTTATCTAACCAAATATTTCATTTCCCTGAATTAGAGTATAATACTTTTAAAGGGCTGCCTGGGTTGATTGCCGATTCACTTCCTGATGATTTTGGTAATGCAGTATTAAACGCTTGGGTCGCAAACAGAGGATTATCACCACAAGACATTACCCCATTACAAAGACTGCAATACACAGGTAAACGTGGAATGGGCGCTCTTGAATATTCACCTGCCACTAAAATGCGGCGTCTAAATGCATCACAGCAAGTTGAAATCCAATCTTTAGTCGCCATAGCTCAAGAAATTTTAGATTTACGAGAACATTTTTCCGTAGAACTTGATCGTGATGGCCAAGGGTCACGTGAAGCAATGCTATCACTGCTTTCGGTCGGTATGAGTGCTGGAGGCGCTCGCCCTAAAGCCGTATTAGCATTTAACGATGATTTGACTCAAGTGAGGTCGGGACAAGCCAGTGTTCCTGAAGGCTTTACTCATTACCTAATGAAATTTGATGGCGTAAGTGAGCACAACAAAAACCAAGAAACATTTGGTGATCCAATGGGCTATGGCGCAATGGAGTTTGTCTACCATTTAATGGCAATAAATTGCGATATTAATATGATGCCTTGCCGATTATTACATGAAGGGCCTAGACGCCATTTTATTACTCAACGTTTTGATCGTATCGGTAATAAAAAAATTCATATTCAAACATTAAATGGACTCGCCCACGTCGATTATAAAAAACCGGGCTCATACTCTTATGCAGAATTGTTCGGTATCGCCCGCCAATTAAAATTATCAGCGCAAGATGCATTACAAATTTTACGCCGAATGGCATTTAATATCATTGCAAGAAATCACGATGACCACGCGAAAAACTTTGCTTTTATGCTACAAGGAGATAAATGGTCTTTAGCTCCTGCTTACGATCTGGCATATAGCTATAAACCCGGCAGTAAATGGGTCAATAGCCATTGGATGAGCCTAAACGGTAAACGTGATAATTTTACTCGGGAAGATTTCTATAGTCTTGAAAAACTCAGCCCACTCTTTACTAAAAAGAAAATTAATCAAGTTATCGATGAAACAGTAGAAAGTGTTTCAAAATGGCCAGAGCTAGCCAAAGAATGGGATGTCCCTAAAACACTAGTTGAAGAGATTAAGGGGAATTTGAGGTTACATATCTAAATAAAATTAAAACTTAATCACCATTTATATAAATATATTAACTTTGTAATTAGCTAATAAAATAAGCCTTATGAAAAATATCATATTGAGCTATAAAAACGAGGAAAGTTTGTCACAGACCTCTATTCTTCTCAAATGATTGATACTTTTGAGCAACTGCTATATCCGTGTACTCACCATCTACGGAATTTTCTATACTTTGCCCATCTAAACCACGAATATCAATTATAGACTCCCCCCAAAGATTTCGATCTCTAGTACTATCTATAAACTGAAATAAATAGTTATCCAAAAAACCTCTTGATGGAGATTCAATTTCAGCGCTTAAAGCTCTTAAATAATCCGTTTTATTAGTTCTATGCCAATCAATCGAGAAACCTGCTCGATGACAGAGCTCATTGTGAACAATTAACATAGTACGCCCATTTCCATCAAGAAATGGATGCCCATAAGCAAAAAAGCCCATAACCTCACCAGGACGCTGACGCATAAACTCTGCATTCTGTCCGATACGCAAGCCCTGCTCAATAGCTAACCGTGCGTGATTGGGATGACAAAACATCGTACCAGCTTTAGATACCGCACAATTAGGCGCGGTAATTGCACGATCTTGACCTGCCCACGGATAGAATGCTTCGAATAATATCCGATGAACGCCCAAGAAATCTTCATAGTGTAAGACTTCTTTTCCCGCTAAGTAAGATAATGCTTCATCTAAAGCAGCACGAAACATTGTGTGTTCAAGTTGACGAACAATTTTAGGGTCTTTTTCACCATAATGGTTACGTAAATAACCGACTTGCTCAAAATCATTAAACGGGTCAAACACTTTGTTTTTGCTCTCGCAGGTAATTGACTGACAACATCGCAACTTCTTGCTTGGTGATTTTACCCGCTCGTTTTAGAGCTACAAGAAGATCTTCTACGGTATCATGTACCACTTCATCACCCGCTAGGCGAGTTACAGCATCAGCCCACTGATCCATCGCATTGAAGCAATAGGATACGTTGTAATAGCGAGCAAGCTCTACTACATAACGAGCAACTCCTTTAGTAGGAGGTGTCTTTGCCAATTTGAATACTGTATTTTTAATAGCAGACTTACAGCTATAGCTACGAAAACAAATAGTCTTCCCATTGATGATAAGCTTGCGCTTAACTCTAGGTGCATCGACTACAACAATAATTTCACCTTGTGTGGCATTTACTTTCTCGAAGCACAAGTCTTTTTGGCGAAGCTGGAAGCCTAATTTGTTGGCTGCTTCACGAATGATAACATCAAGACTACCTTGCGCTTTTACATCATTCCCCATCCTTTTGGCTTTAGCGTAAATTCCTTGAGAAAGGCGAAGAAGTTCACCATTATTCACTAACACATTTAATGCGTGAGTAACTTGGGTCTTGCTTCCCAATGGAGCCAGATCAGAACGAGTCAGTACAACCCCACGACGGTGTTGAATCGACTGACGCATACGAGTTTCGAGCTTCATATAAACATCTCCCCAGTAAACTACTATTAAATTGTAACAAGAAAACGTATTTTTTTCAATTTTCTTATTTATTTACAGTCAATTACATAACATTCAAACACTTACTACCGACATCTATTGTTATACATTATTGCAATCATCGAACAGATATAATCAACTGTTTTAGTTGCTAATTTGTATAATTTTCCCCCAAAAAGGCTAGCATAACATAACGTGAATGGCGTTCTACTAGGGCGGCAATATAAGAATTTTTGGAATTTTGAATTAGCTCCTTCCGACCAGCATCCAAAAAAAAGCCCATTTTTACATGGGCTTAACTTGTTATTTTGCCAGTCACTGCTAGCTAATTCTTATTGCGGGATTATTCCCACTCAATTGTCGCTGGTGGTTTACCGCTAATATCATACACCACCCTTGAAATGCCATTGACCTCATTGATAATGCGGTTTGAAACACGGCCGAGGAAGTCATACGGTAAATGCGCCCAATGAGCGGTCATAAAGTCGATAGTTTCTACTGCACGTAAAGAAACCACCCAATCATATTTACGGCCATCACCCATCACGCCAACGGAACGAACAGGAAGGAATACCGTGAATGCTTGGCTAACTTTATGGTAAAGATCTGCTTTATGCAGTTCTTCAATAAAAATTGCATCCGCACGGCGTAGGAGATCGCAGTACTCTTTCTTCACTTCGCCAAGAACACGAACACCAAGGCCCGGACCTGGGAATGGATGGCGATATAACATGTCGTATGGCAGGCCAAGTTCAAGACCAATTTTACGCACTTCGTCTTTGAACAGCTCTTTCAATGGTTCAACAAGACCCAGTTTCATGTCTTCTGGTAAGCCGCCTACGTTATGGTGAGATTTAATAACGTGTGCTTTACCTGTGGCTGATGCGGCAGATTCAATGATGTCTGGGTAAATTGTACCTTGTGCCAGCCACTTAACTTGAGTTTGTTTTGATGCTTCCTCATCGAATACATCAATAAACACGTGACCAATCGCCTTACGTTTTGCTTCGGGATCATTAATACCCGCTAATGCATTCAAAAAGCGATCTTCTGCTTTAACGTGGATAATGTTCAGGTCGAATTTGCCAGCAAACATTTCCATTACTTGGTCGGCTTCGTTTAAACGTAGTAAGCCGTTATCAACAAATACACAGGTTAAACGTTTACCAATTGCACGGTTTAATAGTAATGCAGTCACTGAGGAATCTACACCACCTGACAGTGCCAATATAACGTGATCATCACCGATTTGTTCTTTTAGACGAGCTACAGTGTCATCGATAATGGCAGCTGGCGTCCATAGCGCTTCACAATGGCAAATTTCTTGTACAAAGCGTTTTAGAATATTCAGGCCTTGATAAGTATGAGTTACTTCAGGATGGAATTGCACACCATAGAATTTTTTCTCTTCATTTGCCATGATAGCGAACGGGCAGCTTGGCGTACTGGCAATAGTTTTAAAGTCAGCTGGAATTGCTGTCACTTTATCACCATGGCTCATCCAAACATCCAGTACTGGAGTACCATTTTCGCTTAGAGAGTCTTGAATGTCACGGAACAGATCACATGGCTCAGTCACTTCAACTTTGGCATAACCAAATTCGCGCTCGCCAGAAACTTCAACTGCACCACCTAGCTGCATTGACATGGTTTGCATGCCATAGCAGATACCTAAAACGGGTACACCTGCTTTAAAGACATATTCAGGTGCACGTGGGCTATCATTTTCAGTCGTGCTTTCTGGGCCACCTGAAAGAATAATACCATTTGGATTGAATTCACGAATTTGCTCTTCTGAAACGTCCCACGCCCAGAGTTCACAATAAACGCCAATTTCACGAATACGGCGGGCAATCAGCTGTGAGTACTGTGAGCCGAAATCAAGAATAAGAATGCGATGCTTATGGATATTTGTTGTCATTTGAGGAGAATTCCAAAAATTCAAGTCAAAAATAGAAAATCGGTGGCACTGTAATTAAGGACAGCGCCACCCTGAAATATGTGCTGTTATTGCCCCAGACGGTAATTTGGGGATTCTTTAGTAATGGTTACATCGTGTACGTGGCTTTCTTGGATACCCGCACCACTGATGCGAACAAACTCGGCTTTAGTACGCAGGGCATCAATAGTAGCGCAACCCGTCAGTCCCATACAGGAACGCAAACCACCCATTTGTTGGTGAATAATATCTTTTAAGCGACCTTTATAAGCCACACGACCTTCAATTCCTTCAGGAACGAGTTTGTCCGCCGCGTTATCCGTTTGGAAGTAACGATCTGAAGAACCTTTCGACATTGCCCCTAATGACCCCATACCACGGTATGCTTTATAAGTACGGCCTTGGAACAAAATAGTTTCGCCCGGAGATTCTTCGGTACCTGCAAACATTGAACCGACCATCACACAAGCAGCACCCGCCGCGATCGCTTTCGAAATATCACCAGAGAAACGGATACCACCATCAGCAATAACAGGGATACCAGTGCCTTCTAATGCTTCTACAGCATCGGCAATAGCGGTAATTTGCGGTACACCCACACCTGTTACGATACGTGTTGTACAAATAGAGCCAGGACCGATACCCACTTTAACTGCGCTAACCCCTGCTTCAGCCAACGCTTTCGCGCCTTCAGCTGTTGCAACGTTACCACCGATAATTTGTAAGTCAGGGTATTTTTGACGTGTTTCACGAATGCGCTGTAGCACGCCTTCTGAGTGACCATGTGATGAGTCGATCAATAAGACATCAACGCCTGCGGCAACAAGTGCATCAACACGCTCTTCATTACCAGCACCAGCACCAACAGCCGCACCAACACGCAAACGACCTTGTTCGTCTTTACATGCATTAGGTTTACGTTCTGCTTTTTGGAAGTCTTTAACTGTGATCATTCCTAGAAGGTGGAAGTTATCATCGATAACTAAGGCTTTTTCAACACGTTTTTCATGCATTTTTTGCAGAACGACTTCACGTGCTTCACCTTCTTTCACGGTGACTAAACGCTCTTTAGGCGTCATCACTGCGGTAACAGGTTGGTCTAAATCGGTAACAAAGCGAACATCACGGCCAGTGATAATCCCAACTAAAGAGTTATCAGCAGCAACGACAGGATAGCCAGCAAAGCCATTGCGCTCTGCCATTTCTTGAACTTCACGAATGGTAGTGTCTGGCGTCACAGTAACAGGATCAGTCACCACACCACTTTCGTGTTTTTTCACACGACGAACTTCTTCAGCTTGGCGCTCAATAGGCATATTTTTGTGAATAAAACCAAGACCGCCCTCTTGAGCTAATGCAATAGCAAGATCAGATTCGGTCACAGTATCCATCGCAGCGGAGAGCATAGGAATATTCAGGCGGATAGTTGCAGTCAGTTGAGTAGACAGATCGGCCGTGTTTGGTAATACGGTTGAGTGTGCAGGAACGAGCAATACGTCGTCGAAAGTTAGAGCTTCTTTTTTAATGCGTAACATAGGCAATATCTCACCAGGCAGCGTTATGGAAAGGTATAAAATATTGCCGCGGCATTATACACACCGAAACCGATTGCCTCCAGCCTTTTTTTGAAAAAAAACTTGATAACTGCTCTGACTAGGTTAGTATCAATCAATTAAGTCATTGTTTTAGAGTTTGATCTAGCTCACATGTCAATACAAGAAAATAGTGGAATTTATTCTGTCAGCAAACTTAATCAAGCGGTTCGTGAACTTCTAGACCGCCAAATGGGTCGAGTTTGGTTAACAGCCGAAATCTCAAACTTTTCACAACCTAGCTCAGGTCATTGGTATCTCACCTTAAAAGATGACAAAGCTCAGGTTCGTGCGGCTATGTTCCGCGGGCAAAATACACGTGTTACTTTTCGTCCACAAAATGGTCAGCAAGTATTAGTACGCGCCACTGTCACCCTGTATGAACCACGTGGTGACTATCAAATCATCATTGAAAGTATGCAACCTGCTGGTGAAGGATTATTACAACAACGGTTTGAGTTGTTGAAACAATCCCTCGGCGCTGAAGGGTTATTTGATGCCAGACACAAGCAAACCTTGCCCTCACCAGCAAAACGTATCGGGGTGATCACTTCAGCAACCGGCGCAGCATTACATGATATTTTGCATATTCTGCGCCGCCGTGACCCTTCATTACCCGTGGTTATTTATCCTACCGCGGTACAAGGAGAACAAGCGCCTGCTCAAATCGCTAGAGCCATTGCAATCGCTAACTTGCGTAGTGAATGTGATGTGCTGATTGTTGGCCGCGGTGGGGGATCATTAGAGGATTTATGGGCATTCAATGAGGAAATTGTTGCCAGAGCCATCTTTGCCAGCCAAATCCCGATTGTCAGTGCTGTTGGTCATGAGACCGATGTCACCATTGCCGATTTTGTTGCTGATGTGCGTGCACCAACACCTTCCGCCGCTGCTGAATTAGTCAGTCGTAATCAACTGGAATTGATCCGCCAGTTGCAATCATCACAGCAACACCTAGAAATGGCGATGGATTATTATCTTGCTGGTCAACAGCAACGTTTTAGTCGTTTACAACACCGCTTACAGCAGCAGCATCCCCAATTACGTTTGGCAAGGCAACAACATCAACTCAGTCTACTGAGCCAAAAACTTAATCAAGCTATGACTAGGCGAATGCAAAATGCTCAAATGCGTTATGAACAGCTACAGCGCCGCTTGTCACAACAGGATTTACGCCCACAATTACAAAGGCAGCAACGTTCATTACAGCAAACACAATATTATTTGCAAAATAGGGTTTCTGAGCTATTAAATAGCTATAAACAACGTTTTGCGGTTGCGTGTTCAAAAATGGAAACGGTGAGTCCGTTAGCCACTTTAGCGCGTGGGTTTAGCATTAGTGAAACGACCGATGGCACCGTATTGAAAAAAACTTCGCAAGTTAAATTAGGACAAAAACTAAAAACACGACTCAATGATGGTTGGGTTGAAAGTGAAGTGACTGAGGTAACAAAGTTAAAAACCAAACGCGCCCCACGCTCTGTCAGTAAATAAAGTTCAAAATAAGGGATGCCCAAATTGGCATCCCTCAAACTGCCGTCAAACATATCATGTTTGGTAGCAGTCACTTGAAAAGTGTCTTGTATCTATTTAAAAGCGTACTATTCCTCCCACCATATAAGAGCGGCCTCTAGCCGTAGCATTACTTTTGCTACGTTCTTCCATTATTGCCGTTGAATTAGCACGATTTAACGCATCTGAGTACGCTTTATTAGTCACATTATTAATATTGAACATTAAAGTCACATTTTTATTGATTTCATAATCAGCATACAAATCAATAATTGTTGGTTGTTTTTCATATTTATCTTTCAGTGCATCACCATTATTATCAACTAAGGATTCAACACCGATACGCTTTGCGGGCCCTGTAATGGTAATTGTGGAGCCTAATGTTAATTTTTCATCGAGTAGCCGCACACCGCTATCCAATGTTAGATAGTAATCAGGCAATTCACTGAAGTCACCCGCACTAAAATCAGCAACACTGGCTATCGAATTAGGTTGGTCGCCCGTTTCTTTGGTATAAGATAATGTTGAATAAAATACACCTGTATCATAATTTGCCTGTAATTCATAGCCACTTAAATTAACATTTCTTGGATCATTCATGTAAATATAACTTTTCTGCATAAAATCTGGGAATTCCTTATCCCAAACATCATCATTCATTAAACACCATTCAAATTCAGCTTCGGTTCTCGGACGGCAGAGCAAATAAGGTTTACTGGTAATATAATCTTTTACTTTAGTGTGGAACCAAAGCGCTTTTAAATTAAATTGGTCGCCTTGAACGATAAGATCAGGCCTAATACTGTTAAATCCTATTTGCCATGTTTGTGCTTTTTCGCCCTTTAAGAACGGGTTCATCGAGTTACCGCCATTTTGCGAATAAAATACCTCCTGCGAATTAGGTGCTCGCATAGAGTGCGCATAACTCACAAAAGGTTGAAACTCAGGGATTATTTCAGCAGAAAGTAAAATACCTGGGTTAAAGCCGCCTTCTCGTAAATTAATGGAAGCATCCCCTTGAGGAAAGCATTTCACATCATAATCACAAGCAGGTTTAAAACCTTTTAATTGGTAGTGTGTGTAGTTCAAATCAAACGTTGCCGTGTAAATATCATATCTAGCATTAAACTGCGTATACATACTGGCAAGATCTAATGTGCCACTTGGCGAAAATGGATTATAAATTAATGTGTCTGCATCAACGGCACTAGAGACTTCTCTTTGATATTTATTTTTTATAAGTTTTGAGCCAATTTTCCATTCATAGTCCATTTCTCCATATGAAAATCGGCTGGTATTACTTAAGTTTATGCCGTCAGCAATATTTTTCGACTCCCCTTGTCTTAATGCCCAACCGAGTGAGTCACCTTCAAATTTTTGATTACTCTTACCATGATTAACAATAATCTCAGTATCAATAAGTTCATTCAGTGGTGTGTATTTATATTTAATATAATAATCTTCACTGTCTATTTTACGGCGAGTTAATTTATTTTGATAAAAACGCCCACTGAACTCTAATTCATGACTATCATTAGGTTTATATTTTAGTTTAGTTAATTGTGACTGAGGTTTTTGTTTAAATGTATTATCTGTTGCAAAGTCATCACTATCATAGCCAGCACCATTTTTATAATTTGCAGGAATATTATGACCACTCATCGCAATTAAACCACCGAAATAGCCTTTATCCTCATTAATGGCTGTTTTACCCGCCACTGCTACCATTCCGTTATAACCTAGCCCATTATCCCCCCAACGAGCTTTACTTCTTAATCCATATGAACTTCCTGCAAAAATAACATCTTCAATCCCTATTGTGCGAAAATTAGCACTCCCAGCAAGGGCATTGACGCTATTTCCACCATTTAATTGCCCCTTTTCAACTTCAACTTCGACAATAAAATTAGGATCAATCAGGGCACCAAAATCATTATTAGGCTGTTGCCCATGAGTATAGTTACTCGGCGATATGCCATAATAGGTCTGTGTAATACCGTCTACCATCATATTCACACGACCAAAACCACTTAAACCGCGAATATTGACGTTTACCGTACCTTGGCTAGCATCCATTTGAGTGTAAGTGCCGGGCATGGTACGAATAATTTTATCCAATCCCTCCAGTTTATTTTCCGTTCCCACTGCACTAAAGGCGCCGGGTTTTTCTAATGCCTTAACCAAAGGCGTTTGTTTGTGTGCAGCAGAGACGTTTAATTTACTAAATTGTATTGTGTCATCACTATTTTTTTGCTGTGAAGTGTCAGCCAAAGCAAGACCATGAAGCCCAGTCATTAAAAAGCTGGCTCCTAATAATTTTAATTTACGATCCATTTAACCATTCCTGTAAACGCAATAATAAAAATATACGCTCACATGCTTCAAATAAGATATATATTGTCAAAACAATTTAAAGCGTAGCTAGCGACAAATAGATAAGTCGCTAAAATCCTCTATAAATAGGTGACTAGTATAAATAGGAGTAATCACCAAACTTTATATGGAAGGCGCTACAATTTAAAGTATGACAAGTACAACTCAAATTATTTGTATAGCGATTAGGTCATGATATATAAACCATGACCTAATCTCTGCTTTTATTAGTATATTAACTCTTTACTTTTTTAATTGTGGGAAATAGTGTTTTTTATCTTCCAACATTAAAATAAAACTATAATCAAGGGCAATATCATCCAAGGCATTATAACGACCTGATTTTCCCCCATGCCCTGCATTCATATTCGTTTCTAGCAATAGTAGTGAATCACCTTGTTTATTATCGCGTAATTTTGCTACCCACTTAGCAGGTTCCCAATACTGCACTTGAGAATCATGCAAACCTGTCGTTACTAACATGTGAGGATAGCGCTGATTTTTAACATTATCGTATGGGCTATACGCCTTAATACGCCAGTAATCCTCTGCATTTTCTGGATTACCCCATTCATCATACTCACCCGTGGTTAGCGGTATTGATGGGTCTAGCATCGTTGTCACCACATCGACAAAGGGCACTGATGCCACGACCCCTTCATAAAGCTCAGGTGCGATATTAACCACGGTTCCCATTAATAGGCCACCAGCACTGCCCCCCATGGCGTAAACATGCCCTGATTGACCATAACCTTGGTTAATTAAAGCTTTCGTGACATCAACAAAATCAGTAAATGAGTTCATTTTATTGACAGTTTTGCCCTGCAAATACCATTTCTTGCCCAGTTCACCGCCACCACGGATATGTGCGATTGCATAGACAAAACCTCTATCTAGCAATGATAAACGCGAAGAACTAAACGAAGGATCAATACTATACCCATACGCCCCATATCCATAGACTAACAGTGGGTTTTTACCTTGTTTAAAGAGATCCTTACGATAAACCAAGGAAACAGGCACTTTGGTGCCATCTTGAGCCGTGATCCACAATCGTTCGCTCTGATATTGAGACTTATCAAAATCTTTTACTTCTTGCTGCTTCAATAACTGCTTTTCTTGCGTCTGCATATCTATTTCATACACAGAAGACGGCGTTGTCATTGATGAATAGCCATAGCGTAATTTATTCGTATCAGGATCGGGGTTATTATCAATCCACGCCATATAAGCAGGATCATCAAAGCTAACATAATTCTCTTCTTTGTTTTCCCAGTTAATTTGGCGAATATTGACTAAACCATTTTGCCGCTCTTCTAATACTAACCATTGGTTAAATAACTCAAAGCCTTCTAAATCAACATTATCGCGAGGGGCAATCAAGGTTTCCCATTTATCGCCAGTGGCATCGCTAACATACAGCCCAAATAGAGGGTTTTGATGATTTGAACGTATATAAAATTTCCCTCGGAAATGATCAGGGTAGTATTCCACGCCTGTTTTACGCGCTTGAAATACTTTCGCGTCTTCATTAGGTTTGTTTGCATCAAGCAAGCGATACTCTGACGTTTCTGTGCTTGTGATACCAATCAAAATATAATCTTTGGAAGTTGATTTCGAGATACTGACATAATAAGTATCATCACCTTCTTCATACACTTTAGTATCTTGCTTTTGCGGGGTACCAACCTGATGACGAAAAACTTGGTATGGCAATAATGTTTGTAAATCTTTATTGACGTAAAACAGCGTATTACTGTCATTCGCCCAAACTATATTCCCGGATGTGTTGGTTAACTCATGATTTTTCCATTCTTGATTATCTAACGAACGGAAAGAGACCTCATAGTTATTACGCCCTTCTTTATCTTCTGCAATAGCGACCATTTTATTATCAGGTGAAACCGTCAGTGCACCTAAGCGATAGTATTCGACACCTTCTGCACGTTGATTACCATCTACCAATAGTTGCCATTCCTCTTCACTATTTACAGGGCGACGTTCATAAATGGGATAGTTTTTACCCGCTTCAAAACGGCTGCGATAAGTGTAACCATTATAATTATAAGGTACTGATTCATCGTCTTGTTTCATCCGAGACAATAATTCATCGTAAATCTGTTTTTTAAGTGGCTCACCCAATGACAGTTGTTGTTTGCTATATGCATTTTCTTTTTCAAGATAATCGATAATTTCTGGCGATTTTCTTTGGTCATCTCTTAACCAATAATAGTTATCAACACGGGTATCGCCATGTGTTGTCATTGTATATGGTTGTTTTTTTGCCTTTGGTGCTGACATTTGTTCCTCCGCAAGGCTACTACCTATATGTAGTCCGATAAATGTTATCAGACAAAATTTAGTGATCTGCATAGTCGCTGGCAATACCTTTAATCGAAAAATCATTCTGTTACCTTGATGAGTAGTTAATTTCCAAGCGTAAAATCGATCGGCATACGTACAGTGACTTTGCCATTTCGGATCATTTGTGAAGGAGGGACTGGCAAAGGCTGTGCTCTAAAAATGACCTTTTCAGCCTCCCTATCCAGAGAGCGAGTTCCTGACGCTTTAACAAGTGAACTTTTGATGACATACCCTTGGGCATCCACATCAAATATGATGACAGGAATGCCTGTCCGATTGCGCCGACGTGCGTCATCGGGGTAACGTTTATATTTATTTAACTTTCCAAGCACCAGTGCCTGCCATTGCTTTTCTGCATCAAGCATAGCCTGTGAATGACTGTTCAAGTTAGCAGCAACTCGGTCTGTCGTTTTGAGTGCAGCGGCATCACTTGTAACGGGCGCGACACTTGAACGTGAGTTATCGCTTTCAACAACTTCGACTGGCTTTTTTGGCTGCTCTCTCCTCTCTTTTTTAGGAAGAGGCTGAGATCTTTGCTTCTCTGTTTTAGTCACCAATAACTCAGCTTGTTCATTGGTTGGCAAGGATGGAAGTTGAGATTCTTCTGGTGTGGCTTGTTGCGCTTTACTCGCGACAGAAACCTCTTGGATTTGCCCAATATTCACTTCAGTGACTTGTTTAGCTTCTGCCTCCATTGAAAGCTCCATCACAACAGATGGAGGTGGCGTGAAGTCATCCCATGATTGTTGAGCATCATTGTGTAAAAACAGCCAAACAATCACAAGATGTAATGCAATTGCAATAATAACAGCACCACCCATTTTTGTGTTTTGGTAGTACCCAAATGTCATTGTACTCATTTTGATCTTATATGCTGTGCAAAAACTCAAATGATAATCAATTACACTTGTAAATGAAAACTATTTTACTAAAAATTGATTCAACCATCACAATTACATTACTAATGATTATCAATAGGTTAATTATTGCTCACATCAATAGAACTTGGAGTATACCAAACATAGTCTGCATGCAGATTATCAATCTCATTGCCTTTTTCAGAAATGATTAACACTTTAAATTCCGCTTCAGGGGCTAAATCCTGTATATGTAAAGGTACACCAATTGCACGTGTCGCATGATACCCACCCGCAAACAACATCGCTGGTGTTGGAGCTTGTAATAATGACTTAGCCATCCGACGATCACGCATTTGCTGGATCACGGTCATTTTTGCAACTTGTTCAGGGGTTAATTTCCCATCATGTGATGTTTCAATTGTTTGGCTAATCAACTCTTGTACGATAGGTTGAGTCGAGTAAACACCATTCAATACAGGTGGATTCTTATACGCTTGATTAATTTCTTCAGTATTTAAATTGGCGGAAAGCAATGGATAAGGCGCTTTCAGCAAAGATTTAGTGAGTTCCCCATATTGCTCCCACGGCCAGCCTTTTTGCCAGTGCAACGCTGATTGCAGTTTTTCATCGCGAATATAAGGATCCCCTTGCATTTGTGCTTTGACCTCACTGACACTTGCTTGCTGGTCAGGTTTAATCATTTCGAGTAACACAGAACCTTGCGGACGCATTTTATGCATCTCTTGTGAAAGCCATTGCTCAATTTGATGATGGTATAGATTGTCGTGCTTTTCACCCACAATCACGCGAGGCGATTGCGATAGACGTTCAATAAGTTGCTGAGGAGTGATAGATTGGCCAGACTGTAAATCAACAATTTGTCCTTGTTCCGTTAATTGACTATCGAGTAATAGCGGTTTTTGTTCAATCTGCTGTGCACAACCTGCAATAAACAATAATGACACTGCAATAATTGCGGCTTTTAATCTTAAATTTACTGATATCATCATCTTTTCCATCTATAGTCGCCATACTTCAAGTTGCAGCCCTTCGTTAAAGTATCAGTGAATACACTCATACCTGTCACATAGCTACTCCTCGAATTATTTAGAGTTTATTATATTCAAGATGATTCAAAATACAGATAATGAGAATTATTTTCAATTAAAAAAGCCTCAGAAAGCGTGAGTTTCCGAGGCTATTTATCCTTAAATAAAATTACAGGGGATGAGTTTGAGCTTCAACGACGGCTAAGGCGACCATGTTGACAATACGACGTACTGACGCAATCGCAGTCAAAATATGGACTGGTTTTGCAACCCCCATTAGTACTGGACCTACTGTCACCCCATCAGAACTCGTCACTCGCAGTAAGTTATAGCTAATGCGTGCCGCTTCCATATTTGGCATAATCAGTAAGTTTGCTGATCCTTTCAGTGGGCTATCAGGCATAACATCTTTACGTATTGATTCAATTAATGCCGCATCCGCATGCATTTCACCATCAATTTCAAGATGTGGTGCGCGTGCCTTGATTAAGGCTAGCGCATCACGCATTTTTTGGGCAGAAGCACACTCTGATGATCCAAAACTAGAACGTGATAACAAAGCCACTTTAGGTTCAATACCAAAGCGACGCACAGTATCCGCCGCCATTAACGTGATATCGGCAAGCTCTTCTGGAGTCGGATCTTCGTTAACATAAGTATCGGCAACAAAAGTATTCCCTGTAGGCAGTAACAACGCGTTCATTGCACCGGCGGTGTTAACCCCTTCACGGAAGCCAAATAAATTTTTGACTACTTCATAGTGTTCGCTGTAGCTACCAATAGTACCGCAAATCATACCATCAGCCTCACCACGCAATACCATGATGCCACCAATTAGCGTTGGATTGCCAATCACTGCACGACGAGCCATTTCTTGCGAAACCCCACGACGTTTCATGATTTGATAATACTCTTGCCAATACTCTTTGAAGCGTGGGTCATTTTCATTGTTGACCACTTCAAAATCTTTACCTAGCTCAATGTGTAAACCGAGCTTTTGAATACGCATTTCAATGACGCTTGGACGTCCCACAAGAATTGGGAATGCTAACCCTAATGAAACCAGTTCTTGAGTTGCATGTAGCACACGCTCTTCTTCACCTTCGGCTAACACAATACGCTTTTTATCAGTTTTAGCTTGAGAGAAGATAGGCTTCATAAACAGGTTGGTTTTGTAAACAAACTGATTTAGCTGTTCAATATAAGCATCAAAGTCTTTAATTGGACGTGTAGCGACACCTGAGTCCATAGCGGCCTTCGCAACTGCTGGCGCAATTTTCACAATCAAGCGAGGGTCAAATGGCTTAGGAATAATATATTCAGGGCCAAAGAACAGATCTTGGTTGCCATAAGCAGAAGCGACCTCTTCGCTTTGTTCTGCTAGAGCCAAATCGGCAATCGCGTAAACACAAGCCAATTTCATCTCTTCGTTAATGGTGGTAGCCCCCACATCCAATGCACCACGGAAGATGAACGGGAAACACAATACGTTGTTGACTTGATTTGGATAATCGGAACGCCCTGTACAGATAATCGCATCTGGGCGCACTTCTTTCGCCAATGGCGGTAAAATTTCAGGTTCAGGGTTAGCTAGGGCTAAAATTAATGGATCTTTCGCCATCGTTTTAACCATGTCTTGTGTCAATACGCCAGGACCTGAACAACCGAGGAAAATATCAGCATTTGGGATCGCGTCACCTAAAGTTCTTGTGCCATTATCTTCAATCGCATACGCCGCTTTGGTTGCATCCATTTTGTCATCACGGCCTTTATAAATAACCCCTTTCGAGTCACATACCGTGATGTTCTCATGTTTCAAACCTAATGCCACTAGAAGGTTCATACAGGCAATGGAGGCCGCACCTGCGCCAGATACCACTAGGCGTACATTACCAATCTCTTTTTTTACAATACGTAGGCCGTTGATTACCGCCGCTGTACAAATAATCGCGGTTCCGTGCTGATCGTCATGAAACACTGGGATATTCATGCGTTCACGCAGTTTTTGCTCAATATAGAAACATTCAGGCGCTTTGATATCTTCGAGGTTAATACCACCAAAAGTAGGCTCCAAAGAAGCAATGATATCAACAAGTTTATCTGGGTCAGTTTCATCGACTTCGATGTCAAACACATCAACGCCAGAAAACTTCTTAAACAACACCCCTTTCCCTTCCATAACCGGTTTACCCGCTAAGGCACCGATGTTACCTAATCCCAAAACGGCAGTTCCGTTTGAGATCACACCAACAAGATTTCCTTTTGCTGTATAGCGATAAGCTTTTAGTGGCTCCGCAGCAATTTCTAAGCATGGAACTGCAACCCCTGGTGAGTATGCAAGCGCCAAATCGCGTTGGGTGGTTAATGGTTTTGTTGGTGTGACAGTTATTTTTCCTGGATGAGGAAACTCATGAAAATCAAGAGCACTTTGTTTTAATATATCATCCATCATCAAGTCCTTTCAAAATTAGGTAGGGTATAAGCAGTAACAGTATAAACATATCAAACAAGTAAATCATGATCTTGCCGACAATTTCCAGAAAATTCTTTGAGTTACATGGTCAAGAGATAAATCTAACCTAGCTCAGTAAGCACAAACACGCTTAATGAGTTAATTTTATAATTATAAATGTAGATATAATTACTTTTGATAATTTTAATTTAATCAAAAGCAAGTTATTATTTTTAGGATTTAACGCGATTCTTTTATCTATTTCTTTTATTTTAATATTAGTTATTAATACAGAAAAAATTATTAATAATATAAAAGATAGCGATGAATTCACTATCTATATACTCGAAAAATTAAAGATACCGCTAAGTGATAAATGAATAAATTGCTAGCAATATAAAAAATGCTGTCACTGTCGTGAGTGAGTCTAATCACCAATGCTAAAACATAAAGTATGACGAATATAAAGGAAAAGCTATTATGTCCCCTCAAACAGTCATGATCATTGATGAACACCCTCTTTTCCGCTATGGGCTACGACATCTTATGGGTTCAGATGAGCTCTTTGTTATTGCCGCTGAGAGCGGTAACGCCTCTGATGCCCTCAATATCGCTGATAAGCTGCAACCTGACATGATCCTTATCGATACGAACCTTTACGGCACAAAGACCTTTGAAACCATTAGGTTACTACGCAAGCGCTGCATTAAATCATATTTACTTGTTTTATCTTTTTCATCTACTAAAACAGATATTTATAATGCCATTGATGCAGGTGCACAAGGGTATTTACTCAAAAATAGTGAGCTTGATATGCTCATAAATAGCATGCGCAAAGCGGCTGAAGGGCACCATGTTTTTAGCGAAAAGGTTTATCAATGCTTAATTAATCGCCATCAAACTTATGATCCATTATCATCTCTCACAAGACGAGAAAGTGAAATACTGCATGAAATGGCAACGGGTTTAAAAAACAAAGAAATTTCTAAATTACTTTTTATTTCGGAAGAAACAGTCAAGGTGCATATTCGTAACATGCTAAAAAAATTAAATGTACGTTCACGATTAGAAGCAAGTTTAATCTATATGCGTTCAAAGTAATATTATTAATAAGATAAAAATAAGCATGCTAATAAATTAATCCTTGTAGCGAAGAAATCGCTATCCTTTATATTTTCTTGATAAGTAAAATCATCAATAAAGATATATACTCTAAATAATTCGAGTTGCAGGTAGGCGACAAGTGAAGATAGACGGGGAGTATAGATGAACTATGTGATTCGGCTAGCTGAGTGCAGTCAACAACCCTGCATCTTGCAGTATGACGAGTATAGTTGTCACCGTATAATACAAATATTGTTTATATACCTCCCTTAATAATACGATAATAACTTAAGTTAACGTTATTTTAATCATTAGATTAAATTTTACCTACTGCATAGACAATAGATAGAAAGGGTAGATCATGATTGAATTTTAACGCATTATGTATGACTAACCGTTAGTCAGTAAAGGAAAACTCCATGTCAAACACCGCATCAACACCTTACATTATGTATGGCATTAAAAATTGTGACACCATTAAAAAGGCACGTCGCTATTTGGAAGAAAATAACATTAGTTATCAATTCCATGACTATCGTGTTGATGGTATTGATGATGCATTATTATCAACATTTATCGCCCACCTTGGTTGGGAAGTCCTTGTCAATAAAAGAGGAACAACATGGCGTAAACTGAGCGATGAACAAAAAAATGCGGTTATTGATGATAACAGCGCCAAAAAAGTATTACTGGCTGAGCCTGCAATGATCAAACGCCCTATCCTTGTTTCTGCTGATAAGCGTTACCTTATCGGTTTCTCCGCTGATGAATATCAACAATTTACTCAATAAGTCGGAGCCTAACGATGGATTGCCCTGTAATACAACTAGCCCAAGATCTGATTGCTCGTCCTTCAATTAGCCCCGATGATCAAGGTTGTCAGGCACTAATCATTGAACGCCTAAAAAAGATTGGCTTTACCATTGAAGAAATGCCTTATGGCGATACACTTAATTTTTGGGCTCACCGCGGCCACTCAGGAGAAACGTTAGCATTTGCCGGTCATACCGATGTGGTTCCTGCTGGCGATCCCGCTAAATGGAAAACGCCACCTTTCACCCCAACAATTATTAACCAACATTTATACGGCCGTGGTGCAGCTGATATGAAAGGCTCCATCGCCGCAATGGTGGTTACCGCAGAGCGTTTTGTTGCCAAACACCCTAGCCACACCGGTCGCCTTGCTTTTTTAATAACCTCTGATGAAGAAGCAAAGGCCACAAATGGTACAGTTAAAGTG
This sequence comes from Providencia sp. 2023EL-00965, assembly GCF_033550225.1. Classification (NCBI taxonomy): domain Bacteria; kingdom Pseudomonadati; phylum Pseudomonadota; class Gammaproteobacteria; order Enterobacterales; family Morganellaceae; genus Providencia; species Providencia sp. 2023EL-00965. The sequence continues at coordinate 170,322 of NZ_JAWUEH010000001.1, read as the reverse complement.
GTTGAAGCACTTATGCAACGTAATGAGAGACTGGACTATTGCTTGGTTGGAGAGCCATCTAGCCAGTCTCAGCTAGGTGATATGGTGAAAAATGGCCGCCGTGGTTCAATTACCGCTAATTTGACCATTTTAGGTACACAGGGGCACGTTGCTTACCCTCATCTCGCCGATAACCCTGTACATCGAGCCACCGCGTTTCTACAAGAGTTGGTCTCAACGCAATGGGATGAAGGCAATGAATTTTTCCCTGCCACCAGTATGCAAATTGCGAATGTTCAAGCAGGAACCGGGGCTAATAATGTCATACCGGGTGAGTTTTTTATTCAGTTTAACTTTCGCTTTAGTACAGAACTCACCGATACGATGATCCGCGAGCGAGTTAAAAGCATGCTCGAACGTCATCAATTAAAATATGAGTTAGTTTGGTCTCTTTCAGGACAACCTTTTTTAACGCGTACAGGGAAACTGGTTGATGCAACCGTTCAAGCCATTAGTGAGTTAACCAACCGTAATACAGAGCTTTCCACCAGCGGTGGAACATCTGATGGCCGTTTTATCGCTCAAATGGGGGCTCAAGTCATTGAATTAGGCCCACTCAATGCCACCATTCATAAGGTTGATGAATGCGTTAGTGTCGATGATTTACAGCAGCTGGCACGGATTTATGAACGAATTATGGAGCTCCTATTACTATGATTTCAATAGAGATGCTAACGGGTCGATCAACCGATCATCTAGTCACTTTAGGCGGTAATCACCGCCTACAATTTAATGCGACTAAGGCTTTCTTAGCTATGCAGCAAGCGGCTGCTAAAGCGGGTTTCAAGCTACAATCAGCCAGTGCTTTTCGTGATTTTTCACGTCAGCAGCTCATCTGGAATGAAAAATTTGTTGGTAAACGTCCGGTTCTTGATAAACAAAGTCAACCTCTCGATATCGCGTTATTAACCGAAGGTGAATTGTGCGAAGCGATCTTGCACTGGTCTGCACTGCCGGGCGCCAGCCGCCATCATTGGGGAACTGAAATTGATGTTTATGATCCATTACGGCTACCAGCAGATCAATCATTGCAATTAGAGCCTTGGGAATACGAGGAAGGTGGTTATTTTGCTGAGCTAAATCAATGGCTAACCGACAATATGGCAACTTATGATTTTTACCGCCCTTTTACGGCTAAAGATGCAGGGGTTGCTTATGAACCGTGGCATATCAGCTATTGGCCCTTATCCCATGAAGCAGAACAGCTACTTACCCCCAATGTGATCGCATCAGTTCTGCAACAGGAAGAAATTTTGGGCAAAACATGGTTATTAGACAATATAGAGTATGTGTTTAATCGCTATATTAAAGTGCCTGAATAACACTTAAAGCGCCAATAAAGGCGCTTTAAACCGTTGGTTTGTCGACCACGGGTAAGCGATACATAAAAATCAATAACCAGCACAACAGAGCAAACAATCCCAATTTTAACCACCAAAAACTGACCACCCAAATTGAAATAGTAAACGTCACTAAGATGACGATGATCGCTTTCGGTTTCGCGCCTTTAGGTAGCCCTTTATATGTCTGCCAATGGCGAATATAACTACCAAACCATGAGCGATACAATAACCAGTGATGAAAACGTGGAGACGAACGAGAAAAACACCAAGCTGCTAACAGTAAAAATGGTGTTGTTGGTAAAACAGGCAGTACCACACCTAAACAGGCTAATATTACAGCAGTCCAACCCATTAGAATTAAAAATCCCTTTTTTATATTCAAAATGGCTCTCCCCTTCACTTTAAAATATGTTTAAATCATGAAATATACGATTGGCAATCAATCTATACTCTAAATCATCCGAGGCGCGGCTAGGCGATAAGCGAAGATAGATGGGGAGCATAAATAAACTCTGTGACCCAGCTAGCTAAGCGTATCACTATACCTCAACGAACAGCGCTGCAACTTGAAGTATGACGAGTATACAACATTAACACACATGGGAAATAACATATGCATTGGCTAGCAGACTATTGGTGGGTGATCATTCTGATTTTAGTCGGCGTCATCTGGAACTCGATCAAAGACATGATGAAAGTCGATCATAAAAAGTTCCTTGATAATAAACCAGATATCCCCCCTCATAAAGATAATAACCACCTTTGGGATGAGGACGACGACTGGCCAAAAGACCAGAAAAAATAATCCTTTTTCTACCCATCATCGTTCAAGATACCACGTTGTTACTTGCATCAGTCACCGTCTTATCTAAGCTGCCAATGACTCGTTGAATTGGCACCTAACAACGCTTCGAGTTATTTAGGGTATCGCGACAGTCATAACAAGCTCAGGGCGTTGATGTAAGATCACATCCCTAACTTCTGCTCTCGCTTGCTTCAACCACGCTTTTTGCCCCATAAGGCCCCATTGTCGGCAAATTTCATTTATAGAATAACTTGCATGGAAATGTAGTGATAACAGCGGCAACGACTCTTTATATTCAAGGAGTAAACGCTGTATTGCCGCACAACTCGCAGCTAAAGGTCGGTGATAGTAGGCAAATCCAACTAATTCAAGCCAATCTGCTTCCATCAGCTGTTGCTGCTCACTTATCGTTAAATTAAAAGCATCAAGATCATTACGCCAAAAAATATCTCTGGATAAATAATTTGTTGCTTTATCACATAACGCCTTAGCAGATAAAGATAGTGGTAAAATCGCCATCGCCGTATAGCAACCGCTACTTGCCTCTAAATGACTTCCTATACGTATTAATTGATAACCTGCACACTGCCAAAAACACAGTAATTCGGGAGTGAGCCCAAAGCTCACCGACAAAAAATCAGCGCCTTGGTTGATAGCGGTGAGTCTTTGTTGCTCAAGGAGTTGCAAACCTATTTTTTGCCTGCGATAACTGGCTTCAACCGCGATCCGCATCACTCGCTGTGAAAACATTTCGGCTGCTTCTGGAAAATAGCTATGTGCCGCCAGCGACTGGACGACTAAATTACCTCTAGGTCGACGAATACCCGCCCATATTTGCCAACTTAACTCACTTTCTAGCCCCCCTTCCTCCACCATCCATAGGGCACCAATAAGATCTGTCTCTGATTTGACTATTTTAAATTGCTGGCGACTTGCATCAAGCAAACGACGTAAATCAAGCGGTGATGTTCGATAATGAGCACTGGTCAATAACCCATAGAAACGCTGTAATTGCCTAGGTTGGCTAATAAGTTGCTGTTGAGTTACAGAGCCAATTTGCCATAATAACGAGCGTTTTTCGCGACTTTGAGGTTCTTCCAGTAACAGAGCCTGATTTATCCATGATTCAAGCGGATCATTCATCGCCCAGCGAATGGGCTCATTTAATTCAAGTGCCGTAAAATTCTTTAATTGCGCACAAAATTTGTTGATAAAACCACGCCCCGTTCCCTCATAGCCATCAACCGTTGTGGTCAATAAAACACGCGGAAAATACTCAATTAACTGACGCAAAATATAACTCGGTATTGCCGCAGCTTCATCAATAACTAGCCAATCTGCACTTATCTCTCCACCGCTATTGCAGTAGTGAAGTAATTCATCAGGCGACCAAAACACCAAGGAGTTTCCCGCATATTGTTCGAGTGTTTGTGTTGCTGCTCTTGATGGTGCGCAACACCAACATTCGCCTTGCCAACCACGGATCAACATGCCTGCAAGGGTTGATTTCCCTCTTCCTCGCGATGCAATTACCCCCCAAACCCCTAGATCGGCTGATAATAGCTGTTCTAGTGCATGTTGCTGTGCAGGTGTCGCTTGACCTGATGGTGGTTGCCAAGGTGAATCATCTTGTAATAAACAAAAATGAGGCTCATCACCTTGTTGCCAAATTAAAACCTCAGGCTGTAGATTAATTGTCCGCTGTAAGTGATGAACAAAATTAGGGGTCGCAATCATACCTCCCTGTTCATTCCAACGTAAACTGTCATTATCCGGCGTAGTCGCCCATTGATTTTGTGGAGGCGTACACAAAATCAATAGACTGCCCGCTTTCAAGGTACCTGCTAATATTGCTAAGGCTTCACAATGCAGCCCCTCTCTTGCATCAAAAATAGCATGCAAGAATTCTTGGCCTAACAAAGTGTGTGCTTGGCTCCCAGCGAGGCACTGACTGATTGAGGGGGAGATAGTTATCCAATCACCTAATATGGATGATCGAATATCATTTAACTTGTCATCAATCCACTGCGTTTCCCCAGATAGGACGAGTAAGCGTCGATGCCCAATAGTATTCAGCTGTGCACAAATTTCAGAAAGTGAGTGAGTCATACTAAGGTTAAGATTTACCAATTAATAATGACAAGATCCCTGCGGCAATCAATGGCCCCACAGGTACCCCTCGAAACAGTGCGACACCAATCACTGTACCAACCAATAAACCAGCGACTGTCGAAGGTTGATGTGACATTAACGTTACGCCACGGCTTCCCAACCAAGAAACCAATATGCCAATAACAATAGCCAAGATCGATTTCCAATTTAAGAATGACCCAAGCACATCGTGAGCGGAGATTTTACCACTGGCGATCGGCGCCATGACCCCGATTGTCAGTATTAAAACACCAATTGTCAGCCCATATTTCTCAACCCAAGGAAAAAAGTTGTTCAATGGCGTGATACGTACAACCAATAGAAATAACATGGCTAATGTTACCGTCATGTTATGACTAATGATCCCAAGGCCAGCTAAAACCAATAAAATAATCAAAGTTGGGTCAACTTGACTCATACAATGTTCCCTGTGATACAAACAACAATGAATAAAAAGACGATTAATGTTATTCACTCACAATACAAGAAGCAAACCTAACCTGATATTTATTGGCCAATATACTGTTGAAATAGCGAATTAACGGGTTCTCCCCCTATTTCTATCATCTTAGTTTTTATTTTTTCCGGTAAATCACCATTTTCTTCAGGTGGTGAAGTCATTAATTCAACAACAAATGGATCTAGGCCTGAATGATTTTTAGCAGCTTCAGACAAAATACTGTCTAGTTTATGCCAAAAGATAGCACCTTGGGAATAAAACTCAGGGTAAACAGAACGATCTCCAGCTTTAAATTGTTTATCTAACGCCATAAAAGTGTGTTTTACCGAGACATTTGATGGTACAACTACATTGCCAATCTGTGACACTAGTTCCGGATTATTTTCAGTCTGTTTTAGCGATTTAAAACCATAATACTGAGCTAATCCTTCTTCTATCCATGTAGGCTGTGACGGTTTGTTACCTCGTATCATATCAATCAATTGGTGAAATTGTTCATGCGCCATGACCAATTGTGTTTTTGCATTATTTAATTGGATATTGTTGTCATCACCATAAAGATAATTAGCAACAAAACTACGCCCACCCGCGGCACCACCTATAAATTTATTTTTTTCATTACTCCCCAGCCAAATCACCAACAACTCATTATCACCACTTTCTTGAGGTGTTATCGATAACGCTTTAGTTAAGTAACCTAATACCTCTTGATGATATTGGTTGAGTTTAAGCTCTGAGGTTAACGTGACGTTGTCACTAAAATAGTGGCTATTCATATTGCCAAAATAGCTTTCTTGTACAGTAAAATCACCCACCAAATAAAATTCGGGCGCTTTATTATACTCAGGCACAGACCATGATTGCCTTCCATCAGCTTTAGCACCATACATTTTTACCTCTGGTGAAGATGAAATCGTCCCTGCGTTATCATTAACAATACGTAGTAGTGATGTGGGTTCAGAAAGTAATATTGTCTTTTTATTGTCATCGGCGTTTGCAATAAAGATCGTTGATTGTTTCGAAGCATCAGCGTCACCATAACGCACATCAGTAGGAGTAACACGCCATATAACCTGCTGACACCCTTTTGGAAGTAACCACTCATAAGTGGTTATTTGCTGCAATAATATCCCTTCGCATTGAACACTATCTATCTGAGGCTTTAACCCCCAATCACCACCTCTAACAACTAATTTTTGGTCAATATCTTTTGTTGGTAACAGCATTGATAGTGTTAAAACACCTTCAGGAGATATTCTGTCAATGTTATACACTGTTTTCGCATTAACGATGATTGGCACGAATGACAACAGTGCCATTAAGCTAATGAGTTGAACTAAACCTTTCACTAATATGACCTTTAAAATTGATTTTGAGCGGAAAACGTATTACAGCTATTTATATCACCTGTATCAAAACCTTTTTTAAACCAGTAATAGCGTTGTTGTGAAGTACCATGTGTAAAACTATCAGGGATCACACGGCCTTGGCTCTGCTGTTGTAACCTGTCATCGCCAATTGCTTGTGCAGCATTAAGAGCCGATTGCAGATCACCATCGCCCAAGATGCCTTCTTTATCCATATTGTGTCCCCAAACCCCCGCAAAACAGTCCGCTTGAAGTTCTAATTTTACTGACAATTTATTAGCTTCTTTCTCACTGATACCCTGTTGTAACTTTCTCACTTGCTGCTCGATGCCTAATAGATGTTGTACATGATGACCAATTTCATGTGCAACAACATAACCTTGAGCGAATTCACCACCAGCACCGAGTTTTGTTTTCATATCATTGTAAAATGAAAGGTCAATATAGACTTTACTATCTGCTGGGCAATAAAACGGCCCCATAAACGCTTGGCCTTGGCCACACGCTGTCGATGTACCGTTACGATAAATAACCAATTTAGGCTGTTGATATTGCTTACCTATTTGCTTAAATTCTGCTTGCCATACATCTTCTGTTGAAGCCAACATCACTGAGGTAAAATCGGCTAATTGTTCTTCTTGCGGGCTGGCTGCGCTTCGTTGTGTTTGTTGAGAGGTAGTATTGCCGATTGGTTCACCCGTGACTAAACCGGTGAGGTCAACGCCATAATAACCCGCCACCACAATTACAATTAAGATCACGATGCCACTTTTTCCCCGTAAAGGAATGCGCATTCCACCGCCAGTTCCCCGAAAGCCTGTTGATGAATTTTGGGATCTTCTATCTTCAATATTGTCGCTTCGACGACGGTTTTGCCAACGCATAGTCACCTCTCTTATAAACAGATATAGGGTTAAATTGCAGTTTAAACCTAAAATCGGGGTTATTGATTTAATTATTTTTATTTATATACGCCATAATCGTTGATAACAACTGCCTATTTTCGTCTACCTCTGAATAAAACTGACTATTTTACAGCTAATGATTTAGTCCCTAACAAAAATTAAACGCAATTTTATGTGTATATGCAAAAGAAAACACTTCGTTACTGATATCTCGTTGATTGTTGCTTACAATAATCGGATCGAAATATAAAATAATCATAACTTATGATTTTCCAGCATTTTGGCAGATGAATAAAACATGCCATATTTATATTATATATAGTTTAGGGCTATTCACATGAATACACACCAACTGTCAGGCTCCTCCAATATACGTTATTTAGCTCTGCGCTTACGTCCCGAAGAAGATGTCATACCTGCTCTACGTCAGTTTATTACATCAAATAATTTAAAGGCCGCCTTCATTGCCGGATGTGTCGGAAGTTTAACTAACGTTAATTTACGATTTGCAGGACGTGATGAAACAAAACAATTTATTGGCAAATATGAAATAGTTTCATTAATTGGCACATTAGATGCCGAAGGCGAGCACCTTCATTTAGCAATATCTGATGATAATGGTGATATGAAAGGCGGTCATATGATGCCTGGATGTACCGTTAGAACGACTTTAGAGTTAATTATTGGTGAATTAGAAGATCTCACCTTTACCCGTGCAAACTGTGAATTATCTGGATATGAAGAGTTAGTCGTCTCAGCACGTCTTACTCAGTAAATTCAATATTTTTTATCCCTAAGGATCCAATTTTTCATGTCAAAATCCCCTATTCTTTCTAGCCGTACCTTGGTACTGATCGTTTTTTCTATTGCTATTAATATGATCGGTGGTCAAATTAGCTCAATGATTAAACTGCCCATATTTTTAGATTCTATCGGCACACTTATTTGCGCGTTACTTGCAGGCCCTTGGATCGCCGTATTAACGGGTTTATTAACCAATTTACTGTGGGGATTATTAAGTGGCCCTATCGCCGCAGCCTTCGCCCCTGTTGCCATGATGATAGGCTTAAGCGCGGGTCTATTAGCTCATGTTGGGGGCTTTCGCACGTTACCTCGTGTCATTCTTTCCGGGGTTGTCATCACCTTAGCATTGATGTTAGTTGCAGTGCCGATCCGCACCTATTTATTTGCGGGTACAACAGGCAGCGGTGCTGACTTTTTTGTTGCTTACTTCCATGCTGTCGGTGAAAACTTATTGGAATCGGTGGCGATTACGGTACTCGGCGCCAATATTACAGACAAGATATTTTCGGCCATTGTCGCTTGGCTGTTAGTCCGCCAATTGCCTCTACGTGCCCAGCAAAATTTTCCGCATATGGCGAGAGTACGGTGAATATGCACCCATTTACCTCGCTAACGTTATGGGTTTGGTTCAGTTTTACCGTGGTATTATTACCCCTTGGCTGGCCATTGCTCGTGATGAATGCATTGGTACTGATATTATTACTGATTTGGAAAGCCGCTCGCCACCGTTGGCGTTTTGTTGTATGGGTAATGCTACCCATGGCATGTGGATTATGGCTGATCCACAGCGGTTGGCTGAGTTATTGGATCACAGGAACATTCCCTGCGATCACTCAACAAGAAAAAGCCTTGACCCTATGGTTAAGGCTATTAGCGATCGTCAGCAGTGCTCAGATATGGTTACAATACGTTCCTACCGAAAACTTTATTAGAGCCCTCTTTGCTAGCCGCTTACCGCCTAGTTTCTCCTATTTGTTATCAGGGCCACTATTATTTATTGAGCAACTACAAAGGCAATTAGCCAGTATCAAAGAAGCGCAACTGGCTAGAGGTGTACCTCTTGATGGTCACATTTGGCAGAAACTAGTTTCTTTACCTGCTGTGCTACTGCCATTAGTTACCCAAACACTCAATGATTTAGCCATTCGTGGCGCTGCGTTAGACATGCGTAGTTTTCGCCTTATTCGTCAACGTACTACACTGAATGCGCCTAAAGATAGTTATTTGCAAACTATCACTCGCTACTCATTGTTAATCATCATGTTAGTTGAAGGAGGGATCCGGTGGTGGTGGTAAATTTACAGCAACTCTCTTTTACACCGAAAACAGCAAACACATCGATACTGGGCCCCATTGATATTCAATTAACAGAGGGCGAATGGCTGGGTATTTTCGGTGGTAATGGCAGTGGTAAAAGTACATTAGCTCAATTACTTTGTGGTTGGTTGCCCGAGTTAATGAGTGGTGAACTAACAGGCACTGGAGACGTGTTTTCTCTACCGCTTACCGAAGGGAATTTAGTCACTCTTAGTACACAACGACAACTGATCCAACAATCACCACAACTGCAACTCTCTGGCTGTACCTTTAGCGTTGAACAGGAAATTGCCTTTGGGCCTGAAAATCAAGGAATACCTGAAGAACAAATTTATCAACGAGTTGATGAAGCAATAGCGCTCACACACTGTGAAACATTGCGTCATCGTCACCCAAGCACGCTATCCGGTGGCGAGGCTCAACGTGTTGTTATCGCTAGTGCCCTCGCCATGCAACCTAAATTATTATTACTCGATGAAGCATTTAGCCGTTTAACGCCAAAAGCAACCCACTCACTGTTGATTAACTTAAAGAATTACACACACAAAACTGGCTGTAGTGTGATCCTATTTGAGCGCCATTTGCTACCTGCATTTGGCTTTTGCCAACAAGTCATGCTACTTGATGCAGGAAAAACTATCGCCAGTATCGATCGACAGCGCGTTTTTGCCGCAGCGCAGTCAACTGTTAACATGCCTGATGCATGGCGTGCCCTTGGCTACCTCATCAATCAACATGGTTGGAAGATTAATATCCCAAACAATGACGATGAGTTATTACATGTTTTAAAGGACAAGTATGCTGCGATTTGAAAATCTGTACTTCCGCTGGCCGAATACGATTCAAGATACCCTAACACAACTCTCTATCAAGATTACTGCTGGCGAGCAGGTTGCACTAGTGGGTGATAATGGCGCAGGAAAATCAACATTGTTGCGTTTGGCTGCGGGTTTATTACAACCAAGACAAGGGCAAATACAGCTGAATGGAGATTTGATCTCGAAACTCAGTGCGACACAGCGGGCAACTCAAATTGGCATTTTATTTCAAGAAGTTGAAAAGCAAGTTTTTCATAGCAGTGTTAAGCAAGAAATTGCTTTTGGACTAAAACGGCTAAAAATATCCAAACAAGAAATGAATCAGCGCATCGCAGACGCTTTAGAAATATGTCATTTAGAAGATGTTGCAGATCATCACCCTTTAGATCTCAATGCAGGTCAAAAGCGTATGGTGGCTGTTGCATGCCTGAGTGCTGTACGCCCGAAAATATTACTCCTAGATGAGCCAAGTCGTGATTTTGATTCGCTTTGGTTAACTCGATTTGAAAATTGGCTCGCAGTACAAAAAGATACTGGCTGTGCCGTTTTAGCCATCAGTCATGATCTTGATTTTGTAGCGCGTAATTTTCAACGTGTGCTTCATTTATCCGCTGGTAAATTAATCGCCGATGGCTCCCCTGAAAAAATATTATGTCACGCCGATTTACAGCCTGATTCGTTACTGCCTGCGCCTACACTCTATTCATTAAGTCATGCATTAAATATACAATTAGAGAATACACCTGAACATTGGGCAAACAATTTTGCTCGTTTAAACCAACGAGATCAGAGATAGATTTAACGCTGTTTTTATGATCTAATCGCATAACCAATATAGATCACTGAGTCACTTAACATGCGTGTTATCTATCAAGCTTGTATCATAATGACTACGCTATTTTTTATCGCTGGTTGTGCAACCAAGCCAGATCTCAATGCTATTACAATCGATATGAATCAACAGCAAGTTATCGAATTGATGGGGCCTCCCACTGATTTAGCAACACAGCAAACCACCACCTACTTGATGTATACCCAAAAACCTCAAACTCTACTCCATTTTGTATTTTTGAATAATCAACTGATTGAATATGGGCAGGAAAATCGTCAACTGAGTCATGCATTACCTTCAGCTTCTACTCAATTAGAATTGTGGTTGTCAGAGCAAAATAAAGCCGTTAATCCATCGGCAATAGCGGGTTGTAAAATGCTAGATCAGCGTATAAATTGTGGCGCTGAATAATAAAAAAACAGCCCTAATTAGGGCTGTTAACACATTAATTAATGTAAAAATTAATCCAGTTTCACACCAATACGGCGAGCAACTTCTTCATAGGCTTCAATTAAACCACCAAGGCTTTGACGAAAACGGTCTTTATCCATTTTATTGAGTGTTTCTTTATCCCACAGGCGGCTACCATCCGGAGAGAACTCATCACCCAAAACAACTTTCCCGTTAAACAAACCGAATTCCAGTTTAAAATCGACTAAGATCAGCCCTGCATCTACAAAAATTTTTGATAATACGTCATTAGCTTTATAACTTAACCGTTTCATTTCTGCTAAGTTTTCTTGATTAACCCAGCCAAACGTTTCACAGTAAGACTCATTGACCATTGGATCATGCTTAGCGTCATCTTTTAGGAATAAATCAAATAATGGTGGGTTTAATACCATGCCTTCTTCAACACCAAGGCGTTTAACCAAAGAGCCTGCGGCACGATTACGTATAACACACTCTACTGGCACCATCTCCAATTTTTTGACTAACGCTTCAGTGTCTGACAGTAAAGCTTCCATTTGCGTTGGAATGCCAGCTTCTTCCAGCTTACTCATAATAAAATGATTAAACTTATTGTTTACCATCCCTTTACGGTCAAACTGCTCGATGCGCTCCCCATCGAGTGCTGATGTATCATTACGGAATTCCAGAATCAAACGGTCAGGATCCTCTGTGGTATAGACCGTTTTCGCCTTACCACGATACAACTCAGCTTTCTTTTGCATCTTACACACTCCAGAGATGTGATTATTCAATTAAGGTATCAACGCTTGCGCAGATCCAGATAAGTAACAGTAGAATGTCGCAATTCATTGTTAATTTTCTGTTCTGTTTATACCTGTCATCTTGTAGGTTGCAATCATGTTGACTGCACTGACTTGCACCAACCACATAATTACCTACACCGCTAGCCATTCATTCACTTGCCGGCATTAGTTTGTATATAGAGCTATAATTCATTAAAGCATCATTATCTAGCCTACCGAATAATGATAATAAAATTCACCTACAGACGCAAACGATTACTTAGGCGTAAATACTGGTTTTTTGTCCATTTGGCGAGGGGGTGAAACTTAAAGAACAGAAAGGAAAGAAAGCGCGATAAACGCAATAGAAAAGCCGTAACCCAACACATGAGTTACGGCTTAAGAGATAAATTATTTATTGCCGACTTTACTAAAAGCCGCTTTTAATGCAGCAACCATTTCATCATTTTGTTTTTGAGTTAATGGTACACCTTTAGTATTGATAAACTGTAAGCTGCTGCGGTTGTTTAAATCACCGACTTGAACTTTGTAGTCATCTTCTGGAACAGAAGGATCATCAACACCTAAGTTCTGCCATTCGGAGCTGCTTAACCCTTTATAAGTTACCATCACTGAACCTGTTGAACGGCTGCGGTCACCAACCTTCATACCCACATTTTCTAAGGTATGAGGTAAACGTTCCCAAACAGCATCAAACGGTGCACGAACGATAACCACAGGTAAGCCAGTGGCATCACTACCAGACTGAACATCAATAATGCCATAAGCACTTTGGATACTATTTTTATTTGACGTATCACGCAGCGCGTATAGGCTATCAGTCAATTCATTGAGCAATAATTTATTGTAACGCTGGATTTCAGCTTGGTCAGTGATAGTCTCTGCCCCTTGACGCAAGCCTAAATTAGTCACAGTTAATGCAATCTGCCCACCTTGTGGCTGTACAGTCACTTTATGGCGGCTTTCTAGCGGTACATCTTCATCAGCACGTTCCCATTTCACCCAATCGGTTTCAATAGAATGTGAGCCATCATCTTTCGATGTCACTGGGATACCACGTTGCTCTAAAATTAACGTAACTTGTGACCATAACGCGCTATTTTCAGGTGTATTATCAAGCAACAAACGACTTGCTTCAGCACTATCTTCAGTACGTGAGCCCGCTAACTGCGAAATCGACAATACTGGAGGACGAATATCCAGTGCTTTACCCACCGGTCCCGTTGAGGTGACTTTAGGGAGCTCATATTCGCCATTTTGCAATGGTAACGTCATTCCCTGTGGTACATTTAACACTTTCAATGGCGCGGCATCGAGATATTCCTCGTTACCACTGACCTGACGTTTATAGCGCTGATCGCTGGAGCAGGCTGCCAGTAACACCACAAGTGACAGGCCAGCAACCTTCATAACCTTCGATTTTTGCAATAATGTTGCCATTAAAATTCCCTAAATTTTACAGTAACCCAGCGAGTTTCAGTGCCGCTTCCACTTTCTGTTGGCCTGACTCAGTTAACGGTGTCATTGGTAACCGCAACGTATCGTCAGCAATCAAACCAAGGCGGTGGCAGCCCCATTTCGCTGGAATTGGATTAGGCTCAACAAATAACTGATGATGCAAACCCATCAGGATTTTGTTTAATTCACGAGCCTCAGTATATTTGCCCGCAAGCGCTAAGTCACACATTTTTACCATTTGTGCGGCCGCAACGTTAGCCGTAACAGAAATAACGCCCTGACCACCCAATTGCATGAAGTCCAATGCGGTTGCATCATCACCTGTGAGCAGAACAAAATTGTCATCAACCAGTTCTTTGATTTGATGAACCCTTGCTAAGTTCCCTGTTGCCTCTTTAATTGACACAATATTCGCCAATTTTGCTAAACGTCCCACCGTTTCAGGCAATAAATCACACCCTGTGCGTGATGGTACATTATAGAGGATTTGAGGCAAGCTCGTGTTCTCTGAAATAGCTTTAAAGTGTTGATACAATCCTTCTTGTGAAGGCTTATTATAATAAGGTGTGACTGTCAGGCAAGCAACAACGCCTGAATTTTCAAACTCTTCAGTCAGAGAGATAGCTTCCGCGGTCGCATTCGCCCCTGCTCCTGCAATGATCGGAATACGCCCATCAGCCAGTTCCAATGTCGCATTAACCACATCCACATGTTCTTTATGTGTTAGTGTTGCTGATTCGCCAGTCGTCCCAACAGACACAATCGCAGAAGTACCACTTTCAACATGGTAATCCACCAATTTTTTCAAGCTTTGTTTATCCAAACGCCCTTTTGAATCCATTGGTGTAATGACTGCAACAATACTGCCAGTTAAAAACTCTTTATAGTTTGTGTTTGAATGAGACATAGCTATACCCCCTAAATAGTTTAGACTCCATGGTACGTTTTCATTTCAAAGAAGAAAACCACCCAAACGCAGGTTTTTAATGAATTTTGTTAATACCGCTCTGAATAACTTAAACAGAAGTAATAATTCTCGATCATTCCTCGCAAGAGTGAATCTGCCCTCTTGGCAGATTGTTATTTTTATGGTTTCCTTACCATCATCAACCTGTCGATTTTGCTCCTTAAATTATTGAGTAAAAAGCGACCTGAGAATAAAAAATATGAAGGAAACGACTTTGCCTAAGACCGAACAGCAATTTCTTGTTATTACCGCGCTGGGAACCGATCGTCCGGGCATTGTGAATACAATTACACGCCTTGTGAGCGAATGTGACTGCAATATCGAAGACAGCCGCTTAGCGATGTTCGGTAAAGAGTTCACCTTTATTATGATGCTTTCAGGGAGTTGGAATGCAATTGCACAAATAGAGGCCACTCTGCCATTAAAAGGGGCTGAACTAGAGTTGTTAATTGTGATGAAGCGAACACAAAGCGTAGAAACCACCGACTACCCGTCAACGGTAACAGTGAATGTCGTGGTCGATGATGCACCTCGCATCGTAGAACAATTTACAAATTTGTTTACCACTCAACAATGTAATATTGCGGAGTTAGTATCAAAAACACAGCCTGCAAGTCATGATGCGCCGGCTCAGCTTGAAATTCAAATTACAGCACATCATCCATTGGATGATAATGGCTTAATTATAAAAAATAAATTTCAACAACTATGTACAATGCTCAATGCTAAAGGCAACATAAGCATTGTTAATAATCCCAAAATGCAGAGTTAACGGAGATATATGTAATGAACCCATTGAAAGCCGGTGATAAGGCGCCTCAATTTAGCCTTCCTGACCAAGATGGTGAAATCATCAATCTTTCAGATTATCAGGGTCAACGCGTATTAGTTTACTTCTACCCTAAAGCCATGACGCCTGGATGTACTGTTCAGGCATGTGGATTGCGTGATGAAATGGATACACTTAAGCAAAAAGGTGTTGAAGTTTTAGGCATTAGCACCGATAAACCCGAAAAATTGTCTCGTTTCGCTGAAAAAGAAATGCTCAACTTCACGCTATTATCAGATGAAGATCACCAAGTGTGTGAACAATTTGGTGTCTGGGGTGAAAAACAATTCATGGGTAAAACCTATGACGGTATCCACCGCATTAGCTTCCTTGTTGATGCAAATGGAACTATCGAACATGTATTCGACAATTTCAAAACCAGTAATCACCATGAAATTGTTCTTGAGTACTTAAACGCAAACGCTTAATAGCGACTGATGAGAAACTTTCCTCATCTAAAATAACGTACAAAGCGGGAAGTTTATTTCCCGCTTTATCTTATTGGTTAACCTATTATTCTTGTTTTGTTTGGCTCTCTAATGTTTCTTCTGGCCACGCATTGATCACGGCTTTAATCAGCGTTGCGAGGGGGATAGCAAAAAACACGCCCCAAAAGCCCCATAATCCACCAAAAATGACTACAGATAAAATAATCACCAATGGATGCAAGTTTACTGCTTCAGAGAATAATAACGGCACAATTAAGTTACTGTCTAAGCCCTGAATAATAAGATAAACCACAATCAGAGACCAAAAATCACTTCCTATGCCCCATTGAAATAAAGCCACAAGCACAACAGGGATCGTCACAACCACCGCGCCAATATAAGGGATCAAAACGGATACCCCCACCAGCACAGACAATAACACCGAGTAACGTAAATCAAAATAGGCAAAACCTGCATAAGTACAAACACCGACAATCACCATTTCAGTGGCTTTACCACGTAAATAGTTAGTAATTTGTTGGTTCATTTCAACCCAGACTTTACCGACCAACAAACGATTTCTTGGTAGCACTTTTTGTACACTATTAATGATTTTTTGTTTATCTTTCATTAAGAAAAACATCATTAATGGTACTAAAACAACATAAATTGCCAAGGTAAATACCCCTATCAAGGAAGCAACTGACATTTTAACCACTGATTCAGCCATTCCTGATAAGCGACTCCGTAAGTTATCAGCCATCATATCAATGATACCGGCATCAACTAATGCAGGGTAACGCTCTGGTAATGTTTGAGCAAACTCGTTAAACCGATTGACCATATTCGGTAAATCGCCAACAAGATTTATTCCTTGTTGCCATGCCGTTGGTGCAATAATTAAAATAACCATGGCACTAATTCCAGCAAACAAGGTCAAAATAATACTAACAGCCACGACACGTGAGCAGCCTAATCGTTCAAGAAAATGCGTTGGCCATTCAAGTATATAAGCAAGTGCTAATGCCACTAATAAAGGAGCTAAAATGCTGCTGAAAAAAAATAGGATCGCAAAGCCGACAATCAACAGTGTGAATAGTGCAACAGCCTGTGGGTCAGCAAAACGGCGCCGATACCATTGTAATAACATTTCCAGCATTAGTTAGCTCCTTGGAAATTGATGCATTAAAGACAGTTCCTAAATTAGCGAAAATTATACCAATTAACAGACATTACGGTAGCATTTGCTATCATAGATTGATCTCAAAATTCATCGTTGTACGGGATGCCATTGTTTCATGAATAAAAAACTGAAAAATCCACTTATGGTTTTATTGATAGCTGCGTGTGTCAACGGCGCTGTATTACCCGCCTTCAGTGCAGTTGAAGATACTCTCCCCGACATCGGCACAACTGCTGGTGGGACATTAAGCATCAATCAGGAAATTATTATGGGTGATGCTATCACCCGACAAATTCGCGCCAGTACACCCTTGATTTATGACCCTCTTCTTAACCAGTACATTAATAAACTGGGTATGCGGTTGGTTAAGAATGCCGATTCGGTTAAAACCCCCTTCAAGTTCTATTTGGTGAATAACCCTAATATTAACGCCTATGCCTACTTTGGCGGTAATGTAGTACTGCATTCGGCACTGTTTCGTTATAGCCAAAACGAAAGCCAATTAGCGTCAGTTATGGCGCATGAAATCTCACACGTTACCCAGCGTCATCTAGCACGTATGATGGAAGACCAAAAAAGCACAACGCCATTAGCGATTGCTGGCACGATTGGTTCATTATTATTGGTAATGGCAAACCCTCAAGCAGGATTTGCCGCTTTAACGGGTACTTTTGCTGGTATGCAACAAGGCATGATCAGTTTCACCCAAGCGAATGAACAAGAGGCTGATCGTATCGGTTTGCAGACTCTCAGACGCTCTGGTTTTGACCCTCACGCAATGGCTGACTTTATGCAAGTGATGTCAGATCAAACTCGTTATATGTCAAAACCCCCTGAAATTTTGCTAACTCACCCATTGCCTGACAGCCGTTTGGCAGATGCACGTAACCGTTCCAATCAGTATCCCAAATTAAAGGTGCCTTCTTCCGAAGATTTTATGTTAGCTCGTGTACGCATTTTATCTATGTATACTTCAGGCCAACAATATGCTTTAGATCAGATCATAGAAAATTATAGTAAGGGCACCGCCCAAGAGCGTATGGCAGCAGAATATGGGCGTGCTTTGAAATTATCTCAAGATAAAAAGTATGCTGAAGCCACTAAAATTGTCAGTAGCTTGCTAGAAAAACAACCTGATAATCCATGGTTTATCGATAGCATGACAGATTTGGATATTGAACAGCGTCGTGCAGGCCAAGCCGTTACTCGCTTACAAAATGCATTGAAAAAATCGCCAAATAATCCAGTGCTACAAATCAATTTAGCAAATGCTTTAATCAACAATAAGCAGCTTGCTGAAGCAACTTCATTGCTAAATAGGTATACCTTTAATTACCCCGATGATCCTAATGGTTGGGATTTATTAGCCGAAGCATCGGCTAAACAAGGTAAGCGTACAGAAGAGCTTGCCGCCTATGCCGAAGGTATGGCGTTACGGGGTAACTATGATAATGCCGTTAATTATCTTACCGAGGCTAGCAGAAAGAGTCGCTTAGGTAGCTATGAACAACAACGCTATGATGCACGTATCGATGAATTAAGAAAATTACAATTAAGAGACAGTAAAGCTAAACCGTAAGGGATCATAACGATGACGAACACGATCAAAATCTATCATAACCCTCGTTGTTCTAAGAGCCGCGAAACTCTGGCGCTATTAGAATCTAAAGGGATCACACCCACGATTGTTGAATACCTAAAAACACCACCAAGCATCGCTGACTTGAAACAGCTCTTAAAATCATTAGGTTTCACTGATGCGCGCCAATTAATGCGCACCAAAGAAGATCTGTATAAAGAACTCAATCTAAAGGATGAGTCTTTAACGCAAGAACAACTTTTGCATGCCATGCATGAAAATCCTAAGTTAATTGAACGCCCTATCGTGGTAAACGGCAAAAAAGCCAAACTAGGACGTCCACCAGAACAAGTATTAGACATATTATAATATCCCACCACCTCACTTTAATTATGGAGTGAGGTGGACTATTTATTCATTCTAATTGTTCTATAACTGAAGAATATCTTTTACGAAGGGAATAGTCAGTTTACGTTGCGCAACAATTGATGCGTGATCCAGTCGATTTAAAATATCAAACAACGTCCCCATTTTTCTATCTAAGCGTTTTAAAACAAACCGGCACACATCTTCAGGTAATTCAAAACCACGTATTCGCGCGCGCAATTGCAGCGCACAAATTTTGTCTTCATCACTCAATGGATGTAATTTATAAATTTGCCCCCAATCGAGCCGAGATGCGAGATCAGGCAGCGAGAGGTCAATTTGTCTTGGTGGTCGATCACCGGTTATTAATAAACAGGTTCTGCCAATTTCTAAAATACGATTATATAGGTTAAAAATCGCCATTTCCCATTCAGGATCACCGGCAATACACTGAATGTTATCAATGCACACTAATGATAAATGTTCCATGCCATCAAGCACTTCAGGGACAAAGTAGGCTCGCTTATCGAGTGGAACGTAACCAACTGCGATATCCTGCTCGGATAGCTCAGCACAAGCCGCATGCAATAGGTGACTTTTACCGCCCCCCTCACGAGACCAATAATAAATATAACTACCGTGTGGCTGATGAATAGCGAGCCTAATCGCAGAGAGCAACGCTTCGTTTTCCCCTGCATAAAAACTGGCAAACGTTTCATCATCCGGTAGATATAGTGGTAGTGAAAGCTGCGATGGTGTGTTCAGAAGCACCTCTGGCTGTACAAAACAATTAACGCTGATAAGTTTACCATAAATTGCAAAGATAGATGAACAGCAAGAAAT
This sequence comes from Providencia sp. 2023EL-00965, assembly GCF_033550225.1. Taxonomy (NCBI): domain Bacteria; kingdom Pseudomonadati; phylum Pseudomonadota; class Gammaproteobacteria; order Enterobacterales; family Morganellaceae; genus Providencia; species Providencia sp. 2023EL-00965. Next base: position 150,611 of record NZ_JAWUEH010000001.1, on the reverse strand, counting down.
CTGATTGCCGATGCTTTCATCACATCGGCAACTGTTTCGCACTTTTATTTCTTCGAATGCGTATCGACTTCTTCGAGATCTGAAGTCACAAACTGTTTTTCAGGACGAATAAAAGTAATAAAGCGGAATAATAAAGCCATCGCGATACCAACAATCGTTGCTAATGCCATACCTTTTAGTTCTGCCTGACCAATACTAATCACAGCGCCACTAACACCAATGATCAAAATCACTGAGGTCAAAATCAAATTTTGAGGCTTGTTATAGTCAACTTTAGAGTCGATTAATACACGAATACCCGATGCACCAATTACGCCATAAAGTAATAGCGATACCCCACCCATCACGGGGGTTGGCACTAATTGAATCGCTGCGGCTAGTTTACCTACACAGGATAGGAGAATAGCAATGATAGCCGCACCACCAATTACCCAAGTACTGTAAACTTTAGTTATTGCCATAACCCCAATATTTTCGCCATAAGTCGTATTTGGTGTTGAGCCGAAGAAACCTGAAATGACGGTAGAAAAACCATTCGCAAACATTGAACGGTGTAAGCCTGGGTTTTTCATCAAATCACGTTCAACGATATTTGCAGTCACAACTAAGTGGCCAACATGCTCTGCAATCACGACTAACGCCGCAGGCAAGATAGTTAAAATAGCAAACCATTCAAAACGTGGGGTATAAAAGGTTGGAACAGCAAACCATGGCGCTTCAATAACAGGGGTAAAATCGACGATCCCCATAAAATAAGATAAGGCATAACCTGCTAAAAAACCGATTAAAATAGGAATAATCGACAGAAAACCCCGAAATACTACTGCACATAAAATCGTGATTGAAAGCGTGGTGATCGAAATAATTAACGTGTTTGTATCAACCGGCGCTCCTTCTTTTGGTAATAAACCGGCCATGCTAGCCGCAGTTTGTGCCAATTCGAGACCAATCACCGCGACGATCGCCCCCATTGCAGCAGGGGGAAACATAACGTTAATCCACCCTCTTCCTGCAACTTTAACAATCAGAGCCACCAAACAAAATAATACCCCGCAAATAATAAAACCGCCAAGAGCCAATTCATAGCCGAGTGGCAGTAATATCATTACTGGAGAAATAAAGGCGAAACTGGATCCTAAATATGCAGGAATTTTTCCTTTACAGATAAATAAATAAAGCAGCGTACCAATACCGTTAAACAATAAAATTGTGGCTGGGTTAACCCCAAATAATATCGGTACAATAACGGTTGCACCAAACATGGCGAATAAATGTTGAAAACTTAACGGTATAGTTTGTAGCAACGGTGGTCTTTCTTCAACGCTGATCGCACGGCGTGTCATTTCTTTTCATCCCCTTTATACTCGTCACCCTTCTAGACGCAGAGTTATTGGTTATCTGCATCTTGAATTCGTTAAAGTATAGTGTTTTTTTATTAAAAAAAAGCCGACTTCTAAAGTCGGCTAATTATTTATTTAGTACCAAATATCTTATCGCCAGCATCACCTAGCCCTGGAACGATATACCCGTTTTCATTTAAATATTCATCAATAGACGCGGTATATAATTCAACATCTGGGTGAGCCGCTTCTAATGCAGCAATACCTTCAGGAGCAGCAACCAAAACTAATACTTTGATTGATTTACAACCTGCGTTTTTTAGCAGATCGATGGTTGCGATCATAGAGCCCCCTGTTGCCAACATAGGGTCAACAACCAGCGCCATACGCTCATCAATATTTGAAACTAATTTTTGGAAATAAGAAACGGGTTTAAACGTTTCTTCATCACGGTAAACACCCACTACGCTAATACGCGCACTTGGAACGCTTTCCAGAACACCATTCATCATGCCAATACCAGCACGCAGAATAGGAACGACGGTGATTTTTTTCCCTTTAATTTGCTCTATTTCTACAGGACCACACCAACCTTCTATCGTCACTTTCTCAGTTTCTAGGTCAGCAGTTGCTTCATAAGTCAGTAGGCTACCAACCTCTGAGGCCAGTTCACGAAAGCGCTTAGTGCTTATATCATGATCTCGCATCAGGCCGAGTTTATGTTTAACGAGAGGGTGTTTTACCTCAACGATCTTCATGGAATTCTCCTACTATTTTAGACGCCAGCGCACAAAAAAATCGCGGGATTATAACTCTTTTTACCCGAGATGCCACTAGGTTCAGTTTGATTGATGTCAAAACAATCAGAAATAGCTCATTTTTATGTTAGACCTAATTCCTGAATAAAGCTATCGCAAACGTTTGCTTAGCCTGTTAGAATAATCCGCATTGCAGTTTATTTTTCTACAACACAATTGCCTTGGGGGCCGTAGTGACTGATAAAACCTCTCTCAGCTATAAAGATGCCGGTGTTGACATTGATGCAGGTAACGCATTGGTTGAACGTATTAAAGGTGTGGTCAAAGAGACTCGCCGACCAGAAGTTATGGGAGGACTGGGGGGGTTTGGTGCACTATGTTCCCTACCACAAAAATACCGTGAACCCGTTCTAGTTTCCGGTACTGACGGTGTAGGAACCAAACTACGCCTTGCAATGGATTTAAAACGTCACGACTCTATTGGTATCGACTTAGTGGCTATGTGCGTCAATGACCTAATCGTCCAAGGTGCTGAACCTCTGTTTTTCTTAGACTATTACGCAACAGGCAAACTGGATGTTGATACCGCTGCAAGCGTGATCACCGGTATTGCTGAAGGTTGTAAACAATCAGGGTGTGCATTAGTTGGCGGTGAAACCGCAGAAATGCCGGGTATGTATCACGGTGAAGACTATGATGTTGCAGGCTTTTGCGTTGGTGTCGTTGAACGATCTGAGATCATTGATGGTAGCAAAGTCAGCGCAGGAGATGCCCTGATCGCATTAGCGTCTAGCGGCCCACATTCAAACGGCTATTCACTGGTTCGTAAAATCCTTGAAGTCAGTAAAACCAACCCAGAAGCCACTCAGCTTGAAGGGAAATCATTAGCTGACCATCTATTGGCTCCAACACGTATTTATGTCAAAAATGTGCTAGAGCTGATTGAGAAATGTGATATTCATGCTATTGCCCATATTACAGGTGGTGGTTTTTGGGAAAATATTCCTCGCGTATTACCAGAAAATACTCAAGCACAAATTGATGAAAGTAGCTGGCAGTGGCCAGCAGTATTTGACTGGCTGCAAACCGCAGGTAGCGTCAGCCGTCATGAAATGTACCGTACTTTTAACTGTGGTGTTGGTATTATCATCGCCCTGCCACAAAGCGAAGTTGAAGCGGCATTAACCCTACTGAACCAATTAGGCGAAAAAGCATGGCAAATCGGTGTTATTGCTGAGCAACCTAATGGTGAAGAGCAGGTTGTTATCCGCTAATGAAGAAAATTGTTGTCCTTATATCAGGCAGTGGCAGTAATTTACAGTCACTGATTGATGCAACAGCCAATGGTCTTCAGGCGCAAATTGTCGCCGTGATCAGCAACCAACCCGATGCCTACGGGTTGGTTCGTGCACAACAAGCCAAGATCCCAGCGCTATCATTGAGTGCAAAAGAATTTGCTGATCGCGAACAATATGACGCAGCTCTCATGGCAATGATCGATAACTACCACCCTGATTTAGTCGTGTTAGCGGGTTTCATGCGTATTTTAACTGCCGACCTAGTCAAACACTACTCAGGTAAAATGCTCAATATCCACCCTTCTCTATTGCCTAAATACCCGGGGTTACATACCCACCGTAAAGCAATGGAAAACGGCGATAGTGAACATGGAACTTCGGTACATTTTGTTACCGAAGAGCTGGATGGCGGGCCGGTTATTTTGCAAGCGAAAGTACCTATTTTTGCCAATGATACGGAAGAAGATGTTATCGAACGCGTTAAAGCACAAGAGCACAATATCTATCCAATGGTTGTACAATGGTTTGTTGATGAGCGCCTAGTAATGGCTGATAACCACGCTTATTTAGATGGTAGATGCTTGCCGATGCATGGTTATGTTAATGACTAAACATTAATAAATTATTTAAAATCTATTTTATTAAGGGCAGATAATTTCTGCCCTTTTTGTTGGGCTGTTTATCAAATTTAGTTATTTGAACTCCCTCTAATTCATCTATTTTTCAATAAATAGTTTATTCGTATTAAAATGCATACTATCTAGAATGGTGCTCACTATCACTGTCAATCATGCAGCGGGGATTTCGGGACAGATAACCCAAGGTTATAATACCTAGGATGTTATATTTGTATCATAAAAATGTTCAGTACTAGAAAATACAGTTATTTAGCTAGCTATTTTTATGATACTTTTTAATAAGTTGTTACTGGTATGAGCTATTACCATAATATAAGCATATAAGGATAGTTTTGATGAAAAAGAAGGTTGTCACGAGCCTTGGTATATTACTTGTCATCGTAGGTGGAGTATTCTGGTCGTTATTATATGAAGAACAGTTACCTGAACCCTCTCAAGAGTCATTAAATTATATAACATCAGAATTAGATGGCCTTAATTTGGAAGAGTCAATTGAAAAGATCAGAAAAGATAAAAACAGCTTTGATTTATTTTCTAATATGGGGAGGGCTGATGATTTATATAGTGAGAGAACTCAAATCTTACAATCAGAAGAATATTATAAAAAAAATTATAGTATTCTGAGTCCAGCAGAGTACCAGCAGGCTTTTGAGAATATGATAAACTCGCTATCATTCAATCAGGACTTATTTTACAACTCTTCATTTATTAATCTAATTGTAGATGAAATGCCATCAAATCAGCAACCAGTAATAAACATAAAAAAAATCACTTATATGGATGGTAGTGAAGAAATTAGAGATGGAAAACAAACAAAAGCATTACGTCTTGATAATAATAAGACCGTCAAAAATATAACAGCAGAAGTGACATATAGCTATATTACTGAGCTCGGTACATATCATCTTTCAACTGATACCCCAAAAATTTCACAACCAAACTTCACTCTGAAGCTGGCTAAAAAAGATAAAAACTTTCTGAGTTACACTTTAGATGGTGATCTAAATATAGCAGAAGAAGATATTGCTGATAAAAATGGAAATATTTTATCAGCATCTGCCTGTGTAAAAGGTAGTGTAGGTCTCACTAATAAAATCAAACGTTATATAGATGGTATAGTAAAAGCATCAGAAAGCCATAATAAAAATAAAGATGAATTAATATATCGAGTTGCTGCATATTACGAGCGTTTTGAACAAGAAACAGACGCACCTATGACATATCGAGTGGCTTGTTTGTTCCATGGTACACCAGCGACTGTAACCATTTATGAAGTAAAAAGTACAGAAAAAGAAAAACGTAACATTGTTATTACACCGAAATATCTTAAGTCATACCCCGTAGTTAAAGATCCAAAAACAGAAATATTTTATATTATTGACCAGAATGGTAACGAAATTTTAAACAATGGGAATGCTAAACCTTATATCCTGAACACAAATTACTTTTTTACCAAAACGATAGAAACTAGAACGAATGATGACGGTGATGAATATGAAGTCTCTCATTACCAGTTACATCAGTTAGATGTAAAAAATAAAAAAGCAAATCGAGTAACAGAAATGAATAGTGTTTTTAGTCTATCTGACGATGCATTTGTTATCGCTAAAGACAATGAAATTCTATTATTTAATACTGAAAATGAAAAACCTATCTTATTCTCTGGGGAAAATTTGATAATCAATATACTTGATTTTCCTGACGAACAATCAAGTTTTTTCTATTATAAAGATAAACAGGGGTATCATATCATTAATGATAAAGGTACACAGCTCCTCCCAGCAGCAGAGTATAAAATAAAGAATGGTGGTAATAATACCATTCTTTTTGGTCCTAGTTTTTTTATTGAAGATAAAATGGATACATTCGATAAAAAATTTTATTTTCTTAATTCTGAAGGTGATATTTTTCTAACACTGTTTGGCTACGATAAAGTAGAAGAATTCAGCGATGATATGACCCACGTTGAACGTAATAAACTGCATGGCTTTATTGATGCTACAGGTTATGAAGTAATCCCGTTACATTATGAAAATGCGCGTAATTTTGATAACGGCTATGCCCTAGTAAAAAAAGATAATCACTGGGGTGTGATTAATAAACAAGGTGACATCATCATTCCGTTTAAATACAGTAGCCATAATTCACTTTCATCAACAAATGGCCTCGTGTCATATCATATTGATGGTAAAGATTACACTATGGAGGAGTTACTTAAAGAGAACGCTGTAAAAACTGAAAAATACGGTAATAATGAATAGCTGAAGAGAATATTAAGTATTCAACCGGTTAATAGTGCAGCCAGCTGAGCTTTTTTGTAGCTCAGTATGGCAATTATTTCAATCAAATATCGATTTCAAAGGAAATGATAAAAGATACTCTTAATTATTTTTATTTTAATGAATAATCATCAATTATCAATGCTAGAAAAAATAGTAATAAATAGTCACCATTTAATTTATTTCAGCTCATTATCTTCTGCAAGCTCATTATCAATCACATATTAAATTTAATATGACGCTGCCATGAAAAAATTAAGTAATTACCTAGGTTAAATTGCTTATCATCAAAAATGATGCTGATGAGAGTACATGCAACGCTGGTATAAGCTAACGAAATTAGCAGCAAACAATTATTTGAATGTTCAAGCCAAAGGTGATGCCATGAAAAAATTAACGATTGCTCTTATAATAAGTTGTTCAACATTAATGCAACCTGTTTTTAGCGCTCAAGCCACCCAAAGAGCCATTAGCTATCTAACCTCTTGGGGGATCCCATCACTGGCAGAGGTAGAAATAGCACGTTCTAATGTTGATACCTTGATATTATCTTTTGGGCAATGGGATGCACAAGGAAATATTCAGGTCTCTGACGGTATGACCACGCCAAGTTTTGATAGCTATTGGATCAGCTCATCTTATTTAACGTGGACACAATTCAAATTTGACAATCCAAATAAAAAAGTGATGGTTGCCTTTGGTGGACAAACCTATGAAGGTATTTGGGAGAAAATTAACACCGCAGCAAGTCGTGAATTGGTTGCTACTGGTTTGGTAAATCTCCTAAATCAAACGTTTCCTGTATACAAAAAAAATAATGGTCAATATCAAAAAATCGGGAGTGTCCAATTAGATGGAATCGATTTTGACTTTGAAAAAGCCGCACGTTTAACAGCAGATGAAAATGCGAATTTATTAGCACTCGCTCAACTGGTACGTCAAAAGCTAGGAAGTGCGTCAAGCACAAAATTATTAAGTTTAACCACCTATCATGTAGGTGCCGATCCTGTTGAATGTGCAGATGCGACGGTAACTCAAGGGTGTTCCTATGTGGAAACTGCTAGCTCAAGCCATCATGGTGAAGTATTACCGATCCTAAGTGCTGGAAAAAATACGTTCGACTTTTTTAACGTTATGGCTTACGACGCGGGTCAGAATTTTAAATATGATGTCGCTATGAGCAATTACGCACAAGCTGTCGCAGACCCATCGAAAGTTATACTCGGAACCACCATAAATAGTCAGTGGGGGCCAACGGGAAGTTTTGTTGAAACTCAGGCAAATAATATCGCTCGCGCTAAATGGCAAGCGAGCAATAATTATGGTGGGTTTTTCGTTTGGACTTTGGGGTCAAATAACCAAGGTATGACGTTTGCGGCTCAGGTTGATTATATTAACGCGATGATCACCGCCGCTAAGGGCGCTAATTAACTGGTTATCGACTTTCAAAACGATAAAGCCGTTCAATATATAATTAATAGAAATTAATTACCTTTTCTCGCGATAAAAAAGGTATCAATAATGATAAGGAATGTTTGGTATCGTCATAGACCCCTGTATCATTTATGAGCAAACCAATAATCCTATTTATACATTCGGGTTGGCAAACACAATAGATATCGTTCAATTAAAATATTCAACATCCGTTTTAACAGCGATAACATTGATACCCTGTGTTTGCCTCCCGTATTTTTTATTGCTCAATATTGTTTATAAAACAATCGTATCATGACAATTTTAGTTATGATAAATGACGCCTTATACTCGGTTCTTATCCTGCCTGTTTGCCACAAAATGGATTAATCTTCACCACTTGGCGTCACTCTCTGCGTTGTGTCATTATTTTATCGTAAATAAGTGGTATCCTTATCTTACCTATAAAGATAGGAATTAAATTCACTGCGTTTATTTATCTTCAGGCTCTGCCATAATAAACGTGTACTTACTCTGAATAATTCTAGGTGCAGCTAGACGACAAATGAACTTAGTCAACAAGGCTGCAACTTAAAATATGACGAGTATATAACTAACATTGAGGTGTTCTATGACGACCGGGCAAGTTCATCCGTTTAGGTTGCGCCCACTTGAACGTGAAGATTTAGCTTTTATCCATCAGCTTGATAATAACGCCAGTGTAATGCGCTACTGGTTTGAAGAGCCTTATGAGGCCTTTGTTGAGTTGAGTGATCTTTACGATAAGCATATTCACGACCAATCTGAACGGCGTTTTATTGTCGAAAATGATAGTGAAAAAGTCGGGCTAGTGGAGTTGGTTGAAATTGATTATGTTCACCGTCGTTCTGAATTCCAAATTATCATTGCCCCCCGCCATCAAGGCCATGGTTATGCAACTCGTGCAGCTAAGCTGGCGATGGATTATGCATTCTCCGTGCTTAATTTATATAAACTTTATCTAATTGTAGATAAAGAAAATATCAAAGCGATCCATATTTATAATAAACTAGGCTTTCACACGGAAGGCGAACTGATCGACGAATTTTTCGTCAATGGCCGCTACCATACTGCTATCCGTATGTGTGTTTTTCAACACCAATATTTTGCCAGCAAAGCGCTGTCAGAAAATCCAGAGAGTGTTGTTAGCCCACATGCCACGATCAAGCAGCAAGTTTAGTTAAAGGTAGAGTACTTATACTTAAATTGATCTATCCGCACACAATGGAGTAACGATGTCCCAAGAACGTCTATACCACGAAAAAGAGTTAAGCTGGCTGGCTTTTAACGAACGAGTTCTACAAGAAGCAGCGGATAAGCGAAATCCTCTTATTGAACGTATGCGTTTTTTGGGCATTTACTCTAATAACCTAGATGAATTCTATAAAGTGCGTTTTGCCGATGTAAAACGGCGTATTTTAATCAATGAAGAACGCGGTTCAGCGAGCGGCTCTCGCCACTTGTTAAAACGTATTCAAAACAAAGTTGCTAAACAAGAGCAAGAATTCGATATTCTGTATAATGACTTGCTGTTAGAAATGGCACGTAACCAAATATTTTTAATAAATGAGCGTCAGATATCACCACGCCAACAAATTTGGTTACGCCAATATTTTCGCCAACATTTGCGTCAGCATATTACGCCTATCCTAATCAATCCAGATACCAATTTGGTTGAATTTTTAAAAGATGACTACACCTATCTGGCTGTTGAGATAATCAATAGTGGCAATGTGCAATATGCATTATTAGAAATCCCTTCAGATAAAGTGCCACGTTTTGTTAATTTGCCACCTGAAATGCCAAAGCGCCGCAAATCGATGGTTCTGATTGATAATATTTTGCGTTATACCCTTGATGAAATCTTCAAAGGCTTCTTTGATTACGATGAATTAAACGCTTATTCCATGAAAATGACCCGTGATGCGGAATACGATATCGCCACAGAAATGGAGTCAAGCTTACTTGAAATCATGTCATCAACACTGAAACAACGTTTAACGGCGGAGCCAGTTCGCTTTGTTTATCAACGTGATATGCCTGATGAGATGGTTGCAGTACTGCGAGAAAAACTGGGGTTATCCAATGATGACTCGGTAATTGCCGGTGGACGCTACCATAACTTTAAAGATTTTATTAATTTCCCTAATGAAGGAAATAAAAACCTATTAAATAAACCATTGCCTCGCTTACGTCACCGTTGGTTTGACAATTTCCGCAATGGTTTTGATGCGATCCGTGAACGTGACGTATTGCTATATTATCCATATTACACTTTTGAGCACACCTTAGAATTACTAAGGCAAGCGTCTTTTGACCCAAATGTTTTATCAATCAAAATTAATATTTATCGTGTCGCTAAAGACTCGCGGATTATCGATTCAGTGATTCATGCCGCGCATAATGGTAAAAAAGTCACGGTCGTCGTGGAGTTACAAGCGCGTTTTGATGAAGAAGCTAATATTCATTGGGCTAAGCGGCTAACCGAAGCCGGCGTACACGTGATTTTTTCTGCCCCCGGCCTAAAAATCCACGCTAAGCTATTTATTATTTCTCGTATGGAAGAAGGACAAATAGTCCGTTACGCACATATCGGTACAGGTAACTTTAACGAAAAAACAGCACGTCTATATACGGATTACTCATTACTGACAGCGAACGAACAAATCACCAATGAAGTGCGCCGCGTATTCAGTTTTATTGAAAACCCTTACCGACCTGTTACCTTTGAAAACTTAATGGTTTCACCACAAAACACGCGTCTTCGACTCAACGAACTAATAGACCAAGAAATTGCGAATGCGCAAGCCGGTTTACCAAGTGGTATTACTTTAAAAATAAACAATCTTGTTGATAAAGAGCTCACTGATAAATTATATGATGCTTCTAATGCAGGAGTAAAAATTCGTTTACTTATTCGTGGTATGTGTTCATTAGTTGCAGGCCAACCTGGCTACAGTGAAAACATTCAAGTCACGAGTATCGTTGATCGCTTTTTAGAACATGATCGTGTTTATGTGTTTACTAACGCGGGTGATGACAAAGTGTTTATTTCTTCAGCTGATTGGATGACCCGCAATATTGATTATCGAATTGAAGTTGCCGTTCGCTTGGTTGACAACCGTCTAAAACAACGGGTTTTAGATATTCTAGAGTTACAATTTAACGATACGGTAAAAGCGCGTTATGTTGACAAAGATCTCAGCAATCATTATGTTCCCCGCGGCAATAAACGTAAAATTCGGGCACAGCTCGCTGTTTATGACTATTTAAAATCACTGGAAACGCCTGAGACAAGGTCCTAATCTATGCCATTAACTCATACATCAACGCCTCGACCTCAAGAAATTGCGGCTATCGACCTTGGCTCTAATAGCTTTCATATGGTTATTGCCCGTATCGTAAACGGTGCACTGCAAGTCTTAACGCGTTTAAAACAACGTGTTCACCTCGCAGATGGTTTAAGTGATAGTAACGAATTAAGCGAAGAAGCAATGGAGCGCGGCTTAGCTTGCCTTGCCCTATTCGCTGAACGTCTACAAGGCTTCACCGAAGAAAACGTCTGCATCGTTGGCACCCACTCATTACGGGTTGCAACCAATGTGGAAGAATTTTTAAAACGCGCAAAAAAAATCATTCCTTACCCAATCGAAATCATTTCAGGCCAAGAAGAAGCACGTTTGATCTTTATGGGGGTCGAACATACTCAGCCAGAAAAAGGCCGTAAACTGGTGATCGATATTGGTGGAGGCTCCACGGAATTGGTAATTGGTGAAAAATTTGAGCCTTTACTGATCGATAGCCGCCGTATGGGTTGTGTTAGCTTCGCACGTAACTACTTCCCCAATGAAACGATTAATACAGAAAATTTCAATCGAGCCTATCTTACAGCCTGTTTAAAACTAGAACAAACCGCCACAAAATTTAAACATTTGCACTGGGATGTAGCAATGGGCGCGTCCGGTACTATCAAAGCAGCGCATGCCGTGATTGTTGAAATGGGAGAGCGTGATGGCATCATTACCCGTGAGCGACTCGAAAAAATCAAACAAATGGCGCTGAAATATAAAACGTTTTCTGCTGTTGATATTCCTGGTTTGTCGACTGAACGTAAGCAAGTATTTGTTCCTGGTTTGGCTATTTTATGTGCTGTTTTTGATTCTCTCAATATCAAAGAGTTACGTCTTTCTGATGGTGCATTACGTGAAGGCGTTTTATATGAAATGGAAGGTCGTTTCCGCCATCAAGATATCCGCCAGCGAACAGCACTGAGTCTTGCTGAGCACTATAATATCGATAGAGAGCAAGCAAAGCGGGTTCTGAAAACGATGGAAGAGCTCTATCACCAGTGGGGGCAGCAAAACCCTAAGTTAGTTAACCCACAACTTGAATCTATTTTGATTTGGGCGGTAATGCTACATGAAGTGGGGTTACATATTAATCAAAGTGGCTTACATCGTCATTCTGCTTACATCTTGCAAAATACCAATTTACCCGGTTTCAATCAGGAGCAACAACTGTTGCTGGCTACTTTAGTACGTAATCATCGTCGAGTGATCAAATTTGATGATATCCCTAAATTTAATTTGTATAAAAGAAAACAATTTATGCCGTTGATCCAAATTCTACGGCTCTCAATTTTGTTAAATAATCAGCGACAATCAACAACCACACCTTCATCACTACGTTTAGAAACCGATGAAGGTCACTGGACATTATACCTTCCGGCACAATATTTATCTCAAAACACCCTGATGCAACTCGATCTCGAAAAAGAGAGTGCTTATTGGGAAGATGTCCCCGGTTGGAAATTAGATATTCGTGAAGAGCCAAACTAGCTAGGGTACTCATAATTTGGTAACCAATATACGTATTTAGTCAGTTTTAGATACTCAAAATAATTCAAGGGCAGCTAGACGACAAGCGAACCAATTGCTAGCATCATCAGAAACGATGTAACTAATGCAAGTGAACGCAGTCAGCAGCGCTGCAACTTGGAGTATGACGAGCACAGTACTTTGTCTTGATTGTTGATATTTATTTGGGTTAATCACCAATCAATGGCAAAATAGTGTGGTTTCTTCGCAAAATGGTACTTACCGTACCCGTCATTGCTTTAAGGATTAAAATGTCACAACCTGCTTTCTCAATTGATGCGGCACCAACAGTAAATCCGCATTCTCAAAAACTGGCGTATATCCGCCAGCAGATCCTGACGCTATTCATGGATGACGAAGAGTTCGTCCAAACCCTTGTCGAACACGACCAACACGTTAGTCTGAGTGATAAAGCACTTAGTGAAAAAATCAATACAGTCAAAGAGTTATTGATTGATTTACACGCAGCTGATATCGCCGACATCTTAGAAATGTTACCGTATGATGAACGTCTTGCTTTATGGCGTTTAGTCGATAACAGTGAACGTGGTGAAGTGCTGGTTGAAGCTTCAGTTGCTGTCTGGGATAGCCTGATCAAGGATATGTCTGACCGTGAATTACTCCGCGCTGTTGCTAATTTGCATGTCGATGAACAAGCGTATATTGCAGAGCATTTACCCCAAGATACTATGCGTAGGTTACTGACCTATTTAGATCCTAGTTTACGCAGCCGTATTCGTGAAGTTCTGCAATATGCAAAAGACAGTGTCGGTCAGATGATGGATTTTGAATTCGTTACTGTCCGCCCTAATGTCACGCTAAAAACGGTTCAACGTTACTTACGCCAACGCGGCAAAATCCCTGAAGCTACCGATAAAATTTTTGTTGTTGATAACAAAAATTTTCTACAAGGTGAATTGCCTCTCACTACAATTTTAACCCAGTCACCTGAACGCATTGTTGCCGATGTCATGAAAACAGATACTGTCACCTTCCTGCCTGATGAAAAAGGAGAAGATGCGGCAAGTGCCTTCGAACGTTATGACTTAATTTCAGCAGCTGTTGTTGATAGTAACGGCTTATTGATGGGTCGTTTAACCGTTGAAGATATCGTTGATAACTTAAACGAAGAAAATGACAACAGTATCCGTCGAATGGGGGGGTTGAGCCCTGAGGAAGACGTGTTTGCACCTGTTGGGCAAGCAGTTAAAACTCGTTGGACATGGCTCGCTATTAACCTGTGTACGGCTTTCGTCGCATCACGTGTCATTGGGGTGTTTGAAGACACTATTTCCCAATTAGTTGCTCTAGCAACACTCATGCCTATCGTTGCGGGTATTGGTGGTAACACAGGAAACCAAACCATCACCATGATCGTCCGTGCGATTGCATTGCACCAAATCCAAACCGGCAGCTTCTCTTTTCTCATGCTAAGAGAGCTTGGGGTGGCCTTTATCAACGGGGTCGTTTGGGGAGGCATAATGGGTATTGTCACCTACTTCCTCTACGGCGATATTGCCATGGGTGCTGTAATGACATTAGCCATGATCTTAAACTTACTAATGGCAGCAATTATGGGTGTTCTGATCCCACTTATCATGCTTAAATGTGGTAAAGACCCAGCGATTGGCTCTAGCGTTATGATCACCGCAATCACTGATACAGGCGGTTTCTTTATCTTCTTAGGTCTTGCAACGCTATTTTTGGTTTAATCACTATTTGGCATACTCAGCAACAATTGGCTGAGTATGCCTTCTAATATTGCAAAATTCTCTTCTTTTTCCCCATGATCTAGCCACAGCCTCTTTCATATCAACGACCAATAGGGCTAATTTAATATTATTAATATGCTTAATCCTTAGTTTATGAACTAAATATATTAATCAAAAAATAATAAAATTAATATTTTGTTACTTTGTTGATGCATTAACCAGCAAAATTAAATTAATAAAATATATTTTTCCCTTTAATATTTTCTAAAAAATATACGATCTTCTGCAAAAAATCATTTATTAACATCATATAATGTTATTGTTTTACTCTCCAGATAATATAATTACACAAAGCAATACAACTGGAATATTAATCTTGTTTTAAGAGTTGAGGTTTACAGAATATGGAATTTTCTGCTATAAATTAGGTATGCATTAAGAATACAGCGTATTAACTAGGTTCCTCCATCCAACGTTTTATACCTCTTATCTGCACACCTAATATTATTTACTGTCGTAACACAGTAAATTTAGCTGTAATTCCGAAATGAAAAATAAAAAATATGTTCGGTATTTAAAAAGGATCATCTTATGACATCGCAAACAACCAGCCAGCCCTCGGCAAGGCCATTGAGGAAAGAAGATTATAAAACATTAGGGTTGTCATCTTTAGGTGGAACTCTTGAATTTTATGATTTTGTCATTTTTGTATTTTACGCAAAAATTATTTCTCAGCTATTTTTCCCGGGAGATAATGAATTTTTGGCGCTAATGGCAACACTTGGATTGTTTGCTGCGGGTTACTTAGCTCGCCCTCTTGGCGGCATTATTATGGCTCACTTTGGTGATAAAATTGGTCGCAAGAAAATGTTTACACTCAGTATTTTCTTAATGGCTTTCCCAACTTTTGTCATCGGTTTTTTACCTACCTATGCCACTATTGGTGCCGCAGCCCCATTATTGTTACTGTTAATGAGGATCATGCAAGGTGCGGCTATTGGTGGTGAAATGCCTGGTGCTTGGGTATTTATTGCCGAACATACACCAAAACAGCGTTATGGTCTCGGTGTAGGTACCCTAACCTCAGGCATTACGGGTGGTATTTTGTTAGGCTCTATCGTTGCAATTATTATTGAGCGTAGTTATACCACAGCAGAAGTTCATGATTTTGCATGGCGTATTCCATTCATACTTGGTGGTATTTTTGGCTTTATTTCTGTTTACTTACGCCGTTTTTTAGAAGAAACACCAATATTTAAAGAGCTTGCAGCGAAAAAAGCCTTAGCGCAAGAGCTCCCCGTTAAAACAGTCATCAAGTCACACAAACAAGCTTGTTTAATCACTGCGGCACTGACTTGGTCTCTTTCAACAGCGATTGTTGTCACTATTTTGATGACACCTGATGTTGTTCTCAAAGGTATTTATAACATTGATCGCAATGTCGCTTTACAAGCTAACTGTGCTGCAACATTAACCTTAACTTTAGGCTGTATTTTCTGGGGTTGGTTAGGCGATAAAATGGGAACTCGCGTTTCGATGACATTGTCATGGGGCGGGCTAGCCGTAACCGCACTGTATTTTTACTCAACATTGTCAACGGATATCGCTGCCGCTACATTGACTTTTAATTATGGGTTAATGGGCTTTTTCGTCGGTGCCATTGCGACTACACCAATAATTAGTACTCGCACCTTCCCACCGGAAATCCGTTATTCAGGTTTATCATTTGCTTATAATGTGGCTTATGCGATCTTTGGCGGTTTAACACCAATTTTAACGGGTGCATGGTTACAACAATCACATATGGCCCCTGCTTATTATGTCGCTGGTGTATCTTTATTAGCCGTTGCGGTTGCATTTATTCCATTGGCATGGAAGGGTTGGACAGTAAATTCAACGCAAGATAACGCGGCTGTCAACAGCCTAAAAGCTAGCACAACACGTTAATTTGCTATAATTCTTTAGTATAAACAGGTATAAACCCGTAGTGATTAATTGCTGCGGGTTTCGTTATACAATTTTTCCCTAGTATTCTGTCTTTTCTGCACATTAGTTGACGTTTTTTTCATATTTCCTTCATTTTTACGTGTAACCCCCACGCTAAACTATTAACATACCGCAAATGACTAATTTTTAACTATATAGCCGATATTCTATGCTGTTATATAGCCATCAAAATGTGATGATTTTTTTTACTCGACGTTGAGCTAAGCGAAAATTTAAATGAATAAACAAAAACGCCATACCACACTAACCCGTTCTGCCATTTTCATTGCCGTGATTATTGCTGCTGGCGCTGGGTGGTATTTTTACTCTCAGCACAATCAAGCCAATACCACGCCAAATAAAGCCAATAGTAAACCATCGGCTCGTCCAAACCGTGTTCTTGCTCCAGTTCAATTCGCTAATGCACAAGAAAAAATCGTACCACGTTACTTATCAGGCTTAGGGACCGTACAAGCCGCCAATATGGTCACCGTCACTAGCAGAGTGGAAGGACAGTTAATGTCCTTGCATTTTGTTGAAGGCCAGCAAGTCAAAGCTGGCGATTTATTGGCTGAAATTGATCCACGTCCTTTTGAAGTGCAACTCGCACAGGCAGAAGGACAACTAGCGAAAGATAAAGCAACTTTGGCGAATGCACGCTTAGATCTCAATCGTTACCAAAAATTAGCAGGCACTAAAGTGATTTCGCAACAAGAGCTTGATAACCAAAAATCTTTGGTTCTGCAATCTGAAGGCAGCATTAAAGCCGATCAAGCTGCTGTAGATAGCGCTAAGTTGCAACTGACTTATAGTAAAATCACCGCCCCTATTTCAGGCCGCGTAGGCTTAAAACAAGTTGATGTAGGTAATTTTATTTCAGCAGGTACAACCACCCCCATTGTCGTGATCACCCAAACTCAACCTGCTGATGTGCTATTTGCGCTCCCTGAAGGTGATATCCCTGCGATACAAAAAGCACAGTCATCAGGCCAGCCTGTCATCGTCGAAGCGTGGGATAGAAATAATATTGCGATGATCAGTGAAG
The DNA here is from genome assembly GCF_033550225.1 of Providencia sp. 2023EL-00965. NCBI lineage: Bacteria > Pseudomonadati > Pseudomonadota > Gammaproteobacteria > Enterobacterales > Morganellaceae > Providencia > Providencia sp. 2023EL-00965. Next base: position 133,226 of record NZ_JAWUEH010000001.1, on the reverse strand, counting down.
GTTATCTGTTAAGCACTGATAACCAAATTGATGCAGCAACAGGAACATTAAAAATGAAAGCTCGCTTCACTAATGATGCCCAGAGCTTATTTCCTAACCAATTCGTTAATATTAAAATGCAGATAGAGACTCTGCAAAATGCGGTTGTGATCCCCACAGCAGCACTGCAAATGGGTAATGAAGGCCATTATGTTTGGGTTTTGAGTGACGATAACCGTGTTAGTAAGCAATCTGTCACCGTCGGTATGCAAGACAGTAAGCAAGTCGTCATTGAAAGCGGCCTTGCAGCTGATACTAAAGTCATTACTGATGGTGTCGACCGTTTAACTGATGGAACAAGCGTTGAAGTGGTTAATAGTGACAACGTCACTAAACCCGTTGAGCCTCAGAAAAATAGCGCGGAGAAAGCCTAATGCAACCGGGGATCCAAAAAGGTGGCGGCCCTTCTCGCTTATTTATTTTACGTCCTGTTGCGACAACGTTATTTATGGTGGCGATCCTATTAGCTGGGATCATTGGCTATCGTTTTCTACCCGTTTCCGCGTTACCTGAAGTTGATTACCCAACCATTCAAGTCATCACACTCTACCCTGGCGCCAGCCCAGAAGTCATGACATCAGCCGTGACGGCTCCATTAGAAACACAATTTGGCCAAATGTCTGGTTTAAAACAGATGTCGTCACAAAGCTCTGGCGGTGCTTCCGTGATCACATTAATGTTTCAACTGACATTGCCATTAGAGGTTGCAGAACAAGAAGTACAAGCTGCGATTAACTCGGCTTCGAGTTTATTACCTTCTGACTTACCGTACCCACCGATTTATAATAAAGTTAACCCAGCGGATCCCCCTGTCTTAACACTTGCCGTCACCTCTGATGCAATACCGCTGACACAAGTGCAAGACATGATTGAAAATCGCATCGCGCAAAAAATTTCGCAAGTGAATGGTGTTGGTCTTGTTACCCTCGCTGGCGGCCAGCGCCCTGCTGTACGGGTGAGTTTAAATCCTCAAGCTATGGCAGCAAAAGGATTAGACAGCGAAACTATTCGTACCGCAATTAATAACGCAAACGTCAATTCGGCTAAAGGTAGCTTTGATGGCCCAACACGTGCTGTAACGCTTTCCGCGAATGACCAAATGAAATCTTTGGATGATTATCGCCACCTAATTGTCGCCTATCAAAATGGCGCACCGGTACGGCTCGGTGATATTGCAACCATCCAGCAAGCGGCTGAGAACGCTTATTTAGGGGCGTGGGCAAATACACAGCAAGCGATTGTCATTAATGTTCAGCGTCAACCTGGCGCTAATGTTATTGAAACAACCGATACTATTCGTAATTTACTCCCTGAATTGATTGAGACGTTACCAAAGTCAGTTGATGTTAAGATTTTAACGGATAGAACTAGCACCATTCGTGCATCTGTTAGTGATGTTCAATTTGAACTAATGCTCGCTATCGCATTAGTTGTGATGGTGATTTATCTATTCCTACGTAATGGAATAGCAACGTTGATCCCCGGTATTGCCGTGCCACTTTCTCTGGTTGGTACGTTTGCCGTGATGTATTTTTGCGGTTTTTCCGTTAATAACCTAACCTTAATGGCTCTCACTATTGCGACGGGTTTTGTGGTCGATGACGCTATTGTCGTTATTGAAAATATCTCCCGTTACCTTGAGCAAGGCGATAAACCGATTGTTGCAGCATTAAAAGGTGCGGGAGAAATTGGCTTTACGATTATTTCACTGACCTTCTCATTAGTTGCTGTATTGATACCGTTATTGTTCATGGGGGACATTGTTGGGCGGTTATTTAGAGAATTTGCAATCACCCTTGCGGTGGCTATTCTCATTTCAGCTGTCGTTTCATTAACGCTCACGCCCATGATGTGCGCTCGTTTACTGAAACCTGAATCAGAGCATAAACACAATCGTTTTGAGCTAGCTTGTGAGCGCTTCTTTGATGGTATGATTGCATGGTATGCCATTTGGTTAAAACGTGTCCTCAATCACCGTTGGTTAACACTTTCGGTTGCTATCGGTACCCTTGTTTTAACTGTATTACTATACCTGTGGATCCCTAAAGGTTTCTTTCCATTACAAGACAATGGCATTATTCAAGGTACGATTGAAAGCCGTCAATCCATCTCTTTCTCGGCAATGTCGCAAAAACAGCAAGAAGTGGCTGAGAAATTACTCTCTGATCCTGCGGTCGATAATATTACTACCTATGTTGGAATCGATGGTACTAATCCAACCCTTAATAATGGGCGCATCCAAATTACCTTAAAACCGCTAGATGAGCGCCCTGACCGTGTAAGTACGATTATCCCTCGCTTACAAGAAATAGCAGATAGCGTATCGGGTGTCACACTGTATTTACAACCCATGCAAGATCTGACGATTGATACCCAATTAGCACGAACGCAATACCAATTTACACTGCAAGCAGGCTCTCTAGAAGAATTGAGTCTGTGGGTACCAAAACTATTAACTGAATTGAACAAACAGCCTGAGCTGGTTGATGTCAGCAGCGATTGGCAAGACCAAGGCTTAGTGGCTTATGTCAATGTTGATAGAGACACTGCGAGCCGCTTCGGTATCTCGATGTCAGCCATTGATAATGCATTATATAATGCATTTGGCCAGCGCATGATCTCGACTATTTACACCCAATCGAATCAATATCGCGTCATTATTGAGCACAATACCCAAACTCGTAATGGTATAGACGCCTTAAATGACGTTCGCCTCAAGGGTACGGATGGTGCAATCGTGCCTTTAAGTACTTTAGTCAATATCCAAGAAGGTTATGGGCCGCTAGCAATCAACCATCTTGACCAATTCCCAGCGGCAACCTTCTCTTTTAACCTAGCAGACGGGGCATCCTTAGAATCAGCGGTCAATGCAGTCAAAAATGCCGAAACACAAATTGAAATGCCAAGATCGATTACCACTCAATTCCAAGGGGCAACTTTAGCATTTGAGGCTGCATTGAGCAGTACGGTTTGGCTGATCGCCGCTGCAATTGTCGCCATGTATATTGTACTAGGTATTTTATATGAGAGTTTTATTCATCCAATTACTATCCTCTCAACCCTACCTACAGCGGGTGTTGGTGCGCTATTAGCTTTAATGATGGCAGGTAGTGAGCTAGACGTGATCGCTGTCATTGGTATTATTTTGCTGATAGGGATAGTGAAAAAGAATGCGATTATGATGATTGACTTCGCATTAGCAGCTGAACGCGAACAAGGTATGTCACCGCGAGAAGCAATTTATCAAGCTTGTTTACTCCGTTTCCGACCTATTTTAATGACCACTATGGCCGCTTTATTAGGTGCATTACCCTTAATGTTAAGCTCAGGGGTCGGTGCCGAGCTGCGCCAACCATTAGGGATTTGTATGGTTGGCGGGTTGATCATGAGCCAAATACTCACTTTGTTTACCACCCCAGTGATTTACCTGTTATTTGATAGCTTAGCAAGTAATATCAAGGCTCACCGACAAAACCGTAAGCAACAGGTGTCATAATGAAGCGCTTTTTCGCCTTATTTATCAGTCGTCCCGTTGCCACAACCTTAATTAGTGTTGCTATCTCGCTATGTGGTGCACTCAGTTTTATGTTCTTACCTGTGGCACCATTGCCACAGGTTGATTACCCTGTGATAAACGTGACAGCGTCACTATCCGGCGCATCACCTGAAACGATGGCTTCTTCAGTTGCAACTCCTCTTGAGCGCTCATTAGGTAGCATCGCAGGGATCAGTGAAATGACCTCCAGTAGCTCTCTAGGGCGCACCACAATCACCCTTGAATTCAACCTTGATAAAGATATTAATAATGCAGCCCGTGAAGTACAGGCTGCTATCAACGCAGCCCAAAGTTTGCTACCTAGCGGTATGCAAAGTAAGCCTCGTTACTACAAATCAAACCCTTCCGATGCCCCCATCATGATTTTAACCTTAACCTCAAAAACCATGAGTACCGGTGAAATTTATGATATTGCCTCAACACGTTTATCACAGCGTATTGCACAAATCGAAGGTGTCAGTGAAGTGTCTGTTGGTGGTGGTTCATTACCTGCCGTGCGGGTCGAACTCAACCCTACCGCCCTATTTAATCAAGGCGTTTCCCTTGATAAAGTTCGTTCTGCCATTAATAGTGCTAACGTGCGTCAGCCTCAAGGATACATCAATGATGATGATAAACGTTGGCAGGTGCAAACCAATGATGAACTGAAAAAAGCGGCCGATTACCGTCCTATTATTGTTCACTATCAAAACGGCAATGCTGTTAAATTAAGCGATGTAGCCAATGTTAAAGACTCGGTACAAGATGTCCGTACCGCAGGTATGTCTGGCGGTGAACCCGCTATTTTGATAGTGATCCGCCGAGAGGCTGGTGCAAATATTATTGAAACCGTCAATCGTATTCGTGCTGAGTTACCTGAATTTCAAGATATGATCCCCGCGGCAATTGATTTAAAAGTTGCTCAAGATAGAACCCCAACCATTCGTGCATCGTTAGTCGAAGTTGAACGCGCATTAATCATTGCTATCGCGTTGGTGATCTTAGTCGTTTTACTGTTTTTGCGTTCAGGTCGAGCAACATTAATACCCGCCATTGCCGTTCCTGTCTCATTGATTGGCACATTTACGGCTATGTACCTGTGTGGCTTCAGCCTCAATAACTTATCACTCATGGCTCTGACCGTTGCCACTGGATTTGTGGTTGATGATGCCATCGTAGTCCTAGAGAACATTTCACGGCATATCGAAAATGGTAGTCGGCCATTTATTGCCGCAGTCAGAGGCGTCAGTGAAGTTGGCTTTACCGTCGTTTCCATGAGTGTTTCTTTAGTGGCTGTATTTATCCCATTACTATTAATGGAGGGGTTAGTTGGCCGCTTGTTCCGCGAGTTTGCCATCACCCTAGCCACAGCAATTAGTATCTCGCTAATTATTTCGTTAACACTCACACCAATGATGTGTGCCTATTTGCTAAAAAAACGTGATATCAAAAAGACCGATAAACAAGGTATTACAGCGCGTTGCTTATTACGCGCACAACAAAGCTATGGTCTCATATTAAATTGGGTGTTATCGCATAAACGAAGTGTGTTAGCGATCTTATTCGCGACTATTGGTTTAAATATCTATCTATATATCGCGATCCCAAAAACGTTCTTCCCTGAACAAGATACAGGTCGTTTACTGGGTTTTGTTCGTGCGGATCAAAGCATTTCATTTCAAGCAATGAAAGAAAAGATGACCCGTTTTATGCAAGAGGTAAATGCAGATCCTGCGGTTGATAGCGTGACAGGTTTTACAGGTGGTAGCCGCGTCAATAGTGGTTCAATGTTTATTTCATTAAAGCCTTTGGATGAACGCAAAGAAAGTGCGAATGCAGTCATTAACCGATTGCGTATTAAATTAGCCAAAGAACCCGGCGCTAACCTATTTATGATGCCAGTACAAGATATTCGAGTAGGAGGTCGACAATCCAATGCCAGCTACCAGTACTCTCTGCTTGCTGATGAACTAAATACGCTACGTGAATGGGAGCCTGCTATACGTAAAGCCATTGCCGATCTGCCACAAGTGACTGATGTGAACTCAGATAAAGAAGATAAAGGCGCTGAGATGGCGATCACCTATGACAGAGATTTGATGGCACAGCTGGGCATAGACGTACGTGAGGCGAATGATTTGCTCAATAATGCGTTTGGCCAGCGCCAAATTTCAACTATCTATGAGGCGATGAACCAATATAAAGTCGTGATGGAAGTTGCGCCTGAATATACACAAGATGTCAGCGCTTTGGATAAAATGTTTGTTATCAACAAGACTGGTGAGGCTATTCCACTATCTTACTTTGCCCGTTGGCAGCCTGCCAATGCGCCATTAAGTGTTAACCATCAAGGTTTATCCGCTTCATCAACCATTGCTTTCAACTTAGCAGAAGGTTACACCCTTGATCAAGCGATGTCCGCTATCGAGAAAACCATGACTGCGCTAGGTGTCCCCTCCAATATTCGCGGGTCATTTGCAGGTACCGCCCAAGTGTTCCAAGACACATTAAAATCACAGCTATTCCTAATTTTTGCTGCAATCATCACCGTGTATTTGGTACTGGGTATCCTTTATGAAAGCTATATTCATCCACTGACCATTTTATCCACTTTACCTTCTGCTGGCGTCGGTGCATTACTCGCCTTAGAATTGTTTAATACACCGTTCAGTTTGATTGCGCTTATTGGGATCATGCTGTTAATTGGTATCGTCAAGAAAAACGCCATCATCATGGTAGATTTCGCTATCCATGCACAGCGTAACCAAGGTTTAACCGCACGCGAAGCTATCTTCCGCGCCAGTATGTTACGTTTTAGGCCGATTTTAATGACAACATTGGCGGCGATTTTTGGTGCTCTTCCTCTTGCTTTAGGCAGTGGAGATGGTGCTGAGTTACGTCAACCTCTTGGTATCACTATTGTTGGTGGGTTAGTGATGAGCCAATTATTAACGTTATTTACTACACCTGTAGTTTATTTGTGTTTTGATCAACTCAGACAGCGTTTTTCGAAACAACAGCGTGATCCTAAGCACGCCAAGGCGTAAATGATGAAATTTAGATTTAGCAGCGTCAGCACCCGATTATTTCTGGCTATTTTTGCCACTTGTCTACTGCTAGTGGTCATTATGCACCAAGGTGTTCGCTTAAGCTTTCAACATGGGTTTATTGATTATATTAAAGAGAATGATCAACAACGTGCCGAATTGATCGCTGATGCCCTTGCTGAACAATATGATGAGACAGGTAGCTGGCGTTTCTTGATCCGTAATGAGCGAGTGTTTTTTAATATATTACGCAGTATTGAACACCACCAGCGCTCACTGCCGCCATCCAAACCTAAAGGTTGGCGCTCCTACTTTTGGGTATATGACAACGAAAACCGGCTGATATTAGGTCGTAATGTTCCGTTACCTAATGACATTCTCCGCCAGCCCGTTGTCACTTCAGATGGCAAAACAGTGGGATGGGTGATTGCCAGTTATGGCGATGGGATCAGCAATGAGATAGACCGCCGTTTCGATGAACAACAGATGATGACCAGTTGGTTAATTGCTGGTTTATCATTAATTGTCGCGTTAATCGCCACGATTTTATTAGCTCGTGGTTTTTTAAAACCCATAAAAAGATTGTTGGATGGGACCAACCAATTAGCGAATGGCGATTTCTCCACCCGCGTTACTGAGGTCGGTCGCGATGAGCTCGGTCAACTCGCCAAAGATTTTAACCATCTCGCATCAACACTCGAAAAAAATGAACATATGCGTCGTGATTACATGGCAGATATTTCGCATGAATTACGTACCCCACTCTCGGTATTGCAAGGTGAACTTGAGGCCGTACAAGATGGCGTACGCCAAGCAACGCCTGAGACTATCAGCTCTTTACTCGCGGAAACCCATACGTTAATTAAGTTAGTTAACGACTTACATCAATTATCTTTATCCGATAGAGGATCACTCGTCTATCGCCTTCAATCAGCGGATATTATTCCCTTGATTGATATGGTCATCGGTCAAGTACGTTGGCGTTTGGAAGAGAAGCAAATCACAGTGGAAACACATTTGCCAAATCAACAAATTATCAATATCGACCCTGATCGCATTTTGCAATTACTTTATAATTTAATGGAAAATAGCCTACGCTATACCGACGCGAACGGAAAAATCATCATTCGAGCCGTTATTGAACAGAATCAGTTTTCACTATATTGGGAAGACAGTGCTCCCGGCCTAACTAGCGAACAATGTAGCCATCTTTTTGAGCGATTTTATCGCGCAGAGGGATCGCGCAGTCGCGCTAGTGGCGGTTCTGGCCTCGGTTTAGCAATTTGCTATAATATTATTGAAGCACACAAAGGTAGCATACAAGCCAGCGCTTCCCCATTAGGTGGAGTATGTATTGCTATCCATTTACCGTTGAAACAAAAGGAAAATGAACAGTGACAGTGTTAGAGCCTTCAAGTGCGAATGTACTGGTTGTTGAAGACGAACCGAAACTCGGTCAACTACTTTATGACTACCTTCAAGCTGCTGGATACCAACCTTCACTATTACAACGGGGTAATGAAGTAATTGATTATGTTAAACAGCACCAGCCAGATATCATTCTACTCGACCTCATGTTACCTGGAATGGATGGGTTAACCATCTGTCGCGAGTTACGTAAATTTTGTGAAATCCCGATTATTATGGTCACCGCCAAAACCGAAGAGATCGACCGCTTACTTGGTTTAGAAATCGGCGCTGATGATTATATCTGTAAACCTTTTAGTCCACGAGAAGTGGTGGCTCGGGTAAAAACTATTTTACGTCGCTGCCAACATACAACGACACCTGATAAACAGAAAACCCAGTTAATTATTGATGAAAGCGCATTCCAAGTCCGTTATGGTGATCAACTACTTGAGTTAACACCCGCTGAGTTTCGACTGGTTAAGTTTTTATCAGATAATTCGGGAACCGTGTTCTCACGCGATCAACTACTCGATATTTTGTACGATGATCACCGAATTGTGACGGATAGAACCATTGATAGTCATGTCAAAAACCTACGCCGAAAACTGGAATCACTTGATAATGAAAAAACCTTTATTCGCTCTATTTATGGTTTAGGTTATCGATGGGATGAAGTATAAACTGATGACTCAATGTCAGTACAATTTGTAGGGAATACTTTAATTTTCTTGCAAACAGCGCTAAAATCGCCTCCCTTAAAAAGGCTTCCTCATAAGAAGGAAGTACTGACTTGACATCAGACTGAGAACAAATATGTTTACTCCAGAATTATTATCACCAGCCGGTTCTTTAAAGAACATGCGTTATGCATTCGCATATGGCGCAGATGCCGTTTATGCAGGGCAACCGCGTTATAGCCTCCGTGTGCGTAATAACGAATTCAACCATGAAAACCTAGCCAAAGGGATCCAAGAAGCCCATGATCTTGGCAAAAAATTCTATGTTGTCGTTAATATTGCGCCACACAATGCAAAGCTGAAAACCTTTATTCGTGATTTAACCCCTGTTATTGAAATGGGACCTGACGCACTGATTATGTCCGATCCGGGGCTGATCATGATGGTACGCGAAGCATTTCCTAAAATGGATATTCACTTATCGGTACAAGCAAACGCAGTTAACTGGGCATCGGTAAAATTCTGGAAACAGATGGGACTTACTCGGGTTATTTTATCTCGTGAGCTTTCTCTCGAAGAGATCGCTGAAATCCGTAAACAAGTTCCAGATATCGAACTTGAAGTGTTTGTCCACGGTGCGCTTTGCATGGCTTACTCAGGCCGCTGCTTACTGTCTGGTTACATCAATAAACGTGACCCTAACCAAGGCACTTGTACCAATGCTTGTCGTTGGGAATACAAAGTCGAAGAAGGCAAACAAGATGATGTGGGCAATATCGTTCATGTACATGAACCGATCCCAGTCAAAAATGTTGCACCAACCCTAGGTGAAGGCGCACCGACTGATAAAGTCTTTATGATTGAAGAAGCCAAGCGTCCGGGCGAATATATGACCGCCTTCGAAGACGAACATGGTACTTATATTATGAACTCTAAAGATTTACGTGCGATTGAACATGTAGAAAATCTGACTCAGATGGGAGTTCATTCATTAAAAATTGAAGGTCGTACTAAATCCTTTTATTACTGCGCACGCACTGCACAAGTATACCGCCGTGCAATTGATGACGCCGTCGCAGGTAAGCCGTTTGATCCGACATTACTGTCAACCTTAGAGGGCTTAGCACATCGTGGTTACACAGAAGGTTTTTTACGTCGTCATACTCACGATGCTTACCAAACCTATGAATATGGCTATTCTGTCTCTGAAACCCAGCAGTTCGTCGGTGAATTTACCGGTAAGCGTATTAATGGCCTTGCAGAAGTGGATGTTAAAAATAAATTTAGCCTAGGTGATAGCTTAGAATTGATGACGCCTGCGGGAAATATTGTCTTTACCCTTGATGCATTACAAAACCGCAAGGGCGAAGCTATTGACGTTGCGCCGGGTAATGGCCATATCGTTTATCTACCTGTGCCTGATGATGTTAATGTGAATTTTGGTTTGTTGATTCGTAATTTACCGGGTACAACTACCCGCTCTCCACACCAATCAGAAACGGCAACTCATGCTTAATGAGCGATTAGTGCGCTAGTCACCGTAAATGCTAGAAATAATTAATTTAATTAATTGAATTTCTAGCATTTTTTATTTTTCACCATGAAATTATCCGCAACAAAAACCGCTATAACAATTGATAATCATTCTCAAAAATCGTATTGAGCCGTTAAAATGTATTTAATATCCATTTTTATGCAATAGATCACAACAATTAGCTATTCAATGTCGTATAGTCACTCTCGAAAATGAAGAACTAGAAAGTCATAAAGTAAGACTAGGAACCACCTCCTTGGCTGGCTCAATCTCCCTTGAGCTAGCCATTTCTTTTTTGCACTCCACAAAATATATCATCAACATAATCGCTCAATGTGACTATTTATTAATTCTTGATTGAGACTATACTTTTATATTCTAAATGAACTCGAAGTACAGCTAGAGGAAAAACGCTGTCATTCGAAGTATAACGAGTACAACCGTATTTTCTTCTTTCAAGGAATATCATGCCTACTCATAAACAACATAGTGCCCTCATTATTCTTAATGGCAAACAATCAGCCAATCCAGAACTCAAAAAAGCGGTTTACCAACTACGTGAAGAAGGCCATAACATTTTGGTACGCATTCCTTGGGAAGTCAGTGAGCTGCCAATGTACCTTAATGACGCTGTCAACCAAGGAATAGAGACTATCATCGCCGGTGGTGGCGATGGCACAATAAATGCGGTAGCCAGTGCATTAATGCAGCAACCTGAAACACAGCGCCCCGCCATCGGTGTCCTTCCATTAGGCACTGCTAATGATTTTGCAAACAGTGCCAATATCCCAATGGATATACACGCCGCCTTGTCATTAGCAGTAAAAGGTAAATCATTTGCGATAGATATTGCTAGGGTTAACCATCAATCGTTTTTTATGAATATGGCAACAGGCGGCTTTGGGACACGTATCACGACAGAAACCCCTGAAGCATTAAAATCTGCTCTCGGCGGCGCAGCCTATGTCATTAACGGCTTACTACGACCTGATACACTCAAAACAGATACCTGTAAAATTGAAACAGAACACTTTAGCTGGGAAGGCGAAACCTTAGTCGTCGCAGTCGGTAATGGAAAACAAGCAGGTGGCGGGCAATTATTAACCCCTGATGCTCTGATCAACGATGGTCAATTGAATTTATTGGTTGTACCTGCTCGTGATGTGATCCCTGCCCTACTCACCAATTTGTTCTCCAGTGAGAAAAATCAGCATTTAATTGAAAAAACAAGTTGTTGGGTAAAAATTTCTTCACCGCATAAAATGGTGTTTAATTTAGATGGCGAGCCCCTTTCGGGTGAAACATTCACCTTTGAATTACTACCTGAAGCGATCCACTGCCGATTACCGCCTCAATGTGGCTTGTTATCTTAAATTTAATGATTAACATCCCTTAGACTTTGTTAAATGGAGGAAGTCATGACTGATATTGCCAAGCTGTTAGGTTCCGAAGCATCCACTCTTTTAGACCACCGTTGCCAAACCATTCCTCGTGAAAATATTTACTTGCCGGGTTCTGACTTTGTTGACCGTGTTATGATCGACAATAATCGTCCCAATAGTGTTCTTCGCTCAATGCAAACTCTGTTTAATCATGGGCGCTTAGCAGGTACAGGCTATCTTTCTATCCTTCCTGTAGACCAAGGCGTAGAGCATTCTGCGGCGGCATCATTTGCGGCAAACCCTCTCTATTTCGATCCAAAAAACATTGTTGAATTAGCGATTGAAGCAGGCTGTAACTGTGTTGCTTCGACTTATGGTGTACTGGCTTCCGTTTCACGCCGTTATGCACATAAAATTCCATTTTTAGTTAAGCTAAATCATAATGAAACGCTAAGCTACCCTGCTCAATATGATCAAACATTGTATGCAAGCGTCGAACAAGCCTTTGAAATGGGTGCCGTTGCCGTTGGAGCGACAATCTATTTCGGTTCAATTGAATCACGCCGCCAAATTGAAGAAATTTCTGCGGCATTTGAACGCGCACATGAACTCGGTATGGTAACCGTGTTATGGGCCTATTTACGTAATCCTGCATTTAAAAAAGACGGTGTGGACTATCATTCAAGTGCGGACTTAACTGGTCAAGCCAACCATATCGCAGCAACCATTGGTGCTGATATTGTAAAACAGAAAATGGCTGAAAATAACGGGGGTTATAAAGCCATAGGGTTTGGTCATACTGATGAACGCGTCTACACTAAACTGACCACAGATAACCCTATCGATCTCGTTCGCTATCAATTAGCAAATTGCTATATGGGGCGTGCTGGGTTGATTAACTCAGGTGGAGCCGCAGGACAAAATGATTTAAGTGAATCGGTACGTACCGCTGTTATCAATAAACGTGCAGGTGGTATGGGTCTGATCTTAGGTCGTAAAGCATTTAAAAAGTCGATGCAAGAAGGTGTGGCACTGATTAATGCCGTACAAGATGTTTACCTCAGCAAAGAAGTTACTATCGCTTAATTAATACTTAAAAGGCCCTCCAACACAGAGGGCCTTTTAATGACTTACCACCATGCATGAAAATGGTGCACAGGGCCAATACCTGAGCCGACTTCTAAACTATCCGCCTGTTCTAATGCTGCCTGTAAATAAGCTTTTGCTTCAGGTATAGTCGCTGACCAGTCAGTAAAACGAGGCCTTAATGCAGCAAGCGCTGCTGATAAGGTACATCCTGTCCCATGAGTGTGCCGCGTATTAACTCTTGGGGAGGTAAAACGCCATTCTCCATTAGGGGTAATTAGCCAATCAGGGCTCTGTGCGTCACTTAGATGCCCGCCTTTCATTAATACGGCCTTACACCCCATTTTAAGTAGCCGCTGACCTTGGTTTAACATTTCATTCTCTGTCTTAGCTACAGGCTCATCAAGTAAGGCCGCTGCTTCAGGTAAATTAGGTGTGATCAACGATACTAGTGGTAGTAACTCATGTCTCATTGCATCTACCGCATCTGGAAGTAATAGTGGATCACCACTTTTAGCAACCATAACGGTATCTAATACTACATGGGGAATACAATATTGCTTAAGGGCATCGACGACGACAGAAATCACTTCTTGATTAAATAGCATACCTATTTTTGCACTATCAATGCGGATGTCACTTAGCACTGATTCAAGTTGCGCAGCCACAAAACTACCGGGGAGTTTATGTACCGATTGCACACCGCGAGTATTTTGCGCAACCAATGCTGTCATAACACTGGTACCATAGGCACCGAGCGCAGAAAATGTTTTCAAATCGGCTTGGATCCCCGCACCGCCAGATGGATCGGTTCCTGCAATGGTTAACGCATTGATTCTCATGAAATGTCACTCCTAAAGCACAGAGTAAGGAGTGGTCATATTGGAAGGGTTATTATTGACGCTTCCGACTTCCCTACGCTGGCATTATCCAGATCAGGTAATACGGGTGCTTCTCAGTCTTTATCGACGCCCCGAGCCAAAACTACTTGATTAGTATCGCACTTTTTCTCATAACAAACTACTGCCGTTATCTCTTAATCGCCACAGCACAGTCAAAAAATGCAATATCTTGTATACAAATACCAATACAATTAAGACGAACACCACTATTAGATAAACTAAATTAGTGCTGTTATATCACATCTAGGTAATCTAAAATAATTAGTAAGCATAACGTTTTGTGAGAAATAATATTCATTCTCACTATTAATATTTCAACCTATAACATAAGACGTGCATTAACCTGAATCGGATTTACAATGAGAGTTAACAAAAAATTGCAGCTAGCTGTAGGAGCCTCCTTTTTGATTGCTTCTTCTGTCTGCGCCGCTTCATCAACCTCAACAGAACAGCCATCTGAGGGGCTATGGGATAAATTTACCCGAAATGTCAGTACCACATGGGATTCAGATCAATATGAGCTGTATCTCCCAGTATTAACCTGGCATAACCGCTTTACTTACGATAAAGAAAAAACTGATAGCTATAATGAAAATCCATGGGGCTTTGGGCTTGGTAAGTATCGCTACGATGAAGATAATGATTGGCATGCACTATACGCCATGGCATTTATGGACTCACATAATAAAGTGGAGCCAATTGTCGGTTATGGTTTCCAAAAAATGTGGGTACCCGGTGAATTAGATAGTTTTAGAATGGGTGCAGGTTTCACATTAAGTGTTACCGCAAGGGATGATTATTATTATATTCCGATCCCAGTACCGCTACCGCTGGTTTCTGTCGAGTATGACAAGCTATCGTTGCAGGCAACCTATATACCTGGAACTTATAATAACGGTAACGTGTTATTTGCATGGTTGCGTTGGCAGTGGTAACTGCTTAACTTTATTTGCTAAATAAAAATGGCCGATGACGATTATCGCATCGGCCGTTTTATTGATTGTTACTGTGTTAATTGCGTTTTCTTATCCGCATTTTCTTGTTTTTTCGCACCTGAAAACTGATAGCCAACCCACAGAACCGCAATCCATACTGGCATAATTAGCACAGATATTCTTAAACCATCCATCATTAAGATAATAATTAATATCAACGCTAAAAACGCTAAACATAAGTAGTTGCCGAATGGATACCAGATACTTTTAAATTTAGTTTCAATCCCTTGTCTGTTCATCTCTGCTCTAAATTTTAAGTTAGAGATACAGATCATGATCCAGTTAAGCACCAACGTGGTCACAACCAATGTCATCAGTAACTCAAATGCTTTACCTTCCATGATAAAGTTAATCAAAATACCGCCAGATGTTGCGATCCCTGACACAATTAATGCCATGACCGGTACGCCACCTTTGTTGATTTTGGCAAGAAATTTCGGGGCATTTTGTTGTTGAGCTAAACCGAATAACATACGGCTAGTACAGTATGCAGCACTGTTATAGACAGAAAGCGCAGCAATCAAAATAATGACGTTTAACGCATTCGCCACTAACATGTCACCTAATTCATGGAAAATCAGGACAAATGGACTCGTTTTGCCATCCAAGTTAACCCATGGGTAAAGTGCCAACAGTACGGTCAATGAGCCAATGTAGAAAATAAGGATACGATAAACAACTTGGTTGATCGCTTTTGGGATGCTTTTTTCAGGCTCTTCTGCTTCTGCTGCGGTGATCCCAACCAATTCTAATCCACCAAAAGAGAACATAATAATCGCCAATGCCATTAAGAGCCCAATAAAATCATTGGCAAAAAAGCCACCATGCTCCCATAAATTGGTGATACTCGCTTGTGGTCCACCTTTGCCACTAAACAGCAAATAACAGCCAAAGATAATCATGGCAATAACCGCGATCACTTTGATGAGAGCAAACCAAAATTCTGTTTCGCCATAAGAGCGAACGTTGACTAAGTTAACTGCATTAACCGCAATAAAGAATACCGCAGCGGAAACCCAAATAGGCAATTCAGGCCACCAGCGGCGCATATATTCACCTGCGGCGGTGAGCTCGGTCATTCCAACAAGAATGAACATAAACCAATAGTTCCAACCTGATAGAAAACCAGCGAAACCACCCCAGTACTTAAATGCAAAATGACTAAATGAACCGGCAACAGGCTCTTGAACAATCATTTCACCCAGCTGACGCATAATCAAAAAGGCAATAAACCCACATAATGCATACCCTAACAATACCGAAGGGCCTGCCATCTTTATAGTTGTTGCGATACCGAGAAACAGCCCTGTACCAACTGCTCCTCCTAAAGCAATCAACTGGATATGCCTATTCTTTAACCCACGCTTTAGCGTCTGCTGCTCTTGCGCCATAACTTTACCCTTATCATCCTATTACTTGCTTGTTATCTCTATTTATTGAGTTAAGCATACAAGTTTATTTGAATTTTGTTATTAACAACACCACTTAAAGATGTTCCCTGCTGGATCAGCAAACCTATCTGATTAAAAGTTGATAGTTTGTGATAAAAAACAGAAGTAGCACAGTATGGCGTATTAAAGGGTAAAATCAAAACGGTAATAAGTCAGTTATTTGACATATTCCAAATATAAAGTTTTCACCACCTTGATCACACAACCTATCCATCGCTAATAGATATAAAAAAACACAAGCTATCACAGCAAAAATAGCGATGACCAATTTGTATTTCAACCAAGTTCTCCTTCAACATAAAAACCATTTAGCCATTTATTTTCAATAAATTACGCAGTATCAAAAGATAAAAAATTATCATACTGGCTGATGTGTCACTTTTTAATCTTTAATTTTACAGTAACCATCATTTGGAAATTTGAGGAAAATACGTGATTCATACCAATTTTTGTATTTATGCTCATTTTTCACACTAATTAATAAAAAACCTGCCTAACTGGCTTTTTTTTCATCGATTTACAACTCATACCGCACAACCAGCCTTTGTCATGTTCAAACGAAGTTGTGTATACTTCAGCTACTCCATTTTAATACATAAGCTGTTAACGCTGATTTTCTCAGCATATTACGATTATGTTTCTCTAATTGGGGTCTGAGTTACTACAGGCTCATGGTGAGTTTTCCAGTTCCTAGTAGTACGCTCATGTTTTGGGTTCGGATAGCAGATGTTTTACTACTGTTCTTAGTAGCAAAATTGAGGAATAATGCTTTAACTCATCGAGTTAACTAAAATATTGCTGTTTTGAACAAAATTTCACATGCACAAGTCAACAACTTCAGTAATTAATTGAGATGCCACAAGATAATCATTTAGCACTTGTCTATGCTCTAAGTAAATGGATTGAGGAACACTTAGGTCGAGTTATCCATTTAGAAGAACTTGCTGCCTATTCAGGCTATTCGTTATGGCATATGCAAAAAATTTTTAAAGAAGTGACTGGAATTTCGTTGGGTAAATACATTCGTCAACGTCGCCTTGCGGGCGCTGTTAACCTGCTTAGAAACAGCGAACAATCCATTTTTGATATCGCACTAGACTTTGGGTTTGGTTCCCAATCACATTTCACCTATATGTTCCGAAAAGAATATGGGATAACCCCGTTCGATTTTCGGCAAAATGGGGATATTGATTTAGACGTCAAAGAACCTTTGCATTTGAGCCATACTCATGATTAAAGTTATCTACTTGAATTATCTAGCTAAGTAATACTTTTCATATTTAGATAATTTACATTTAATGTAAATGGAGTAAGGTACTTCAGTAAAACATCATTAACCGGAGGCGTTGATGTCAATTAAACTGGTAGCAATTGATTTAGATGGTACTCTACTCAACTCTCAGCACCAAATCACCCCAGCAGTCAAAGATGCGGTTATACAAGCCAAAAGCAACGGTATTCACGTAGTACTTGCTTCAGGTAGACCATTTTCAGGGATCTTTCCCTATCTCCAGCAACTTGGCCTCGACAATGCATCAGATTATTGCATTAGCAATAACGGTAGTGTCATTCACCAAGCCAATGATGGAACACATTTAGTTGAAAATCTGTTAGATTTTGCTGACTACCAATATTTCGAATCTTTGGCAAACGAAGTTGGTGTGCATATGCATGTGCTCGCACAAAATACGATGTTTACTGCAAACCGCCATATCAGCCATTACACTGTGCATGATGCTTATCTAACCAATACCCCTCTGGTCTATTGCCCTGCAAATGAAATGGATCCTAGCCTAAAGTTCACTAAGTTTATGATGATTGACCAGCCAGAAAAGCTCAGTGTTGGTATCAGTTATATTCCTGAAGATACTTTTGAAAGCTATTCATTGATGAAAACCAGCCCTTATTTTCTAGAGATCTCCAGTAAAACAGCAAGCAAAGGCGCTGCTTTACAAGTGATTTGTGAAAAGTTAGCCATCACACCGGACAAAGTCATGAGTATTGGCGATCAAAATAATGATTTACAAATGCTTCAGTATGCCAAGATCCCTGTCGCGATGGGCAATGCAATTGATAATGTCCGCAATATTGCAAAATTTGTCACAGCAACGAACAATGAAGATGGTGTTGCCGTCGCATTAAATAAATTTATAAACCAACAATAATGCCATAGGCAGTGTCACTCACTGCCATTTAATAAAATATTGAAATAAATCGCTAATCACTAGCTCTAAGCCCCCCTATTTATCTACCTCCTAAAGTCAAATGACTGATCGAAGTCTGACGCTCCCCTCTAAATTTGATACTATCTGCGCCTTTAAAAATACTGTAATAAAAAAATATTCATTGCAAAACAAACATTACAAGCAGGTAGTAACATGTTTTCGACTAAAGATATGATAATTCTTGGGATGATGGTCTTTGCACTCTTTCTTGGTGCAGGTAATATCATTTTCCCTCCTATGGCTGGCTACCAATCAGGAACAGATTGGTTTAGCACATCACTCGGTTTTATTATTACTGGCGTTATTCTGCCTTTTATTACACTAGTGACTGTTGCTGTAAAAGGCCGTGGGGAAAGGCTTTCCGTTGATCTACCTAAATGGGTTGCTGTTATTTTTTGGGTCGCACTATATTTAATTGTCGGTTCAACATTTGCCATGCCTAGGGTCACCAACACCGCATTTGAAATGGGATTCATTCCTTTAGGTTTTGTGGAAAAAAATACCGCCTCTCATTTAACGTTTGCATTAGTTTTTAATATTTGCTCGCTATTTTTCATGCTCAAACAAGGCACCATGATCAGTGCCATCGGTAAATTTATGACACCTGCACTGCTAGTCTTATTAGTTGTTGTTGGTGTCGCTGTAGTGGTTGAGCCTCTGTCTGCGATCAATGCGCCAGTGAAACAATATGCAGATTATGCCTTCTTCGGTGGAGTCATTGATGGTTATCAAACCATGGATGTTTTATCCGCCATGGCATTTGGGGGGATTGTCGCTAGAGCTTTAGCCTCTAAAAATATTACTCAGCCTCGCACAGTTGCATTTATTACCATAAAAGCAGGTTTAATTTCAGTTAGTCTATTGGCAGCGCTCTATATTTGCTTATTCTATCTTGGCGCAACAAGTGATCTCGTCGCCAATACGGCAACCAATGGCGGACAAATTTTCTCACGTTATGTTGATGCACTATTTGGTTCTGTGGGAACGTGGATCATGTGTGGGATTGTATTGTTAGCCAGTATGACAACGTTAGTCGGTGTGACCAGTGCTTGTGCCGATTACTTTGCAACATTCCATCATCGCTTAGGTTATCGTTTTTGGGTTATATTTTTCACGCTGCTAACCACGATTGTTTCGACCTTCGGGCTAGACACCCTATTACGCGTCACCATTCCAGCACTCCTGATGATATATCCTTCATCTGTTACTATCGTATTCCTTCAATATGCTCGTCGCTATATGGCTGCTCCGCGGATTTCTTACGGTATCACGATCGCCGTCATTGTTTTTATGAGTCTATTGGATACGTTAAACTATTTGAAATTACTCAGTGATAATATGAAGAATTTCCTTCTTACTCATCTCCCTCTCTTTGAGCAAGGTATGGGCTGGTTAATACCGGGTATTATTGCTTGTATCATCTCACTGTTAATTGGAAAAATGTGCTCAGGTAAAACAGCGCAATTGAACAATGAAACAGTATAAATAACCTTAATGGCGCTCTTTACTTGTATTGAACGCCACACGCCTCGTCGCTAGAAAGCAAATAATTGATCCTAACGTTACCATTAACACACCTTGCCAAAAACCAAGTGTTAGCGCGGTACTCAAGAGTATTGAAGAAAATGCCGTTGAAATCACGGGGGTAAAATAGGATAAGGTACCTAAAAATGCCACATTTCCTCTGATCACTGCCAGTGTCCATAACGCATTAGCCCCACCTGTTGCCAACGCAGCAACCAACAATAAACCGACACTAGCAAATGAAAAATCAAAAGATTTTGCGGGTTGCAAAGCAAACAAAAGCCACAAGCCTATTGATGTGACGATAAAAAATAGCACCATGCCATTATGTCCGCCAGAGATACGTTTGGTGACATTACTGTAAAATGCCCAAAAAATGGCACCCACAAAAGCCAATAAATAGCTTAAAGGGTTGCTTTTGATATTCGTTAAGATGGCCTCTACTGAAATGGGTTTATCGCCTGAAATAACCCAAACCAAGCCGACAAAAGCCAACGCTAAACCAACACCAAGCAGCCAAGTAAATTTTTGTCGATTAAAGAATACGGCTAGTGCAATAGTAAAACTTGGCCATAGATAATTTACCATACCCAATTCTATTGCTTGCTGACGGTCATCCGCTAACCCTAACGCTAATACAAAACAGATTTCATAACTGACAAATAAGAGTGTTCCCCAAAAAAGATAACGTTTAGGGTAAATATGGATTTTAGGTAATCCCATAAATAGAATTAGGATAATGGTACCAAAACTATAGATAAGCGCAGCACCACCAACAGCACCAAAGCTTTCGCTTGCACTACGAATTAAACCGACAATAGTGCTCCACAATAATATTGAGATCACACCGTAAAATGTTGCTGCATGCTGACCTAATTTCATTTTTTACTCAGTTTCAAGGTTATCTCACCATTTATTGATAAAAACCTTAAAGCTCAAAATGTTAGAAAGCAAGTATTATTAATAGTGTTTATAGAATGACAATTTTATTAGGGAAGATCTTAGTAAAAAGGCCACCTTATTTGGTGACCTCAAATTGTTGATGATGTGGGATAAAAACGTATTTTCCCTGCTACGTATTATCAGCCGAAAATCAATTTTTATGATTCTTGAATCGCTTTTTTAGATACCCATTGCTTGAGTTGCTCTTTTTCCCAAATTCCTTCTTCTACTTGGATCTTCAATTCAGGATGCTGCTCAATATCAAAGGTCGGTATTTTTCCTGCTTTTCTTTGCAAGTTATAGTCTTTAGCCAATTTAAACGCGATACCAGAGAGTAATAGGATCGCAATGAGGTTGGTAATTGCCATTAGCCCCATCGATAAATCAGCCATCTTCCAGATTAATGGCATTTCAGCTAATGCCCCAAACATCACCATTCCGAGAGCTGCTAAACGCAAGAGAAATAAGCTTGTAGTATGATTATTTTCAAGAAAGATCATATTACTTTCAGCATAGGCATAATTAGCAATGATCGAAGTGAAGGCAAAAAAGAATATCGCCACAGCAACAAATGTAGACCCCCATCCACCAACAACTGATGACAAAGCCAATTGAGTTAGCTCAATGCCATTCACTTTTTCCGTTGGGTTATCCAGCACACCAGAAGAGAGTATAATGATTGCAGTAGCGCTACAAATGACAATGGTATCCATAAAAACACCCAACATTTGTACATAGCCTTGTGAGGCAGGATGCGGTGGATAAGGTGCAGCTGAAGCGGCAGCATTTGGTGCAGATCCCATCCCCGCCTCGTTAGAAAATAAGCCCCGCTGGATCCCCTGCGTCATCGCTTGTCCGATGCCATAACCAATAGCGCCACCAGCAGCCTCTTGCAATCCAAATGCATTACGAATGATCAGTGTAAAAATCTCAGGCAAACGTTCGACATGATGCCCGACAACCCAAAACGCCAATATTAAATAAGCTAGCGCCATAACTGGTACAACTAATTCAGCAACCTTTGCAATTGATTTTAATCCGCCGAAAATAACAATACCGCTCATGATCACAAGAGCAATACCCACATAGAGAGGATTAAAATCAAATGCTACAGCAGTAGCCTGTGCGATTGAGTTTGCCTGCACCGCATTGAATACTAAGCCAAATGCAATAATAAGGAATATCGAAAACAAAACCCCCATCCAACGCAGATTTAGTCCTTTTTGCATATAATAGGCGGGCCCACCACGATAATTACCTTGGTCGTCTTTCGTTTTATAAAGTTGCGCTAGTGTTGATTCAACAAAGGAAGTTGCCATACCGAGTAAAGCAACAACCCACATCCAAAAAATTGCCCCTGGTCCACCAGCGGTAATCGCAATAGCGACCCCCGTTAGGTTTCCGGTTCCCACTCTTGCCGCTAAGCTAGTACATAAAGCTTGGAAAGAAGAGATACCTGCTTTATTTGTTTGATTACTATTTTTTAAGATGCCAAACATATGACTGAAATGACGGATTTGAATAAAACCGGTACGAAAAGTAAAATAGATGCCTGCACCAAGTAACAAGTATATGAGTAGTGAGCCCCAGACTACACTGTTTAGATAGTTGATAAATTCGACCAAACTGTTCCCCTTATTTTATAATATACAAATAAAAATCATTGTTTCACCAATGATAGTTTTCACTATGTTTCGCCTGAAATAACACAGGGATGATTATAGAAACTCATCTTTTATAGGAAGCGTAATTAAATACAAAACAAAGAATCTTAAAACTATATTTTTTTATCTTTTATGTAAAACATTTTTTTAGTTTTAGATAATTACTATCAATTTTTTTATTAAAAAAACTAATATGCTCTCATAATTGGGATAAAAAATAACCATTAATATTAATGGATTATATATTTATCATCTAACAAGACAAATTATTAATCACTTGATTACATTAAAATGTTGTAAGTAGAATTTGATATTCATACACGAGGTTAATTTCTATATGATACCTAAAGTAAATAGCGTTACTTTCATTATTAAGCTTAAGCACTCTACTAATAAAATTGATAGACTAGCGGCTTACATATTTTAAATGTATTAACTGATAAATTAACATTACTCACTTATACATTTTTACTGTGTTTAAAACATACAAATCGCTTATTTTTTCATCTCATCAAAAAACGACTATTGAAAAATAAGCATTGCTTCTATTTATACATCACAATAAACTTTACAACTAAATTGTGATCCTACTGAAGGTTAAAAAATGAAAATCACCATTAAAATCTCTGATGATACTGTATCCCAAAAATCCTATGATGCATTCACTGCTGAGCTAAGAGCAAGAGTGCTAGAAGTATACCCTGGTAGCGATTTATATATTATTCATGATTCAGGTGCCACCACATTTGAAACCAGTGGATTTCATGACGACAAAGAAGCACATGTCGTGTTGCATGAGCTGGTTGAAGATGTTTTAAAACATGGTCACTGGTCAAAATAATCCACACTAGCCACCCATGAAAATGTATCAACAATCATCTTATTGATTGAAAGATAACAAACTTATCTAATATGTGATCGGTTATTAATCAAATACTGGTCACATTTTATCTCTTTTATCTTGCCAATTTTTGACTGACCTTATTTCTGATCAAGAGCAGCCTTAGCATAATTAATTAGCATTTTGCTGCCAAAACAGCTTTACCTTCCACCGTTATATGATAAATTATATAACGTAATTTTCATTTACATTGCTTTGCTATTTATGGCAGCCAGTATTTTTACTGGCTCTTTTTTGTTTCAAAATGCGAAATATGGCTTAAAACCTCATCTTTTCAGGCAATTCTGCTATAGTCTCACTTCAATACACGATAAAGTTAATACTCATTTAGTGTAAAACTAGAGGTACTGTCATGAAACGTCTTTTACTTGCTGTATGCTTTGCACCTGTTATCGCAATGGGTGCTAATGAACCACTAAACATTAGCCAAACTGCTATTGATTATTGTGATATCACTGGAAAAGCACTGAATGATGCTTATGATTCAGATAAAAGCAGCAATGAATTAACATCCAGCGCTCTAAGCCAACTGAAAAGCAAACAAGTTGATCTCGCGAAGTTAGAGATAAATGAAGCTGATTTGCAAAAGAATTTAGATGTTGCCATCAAAGCAGTTCGTGATAGCAAAGGTAAATTTAAAAACCACGATGAATTTACCAAATCGCTAAATGATTCAATCTCAGCCTGTAAGATCCAAACTGAGCTATTATTGAATAAAACAAAATAGCGCGACTTTAACAAATGATGCCCAGACTAATGGCTGGGCAGCATAATGCATTATGATTTTTCTTCTTGGCATATTTTGATGATTGATGCCTCTATTTCTGGTGTATCGCTCAATAATAATTGATTATGACCTGAAAACTTACCATCACGTACATCAACGCTAGCAACAAAAGGCAAAACCGTGCCAGACTCCCCTACTTGGTACGAGCCGCACACACGAACCCCTTCCCCATCTTTATACTGATTACGTTTGACCACGGCGACATCTTTGAAAAAGATTTTCTGTTGCGATGATGACAATTTTTGCTCAACAAGCTGCTGAGCCATTTTTTGGATATCAGTATCATTGATAGTGATTGTGTATTGGTATGCAAAACCTGCTGCCACAATCAATAAAATAATCAATAACTTAGTCTTTACACGTTTCAAGTCATAATCCTTATCTGTGCGTTTAGCTACTAAGTGTAATTATAACGGTATTTTTTAAAATTAAGTGAACAAAATGAGTCAAATGTTTCCCTCAAAGCGCCCTATCATAATGACAGCTATATTTTTTTCGATATTATTTTATTTACATAGGTATCTAATAACCAAATTAAATCAGATATTATTTAATAAATAAAAATGCATTAATTAATGTATGATACTTTAATCAAAATGAATTAAATATTAACAATAAAGCACATTAACACTTAAATAAATCTTAAAATTAACTTTACTTCAAAATTTGAAACAAATATTTTTCATTGTGATGAAATAGTGAGTACTTCATGGCTAAATCATGTTTTATTCTTTTATTTGAGTAAATAGAATTGAAATAATAAATAAAACAGCCACAATAATAATTAGTAGATAGTCAATAGGAGAATAATTATGAAATATCTAAAGCCTCTATTTATTGTGGCAAGTGTTTTCGCTGTGAGTTTTTCTTCTTTCGCATATCATGGTAACAACAATTGTGATGGAACTTGGCATCGAGGAGGTTACCAAAACAATGCCCAGTCCTATGATAATCGACCTTGTAATGACAGCCGCCATTATAATGCTTCAGGTCGCCACTACGGTATGCATAATGGCGCTATGCAATATTCAACTTCTTTGCAAACAGCCCAGCCAGATGAAGCACTGAAAAAAATCGCACTTGATGCACCAAAAGCTGAAAGTGGTAAACAGTATGTTGTCCACGTTTCGGTTGTTGAAATAACGGGTAATAATACTCTACCTCAAAATCAATAACTCATTCAGGGCAGCCAACCTGCCCTATTTTATGATTAGCTACGTGCTATTTTAAAAACCTATCGGTTGGTAACCTTGCCACTCCGGTTTAAAATGCTCGCTATTTGGCTGTTCTATTAAATGAATATAATAATCACTAACTTGATTTAGTAACACACAATCATCAACATCTTTTAAATTATCTTTATGCTGCTGCTGGCTATCAACCAATAATGTATCGATCGCTTTTTGTTTTGCTTCTGCTGGCGTATTTGCAACAAATAAATCGAATTCATGCAATTCAGCTAACTTTGAAGGTTTATAGCCCCAACATTCACAAAATATAATTTTTGCTGATGAGTTGCAGGCTCTTTGCTTAATTCAATTCGATACCCATCTACCCAATTGATGATTGCATAACCATCGATATGAATTTTATCTTTATCTCCAAACCAAGCTTCTCGCAATGCAGGCCATGCATCTGTTGGCTGATGTACCACCACAAATTGGATATCATGTACTTCAATATTGGATTTGCCAGCATTACCACCCACATAAAACATATATAACTTCATTTGTTTTTTCCAATTTATTATTTAATTTCGATATATAATTTATTATATAACCATGTGAATTAAAAGCACAATCTATGCACTATTTTAGTCACATCTGTAATGAAATTTTTATCTTGTAGTTCAATGCAATAGATAAAAATTTAGCTTTATTTTCCTTTTAAAAATATCAAAAAAATCATTAAATGAATATAAATTCACTTTTAATAAATAAATATTTACATTATTATCATTTTTAATCTACTTAGCTCTCAGGGAAAACTATGGATCGTCGTACATTTATAAAAACAAGCTCAATGATTATGAGTGGCCTAGCTGCAAGCAATTTACTTAATCAAGCCATCGCAGAAACAAAAACAGCGATGATTATTGATGAAAAACACCCGTTACTACTCAACTTTAATGAAAATTCACTCGGTATGTCCCCCAAAGCACGGCAAGCCGTTATTGCTGCATTGCCGAGTTCCTTTCGCTACCCAGATAGTGCACGTGCTGAACTCATCAACCATATCGGTGACCACTATAACTTGACAGAACAACATGTGACTTTAGGAAATGGTTCTTCAGAAACCATTCAAGCTGCTATTGCTATGTTGGCTGCACAAGCTCGCAAACAAAATCAAAATATTCAATTAGTCACACCAGATCCCACTTTTAACTACGCTGAGCTCTACTCAATTCCTCTAAATATCAAGATCAGCAAAGTCCCTTTAAAAGAGGATTTTTCTTTCGATTTACACAAGATGGAACAGTTGGCTGACCAATTCGATGGACTATCCATCATTTATATTTGTAACCCTAATAACCCAACAGCAATGATCACCCCTTCCAGTGAGCTCAATCAGTGGATGACAAAGGCGTCTAATAAACAATTTTTTATTATTGATGAAGCCTACGCTGAGTTTGTCGAAGACCCTCAATTCACCAGTGCAATAGAACAAGTAAAACAAGGGCAAAAGAACCTTCTTGTTACTCGCACTTTCTCAAAAATTTTTGCATTAGCTGGCTTACGTGTTGGTTACGGTATTGGAGCTCCGGAAGTCGTAGCTGCAATTGATCAGTTTCTTCCTTTAGATAATACCAATACCGCAGGAGCGGTTGCAGCTCTGGCCTCATTACAAGATAAGCCTTTCATTGCATATAGCTTGAAATCAAATAATGTTTCAAGAAATATCGTGAAATCTGCGCTCAATGAGTTAAATATTGCTTATGCACCATCACAGGCGAATTTCATCTTCCATAAGGTGAAAGGTGACGTGAAAACCTACCAAAAAAGAATGGCAGAAGCGCATATTATGGTTGGAAGAGAATTCCCTCCTGCATTGGGTTGGAGCCGTCTTACATTAGGAACACCTGAAGAAATGGAACAATTTGTTGTGGTATTAAAGCGTTTCCGTGAAAAGGGTTGGATCTAAATATCATAATATCCTCTTGTGTAAAAACCATAAGAGGATAATTAATTGAACAATTATTTGCAGTCAGGTGATATGACATCCCACTTAGCAAACAAACTTAAACCTAACGAATTTGCT
Source organism: Providencia sp. 2023EL-00965 (assembly GCF_033550225.1). NCBI lineage: Bacteria > Pseudomonadati > Pseudomonadota > Gammaproteobacteria > Enterobacterales > Morganellaceae > Providencia > Providencia sp. 2023EL-00965. The sequence goes on along the minus strand of NZ_JAWUEH010000001.1, from coordinate 105,867 downwards.
AGTGCTATCGAAGCCTGATTATCTATCTGAGTGCGATATTGAGGCTCATAGCCTAATTGAATGGCTTTTTTGCTCATCGCACTAATCACTTTTTTGGCATAACCTTTACCTCGAAAAGGGTCAAGGGTTAGGACGCCAATATCAGCAAATTGAGTATTATCCCAGTCATACATACTCGCCGCACAAACCAACTGTTGCCCTTCAAACGCTCCATAAACTAACCAATGCTCTAACTCAACGTAAGCATTTTCTAAATCATCTTTTGATGCTAATCGTTCAAACTGGCTAAATGCATTTTTATCTTCAGAGGTTAGTGGTCGTATATTTTTTTTGTCACTTTCATTAAGTAATTTTAATTGATTTTGATGAGAAAAATAATAAAGGTTATCGGGACCATGTAATTTAAGTTTTTTTTCTGCTAAATATACTTCTAATTGTTCAAGATTCGTTATTTCTATTTTGCTAAGCATCAAAGCTTCTGCAACTTTCGATGAAAGAGTGACCCTTGTTTTACCATTCACCACTCCTAGCACCATAATACTGTTCGACTCATCTAGCGAATTATTTATCGTCAAGCAAAATGACTCATTTTCAAAATGTTGCACATCACCCGACATTTTCTTAAACCAATACTCAGTTACTATAGAATGGAAATCAGGCATACAATCCTCACTTTGTATAAAAAATATAGTGAAAAGTATACGCTACAACATAGGAATTCCCATCGGTTTGAGTGCTCTTTTCATAGCTATGACATCACAAGCGCCACACCAGTAAAATATCAAAAAGGCCCTTTAAAAATAAAAAATGCACCAGCAAAAATCAAAATAAAGCCAATAATATGATTAATAGTGATACTTTCCCCTAAATAGAGCACAGAAAATATGACAAATACGCAAAGCGTGATAACTTCTTGCATCGTTTTCAATTCTGCGGCGCTATAGTATTGATGCCCAAGGCGATTAGCGGGAACAGCAAAGCAGTACTCAACGAAAGCAATTAACCAACTAAAGAAGATAACACTGTACAACGGTTTATCTGTAAATTTTAAATGGCCGTACCACGCAAACATCATAAAAACATTCGAAATAACTAACAGTATAATAGGATAAGATTTAGCAAGCATTTTGATATACATAGTGGTCAATCGTTTCGCTATTATGGCGATAAAAAAAGTAAAATTCACCACAATTCACGCTTTCTTTTCTTGATAAAATCTTGCTTTAGTTTTATCTCTCTCAGGCTTGGCGAATATTATCGTATCTAGGGGGTTACATGACGTTTCAGTATCGTTTAATGAAAATGACCGATTGTGAAGAAGTCACACATCTACTACAGCGCAATGCACAATCACAAGGCGGGGGATTATTAGGTGAATTTCCACTAAATAAAGTTGAAAGTATGTTTGCTAATTCGTTGCGCGTTATTATCGCTTATGAACGCAACCATATTGTTGGTGTTGTTTTCAGCTTTGATGTAAAAAGTAGCGCTCTTCCCCGGTTAGCACAATATATTACTCAGCAATTTAAAGCGGAAATGAATAATAGCTGGTTTTATGGGCCCGTTTGTATCGATGCGGCCTATCGAGGAAAAAACATGCTTAAACCGCTATATGATGCAATTTGCACTCAGCAAACGGGTAGTCCAGTTGCTTTTATTAACATAGATAATATCCGCTCTCTAAAAGCACATCAAAAATTAGGTATGCGAGAAATCGCTGAGTTTAGCTTTGCTGGCACCCGTTATTACTTAGTAAAAGGATAGTATTGTAATTTACCCTACGCCATATGTACCAACTAGTACATTTTTCTTTTATTTTATTGTCTATTGAGTTACATTAAATAAATAATGTATTAATGAGTACTAATTTATGACGGATTTTTTAACTGCAAATCAAAAAGCATGGGATAAGCAAGCTCAACAGCAGCAAGCTTGGTCAATTCCTGTTGATGCTGACACTATTACAAAAGCCAAACAAGGTGAATGGCAAATACACCTAACCCCTTCTCCATTAGATAAACAATGGTTGGGGGATGTTAAAGGGAAAAAAATCTTATGCCTTGCCTCAGCGGGTGGACAACAAGCCCCTATATTGGCAGCTGCGGGGGCAGATGTGACTGTTTTTGACCTTTCAGAGCAACAATTGGCACAAGATCAACAAGTTGCTATTCGTGATAACCTAAGATTGGAAACCATACAGGGTGATATGCGTGATCTGCATATGTTCGCAGACACTAGCTTTGACCTGATTTTCCATCCAATTTCAAACCTTTATATACCCGATGTCACCCCTGTATGGCGTGAATGTTATCGAATATTGAAAAAAAATGGCAGACTACTTTCGAGTTTTTTCAACCCCATTGTTTTTGTTGGTGACAGAGACCCAAAATTCAGTGAACAAGGTTTAATCAAACCAGCCTACAAAATGCCTTTTTCTGAATTAGAAAATCTCACTGAACAACAAATTATGCTGAAGCATCAAAATCAAGAAGCGTTTGTTTTTGGTCATTCACTCACAGATTTAATTGGCGGGCAAATAAATGTAGGCTTTAATATCGCAGGCTTCCTTGAAGACTGGCAACCTAACCCACGTTTTGTTATCGATAACTACTTACCAACTTTTTTAGCTACATTAGCCATTAAGGTTACATAAATAATAAAGTTAAGGTGAATTATGTTTAAAACTCTACTCTAAATAATTCGAGTTGTAGGTAGGCGACAAATAAAGAGAGTCGCGGGGAGCATAAATAATTATGTGACTCGGCAAGCTGTATGTCGTCAACACCTGTGCAGTTCGAAGTATGATGAGTATAACCTTAACTTTTTAAATTTATTTTTGGCAATATCGAGACCAAACAACCTCAAATTGCTCCACTGGAATAATATCATCAACCTCTTCGACAAAAGGAATTGATACCATGGTTTTACCCACTGAACTTTTATGATATCTCACAATAAAACGTTTAAAACCATAGGGGAGTTCATTTTTAAAACCATAAACCTCACCGCAGTAATATCCCGTTTCTTCGCCATTATCCGATTGACTTAATACATGGTAATTAACATTCCGATACTCTGCTGCGGTTGGGTAAGCAAGAAAATCTTCAACTGAGTTCTCTATTTTCTTTTTAGTATCTATCTCTGATACTTTAGCCATATTTGTCATTATGCCAGCAATATAGGCACCACCAACAATAAGTAACAGCACTAGGCTTCTTAGTAGCATATTTCCCACGGTAATATTGATAAAATCCACACTACCATATTATAGTTAAATTGTAACAAAATGCGACAAGAAAAATAGTCATTTACTGATATGCCATACAGAGATTGGTTAACGATTTATTTTCGTCCCAATTACGTCATTATAAAATAACTAAACCTATTGATATAATTGCCAAAAATAGATCAGTATTGCCGCTGCTAAAACCCAATTCACAGTAGCAATACTTAAACACAACCATGCCGATACTTTGGTTGCCAGAAAATATACGGTAATTAAATACAACAGATAAGGAATTAATGACCACATACCAAATAATGCGGTTTTACGTAATGCTAAAGCACCTTGTTCTTGAATAACAATCACATGAGCAATCAACGCAAATGTTGGGAATAAAGGGATCAGACCGGCAATATAAAAAAGCTTACTCTTTGATAAGATAGCAATCACCAAAACGGCCACAGCACCTAACAAACACTTTAAAAAGAGAGTAATCATAGTTATCTCAAGTTTCTCATCAGAATCAATATATTCTTACCCTTAAAAAGACTCAGACTATCAGCACGCTAGTTTTATCTCAATAACCTACGTTTTAAATCAATTCACGCTAAAAAACAAATAATTACCATTAATACGACGAATGAATCATTAGCATTAATTTAGATTAATATTGATTTGAACATAAAGTATACGTCGTAGCTGCCGATATCATTGATTAGTCCCTACGCCTGACTTCTGTATGACTGTTATAAGGTATATACCAACTATCTGATTTAGCTAGTTATTACCTTATATCTAATAAGTGGTTTACTTATGCATGTTAGAAACATGTTACCGACAGTATGAAAGGAAATAATAAATGATGTCCGATATATCACAAAAATTTAAATTATCGCTTTTCCGGTCTTCGGGTCTTAAAACAACAACTCTAGTTTGGCTTTTATCTGGATTATTAATTGTATTATTACTCTCTTCATGCTGGCTATTCTTTAGTTACCTCAAAAACTACCAAACAACCCTTGGTAAACTGGATGCCATATACCAAGAACAATCAGCTTTGAACGAAACATGGCAATCACTATTACAGGCACGTAATACCTTAAATCGTGCCAGTTCTCGGCATTTACTAGTCATTAATAAAATGCAAACTGCAAATACTGACATTGATAGTTTGATTAAACAGTTCCACGAAAAAATTGATCGGGCTGATTTGCAATGGAAAAATTTCGCTCAACTATCACAAAATAAAAGTGAATTATTATTTAGTGAGCTAGCTCAAAGCTATACCGAGTTACAAGCAGCATTAATGGAACTTTCAAGTTTTTTGGTGCAAGGAAAGACCTACGATTTTCTGAATCAACCTACTCAAAAATTTCAAGATACCTTCGAACTGAATCTTAACTACTATCACCAACAATTAAACCAAAGCTATCATCAAATTTCTGCTGCTAGCGAACAGTTATATAAACAAAGCATTATCGGTATTATTGCGGTTATTATTACTCTTACCTTTATTACTCTGTTAGTTCGCTTTATTTTACAATATTTATTTGTACGACCTTTAAATCAGGTTATCGATGGCATCGAAAAAGTAAGCCAAGGTATTCTTTATCATCATTTTGATAATAAAGGGCTAGCAGAAATTAAATCACTCAAACAGCATGTTTCTAATATGCAAAATAAGCTAATCGAGATCGTTCAAAATATTTACTCCAATACACACAACATCAAAAATGAATTAAACGACATTACTCAAATGAATCAAGACCTGTCAATTCGCGCAGATCAGCAAGCCGCCGCGATTGTAGAAACAGCAGCGAGTATCGAAGAATTAGATTCTTCTTTCAAACTTAATAGTGCTCATACCCACGAATCTTGCCAACTAATGGTTGAAACAGGAGTTACCATTGATAAAAGTAATGAACTGATCTCAGATGTTGTCGAAAATATGGATGATATCGTTGATTTTTCAAAAGAAATTAGCAAAATCACCTCTACTATAGACAATATTGCTTTTCAGACAAATTTATTGGCGTTGAATGCTGCCGTGGAGGCGGCACGTGTTGGTGAACACGGCAAAGGATTTGCTGTTGTCGCCAATGAGGTTCGTGAGCTTTCTATGAGTTGCAACCAAGCCTCTAAAGAAATTAAAACGCTAATCGATAACTCGAATGAGAAAATACACCATTGTTTTCAACTCGCAGCGGATGCTAATGACAATATTGTATCAATTGCCAAGAGTACCTCTAATATCAACGAAAAAATCCAGAATATTTCTCTCGCTTCACATGAGCAAACTTATGGTGTTGGGCAAATACATTTAGCGATTAATGAGCTGGATAATACCACACAAGCTAATGCGACTATGACAAGAGAATTACAAGGCTCTTTACAATCTTTGAAAGCACAATCTGACTTATTAGAAGAAATTATCGAAATATTTCATATTAAACCTTGTGGATCACCACAACCAGAACAAAAAACTCAACAATAATAAATATTTTATATCGCTAAGCAGCTATTTCTTAGTTGCTTAGTCTTGGAGTAAAGCATTTTTATTACCTATTATTGAATCAAATCTGCTATAACTGTCATCCTCTACCCACTAACTATGCATAATAAGTAAAAATGACAATAAAAATAGCCGTTCTTGTTGATAACAACACTCTTATCGATAGCTACTTTTGCGGTGAGCCAGGCGTTAGTTACTATATTGAAGCCGATGGGCGTAAAATCCTATTTGATACGGGATATTCCAATATCTTTATCGATAATGCACACACACTTAATATCGATTTATCTCAGATTACTGATTTAGCTTTATCGCATGGACATAATGATCATACATGGGGGCTAAATCATCTCATACAGCACTATGATAGAAGAAATTGCTGTTTTCAGAAGAAAATTGACTTAATTTATCACCCAGATGCACTATTACCAAAACGTTTTGGCTCAAAAGTTATTGGTGCTAATATTCCTAAAGACGTGTTAGATGCTTATTTTGACAGTAAGCAAACTGTTGAACCCTATTCTCTTACCGAGAACATTATCTTTTTAGGCCAAATTCCACGAAACAACCATTTTGAAGGCAAAGAACCTATTGGTTCAACGGTAGATGCAAACAATCAAACTATAGATGATTATGTATGGGATGATAGTGCCCTAGTCATTAAAACTTCAGCAGGAATTATCATCGTGACCGGCTGCTCACACGCAGGAATTTGTAATATTATTGAGTACGCTAAGCAAGTCACTAATACAAATAAAGTTGTCACTGTGATTGGTGGATTCCACCTACAAAATGCATCTGATGAAATTCTCAATCAAACAGGTGAATACTTCAGCCAACTCGATGTTGATCATATTCATCCATGCCACTGCACTGATTTAGCAGCTAAAATCCACTTATCCAAATTTTCATCTATTAAAGAAGTCGGTGTTGGTTTAGTATTAAATTACCCTCTATAGTCCTCCAAGAGTGATGATTAGCAATTTTCATCACTCTCAGACTTCAGTAATATTAATAAAATCCATAATCCATATTCTCTAAATTACCACCATAAACTTTATCTATATCATTAACTCTTTTTACATAAATGATGCCTTCATTTCCGTAATTATCATAAAATGTAATATATCTAATATGTTGGCCGTACTGCGGATTTTTGGCTAAAATACCATAATCACCATTTTTATCTTTGATCTTAAAACCATAGCTCCTAACTAAATTAATTTTATTATTTGTATTCACTTGAAACTTATATTTGTCTGATAATTTTTCCACCTCTTTATGAGGTGCCAATGCCCACGCAGGCACATACATATCTTGTTGGTTTTTATTGATATGCCGATAAAGTGTTAACGATGAATCCACGTCCATATCTTGGAAAAAATGACTTAATTGATGGGTAGCAACTTGCGATGAATTATACACCTCAATGGATGCCCCATTAGATATCGCTCGACTTAGCTGCCAACCTTTAGGTACAAGTTCATATGTTTTAAATCGCATGACCCCATCATACCAATCAATCTCTTCAGAAATAATTGTAAAGTCATTAATTGTATATCGTTTTGGTTGTAATGCATGGAGGGTAACATACGACTCTTTATCGGAGTTATTACAAGTTGAATAGTGTTCTATTCGGTTAGTTTGCGTATTAGCCGCACTCAATTTAGCACAAATTCGTGTTGCTCCAGCGTCTCTTGTCGCTAAATAAAAATATTTATACTGATTATTATCTCCGACTAATAACACCGGCACAATAGTTTTTAAGCTCTCAATTTCATGTGGATAATTATTTTCTTTTTCAAAAAACTTAAAATTATTTAACTCACTACCTTCATGTTTTAATAGTTTAATATTTTGAATAAGATAATTGTCATTTAGTTGATAACTAACAATTATTTTAGCTTGCATAGTACCATTAGAATAGATACTAACATTATTAGTGTAATTTGAGGTGTAAATATTAACATGACGAAATGCATCGTTATTATTTGAAAATGTAAAACCACTCCAAAACAACAAAATAAAACAAATCAATACCCTAGGTAGCATAAATATTCCATACATGAACAATGTCATGTTTTATATGTGTTAATTGAATATATACAATACCTTTCCTCATTTATCCGGTATATTTTTAAAATTATCAGCTTATATTTATTAAATAGTATGTACTGGTGCGACAAGTGAATGAATCACTAGGAGCGTACATAAGTACGTGACTGGTGCGAATGAACATAGTCAACAAAGTTGCAACTTGAAGTATGACGAGTATAGAAGGCTATAAATATATAGCCTTAACTTTTACCTACAATGAATATTCAAATTCGGGAGCCGAGATCTTCATCTGCTTTTTTGCCATTAATCATACGCGTTAGCTCTTCACAGCGAACAATTTTATTGTTTGAAAGATGGAAACAAGCAAAAACTTCGAATTCACTGATTTCTCCATTTTTCTTTTTAGCACAAGCAATATGCTGAGTATGTACGCACCCATCACCTTCAGCAATCGATTTTATCGTAATAGAAATACTCTCAACCGCATTCTTTAATGCATTAAGATGAGCGACAAACTCTGTATAATCAATTCTTTTCCCATCAACAACTTGAACATAATCAGGGGAAAAATATTGTTCAATAGCGTTAAGATTACCTATATCATTCCCTAATACACTAATTAATGCTTGCTGAACTAACGCCAAATTACTCATTAGATTTTCCTCTTATTAATCATCTCTTTTACTGGATATTTTGCTAGATGACCAATAATTCAAGTCCCGAATAAGAACATTGAACAAAAACAACAATAAATTCTATTTATAGTTGTTTTAACATTATTTATATAGATAAAAGTAAAACTAACAGTCAAAGAGATACTATGTAGCCAAGTGTACAATATCATCCCCTAAATAGTTACTTATTCCCTGTCTGTCTCATAAGGTTACTACTTAAAACCAAATAGTTTAACTGATGTAATCCTATAACATATAAACCTCGGTTGAGAGATCAATGGTAGGTTTTATCGAGTCATTAACAGGAGAGTTATGCACGACAAAATCAACAAACTCTTTTATTTCACTCTCGCTATTCTCAGCTTTTATATGAAATTTTGAAATTATTTTTGAAAAACCAAGTGCGACTTTATCATTTACGCCTAGTAATCTATCACCATCAAACTCACCGATCATATCTACTTTTACTTCTTTTAAATCAATCCCCTTTTGTACAGCAAAAAATTTCGTCACAATACACTGACATGCACCTATAGCAGCAAGTAATGCTTCCACGGGGGTCATTCCTGAATCAGTACCGCCCATAATTGAAGGTGCATCAAGATAATAAGAAATATCACGAGCTTTACATATAACTTTAAAATCATCGGTTGAAACAGTATTTACATTAAAATATCTCTTAGCCATATCATCACCTTTATGTTACTTATATTCACTCAAATAATTAATATAAAAACCCAGTAAAACCTTTATACTAAAAGAACTGATATCGTACATTTTTATGTATTTCATTGAAAAAAATTCACCATCTGATAATAGAGCGTTCATCATAATCCATCATTATTATGGGGAAAAGTCAGATGAGGAACTTAAGGGAAAGAGCACTTACCAGCAAAATGGATTGTACATTTAAATATTATTTTAAATAGCATCAATAAACCTCCTTTCACTAATAAAACAAATAAAAAACTGTTACTACTTAGAATGAATTTTATTTACGATTAATAAGAAAAGGTTTCATACTATCCTGACTAAAAATCCACATTATATATTTACGTCCTGCCAATAACTGACCTTGGTGGCGTATTAAATAAATTAAATTACTATATAGTGAGGTTATTATGAGCTCCGATAATACTACCAATGTACAAGTCACTGATGACGCATCTATCATGCCAGATATATCGAATAAAAAAATTTTAGTTGGCTATTGGCATAATTGGGCTGCTGGTACTAACGATGGCTATCAACAAGGTTCTTCCGTAGCGATGAATCTGACCGATATTCCAACGGAGTATAATGTCGTCGTGGTTGCCTTTATGAAAGGCACCGGCATTCCGACCTTCAAGCCTTATTCACTGACTGATGCTGAGTTCAGACGTCAAGTTGGCGTCTTAAATAGCCAAGGACGTGCAGTACTCATTTCTCTAGGCGGTGCTGATGCACATATAGAATTGAAAACTGGCGATGAAAATAATTTGGCAAATGAAATTATTCGTTTAGTAGAAACTTACGGCTTTGACGGCTTAGATATTGATTTGGAACAAGCGGCAATTAACGCAGTCAATAATAAAACCGTTTTGCCCGCTGCATTGAAAATTGTGAAAACACATTATAAAACTGAAGGCAAAAATTTTATTATCAGCATGGCACCTGAATTCCCTCATTTAGGTACCAACGGAGCTTACTCTGCTTATATTACTGCACTTGAAGGTTATTATGATTTTATTGCACCTCAATATTATAATCAGGGGGGTGATGGCATATGGGTGGATGATACTGGAAATGGAAGTGGTGCTTGGATAGCTCAAAATAATGATTCTGTGAAAGAAAATTTTCTTTATTTTCTGACTGAAAGCTTAGTGACTGGCACTCGCAATTTTATAAAAATTCCTCCCTCTAAATTTGTTATTGGCTTACCCGCCAATAGAGATGCTGCTGGTAGTGGTTATATCGTCGATAAACAGGCTGTTTATAATGCTTTTTCCCGTCTTGATGCTAAAGGTTTATCGATTAAAGGCCTGATGACATGGTCGGTAAATTGGGATAACGGCAAAAATGTCAGTGGTGTAGCTTATAACTGGGAATTTAAAAATCGGTATGCGGACTTACTATCAGGTAACATGTCTTAGCTACTGATATTCAGCCAAAACAGATTGTTAGCTTTATTATTTTAATATTTATAACCAATAACGGGGGCTTTTAGGCTCCCGTTATTAATTACACCATGTAATAAATCATATCGCTTGATGTTTTTATTATAAAATTTATTATATTTCATTAACTTAGAACAATTCATCAGATATTTGAGATCATAAATCACGTTCTTCGCTTCAATTAAATCTATTTCAAATAAGTATATCAATACGGTACAATAAGCTAATTTCTATATAGAGCGTGCACATGAAACAAAAGATCGAGTCTGAGTCAAATAATATTACCCAACCATATTGGCCCACCTTGAAGCTCATGTTGAGCTCTCTCATTGTTTTTAATTTCTACTTAAATTTATCCGATAAAAACAATGTCTCGTTTCTTATTAGTATTTTCGACTTAACATTAATTCCTATGTTTGTATTCATAGTTGCATTCGTTACCAAGAATACGACATGGAAGTCTTTGAGACTTAGTTTACTTTCACCCCTTATAATTTACGTAACATTTCAAACCATTGATGCAATTCCATTATATTTTTCAGGGGAATTAAGTTTAAAAACTTATCTCCTTGAGCCTCAAAATGGAGTATGGTTTTTTTTAGCCACCCCAATTTGGCAAGCCTTTTTTTTATTGTTATCACCAAAATTAAAGTCTAATAGTTTCGCTTTATTTTGTATTTTAGTCGTATCATTGATTTCTGCTTATTTAGCAAGCAACTATCTAATGAAGCTATCAAGCTTTTTTTCTATTATTTTATATTTTCCATTCTTTATAATTGCTTATTTTATTAATGATGAAAATATAGCTTCACTTAGAAAAAACTCTTATTTTACAATTTTAATCATTACAGCTTTAGCCATAGCCGCACTCTATTATGAAAATGACATCAATAGATTAGTTATAACTATGACTAATATTGATTCGCCATCATCTTTTTTTATTATTTATATTTTAAAGTTCTTTATAAGTATGGCTTTAGGTTCTAGCATTATATATTTCGCTTTATCAACGGATAAATATGCAAAAGTATCAAATAACGCTTTAGGTGTGTATTTGATCCATCCTATTATTTGTTTTATTTTTTTACAAGTTTTCGCTTATTTTCATGTGGAATATAGCCTATTAATAATAATATTATTAACGCTATCAACTATTAGCATCGCACTTTTATTAGCTTTTAGTCCAACCATCCACTGGTTTATTGAACCTAAGTTAAATTTTAACAAATTAACGCAATAGGACTGTTTGAGGATCGCTCTCTTTTCATTTGGGATTCACTACATTAGTACCAGTATCACTTAACCAATGACAATATCATGGCAGTAATGAAACATGTTGAGTGTGATTTACAGGAGGATATGCGAAAAAAGCTACACTAAAACCAGCCCCCATAAAGTTGGATAATTAATTAAGTTACCATTAGGAAAGATTGAACGCTGTGATCTACAAGAATCAACCCTTTTAATGCGACAATAAAAAACGGGAACTATTAAGTTCCCGCTATTAATTACACAATATAATTAATTACATAATAATAAATTACATGTGTTTGATGATTGCGTCGCCGAACTCGCTACATTTCAGCAGTTTAGCGCCATCCATCAGACGTTCGAAGTCATAAGTTACGGTCTTAGCTTCGATTGCGCCTTCCATACCTTTAACGATTAGGTCAGCTGCTTCAGTCCAACCCATATGGCGCAGCATCATTTCAGCAGACAGAATGATTGAACCTGGGTTTACTTTATCTTGACCTGCATATTTTGGTGCAGTTCCGTGAGTTGCTTCGAATAGTGCGCACTCTGAACCAATATTCGCACCTGGTGCGATACCAATACCACCAACTTGTGCCGCTAGTGCATCAGAAATATAGTCACCATTTAGATTCATACACGCGATAACATCATACTCCGCTGGGCGCAGTAAGATTTGTTGTAAGAATGCATCGGCAATAACATCTTTAACAATAATATCTTTGCCAGTTTTTGGATTCTTAATTTTAACCCATGGGCCGCCATCTAGTAGTTCACCACCAAACTCTTCTAGAGCAAGCTGATAGCCCCAATCTTTGAAAGCACCTTCAGTAAACTTCATAATGTTACCTTTGTGAACCAGAGTTACTGAATCACGGCCATTATCGATAGCATACTCAATTGCTGCGCGAACCAAACGTTTTGTCCCTTCTTCTGAGCAAGGTTTAATACCAATACCGCAGTTTTCTGGGAAACGAATTTTGGTAACACCCATTTCATTTTTTAAGAAATTGATGACTTTGTCTGCTTCAGTACTGCCCGCTTTCCACTCGATTCCTGCATAGATATCTTCAGAGTTTTCACGGAAGATCACCATATCAGTCAGCTCAGGTTGTTTAACTGGGCTTGGTGTACCTTTGTAGTAACGAACAGGACGTAAACAGATGTAGAGATCAAGTTGTTGACGCAGTGCAACGTTCAAAGAACGAATACCACCACCAACTGGGGTTGTCAGAGGGCCTTTAATTGAAACACGGTAATCACGGATTAAATCGAGAGTTTCTTGCGGTAACCAAACATCTTTACCATAAATTTGAGTAGATTTTTCGCCGGTATAGATTTCCATCCAGGAAATTTTGCGCTCGCCGTTATAGGCTTTTTTAACTGCCGCATCAACCACTTTCAGCATTGCTGGTGTTACGTCAACACCAATCCCATCACCTTCGATATACGGAATAACAGGGTTGTTCGGAACATTCAGTTTGCCTTTGGCATCAATGGTAATCTTAGCGCCTTCTGCCGGAACTACTACTTTGCTTTCCATTAACCTCTCCTTTCACTTGCGCATTTGCTTGTTAATTTTTTGTAAGAGACCTGTCAATACTACTTCAATCTTTCTCTAACGCCAATGGTTAGTCGCTCTAGGTTTAATGTCGATCGCATTAAACGTACTAATCAAATGCCATCACGTCGAGTGCATTCAAAATAATAAACCTTAAAATCAGTTAGTTAAGATTAAAACTCTGTCGTACTCCATATAAAACAGTGATCAGCAAAAAATCCTCATGATTGAAAAATCAAAAAATTTCGCAAAACTATTCGTAGTTTAGCTGGAAAAATATTCTTAAAAATTCGATTTGCTCACATAAACATTGTTAATTACTTAATTTATAATATAAATTATATCCACTTTATGAAAATAAAGTACTTAATGTTCTTAATGTTTTTTATTAATTTAGTAACTATCAGCTTTAGCCTATTTTTAAATTAGATAATTAATATATAAGATTACTAGAATTTCACTTTGTTAACTTAACCGTCATTAAAATCATTATTATTAAAGAAATAAACACAATTCGTATAGTATATTTAATACTGTTAATAAAATAATCAGATATACATTACTTCCACCTAACTGTGACAAAAATATCAATCTAGAACCAACTAATTCAAGAAGATGTCATATAATGTGACATGGTGTTGAATTAATCATTTTATGGGGCTTAACAATCGACTTAAGCTCCGTAATATCACCGATATCCTACCCTACCCTTGAATAAAAGACATATGTCAATTTAATTAAAATTCAACTACACTATAACAACTAGGTTATTTTGCTTTGTGCATTTACTCTTACCTAGCCATCAAATTTGGAATTCAAGCTAATTACTTAAAATGAGTACTCATGTCGATAGCCAAGCGTAAAACTAAGCCACTAGCAAACAAAAAAGCAACGTCAAAGTTTGGTGCTAAATTGCCCTCAAACCGTGCTCGACAACCACTATCACCTCTCGTACGTAAAGTGATCTTATTCAATAAACCTTTTGACGTTTTACCGCAGTTTACCGATGAGCAAGGTAGAGACACCTTAAAAAAATATATTCCAATCGCTGATGTTTATGCTGCTGGCCGGTTAGATCGTGATAGCGAAGGGTTACTCATCTTGACCAATGATGGCAAATTACAAGCACGTTTGACTCACCCCCAAAAAAATACCAATAAAGTCTACTACGCCCAAGTAGAAGGTATCCCCGATGAAGCCTCTCTAGTCAAATTTCGTCACGGGCTGATACTCAATGATGGTCCTACTCTCCCTGCGGGTGTCGAACTAGTTGAAGAGCCGAATTGGTTATGGCCACGAACCCCGCCGATACGCGAACGAAAAAATATTCCAACCCATTGGCTAAAGATCACGTTAAAGGAAGGGAGAAACCGTCAAGTTAGACGCATGACTGCTAATATAGGTTTTCCCACGTTACGATTGATTCGTTATCAGGTTGGTGAATATACACTCAACGATTTAGCTCCCGGAAAATGGAAGGAGATCACACTTGTTTAGACCTCACGTGACTGTTGCAACGATTGTGCACGCCAAAGATAAGTTTTTAGTCGTAGAAGAATGGGTCAATGGTAAGCCTACATGGAATCAACCTGCTGGTCATTTAGAAGCAGATGAAAGCCTGCTTGCCGCAGCTGAACGTGAATTGTTCGAAGAAACAGGGATCCGAGGCAAACCTGAAAAGCTGATTAAAATACACCAATGGATAGCACCCGATAAAACGCCATTTATTCGCTTTTTATTCTCTTTAGAACTGCCAGAGATTTGTGAGACACACCCACAAGACAGTGATATCAGCGGCTGCCACTGGGTTACCGCACAAGATATTTTAAGTAGTGATTGCTTACGCTCGCCTCTCGTTGCACAAAGTATCCATACTTTCCTTGAAGGTGTGACTTACCCATTAGAGGTACTCAATGCCTTTGGTGAGCACTATCAGTAATGCTATATGTGCTATATGTAAAGTAAGCTGATATACGGCACTCATCAGGTCACTGGATGATTTAACAACAAGCCCCATAATATTCCCCGCTAGTGCTGGCGTAATAAGGACACAACATGGTAAAGTATGGGGCTTAATTTTTCCGCAGTGAGAGTATTCCATGTCAGATAACAGCCAAAAAAAAGTCATCGTCGGTATGTCCGGTGGTGTTGACTCCTCCGTTTCAGCTTATTTGCTCCAGCAGCAAGGGTATCAGGTTGTTGGTCTGTTCATGAAAAACTGGGAAGAAGATGACGATGAAGAATATTGCTCTGCGGCAACAGATTTAGCTGATGCACAAGCCGTTTGCGATAAATTAGGTATTGAACTTCATACTATCAATTTTGCGGCTGAATATTGGGATAATGTGTTTGAACACTTTTTATCTGAATATAAAGCAGGCCGTACACCAAACCCTGATATTCTTTGTAATAAAGAAATTAAATTTAAAGCCTTTCTTGAGTTTGCCGCTGAAGATCTTGGTGCTGATTACATCGCAACAGGCCACTATGTTCGTCGCCGTGATGTTGATGGCAAAAGCCAATTACTTCGTGGACTAGATGGCAATAAAGATCAAAGCTATTTTCTTTATACACTCAGCTATGAACAAATTGCCAAAAGTTTATTCCCTGTCGGTGAACTCGAAAAACCAGAAGTTCGACGCATTGCCGAAGAAATCGGCTTAGTCACTGCCAAGAAAAAAGACTCAACTGGCATTTGCTTTATTGGTGAACGTAAATTCCGTGATTTCCTTGGCCGCTATCTACCTGCGCAGCCCGGCCCTATTGTTACTGTTGAAGGTGAAACCATCGGTCAACACGAAGGTTTGATGTATCACACATTAGGGCAACGTAAAGGTCTTGGGATTGGCGGTACAAAAGACGGATCGGATGACCCTTGGTATGTCGTCGATAAAGATGTCGAAAAAAATCAACTTATTGTTGCACAAGGGCATGAACATCCTCGTTTAATGTCAACAGGTTTGATAGCTCAGCAATTGGATTGGGTAGATAGACAACCTCTCGTACAATCTATGCGTTGTGTCGTCAAAACACGCTATCGCCAAGCTGACATTCCATGTACTGTCACCCCGCTTGATAATGGTAAAATTGAAGTCATTTTTGATTACCCAGTTGCCGCGGTGACGCCTGGGCAATCCGCAGTCTTTTACCTTGATGAAGTTTGCCTTGGTGGCGGCATCATTGAATCTCGTATTCAGGAGTAATTGTGGCTAAAAATTATCGCGATATCACTCTTGCGCTCGCAGGCATCTGCCAAGCAAGTTATATGGTACAACAACTTGCTCAAGAAGGTATTTGCAATGACCATGACGCTGAAGTCATGGTCAGCAGTTTAACCAATATGAATCCCTCTTCAACGCTTGATGTCTATGGCAATAACCCTGCTAATCTTAAAACAGGGCTTGGCGCACTACTTGGCATGCTATCAGGCGGTAATAATGGCGGTGGTCTATCCGCTGAAATGACGCGATATATGCTAAGCATTATGGTGTTAGAACGTCGATTGAATAAACAACAACAGGCAATGGATCAGCTAGGACAGCGCATCGATCAATTTGAGCGCCAAGCCAGCTATTTTGAACCTATGTCTGAAGGTGTATTTAATGCGCTAGCGGGGATTTATGTCGATGTCGTTAGCCCGCTAGGTCCTCGTATTCAAGTAACGGGTTCTCCTGATATTCTAAAGAACTCGCTGGTACAGGCAAAAGTTAGAACTCTCTTGCTATCTGGTATTCGCAGTGCGGTCCTATGGCAGCAAGTGGGTGGAAGCCGTTTACAATTAATGTTTTCTCGAAGCCGTCTGAGTAATCAGGCGAAAGAAATTCTGTCTCACCTTTAAAATCTGGAGTTGCTACCAATGGAATTATCCTCACTGACCGCTGTATCCCCGATTGACGGCCGTTACGGTGATAAAGTCAGCGCATTACGCACTATTTTTAGTGAGTTCGGCTTGCTGAAATTTCGCGTACAGGTTGAAGTTCGCTGGCTACAAAAACTGGCGGCAACCGCTCAAATCAAAGAAGTTCCATCATTTGATGCTGACGCAAACGCTTACCTTGATGAAATTGTGGCAAACTTCTGTGAAAAAGACGCGATGCGTATCAAAGAAATTGAGCGCACAACCAATCATGACGTTAAAGCTGTTGAGTATTTTTTAAAAGAAAAAGTAGCCCAAGTTCCCGCCTTACATGCTGTCTCTGAATTTATCCATTTCGCCTGTACTTCTGAAGATATCAATAACCTTTCCCATGCCCTGATGTTGAAAACAGCGCGAGAAGAAGTGTTATTGCCACAATGGCGTCAAATGATCGATAAAGTGACAACAATGGCTCACGAGTATCGTTCACTGCCACTGCTTTCACGCACTCACGGTCAACCAGCAACGCCATCAACCATTGGTAAAGAATTTGCTAACGTTGCTTACCGTATGGAGCGCCAATATCGCCAGTTAGAACAAATTGAGATTTTAGGTAAAATTAATGGTGCTGTAGGTAACTACAATGCACATATTGCAGCATACCCAGAAGTTAACTGGCATGAATTCAGTGAAACATTCGTGACTTCATTAGGTATCACTTGGAACCCGTTCACAACACAAATTGAACCACATGACTATATTGCTGAACTGTTCGATTGTGTTGCACGCTTCAACACTATCTTATTAGATTTTGACCGTGATATTTGGGGCTATGTTGCACTCAATCACTTCAAGCAAAAAACGATTGCAGGTGAAATTGGTTCTTCAACCATGCCTCATAAAGTCAACCCTATTGATTTTGAAAACTCAGAAGGTAACTTGGGTCTTGCCAATGCTGTACTTGCCCATTTAGCCAGTAAACTGCCAGTCTCTCGTTGGCAGCGTGACCTTACTGATTCAACAGTACTGCGTAACCTTGGTGTCGGTCTTGGCTATTCATTGATCGCCTATCAATCAACGCTAAAAGGTTTGAACAAATTAGAAGTGAATGAACAGCATCTATTGGATGAGTTAGATCAAAACTGGGAAGTTCTTGCTGAGCCAATTCAAACGGTAATGCGTCGTTATGGTATTGAAAAGCCATACGAAAAGCTGAAGGAGTTAACCCGAGGTAAACGTGTCACTGCTGAAGGAATGAAACAGTTTATCGATGGGCTTGAGCTACCAGAAGACGAAAAAGTACGTTTGAAAGCGATGACACCGGCAAATTATATTGGTTACGCGGTCTCTTTTATTGATGAATTAAAATAACTGACATCGTATACACTTAATATAATTCAAGCTGTAGTTAGGCTAACTGCTCACTAAAAGCATAGACATAGCCAGAAGCATAAATAGTTATGTGGCTGATGCAAGAGCTGACGCAGCACACTTAAACCAAGGTGTGCTGCAATTTGACGTATCGCAGGTAGATAATTTCTACCGGCCTCCTTCTCTTTTAGCGTATCTATTTTTCTTTTGTTTGCCCTAGGTTTACTTAATCTCTTGTTATGAAGCACTTATCTTTTTACCATAGTGATACCTAATGCGACTGCTCTACAATTATAGGGTGATCTTTTCTTCTTAATGTGAGGTTTTAGATGCGTATTCTTATCGTTGAAGACAATGCCCTGCTGCGTCACCATTTAACTGTCCAGCTTAAAGAACTGGGTCATCAAGTGGATTCAGCTGAAGATGCTAAAGAAGCTGATTACTTTTTACGTGAAAGCTGCCCTGATATTGCAATGGTTGATCTTGGTTTGCCTGATGAGGATGGTTTATCGATGATCCAGCGCTGGCGTAGTGCTCAAGTGAATATCCCTATTTTAGTGTTGACTGCACGTGAAAGCTGGCAAGAAAAAGTTCAAGTCCTTAATAGCGGCGCTGATGATTATGTGACAAAGCCATTCCACCTTGAAGAGTTAGTTGCTCGTATGCAAGCCTTAATGCGTAGAAATAGCGGACTGGCTTCTCAGGTACTCGAACTTGATGGCTTTGTCATTGACCTATCAAGGAAAGAATTTACTGTCAATGGTGAACCCGTCAAACTCACTGCGTTTGAATATACCATCGTAGAAACCTTGCTACGGAATAATAGCAAAGTGGTGAGTAAAGACTCGTTAATGCGCCAGCTGTACCCTGACGCTGAATTACGTGAAAGTCACACTATTGATGTCTTAATGGGGCGTTTACGCAAAAAAATACAGCAGTTTCACGCTAAAGATGTCATAGTTACGGTTCGTGGACAAGGTTATCGTTTTGATGTGAACGGCTAATTATGTGGCTAAAAAAATTTAAGTTTAAGCCTTTATCACTGAGGGCGCGCTTCTTGTGTGCCACCTCAGCGGTGATCCTAGCTTTAACGTTATCTTATGGTATCGTTGCAATATTAGGTTATTTAATTAGTTTCGATAAAACGACTTATACGCTCCTGCGTAGCCAGAGCAACCTTATCTACAGCCTAGCTCAATGGCAAAATGATAAAATTGCTATTCGTGTGCCCCCTAATTTCACACTCAATAATCCTTCTTTAATCATTATTTATAATGAAAATGGCCAAGTTCTCTGGCGACAACGTGAAGTCCCTGCGGTTGAAAACCTGATCCGCCGCGATTGGCTAAAAAAAGAAGGGTTATACGAAATTGATACTGATATCGGCGAAACGCGTCAATTATTGCAGAACAATCCTGAGTTCAATAGCAAGCTAGATGATATGAATAATGATGATGAGCCACTAACGCACTCAGTATCAGTCAATCAATATGAACGTTCAGAAAACCTTCCTCCACTCACTATCGTGGTCGTGGATACGCTACCACAAGATCTGCAAAAAACCGGTTTAGTTTGGGAATGGTTTGGTTATGTGTTACTTGCAAACCTAATATTAGTGATCCCTTTGCTCTGGCTCGCTGCTTATTGGAGTTTGAGGCCGATTAAATCGCTCGTTTCGCAAATCAGTAGCCTTGAGAAAGGCGAACGTGAAATGATGGATGAAAACCCCCCTTATGAATTACGAGGGTTAGTTCGCAATTTAAATAATTTGCTCACTAATGAACGTAAGCGCTATAGTAAATATCGCACCACACTTTCTGACTTAACGCACAGTTTAAAAACCCCACTCGCTGTCCTACAGTCAACGCTACGTTCTCTTCGTACAGGCAAACAAATGACGATTGAGCAAGCCGAGCCTATCATGCTTGAGCAGATAGGTCGTATTTCTCAGCAGGTTGGCTATTATTTGCATCGGGCTTCCGCTCAAGGTGACAAAAACCTGATGCTACGTGAAATTTCCTCAGTTCCCTCTTTGTTAGATAGCCTAGCCAGTGCACTACATAAAGTGTATCAGCACAAAGGAGTTTCTATTACCGTTGATATCTCACCTGAAGTCACTTGGCTAGGCCAGCCCAATGATTTTATGGAAGTAATGGGCAATATTATGGAGAATGCCTGTAAATATTGCCTTGAGTTTGTTGAAGTCAAAGCTATCGTGGGTAATGATAGCCTAACGATCACCGTGGATGATGATGGCCCCGGCGTCCCCGAAAATCAGCGTAATCTTATATTTGTCCGAGGGCAACGTGTCGATACATTAAGACCAGGGCAAGGCCTTGGATTATCTATTGCAGTAGAAATTATTGACCAATACGACGGAGAGATCAAAATCAGTGATAGCTCACTCGGAGGTGCTAAAGTTGAGGTCATTTTCCGTAGGCAAAGCATTCATCAAGACAGTTAATCTGTGATCATAAGTCTGGTTTATCGCCTGCTCTAGCCTGAAATTCAGGTATACTATGTCAATAATATAACAACTCAGGACAATAAGATGGACTATAAACTGAATCTTGACTGGCAGAGTTTTCTGGACAGTCATTGGCAGAAACGCCCTTTACTCATCAAAAATGGTTTTACACGTTT
The DNA here is from genome assembly GCF_033550225.1 of Providencia sp. 2023EL-00965. Classification (NCBI taxonomy): domain Bacteria; kingdom Pseudomonadati; phylum Pseudomonadota; class Gammaproteobacteria; order Enterobacterales; family Morganellaceae; genus Providencia; species Providencia sp. 2023EL-00965. The sequence goes on along the minus strand of NZ_JAWUEH010000001.1, from coordinate 84,562 downwards.
TATTGATCCTATCTCGCCAGATGAACTTGCGGGACTGGCAATGGAAGATGAAGTCGATAGCCGCCTTGTCAGCCATAAAGACGGCTTATGGCAAGTAGCGCATGGCCCATTCGAAAGCTACGACCACTTAGGAGAAGAAAACTGGTCTGTGTTGGTACAGGCTGTTGACCATTGGCATCATCCAAGTGCTGCATTAATGAAACCTTTTCGAGTGTTATCTGACTGGCGAATGGATGACTTAATGATCTCCTATTCAGTACCGGGCGGTGGTGTAGGCCCTCATTTAGACCAATATGACGTCTTTATTATTCAAGGTGAAGGCCGTCGTCGTTGGCGTGTTGGTGAAAAAGTCCCGATGAAGCAACATTGCCCTCATCCTGATCTGCTTCAAGTTCAACCTTTTGATGCGATTATTGATGAAGAAATGGAGCCCGGCGATATTCTTTATATTCCACCGGGGTTCCCACACGAAGGTTATGCGATTGAGCCATCACTCAACTACTCAGTTGGCTTCCGTGCGCCTAATACCCGCGAGTTAATGAGCAGCTTTGCTGATTATCTGATTTCAAATGATCTTGGTAGCTATCGTTATAGTGATCCTGACTTGTCATTTAGAGACAATCCAGCTGAAATATTGCAAGGCGAACAAATAAAATTGCGTGAGATGATGGAGTCTCTGATCAGTGATCCTGAATTGTTCCGCAAATGGTTTGGCGAATTTATCTCACAATCACGTCATGAGTTAGACTTAGCTCCTCCTGAGCCACCTTATGAACAAGATGAAGTGTATAACTTACTCAAAGAACAGCAAGAAACACTGTACAAACTCAATGGGTTAAGAGCACTGCGTGTTGGTGATCAATTTTTTATCAATGGTGAATGTTTAGAAACCATCTGCTATGAAGCTGCTGATAGCTTATGCCGTTATGATTCAGTGGATGCTCAACGATTAGGTGATGCTATTGATGATGTCAACTTTATTGCGTTAATCACGGCATTGATTAATAGTGGTTATTGGTATTTTGACGATTAGTTGATCCGTTTATCCTCTAAATAATTTAAGATGCTGCTAAGCGACAACTAAATGAGTCGCTTAGCAGCATAGAAAGGCTGCAACTGGCTCAAATGAGGCAACGGCTCATTACCTCAGCCCCTGCAACTTGCTATATAACGAATAGCTCCCTCGCTTATTGTTTTATCCTCTAAGGATAATCACTCATTATTTTTTGCATTTTCTGCTGTTAACTCAGCAATACGCATGATCACACTAACCGCCTGTTCCATTCCCTCTAATGTTATAAACTCATGTTTACTATGAAAATTATAACCACCAGTGAAAATATTTGGGCACGGTAATCCACGGTAAGATAATTGTGCACCATCTGTACCACCACGTATTGGTTTAACGATGGGTTCAATACCACACTCTTTCATTGCCTGATGAGCGATTTTAATCACATGCGGGTGCTTCATCACCTCTTTATGCATATTGTAATAAGTATCATCAATTGTCAGTTCGATATAACAACTAGGGTGTAAGCCTTGTCCTACTTTTTCTGCAATACGAATGATATTTTTCTTACGAGCCTCAAACCGTTGGCTGTCGAAATCGCGAATAATGTAATTCATTTCCGCTTTTTCCACTGTACCTTTCATGGAATTAAGATGATAAAAGCCTTCGTAGCCGTCAGTGTGCTCAGGTGTTTCATCTTTAGGTAATTCTGCATGAATACGGTTCGCCAACGCTAATGCATTCACCATCACACCTTTAGCTGTTCCCGGATGCACATTGTTACCCACAATTTTTATGGCCACATTGGCTGCATTGAAGTTTTCGTACTCTAATTCTCCAACACCACCACCATCAACAGTGTATGCCCAACGTGCATCAAATATATTCAAGTCGACATAACGTGCACCCCGCCCGATTTCTTCATCTGGGGTAAAAGCCAAACAAAGTTTACCATGAGGGATTTTGTTAGCTTTTAGACGTACAAATGCAGTAATGATCTCCGCAATACCGGCTTTATCATCAGCACCCAGTAATGTTTTACCATCGGTCATGATCAGTGTTTTACCAATCATTTCATGTAACACGGGAAACATCACTGGTGATAGCACTTCATCACCAATACCTAATGCAATATCACCACCACGATAATTTTCTAAAATTTGAGGGGCAACATTTTTACCTGAAAAATCAGGAGAAGTATCAAGATGAGAAATGAAACCTATCGTTGGTACATCCCAATCAACATTGGAAGGTATACATGCGGTGACGCAGCCTTGCTCTGAAAGCGCGACATCATCGAAACCTAATTCCTTCAATTCTTTCACCAAGGCTCTAGCAAACTTCAATTGCCCTGTACTACTTGGTATTACTTTTGCGTTTAGTTTTGATTGTGTATCAAAAGCTGTATAGTCAAAGAACCGTTCTAAGAGTTTGTCCATACATCATCCCCTTAATATTAATGTCCCTATTATGAGAAAGAATGTATGAACAATTGTTGTTTCAAATCAGCTTTGAGGCTAATCACTGAGTATTTTGCGACTTATTAATACATCAAACTCTCTCAATGCTTGAATTTTCTTTATTAATAAGATTAATTGACCTCAGATACCCATCGTGCTTGTTTAACATCAACGGCGTTAGGAATGAGCCCTATTTTTGTGAATATATCCGCAATTTTTTGTTGTCCTACCAATGTCTCATCATCCATACGCGTAAATCCATACTGTGCACGTTGTAATGCTTTTAACCATATCGCGTTATCTAGGCCCGTTGATACCGATAATATTTCCGCTGTTTCTTGTGGATGCGTATTCGCCCATTCACTTTGCTTGACGAGCTGCTCAATGATGACTTCTGCATACTTAGGGCTTTTTTCAGCGAAATTACGGCTAGCGAGGAAGAATGTGTAATGAGGAACTAAATTTTCACCGTTAACAATTTGGCGTACCGGCAAATTAGTTTCCACTTCTGCCAAAAAAGGATCCCAAATCGCCCATGCATCAACAACCCCTTTTTCAAAGGCTGCTCTCGCATCTGACGGTGGTAAATAAACAGGGGTAATATCCCTGTAGTTAAGCCCTGCATGTTGTAATGCAGCCACCAGCAAATAATTCACATCAGAGCCTTTATTTAATGCAACTCGCTTCCCTTTTAAATCATTGATCGATTTTATTGATGAATCATTAGGTACGATTATTGCTTCTGATTTTGGATTAGCAGGGGAATGACCTAAGTAAACAAAATCAGCTTGTGCCGCTTGAGCAAATATTGGTGGCGCATCCCCTGTCGCCGCTAAATCAATACTCCCAACGTTCAATCCTTCCAACATTTGTGGGCCAGCAGGAAACTCAATCCAACGAATATTGACATCATGTTTTTTAAATTCGTTTTCTAATGTGCCTCGATATTTTAATAATGCAAAAATATTAGCCTTTTGATAGCCAATATTAATCGTTTTTACTTCCCCAAAAGAAAAACTGGAGTAGATGGAAACCACTAATAATGAGGCAAATAACATTAGTTTTTTCACAATAAAGCTCCTAATAAAATAAGTTAGCTCAAATAGTTTCTAGCCGTCATACTTCAGGCGCAGTTCTTGGACTAAGAAATAAAATGTCATCTTGTGTGCTTATTCATGGGTCATTTAAATGTGCCGCAAATCACTTACTATCTAGCTAGCGCTTACCTGCTTTGGCCTTAAATCATTTGCGATCGTTTCGCCAAATGGCCCAGTATTGAAACCTGATCTCGGCAATGAGACCCCTTTTTGTTCTCCCAATAAAGGCATGACTAACTCTGCAAAACGATGTGCTTCCTCTAAATGTGGGTAGCCCGAAAAAATAAACTTGCTAATGCCTAATGCCTGATATTCTCTGATCCGCTCTGCAACTTGTTCAGGAGAACCCACTAAAGCGGTCCCTGCGCCACCACGAACTAAACCAATTCCTGCCCACAAATTAGGCGCAATAAATAAATTATCTTTAGAGCCATTATGAAGTGCTTGCATGCGAGCCTGACCCGCAGAATCCATACGAGCAAAAATGGACTGAGCTTGGGCAATTGTTTCATCATCAAGATGCGAAATCAGTTTATTCGCTGCATCAATCGCTTCTTGTTCGGTTTCACGAACAATGACATGTAAACGAATACCAAACTCCAAGTGATTTCCCCTTTCATCAGCAAGTTGCCGTACGGCTGCAATTTTTTCAGCCACATCAGCAACGGGCTCTCCCCACGTCAAATAGGCATCTATGTGCTTGGCTGCAACCGTTAAAGCAGCAGGAGATGAACCGCCAAAATACAGGGGTGGTCCAAATGGTTGTACTGGCGGAAACAGTAATCCTGCATTTTCAACATGAATATGTTTTCCGTGATAATTTACCTGCTGTTCGCCACGGATCAGGCGTTTGTATACTTCTAAAAATTCCTCTGTGACTTCATAGCGTTCTGAATGTTCGAGGAATATTCCATCACCTTTGTTTTCTGTTGGATCACCACCGGTGACGACATTCACTAATAACCGCCCATCAGATAGCCTATCCAAGGTAGAAGCCATTCGAGCAGCAAGTGATGGGGGTTGCAGCCCTGGCCTAACTGCCACTAAAAAGCGTAATTGCTTAGTTACCGAAACTAATGCTGCTGCGACTAACCATGAGTCTTCACAGCTTTTTCCTGTTGGGATCAAAACACCATGAAAACCTAGACTGTCCGCCGCGATAGCAATTTGCTGTAAATAAGGCAATGTCACTGAACGTCCACCTTTTTGCGTCCCTAAATAGCGCCCTTCTCCATGTGTTGGTAAAAACCAAAATAACTGTAAATCTTGCTGTTTTGTCATATAGACTCCTATTTATTCAATAATCACCGGAGCTTGAACGTCATAATGTTCAAATTCAGTGAGTGCATTCAATACTTTCGCTTCGAGCGCGCCCAAACGAGGGTTAGTCAAGGCTCTGGGATACTCTTCATTAACCTGTAAATCGAAATACACCCCGCCATCCTTTAACATCAACACCCGTTCAGAGGTAAATACCGCCTCGTGCACATCATGTGTCACAAGCACAATAGTAAATTGGTGCTGTTGCCATAACTTAATAATCAGTTGCTGCATTTCGATGCGAGTCAATGCATCAAGTGCTCCTAACGGCTCATCGAGTAATAACAAGCGTGGCTGGTGGATCAGGGCTCTTGCTAATGCGACTCGCTGTTTCTGCCCCCCTGATAACGTGGCTGGCCATTCGTTGGCTTTATCAGCTAACCCGACCGCATCCAAAGCCTCTAGCGCCTGATTAGTCCACTTTCCTGTTAATCCTAGCCCAACGTTATCAATGACTTTTTTCCATGGCAGTAATCGTGGCTCTTGAAACATCATGCGTGTATTACGGTAAAAATCGCTTAGCGATAGCTTTTCAGCTGTGATTTCCCCTGATGTTGGTAAATCGAGATTAGCAATTAACCGTAATAAGGAACTTTTGCCACAACCACTGTGCCCAACAATGGTGACAAACTGCCCTGAAGGAATAGTCAGGCTAAGTGATTTGAGTACTTCATTTGACCCAAACCGCTGAGTGAGGCGATTAATATTTACAGTGATCCCTGCATTTACGTCAGTTGTCATGATGCAGTGACCTCTTTTTTCTGCCAAGCGGGATGCCAACGCAGTAGGACAACCTCTAATAAATAAGTTAGCCAATCTGCCGTTTTACCGAGTAAGGCATAGACAATAATGGTGAATACCACGATATCGGTTCTCAGGAACTCGCGCGCATTCATGGCTAAATAACCAATCCCTGCATTTGCAGAAATTGTTTCAGCGACAATCAGTGTCAACCACATCAACCCAAGTGAGAAACGAATACCGACTAATATTGATGGTAATGCACCAGGAAAAATAACGTGATGAAATAGTTGGTACCCACTTAATCCGTAACTTCTCGCCATTTCAATCAAACCGCGATCAAGATGTTTTATGCCATGTAATGTATTTAGATAGATAGGAAAAAAAGTCCCTAATGCAACAAGAAATATTTTTGCTTTCTCATCAATACCAAACCATAAAATAACCAGCGGGATAAGTGCCAAATGTGGAATATTGCGGATCATCTGTATTGAGCTATCTAATAAGGTTTCCCCCAAACGCGATAATCCTGTAATCAATCCTAAAATAAGCCCTATTGTTCCGCCTATTATAAAACCTATCGAGGCACGCAAAGTACTGACGGCCATATTTGTCCATAACTCACCACTTTTTATTAATCCCCAACCTGCATGCATTACCTGCAAGGGTTCTGGTAATATCCGATTTGATAGCCAACCTGTACTCACAGAAAATTGCCAAATTACCAGTAAACCGAGTGGTACTAACCAACTCAAAATTATATTACGTTGATAATTCATTTTTATCCTCTCAATTCAATAATCGAGTGTGGCTTGGCTTTTATTGTAAAGTTTTCAACTTGAATTTTATTTTTATACAGTGATTGATAAAAAGCATGTAAGTTATTATTTATACGTTCGATAATTTCATTAGAAAATATATATTTCTTATTAATCTCTGAATAGTGAGACTGATTATCACTAATATATATACCACTAATAATTTCCTCTGTTTTTAGCGTCACTAATAAAGGTTTCAGCGCATAATCTAAAGCTAATCGGTGACATTCACTACCACCAGACATAATAGGTAATACGGTTTTATTGGCAAATGCACCTTGTGGCAATAAATCAATCACCGATTTTAATACACCACTGTAAGATGATTGATAAACGGGTGAAGCAATAATAATACCATCTGCTTGTTTAACTCTTTGAATAAATGCTTGTATCTGAGAGTGCTGATATTCTGCTTTCACTAATACATTTGCATCGAATTCACTCACACTCGCCCGGTAGATTTCCCAATCATATTGACTTAACCATTGCTGTGCATAATCGAGTAAGGCAGATGAACGCGATCGCAACGTTGGGCTACCTGAAATAATCAGAATTTTCATATCAATCTCGCTATAAATAACTAATCATCATTAATATTTAGCGAGTTAGCCAATGAGAAAGAAATAATTATTTGTTATTAGCCAGACACTAATTTGTATAAGAATTTTTTCCTCTATAATAGAACAAAATATAAAACCTTTTAAACCAAAGAGATTAATATTAATCTATAAAGTAAAAACTTTTAATATAGTACTAACATTCATTAAATTTACATTAAAGTGAATACTCTCTATTTTATTAGTCATTTGTTTAATTTATTACTCATTGCTTTTTTAACCATAAATGAGTTTACACTAATGACATTTTATCTGTATTGGTGTGTACAAGTCGGCAACTTAACCTATGAACAGCATGCCACTAAAAATCAACAGGTTATAGCTTCTATTCAGGTATACTGCCGCTTCAATTAATTCAACGTAAAATAATTAAAATAGCAGAGAAAAATAATGGCAAAGAACTTTTTAGTTTATGGTGTTAGTAAAGGGCTCGGTAAGGCTCTGGTAGAAGGTATACCGAGTAAACAAGATACCCTGTATGGTGTATCACGCTCATGCCCTCCATTTGTTAGTGATCGTTTTCACTGGATCCAAACTGATTTGTCCGAAGCAAGCTCCGCAGAAGTGGTTAAACAGAGCTTGCAAGACGTGCCTATCGATTGCTTGATCTACAACGTTGGCATCTGGGAAAAACATGCGTTTAGCGACGAATATCACTTTGAAACGACTACAGATGCTGAAATATTGACGATGATCCAAACCAATATCAGTGCTTGTATATTGCATCTAAAAGCGATGCTACCGAATCTGCGTCGAGGAACCAATAGTAAAATCATTTTAATCGGCTCGACGTGGGGGCTGGATAACCATAATGGCCATGAAGTTGCATTTTCTGCGTCTAAATATGCTTTACGCGGTATTGCACAATCACTTCGAGAGACTTTACGTCAAGATCAAATAGGTATTTCAGTGCTGAACTTAGGTTATTTAGCCACTGAATACCCATTATCTGTGCCTGTAGATGAGGTTATTTCACATACGGAAGGTTCGTTGATCCCGCTACAAGATGTATTAAATGCGGTCAAATTTATTTTAAGTACCAGCCATGCAAGCTGTGTCAAAGAGATCACCATGCCCGCAATGCTGGATAAAAATGTGTAATATACTCGTCATACTTCAAGATGCAGGGTTGTTGACTGCATCTCAAATTATTTAGAGTATAACCCACATTTAATGGCTATCACTCGTCATACTCAGCTCGGTAATTAAGTGGTTGATATAATCAACCACGACTTTACTGGCGAGGCCATAGTGTTTTTCATCAAACTCACTTTCTACCTGACTCGGCTCTAAGTTTAATTCAACCGTATGAGCACCGTTGAGTTTCGCCTCATGCACAAAACCTGCCGCAGGATAAACGTGCCCAGAGGTTCCAATCGCAATAAAAATCGTGGCGCCTTCTATCGCCTGATAAATTTGATCCATACCGATTGGCATTTCACCAAACCAAACAATATGTGGTCTTAGCGGCTGAGGAAATTGACAACAATGACAGCGTTCCGTTACTGATAAGTCACCTTTCCATTCCACAACCTGATTAGACCAACTACAGCGTACTTTTAATAGTTCACCATGCATATGAATAATACGCTTACTACCCGCTCGTTCGTGTAAGTTATCTATATTTTGAGTGACAAGTAAGAAATTATCTCCCAACAACTCTTCTAATTGTGCTAAGGCATAATGTGCAGAGTTAGGCTTAATACTGTCTTGCTGTAGCTGACGACGGCGCTCATTGTAAAAGCTTTGCACTAATTGAGGATCTCGAGCAAACCCCTCTGGTGTTGCAACATCTTCAACACGGTGTTCTTCCCATAAACCATCAGTGGAACGAAATGTTTTGATCCCTGATTCTGCGGAAATTCCAGCTCCTGTTAATACAACCACTTTCACATTTTTCATATTAAACATTCTATTTTCACTGTAAAAAGAACGGTTGCGAAATCTTTGACGGCGTAATGTTTTAATTTTTTTAAATTTCTTTAATCTATGACGAAATCGCAACATCGATACACTTCCTTTATGCCAAAAACCTTTTAAAAATACCTGCTTATACTCCAAACAATTCAAGATACAGCTAGGCGATAAATGAATAAGTCGCTGAGAGCTGAGATAGCTATGTGACGAATGCAAATAGATGTCGTCAACAACGCTGCAACCTGAAGTATGATGAATATATAACGCTAATTGGAATGTTAACATAACACAACCAATAACATTAAAATTTGTGAGGAAGTAGACTTAACAAATATTTCACACAACTTCGACAAAAATATACTCTTAATTATCGAAGTTCGAATAAAGACAAGCTAAAATAGCACTAACCCACACTGTCTGATTAATACATCTAAAAGGTTTGTATGGAAAAATTCTTTGAAAGAGCCATGTATGCATCACGTTGGTTACTTGCTCCTATCTATTTTGGCCTTTCTTTAACGTTACTTGCGCTGTCAATCAAGTTCTTCCAAGAGCTTTGGCATGTGCTCCCCAATATTTTTTCGATCCCAGAAGCAGATTTGATACTGATTTTATTGTCACTGATAGATATGGCACTCGTCGGTGGCTTGCTCGTCATGGTGATGTTCTCAGGCTATGAAAACTTTGTTTCTCAGCTCAATATCCCCGATAGTAGCGAAAAGTTAGGTTGGTTAGGTAAAATGGATGCAACATCGTTAAAAAATAAAGTTGCAGCGTCTATCGTCGCCATTTCGTCAATCCATCTATTGAAAATATTCATGAATTCACAAAATGTCCCTGACAATAAATTAATGTGGTATGTGATCATTCACTTAACCTTTGTTTTGTCAGCATTTGTGATGGGTTATTTAGATCAATCTATCATGAAAAAAACCAAATAATCATACTCGCTTGGTTGCGAAATTGACGTAACCAAGCGAGGTTAACGCACTTAAACACCTACATTACCCCCTCTTTTAAGCGAAAATGCCCCCTAAATAATTCAAGGTACAATGAGGCCAAAGCGCTAGGAACATTGACAACACTCCGACCGGTGTGGATAAACCTAACCAACATGCCGTAAATAACCGCTAATTCACTGAGCACTAGGATAAGCCATGAGTAATCATTTCGTTGGCAAATATGAAGCAGAAATCAAATTTAAGTTATTAAACCACCAGCAATTTTTGCAACAGATTATGGCTGATGGTGCAGAAATCTTTACTGAAAATAATACTGAGACTGACTATTTTTTTGATAATCCAAACACCCCTCTAGCTCAGCAAGGTATTAGTATGTCAGTTCGTGAAATGTGGCCCTCAGGGATCAAACTCTGGATAGTCAAAGGCCCTGCGACATCTGAGTGTAAAGCCATTGATATTGACGATTGCAATCATGTTAAGAGCATGCTTACCACTTTAGGTTATCAATGTCATCTCACCACAACGAAAACACGCAGTATTTACTTTCTAGGTGAAGCGCATATTACTATTGACCATTTAGCGGATATTGGTTGGTTTGCTGAATTCGCCATCATGACTGATGAAAAATCGCAATTACCTGAATTGAACCAGCAAATGATGTTGCTCGCCAGACAATATGGTTTTACTGAAACATTAATTGAAAGGCGCAGCTATAAGCAAATCCACCAAGCTCATCAGAATGCAAAATAAAAGAAAGAGGCTGAGTGGGTTTTAGCCGCTCAGCCAATGATAGATTATTGACCGCTTAAAATACGTGCTGGATCTAATTTACTGGCACGACGCGCCGGATACCAGCTAGCAATTAGACTCAATATAACAGTAGTGAGCAGAACATAAACCACATCTAATGGATGTAATTGCGACGGTAGAAAATCAATAAAATAAACATCACCCGATAAAATAGGATGGCCAATTACATATTCCAGCCCTTTGATCATGGTGGTTAAATTGAGTGAAACAACAACTCCAAGTACTGCTCCAATTAATGACCCCACCAAACCGCTCAACAAACCATACCAGAGAAAAATCGCACGAATTTGCCGATCTTTTGCGCCCAAAGTACGCAATACCGCAATATCGTTACTTTTATCTTTCACGGCCATCACTAATGTCGAAACAATATTAAAACAAGCGACACCGATGACGAGGATCATGGCAAGATACATGATACTGCGAACCATTTGAATATCGCTATACATGTAGCCATAATCACCAATCCAACTTTTCACGACCACATGATGCATCGTTTTCAGGCCTGCATCATACACCACCTTATCGGCTTCAAAGGGATTATCGGCTTTGATTTCAAATCCTGTAATGCCATCACCATAATCTAAATATTGCTGTGCATCGGCAAGCGGGATCAGCGCCAATTGATGATCTAATAAGCCACTTAGGCGGAAAATACCCGTTACTTGAACACGGATCCGCTTGGGTTGCTGTATTTTCATACTCGGGTCGGTATTTGGGATCATGATAGTAACCCAATCCCCCACTTTCACATTTAATGAATTTGCGACCCCTTGGCCTAAGATAATTGATTGTTTACCTGCTTTAAAATCCTTCCATGCATCATCAAGCACAAATTTAGGTAATGCACTCACATCCGATTCGGTTTCAGGAGAAACCCCCATCACTTGAATCGCTTTAAGATTTGCACCACGCTCCAGTAAGCCAGTAAAACCAACATAAGGGCTAACAGCTTTCACCCCAGGGGTATTACTAATCACCTTCTCTGCATACTGCCAGTCTTGATAAGGTGCTTTCACTGCATATATTTGCCCATGAGGAACCACTGATAACACGCGGTTTTCTAGCTCACGTTCAAAACCATTCATTGCACTTAAGCCGATAATCAATACCGCAACACCCAGTACAATACCCAATGTCGATACGATAGAAACCAGTGAAACCATACCTGTACGGCGGCGTCCTCGGCTAAAACGTATCGCGGTCAGTAGAGTTAAAGGCAATCCTGACATTACACTGCCCCTAGTGTGATATCTGACTGTAAGTGGCCATCTCGCATTTCAAGTTGCCGTGACAAGCGATGCGCTAATTTCATGTCATGAGTGACCACAAGAAATGCCGTACCTTGGGTCTTATTCAATTCGCCTAACAACTCAAAAATGGCATCTGCATTGCGCAAATCAAGGTTACCTGTTGGTTCATCGGCCATTACCAACGCAGGTTCATTCACCAGTGCACGTGCAATCGCCACACGCTGACGTTCACCACCAGAAAGTTCCGAAGGACGATGACCTGAACGATGTGCTAGCCCAACCGCATCCAACATTTTAGTTGCTCGATTAAATGCATCCGTTTTATTGATACCACCAATCAGCAATGGCATAGCGACATTTTCCAGAGCGGTAAAATCAGGCAGCAAATGGTGAAATTGATAAATAAAACCGAGATCTTTATTGCGAATAGCAGCACGCTGATCAGATGATAAACGGTTGATATGTTGACCACGGAAGATCACTTCGCCCTCGGAAGGGGTATCAAGCCCTCCTAACAAATGAAGTAAAGTACTTTTGCCGGAGCCTGAACTTCCGACAATGGCCATCATTTCACCTTCATTAATCGAAAAGCAGACATCGTTTAACACTTGCGTCGATAACGCCCCTTCTTGATAGACCTTACTCAAATGTTCACAGACAAGAAGTGGTTGTTTATTCATAACGTAATGCCTCAGCAGGTTGCACAGCCGCAGCACGCCAAGAAGGATACAGCGTTGCCAGCAGCGAAATTAGCATTGCGGATATCGCAATAATCAAAATACCTGAAAAATCGAGTTGAATAGGCAATTGAACCCCTTTTGGTAATAATCCGAATAGCGGCATCAAAAAGTTCAATTGACTGGATAGCAAGATACCGAGCAATGCACCAACCAGTGAGCCAATCACCCCAGCCCCCGCACCTTGGATCATAAAGATCGCTAAAATACGCCCTCGTTTAAGACCTAAAGTCTTTAAAATGGCGACTTCAGCTTGTTTTTCCATAACTAGCAGTGATAACGAAGTGATGATATTAAAAGCGGCAACGGCAATAATCAGACTTAATAATAGCCCCATCATGTTTTTTTCCATTTTAACGGCTTGGAAAAATTCCCCTTTACGCTCACGCCAATCAGTCCACACCAAACCTTCAGGTAATGTTTGTTGGCTTAAAACATCGACTTTCAAAGGTTGATCTAAAAACAACCGCCAGCCAGTGATATCCCCTTGTGGATAGCGCATCATTCTTGCGGCATCATTTTGTGCCACAATCAATTCACTTGAATCCGCTTCACCATTAGTCTGGAACACCCCTGCAACGGTAAATAACCGCTGACTAGGAATGCGTCCCATCGGGGTCAACTGACTAACACCCGGTATGATTAGGCGTACTTCATCACCGCGTTTTAATCCTAAATTTTCAGCGAGTTTTTGGCCTAAAAAAACACGATATTGACCCGCCACCAAATCTGCACGCTGGCCATTAACCAAGTTGTCCAAAAGTGGTGATCGCTCATCTGAGGTAATACCCACCATCATACCTACGCCAACATTCGAACGGCTTTGCAGCACAACATCTGATTGCACTATTGGGGCGATATGATTAACCCCTTCGAGATGCTGAAGATCTGTAACGGGGTATTTTTTGGGATCGATATGCCCTGACGCCGACGTTAAAACCGCCTGCGGCATATAAGCAAGTATGCTATCTTGTAGCGAACGTTCGAATCCATTCATGACAGAGGTCACAGTGATCAATGCTGCAACCCCTAACGTGATACCTATCGCTGATAAACTGGATACAAAACGGCCGAATTTATCGGCTGCTCGTCCACGCATATAACGTAGACCTATAAATATTGAGACAGATTGAGACATGAAAACTGTAACGCCCCTGTTGCCAAAGCGAAGTGTTCAGGGATAATAAAGGGTACGAATGATGAATGGAACCACCCGGCCCCGGTTTTGTGGTTTTTTTTCTTATTGGCATGGCCTGTTTGTCTTACTTTCAGACAATTTACGGGGTAAAACAGGTTATTGACCATACTGATCCATTGAGAAACCGAATATTTTTATGTCTTCAAAATATCGTTACGAACTCCCTACTCGCGGTGGTGATGTCCGCCATTTAGGATGCTTGATTGGGGCTGCGGGTGCACTTGAGTGTGCACAGATGATGGAACGTCATCAAGGTCCTGTGGTGTTAGTCACAAGGGATATGCAAAATACCTTACGACTACGCGATGAAATCCAACAGTTTACCGAACTGCCAATCGAAACGCTTTCTGACTGGGAAACCTTACCTTACGACAATTTTTCCCCTCATCAAGAAATTATTTCACAGCGTTTGTCTACCTTATATCGCTTACCAAGTATGCAAAAAGGGGTTTTGATCTTACCGGTCAATACTTTAATGCAAAAAGTTTGTCCCGCAGCGTTTCTCACCGGCCATGCGCTGGTCATGGCAAAAGGCGATAAACTTTCTCGCGATAATTTACGGGATGAACTCGACAAAGCGGGTTATCGCCATGTTGAACAGGTCTTAGAACACGGTGAATACGCGACACGAGGCGCGTTATTAGATTTATTCCCAATGGGCAGTTCATTACCCTACCGTATTGACTTCTTTGATGATGAAATTGATAGTTTGCGGACCTTCGATGTCGACAGCCAAAGAACCCTTGAGGAAGTGGTTAGTATTAATTTACTCCCTGCACATGAATTCCCTACTGACAAAGACGCCATTGAACGCTTTCGTAGCCAATGGCGCGAACGTTTTGAAGTCAGACGTGATCCTGAACACATTTATCAACAAGTCAGTAAAAAGACCTTACCTACGGGGATCGAATATTGGCAACCGTTATTTTTTAGCCAACCATTACCTTCATTGTTCGAATATTTACCAGAAAATACGTTATTTATCTCGCAACAATACCAAGAAGCCGCGGAACGCTTTCAAATCGATACACAACAACGCTTTGAGAGCCGTGGTGTCGATCCTATGCGACCATTGTTACCCCCTGCTGAGTTATGGCTAACGGTTGAACAACTTAATCAAGCCCTCAAAAAATGGCCGCGTGTACAATTATCGACAGAGACATTGACGGATAAAGCGGCCAATACCAACTTAGATTATCAGCCATTACCCGATATCAGCACTCAAGGGCAAAGCAAGCAACCGTTTGAAAAACTGCGCCAATTTATTGAGCATTTCGAAGGTACAGTGATTTTCTCCGTTGAGAGTGAAGGACGTCGTGAAACGGTGACTGAATTGCTCGGCCGTTTAAAAATTCGGCCTGATATTATTAATGATTACTTTAATACTACAGACAATCGTTTTGCTATCATGGTTGGAGCCGCTGAGCATGGTTTTATTCAGCCACATAAAGCGTTAATTTGTGAAAGCGATTTATTGGGTGAACGTGTTGTCCGTCGCCGCAGTGACCATCGCCGTACTATCAATACAGATACGCTGATCCGTAACCTTGCAGAACTGCGCCCCGGTCAACCGGTCGTCCATATCGAACACGGTGTTGGTCGTTATCAGGGTCTTACAACCCTCGAAGCAGGTGGCATCAAAGCTGAGTATTTAATATTAACTTACGCAGGGAATGACAAACTGTATGTCCCTGTTTCATCCCTACATCTAATTAGCCGCTATTCAGGTGGCGCTGACGAAAATGCGCCACTACATCGTTTAGGTAGTGACAGTTGGGGCAAAGCACGTCAAAAAGCGGCCGAAAAAGTGCGTGATGTCGCCGCTGAGCTACTCGATATCTATGCTCAGCGCGCAGCAAAACCTGGTTTTGCCTTTAAACATGATAAAGAGCAATATCAAGAGTTCTGCCAAGGCTTCCCATTTGAAACCACACCTGATCAAGAGCAAGCTATCAACGCAGTACTCAGTGATATGTGCCAACCCATAGCGATGGATCGTTTAGTCTGTGGTGATGTTGGCTTTGGTAAAACAGAAGTCGCTATGCGTGCAGCCTTCTTAGCTATCAATAATAATAAGCAAGTTGCGGTATTAGTACCGACCACGCTACTCGCCCAGCAGCATTATGATAACTTCCGTGATCGCTTCGCCAATTGGCCTGTCAGAATTGAAATGCTGTCACGCTTTAAAACCGCCAAAGAGCAACAACAAATCATTGCAGAAGCAGCCGAAGGTAAAGTCGATATTTTGATTGGTACTCATAAATTACTGCAAAGTGATTTGGTGTGGCATGATCTCGGCTTGCTCGTCGTCGATGAAGAGCATCGTTTTGGTGTTCGCCATAAAGAACGCATCAAAGCAATGCGTGCAGATGTTGATATCTTGACCCTAACGGCGACACCTATCCCACGAACCTTGAATATGGCGATGAGTGGTATGCGTGATTTATCGATTATTGCCACACCACCCGCTCGCCGCTTAGCGGTAAAAACCTTTGTGCGCCAATATGATGATCTTGTGGTTAGAGAAGCGATTCTGCGTGAAACCTTGCGTGGTGGGCAAGTTTATTACCTTTACAATGATGTTGAAAATATTGAGAAAGCCAAAAAACGCCTTGAAGAGTTAGTACCCGAAGCGCGTTTTGTTGTTGGTCACGGGCAAATGCGTGAGCGTGAACTTGAACGTGTGATGAGTGATTTTCATCACCAACGCTTCAATGTTTTGATTTGTACCACTATTATTGAAACAGGTATCGATATTCCAACCGCCAATACCATTATTATTGAGCGTGCCGACCACTTTGGTTTAGCACAATTGCATCAATTGCGTGGTCGTGTCGGTCGTTCACATCATCAAGCTTACGCCTACTTACTCACGCCACACCCGAAAGCGATGACCACCGATGCGCATAAACGACTGGAAGCGATTTCATCACTGGAAGATTTAGGTGCAGGTTTTGCCCTTGCGACTCATGATCTTGAAATTCGTGGTGCAGGTGAACTCCTTGGCGAAGATCAAAGTGGGCAAATGACCACGATTGGCTTCACCTTGTATATGGAGTTGCTTGAAAGTGCCGTCGATGCACTAAAAGATGGACGGGAACCTTCACTAGAGGATTTAATTAACCAGCAGACGGAAGTTGAGCTACGCATGCCAGTTCTCCTCCCCGATGAATACATTCATGATGTAAATATTCGCCTGTCATTTTATAAACGCATTGCCAGTGCCCGTGATGAAGATGAACTGAGTGAACTGCGTATTGAATTAATTGATCGCTTTGGAACGTTACCTGATGCAGGGAAATTTTTACTCGCTAGCGCAGCTATCCGTTTAGAAGCTGAAAAGCTAGGCATTAAACGTATTGAAGCACATGAGCAAGGCGGGTTTATCGAGTTTAGTGAGAAAAACAAAGTTTCACCTAATTTCTTAATTAGTTTATTACAAAACCAGCCTAAAACCTTCCGTCTTGATGGCCCAGTGAAATTGAAGTTTGTAATTGATTTAAGTGACAGGGTCACGCGCATTGATTTTATCAAGCAACTGCTACGTGATTTTTCTGATAACTTACTTGATTAATTAGCCCATAAAACAGCCCTCCAGTAATTGATTGTCCAATTATTGGAGGGCAATTTTAGAGATTACCTTTGCTAAAGAGAGTTCGATACTCAACTAAACAATGAGTGAAAAGTATTACCACTTGAAATTTCACGGACATTTACACAATCATTCAAAATAGGCATAAGTGTTCTTGCCCGGATAGATCTCAACCACTTTATTCAGTGAATTACCATTAGGCTCATCTAATTTCACACAATAAAAAGGCACTAATGCATCAACATTGTTGCGAGCGTTTTCGCACATCTGGCCACTCGATGCGGTTAGCTTTAAACGACCATCACTATCAAGAGGAATAAATAAACCTGGATCATAAGGTGCTCGTACCTTACCTAAGGTATTACCAATCCGATACACCACATCATACCCTACCACGATTTGTTCAACTTTCTGAGTAACCACACAGTTACGGTATTTCTTTTCAACCGGTGGTGGAAATCCATTCGTTTGCAGTGTTTCAATTAGAAAAAACAGTTTGCATTCATTTTGCGCAGGATGGTAACGCGATAAGTACTCTTGGCTAAAGCCCTCTAGCACGCCAATCACTGAGCAATTTTCAGTTTCGATTAAGCGATGCGATTTAATGGGCTCCGTTGAAAGTACCGTTGCTATCCTATTATTTTTCTGTGATGAAGATGATATGAAAATTGCTGTGATAATAATGAGGCAAATAACCATAGCGGCTAATAGCAACTTATATTTTAGCTTCATAGCTTGCCCTTATTAAAAACAGAAACAAAAAATATACTCTACATAATTCGAGGTGCAGCTAGGTAACAAGTATATAAAACGCTAAGAGCATACCTAAGTGTGCAATTAGCGTGAATGAACACCGTTCAGCAACCTTGCAACTTGGAGTATGATGAATATATGTTCATTGTATCCATTCGTTTTTAAAATTCGATAACTACTGTCAATATAAATGAAAGTTTTAGATTTTTCTTAATATAGACCAAGTTAGAGTAAATTTAACTTAGTTATATCCGTTACTAAATCAATAAAGCCACAGTTAGATTCATCTTCACTCATTGATCTAGCTCAATATTTTAAGTAAATATACCATTGTAATAATCATTTTTATTTCGCAGCATTTACCATGCTAAAATAAAATAAATCAAAGCTAATTTTTTATTTGAATCAATTATTATCCTGTGAATAAATAATTATTAGCATATTATTTCAATACTATTAGTTATATTTTTAATTCAAAAGCCCCCGCTAAATGCGAGGACTCATCAATTTAAATATTCACACTCAAAATTTAATGCAGCTTTAATTTCGGTCGAATAATGCGGTTAATACTGCCAACTAACATCATTAAACCTGTCTTGATGTAACCATGAAGTGCGATTTGGTGCATGCGATACAGCGAAATATAGACAAAACGGGCAATACGTCCTTCCACCATCATATCACCACGCATTAGGTTACCCATTAAGCTACCTACCGTGCTGAAACGCGATAGAGAGACTAACGAACCATGATCTTTATAAACATAATCTTTGAGAGGCTTATCTTTCATCATCGCTAAAATATTATCATAGCAACGGCTCGCCATTTGATGTGCAGATTGTGCACGAGGTGGTACAAAGCCACCTTCTGGTTTCGCACAGGAAGCACAGTCACCAATAGCAAAAATAGTGTCATCTAGCGTGGTTTGCAATGTCGGTTTAACCACCAATTGGTTAATACGATTGGTTTCTAACCCTGCGATATCTTTCATAAAATCAGGTGCTTTGATACCCGCAGCCCATACCATCAGGTCGGCACGAATTTTCTCACCGTCTTTCGTGTTTAGCCCTTCATCATCAGCGCTGGTAACCATGGTTTTCGTCAATACTTTAACGCCTAATTTGTTCAACTCTTGGTGGGCTGCACTCGAAATACGCGGAGGCAATGCAGGCAAAATACGTTCCCCAGCCTCAACCAAGGTCACATTCAACGCGTCAGTATCTAACCCTTTAAAACCATAACTGGTCAATTGCTCGACTGCGTTATATAACTCAGCGGAAAGCTCTACCCCTGTCGCTCCTGCACCAACAATGGCGATATTCACTTTTTCTTCTGCGTTATCACGTACAGAATAACGTAAAAATAGGTTGAGCATTTCATCATGGAAACGATGCGCTTGCTGCGGATTATCTAAGAAAATACAGTGTTCTTTAACCCCAGGTGTTCCGAAATCATTTGACGTGCTGCCTAATGCCATCACTAAAATGTCATAATCAATTTCACGTTCAGGCACCAATAGCTCTGTATTTTTATCGCGCAGCTCACCAAGAATAATTTTCTTATTATCACGATCAATTTGTGTTAAAGAACCCAATTGAAAATTAAATGCATTATGACGTGCGTGTGCAAGGTAACTCAGTGCATCTACCCCATCATCTAATGAACCTGTAGCAACTTCATGCAACAATGGTTTCCATAAGTGGCTAGGATTGCGGTCAACCAATGTAATTTCAGCGCGTTTTTTACGCCCTAACTTACGACCAAGCCGTGTTGCTAGCTCTAAGCCACCCGCACCGCCACCCACAATAACAATCTTAGGTTGAGATAAGGCCATGTATTCCTCGTTACAAAATAAATTAATGTTATTTAAGCTTTTTTGAAAATAAAAAACTTAAATAACACTAATAAGCACCGATAAAACCTTATTGACACGTCAGAATACCACGCTTGGTTATTTGGTCATACCAAATATTGATGCATATCAAATTAACTGATTAATATGACAGCGATCACATGTTTTGCTCATATTACTGTTATCACGAAACGAGTCAGCTTCCGATAGATTGATATTAATCAATATTCGAAGTAATTACCAACCTATTTGATAATGAGAATTACTTATTGTAATCTGAAAGTTTTAGTTTAAGTGTAGTAATGGATGAAAGGATATATAATTATTTGAATATAATATAAATATAGAAAAACACCTGATAAATTGACTATCAGGTGTTTACGTTTAATCGGATATATTATTTATTATCGGCTAGCGCTGTTCCTGCCACTTACGATGCAAGTCTACTAACTTATTGTGACTTTCTTGCCAGCGCTGCGCTGCTTGCAGCTCTTTTAAGCTGTATTGACGACCACTATGAAATAGTGATGAAGCTAAGCTGCCCGTTTGTTTAGGTAAATTATCTAAAACACTGACCGCACCAGTCCGATTATTACACACTAGTACCATGTCACAACCCGCCGACAACGATGCTGCTGCTCGCTCAGGGTAGCTTCCCATAATTGCGGCACCTTCCATCGAAAGATCATCAGAGAAGATGACCCCATTAAAGCCTAACTGTTCACGGAGAATCGATTTTAACCAGAAAGGAGAACCACTCGCAGGACGATCATCTGCCTGTGTATAAATTACATGAGCAGGCATCACAGCATCAAGTAAATCACGCTGAATAAAATCCCTAAAAATAGACATATCTTTTTTACGGATAGTTTCCAATGCACGGTCGTCACGTGGCGTCTCTTTATGTGAGTCCGCTTTCACCGCACCATGCCCAGGAAAATGTTTGCCTGTCGTCTTCATCCCTGCGCTACGCATGCCTTTAATAAAACGCTCTGCCATAACCATCGCAATTTCAGGATCTTCATGGAAAGAACGCTCACCAATCGCAATACTTTGATGGCCTAAATCCAGAACTGGAGCAAAACTAATATCAATATCCATCGAAATCATTTCAGAAGCCATTAACCAACCTGCTTCTTCTGCCAACTGGGCACCGTCTGATTGGTTATTTAGGGCAGCAAATGCTTGAGCTGAAGGTAATGCGGTAAAACCATCGCGAAAACGCTGAACTCGACCACCTTCTTGGTCAACGGCAATCAGCAAGCGATGACGCGATGCATCACGAATTTGGCGAACTAACTCCCTTAATTGTGCTGCATCATGAAAGTTACGAGTGAATAAAATCAACCCGCCAACTAACGGATGTGCCAATATTTCACGCTCTTCATTGTCCAGCTCATAACCCTGAACATCTAGCATTATCGGACCCATACATGCCTCACTATTTAAACTGTTTTGCAATTATCACTTACACAGGCAATTCATATTAATTGGATAAATGGAAATATTGCCGTAATGATTGTGATCCTATCAAAAAATTAGGATTTTGGCTTTGATTCCATTGCACTTCATACCACATCAGCATCATATACTTCACCCAAGGCTCCCAACGAGTACAATGGCGAGCTAAGGTTGCCACATCAGTATAAGCACCGCAGTGCGCGCCATATTGATACAAAAAGAATTGACGCTGCTTCTGATCCAGTTGATTAGCTTGAAAATAGGTTTCTAAAGACAGCCCTATATCGGTATTTGCGGCATATTCCCAATCTAACAACATGATACTTTTATCATTCGCACACAAAATATTACCGCGATGAATATCCATGTGCGCAGGAGCGAGTTTTAACATTTTGGGCATGGGTGTGGAAAGAAAATAGTGATGCAATCGTAGCCAACGGGGTTGTTGTCTTTTTCGATCGATCAGATAGCCGTAATGAGCAATTTCATCTCTTAGTTGTAAACGATAACTCAGTAACGGCTGGGTATGTAATTTCGCAATAGTTGCGGCCAAGGCCGATTGAAACTGAGGCGTTAAGAATTGTTCCGGACTTGGATGCTGCCCATCGCACCATGACAGCAACAACCAATCGCGATTTCTTGCCAATTGCCTTGGCGCTTGAACAAAACCCTGCAATTGCTGCAATACACGAGCTTCTTTGCGCCGATTAACCATTAATGAAGATTGCGTTTTACCTTGTGCTCGTGCAATCACATTAATAGGTTGCATTTTAACTATAGCACGTAGGTGGTAACTACCTCCTGATAGCCCTGTTAATGGCGTTATTTCCCAACCTTGACTTGTAATTTCAGGGAAATAACGCGCCAATAAAGCCAATAAAGAGTGCCGATTACTCAATATCGTTTTTTCCTGACCAGAGAATTTCACCGCTCTGTACTGCCATTAATTGCATCTCAATATCGCGTTGTTTGCTTGAACCAGAAACAACACTGTATAACACATAATCTGCTTGTACGTAGCGGCCTAAGCCGATCGCTTTACTTCGTGTCACCAGACTATCTTCTTGAGATAAGCCTAATGTTTTACGCGCTGCATTCGCCACATCTTGCGGTACAACTTTAAAATGGTGGCTATCATCAACCTCTTTTACGATTGCAGCGGTCGCATTTTGTACGGAAAACGATCCTGTCGTATTATTTTTTACAGAATCAACTAACAAGACTTTACCGCCCTCAACACCACTCGTCCCCACCATCTGATTTATCAATGGTGAAATAGCCGAAGACCAATCTATTGTTTTTTGCTTCGGTGGTGTCGGTACCTTATCTGATGGCGGTGGTGTCACCGGTTCAGTAGGTTCACTTGGTTCTATCGGTATAACTGGCGGCGGTGTTTGTGGCCCTTCAGGATGAAAAGAAGGACACCCTGCCAATATCATGGCTGCGGCGGCAACCAATAAGATCCGTTTCATTATTTTTCTCCAGACACTTGCGGTAAAAATACATAAATACGTACATTACGAGCGAGTGGTGATGTACTTTGTGCATTAACGCTCACCGACGAATTGGCGGGGATCAATTGCTGCAAATCATGTGAAGTGACAACTTTTAACCCTTTATCATCATACCAATAGAGCCGATACATCACCGTTACCGCCTTTGGTTGACTATTGCTCATATTGATCCTAGCAACCGTCGCGTAGTTATCAATAGTCACTACAGGTTGTTCAACAATGACACCATGGGCAAGAACAGAAGGCTCCATAATAACACTTTGCTGTTCATTAAAGACTAACCCGTCTCTTTTCCCCCATATACAACCACTCAGTGAGAGAAGTATTGTACTGAGTACTAAACAACGAGTCACAACGGCCCACGGTCTTTTCATTGTCTAACCTTATTTTGCGAGTAATGGTCCCAGTGGACGCCCACCAACAAGATGCATATGGATATGGAAAACTTCCTGGCCTGAGTGTTCATTACAGTTCATAATCAGGCGATAACCACTCTGATCAATGCCTTCTTGCTGAGCAATTTTAGCTGCAACGGTAAACAGTCGTCCAAGAACCAGTTCATCTTCTACAGTCACATCATTCACTGTTGGAATTAATTTGTTTGGGATAATGAGAATATGTGAAGGCGCTTGTGGCGATATATCACGAAATGCGGTGACCAGATCATCTTGATAAACGATATCAGCAGGGATTTCGCGTCGAATAATTTTACTGAAAATAGTTTCTTCTGCCATTGCAAATTCCTTTAATAGTGACAAACAATTACGCTTTCGTCGTACCAACATTCATATGAAATAAACGATTAAAGTTTTCGGTGGTAATGCGAGCCATTTCTTCGGCGCTCACACCTTTTAATACAGCCATGTATTCAGCCACATCCCTCACATACGCAGGCTGATTTTCTTTTCCACGATGAGGAACCGGAGCCAAATAAGGTGAATCTGTTTCAACTAAAATCCGATCTAACGGAACAACCCTCGCCGCTTCACGAATTTGTTCTGCATTACGGAAAGTGACAATACCTGAAAAAGAGATATACATACCTAAATCGAGTAATTCAATGGCTGTTTCTTTATCTTCAGTGAAACAATGCAATACTCCGCCGCATTCTGTCACGTTCTCTTCGCGTAAAATAGCCAATGTATCTGCTCGTGCATCACGTGTATGCACAATAACAGGTTTGTTCACTTGACGGCCAATACGAATATGTTGGCGAAATGACTCTTGTTGAAGAGCTGCATTTTCCTTTTGATAGTAATAATCTAGACCTGTTTCACCTAATGCAACTACTTCTTTACCCGCGGCCAGTTGCGCTAAACGATCAAAATCATGACCTTCATCCAAATTTAACGGATGAATACCACAAGAGAATGCGACATTAGGTCGCTCACCAATCAAGGTTTTCATACTGTCAAAACCCTGTAGTGTCGTTGCGACAGCTAACATAAAACCGACATCGCGTTGCGATGCTTTTGCGATAACATCATCAACGCCTGTATGTAATTTTTCATAATCAAGGCAATCGAGATGGCAGTGTGAATCAACAACAAACATATTTTACTCTTTTATGCTGTAGGGAGAGCAATCAATGCTTCCCATTGTAATAACTGATTAGTTAATAGTAACTCTTGATTAAGCGCAGGCACAGTTAATAACTGATGCCGACAATTTTGCCACGCTTCATAGACATCAAACAGTTTCTCTTTTGACATTCGAGATGCCAAGATACTCGCAAGAGGTAGCTGATCTTGATTTAAACAGAACTGCGCCGCCTGTTGTTGTAGTTTCATGCTATCACTCAACAAACCTAGTACCCAGCCAATCTGTTCAAGCGCTTTATCATTATTCATCACTGGCAATAATGACAACATATCCCCCTGTTGCAAAGCATGTGCTAACGCGTGGCACAAGGTTGTACGCTGTTGCCAATGCTCAGGCTGTAGTAATGACATTGCAGCAATCGGCGCGCCTTGGCATAATTTTAATGCCGTTAACGCGTCATTATAGTTAAGACCCGCAACCTGTTTCTGTAACCAATACCATGCCGTTTGTAACTCAGGTGGTGACAAAAAAGTATATAAGCAACGACTACGCAATGTTGCGAGCAAGCTTTCTCGCTTTTCACACCCTAACAAAAAGTAAGTTTGAGGGGTTGGTTCTTCGAGTGTTTTCAATAACGCATTTGCAGCTGCATCGGTTAATGCTTCGGTACGAGGTATATAAGCCACTTTGGCTCCGCTCTGCTGCGCATGGCTACTCAAGGTATCCGTTAGTTTCCTGACCGCCTCCACACTGATAGTATTTTTACCTTTTTCTGGCTCTAACACATGATAATCAGGGTGTGTACCCGCCAACATAAGTTGACAGCTGTGGCATTTACCGCAACTTTTTAATCCATCCGTATTTTGACATATTAACCAACGACTTATGCCATAACATAGCGCTTCGGCACCATTACCCGGAAGAGAGTGTAATAACAGTGCATGGTGCCCACGGCCTTGTTGATAGGACGTCACCAATTGACGATACGTTTCATTCAACCAAGGGTACCAATTCATACCTTCACCTTATTTAGCCAACCATTTTTGCAATGTTTGGCGAATATCTTGCTGAACTTGTTCAATAGTTTGGCTTGCATCAATAGTGAGAATAGTGTCGTCCGCAGCAGCTAATTCAAGATAGCGTTCACGGGTTCGTTCAAAAAATGATAATGACTCTTGTTCTATTCTATCTAATTCACCACGAGCTCGTGCACGCTGTAACCCTAATTCAGGCGGAAGATCTAAATATAGCGTCAAATGGGGTTTAAAATCACCCAGCACTAAATCACGTAATGATTGCATTAATTGACGATCAATACCTCGCCCGCCACCTTGATATGCTTGAGATGACAAATCATGCCTATCACCAACCACCCAGTGCCCCGCAGCTAATGCAGGTTTAATGACATTTTCAACCAGCTGAACACGTGCAGCGTATAGCATCAAAACTTCTGCCTTATCTGTCACTTTTTCCCCTGAAATACCCTGCTTGATGAGCTCACGCAATTTTTCAGCTAATGGTGTACCACCGGGCTCACGAGTGAAGGTAATATCGTCAATACCTGCGTGGTTTAAGGTTTCTACTACGGTGTTAATCGCCGTCGTTTTTCCCGCACCTTCTAATCCTTCAATAACAATATAGGCGTTTTTCATTTTACTTATCATTCTGCTTTTCAATTTGTCGATAAACTTTCACCGCACGGTTGTGGTCATTCAGGCTATGGCTGAAAGTATGCCCACCGGTTCCATTGGCGACAAAGTATAAATAATCCGTTTTGGCTGGATGGGCTGCGGCTTTAATCGACGCAAGACTTGGCATCGCAATTGGCGTTGGTGGCAATCCATCAATTCGATAAGTATTGTATGGGGTATAGTTATCCAAATCACTACGATAAATTTTACCTCGGTACTTATCACCTAAACCATAAATGACTGTTGGGTCGGTTTGTAAACGCATGTTTTTCTTCAAGCGATTAACAAATACTGAAGCCACTTGATTGCGCTCGCTATCTACCCCTGTTTCTTTTTCAATAATTGATGCCATGATTAACATTTCATAGGCATTTTTATATGGCAGATCTTTATCCCGCCCTTGCCATATTTCATCAACATTTTTTTTCATCTGCTGATGAGCGCGCTTTAAGATATCAAGATCGCGCGTACCCGCAGTATATAAATAAGTATCAGGGTATAGCCACCCTTCAAGTGCGCCATCGCCTTCAAAGCCAATAAAAGCATATAACTCAGTTTGCGTTTTATCTTCCGCTTCATGCTTTAAATACGGCGCATCGCGTAAAGTATTTGTCCAGTCAGACAAACGATTACCTTCCACAAAGCGAATAGTGAATTGTGCTTCTTTACCTCTCGCAATCAATGCCAACATTTGCTCGACGTCCATATCAGGTTGCAAGCGGTAAGTTCCTGCTTTTATTTTGGCGAGCTCAGGACGTAATTTCAGTAACCATTGAAATTGATAACTTGGGTCTATTACCTTCTCATCAACTAACAAAGTTTCAAATGCTACCCGTCCCGTTCCTGCTGGAACAGTAAAGATTTTTTCTTGTGTTAAATTGAGTGGTGTTTTCGCATAGTTCAAAACTTGCTGATACATAAAGTAAGCTATGGCGCCTAAGATCAAGAGAACAACCACCACCGCCATCGAAATTTTTTTAGCTAGTTTCATTCATCAACCATTTAATGACTAAATTTGGCAACGTAAAAAGAGATATTCAAACAATTCCCTTGATGAATATTGCCATTGAGACCTATCTTTACCTAAATTGATAGTGGCAACAGGTAAAATTGGCATTAATGTGTTACAGAGTAAAACTTCTTCACAACACCCCAAGACATCTGGAAAACGCTCGACTTCTTGAAGATGGTACTGGCTTGTGCTGAGCAGCGCTATAATCTTTTGTCTCATTAATCCATTCACCCCAGAGGTGGCTAGACTTGGCGTAAATACCTGAACACCTTTTCGCCAAAAAATATTTGCACTACAGCACTCAATTAAAACACCATCAATATCAACAACCAATGCCTCATCCGCTTGTGCCGCATCGATTTCTTGGCGTATCAGCACTTGTTCTAAGCGATTAAGATGTTTGATACCAGCCAAATACGGATTTTTACTAATTGGCACTTTACTCAGTATTAAATTAGCGCCTGTTTGCTGTATGGTCTGATAATGTTGTGGGAATGCTGACACCGATACAATCACTGTTGGTTGTTCAAATCCTACAGAGCTATAGCCTCTTCCCCCTGTACCACGGCTAATAATAACTTTCATCACAAATTCATCATTGGCCTGCTGCTGACAAATTTGTTGAATATGTTTCTTTAATTGCAACCAATCTGGCTGAGGTAATTGTAGGCGAGCACTATCCTGCACAAGACGTGTAATATGATTGTCAATATTTTTTGGTTGGTGATTAAATACATGGATCGTCGTAAAACAACCATCGCCAAATTGTACGGCACGATCGGAAGCATCGATTTGGCGACATGCGACCCCATTAACCCAATATGACATTGATAACTCTTACAATAATAGCTGATAAATCAGTCAGTAATAGAATGCTGACCATCATAAACTAAAGTGAAGATGACTGCAAAAGGCGCCTAAGAAGAAAAGGCCCCAGTTTATTAAAAACTGAGGCCTTTAAGCTTTTATCGTGTTAATAATTTAACGCGATAATATTCACTTCGATTAAGCTTATTGATAGCGGCGGAAAATCAATGAACCGTTTGTACCGCCAAAACCAAATGAGTTACACAGAGCATACTCCATGTTCTCCACTTTTCTTGCTTTGCCAGGGACAAAATCCAGCTTACAAGCTTCATCTGGATTATCAAGGTTAATCGTTGGTGGAACAATTTGATCTGTTAGAGATAAAATTGTAAAAATAGACTCGATAGCACCTGCGGCACCTAAAAGGTGACCTGTCATTGATTTCGTCGAGCTAACTAACACATTAGCGTCTTCGCCAAACACTGAGATAACAGCTTGTGCTTCAGCAAGATCGCCAGCTGGTGTTGATGTACCATGAGCATTGATATAGCCCACAGCGTTTGCATCAATACCTGCATCATGTAATGCATTTTCCATTGCCAATGCCGCACCTTCACCATTTTCAGGTGGTGATGTCATATGGTAAGCATCACTGCTCATCCCAAAGCCAGCAATTTCAGCGTAAATTTTCGCACCGCGCGCTTTTGCATGTTCATATTCTTCAAGAACAATAATACCTGCACCGTCACCAAGAACAAAACCATCACGGTCTTTATCCCATGGGCGACTAGCCGCTTGTGGATCATCATTACGCGTTGAAAGTGCACGTGCTGCGCCAAACCCAGCAACGCCGAGTGGCGTCGTTGCTTTTTCAGCGCCGCCCGCTAACATAACATCAGCGTCGCCATATGCGATCATGCGCGCTGCATGACCAATATTGTGTACACCTGAAGTACAGGCTGTGGCAATAGAAATACTTGGGCCACGAAAGCCGTACATAATGCTCAGATGACCTGCAACCATGTTAATGATCGTCGAAGGAACGAAGAATGGGCTCACTTTACGAGGACCGCCAGCTTGCAATGCCTCACAGTTCTCTTGGATCAAGCCTAGGCCACCAATACCAGAACCAATCGCTAAACCGATACGGGTAGCATTGGCTTCTGTTACTTCCAATCCAGAATCTTTGATGGCTTGAGAGCCAGCAGCAATACCATACTGGATGAATGGATCCATCTTCCGTGCTTCTTTACGGGAGATGCCATAATCTTCGTAATTGAAATCTTTGACTACACCAGCAAATTTAGTTGCGTGGTTGGTAGTATCAAAATGTTCGATGAGGCTGATACCACTCTGTCCGTCACAAACAGCTTTCCATGATGATTCAACTGTGTTGCCGACAGGAGATAACATGCCCAGTCCGGTTACGACTACACGACGCTTAGACACGTAAATCCTCCAAGGAGGGAAATAATTACAAAAGGAACATAGGCGGTCGAGTGACCGCCTAGATAAGTTTTAAAGCTATTATTTTGATGCGTCTGACGCATTCTCGACGTAGTCAATCGCAGCCTGCACTGTAGTGATCTTTTCAGCTTCTTCGTCAGGGATTTCGATATCGAACTCTTCTTCCAGAGCCATTACTAGCTCAACTGTGTCAAGAGAATCAGCGCCCAAGTCATCAACAAATGAAGCTGCTGTTACAACTTCTTCCTCTTTAACACCTAGTTGCTCAACGATGATTTTCTTAACGCGTTCTTCGATAGTGCTCATACTATTAAAATTCCTATCAAAACTCGCTTTCGCGATGGTTTTCGTAGTTTATAAAATACAGGAAAAGATACAACCCAATCCCGGCTGTTGAAACCTTAATTTTGCATTATTTTGCGCTAATTAACACTAATAATGCAAATGGTTCCATCATTTCTTTAGATCATGTACATGCCGCCATTGACATGTAATGTTTCACCCGTGATGTAACCAGCTTCATTAGAAGCCAAGAATGCTACAGCACTGGCAATTTCTTGCGCATCACCCAGCCTATCAGCAGGAACTTGAGATAAAATGCCTGCACGCTGTTCATCTGTCAATGCTTTGGTCATATCAGTTTCAATAAAACCAGGTGCAACGACATTGACGGTGATACCACGGGAAGCGACTTCGCGAGCTAATGATTTACTAAAACCAATCAACCCAGCTTTTGCTGCTGCATAGTTCGCTTGTCCCGCATTTCCCATCACACCCACAACAGATGCGATAGAAATAATACGTCCACAACGTTTTTTCATCATGGCGCGTAATACGGATTTAGATAAACGGTAAACGGATGAAAGGTTAGTGTCAATAATATCTTGCCACTCATCTTCTTTCATGCGCATCAAAAGGTTATCACGAGTGATACCTGCATTGTTAACCAGTATATCAATTTCGCCAAACTGTTGACGAATATTATTCAAGGTTTCATCAATTGATGCAGGGTCTGTCACATTCAGAGAAAAACCTTTGCCTTTTCCGTCCAAATAAGCAGAAATCGCTTCTGCACCACTTTCGCTCGTTGCGGTACCAATAACGGTAGCGCCACGCTCAGCCAGTGTTAAAGCAATCGCTTTACCGATACCACGGCTAGCACCTGTTACCAGTGCAATTTTTCCTTCAAAGCTCATATCGTCCTCAGAGGTTTTCTAACGCAGTCGCTAATGATACAGGATCATTGGCTGCAACGGCAGTTAAATTAGAGACAATACGCTTGGTAAGACCAGTGAGTACTTTTCCTGGGCCTACTTCAACAAGATGTTCAACACCTTGATCTGCCATCAATTCTACCGTTTCAGTCCAACGAACTGGATTATACAATTGGCGGACCAAAGCATCACGAATATTTTCTGCTGATTGCTCAATTTTCACATCTACGTTGTTAATAACGGGGAAAATTGGTGCATTAAACGTGATTTCTTGTAATGCAACGGCTAATTTTTCAGCAGCGGGCTTCATTAATGCACAATGTGAAGGCACACTAACTGATAGTGGCAGTGCACGTTTAGCGCCCGCTTCTTTACAAGCAGCCCCCGCACGCTCAACCGCTGCTTTTTCACCCGCAATCACCACTTGGCCGGGCGAATTAAAGTTAACCGGTGAAACTACCTGCCCTTGCGCTGCTTCCTGACACGCTTTTTCAATTGCTTCGTTATCTAAACCGATAATTGCATACATTGCACCCGTACCTTCAGGTACCGCTTCTTGCATCAACTTACCGCGTAACTCAACTAATTTAATTGCGTCTTTAAAATCTATCACACCAGCGCACACTAGCGCAGAATACTCACCAAGACTATGTCCTGCCATCATCGTTGGCATTGGACCATTTTTCGCTTTCCACACACGAAAAATGGCAACAGATGCAGCTAATAAGGCAGGCTGGGTTTGCCACGTCTTGTTTAACTCTTCTTCTGGCCCATTTTGCACCAATGCCCAGAGATCATAACCTAATGCTTCAGATGCCTCAGCGAATGTTTGTTCTACGAGCGCATTTTCAGCCGCTAGCGCAGACAACATACCAAGAGACTGAGACCCCTGACCGGGAAAAACCATAGCAAATTGTGTCATGTCTATTTTCTCAGTAAATTAAAAACGAACGAGTGCAGAGCCCCACGTAAAACCACCACCAAATGCTTCAAGAAGCACGAGTTGCCCACGTTGGATACGCCCATCACGCACTGCTTCATCAAATGCTGTCGGCACAGAAGCCGCTGAGGTATTACCATGTCTATCTAACGTCACAACCACTTTATCCATGGTCATATCAAGCTTTTTCGCCGTTGCGGAAATAATTCTTAAGTTTGCTTGATGAGGAACTAACCAATCAAGATCCTCTTTCGCAATACCGCTTGCGGCTAATGTTTCATCAACAATGTGAGCTAATTCACGCACCGCAACCTTAAATACTTCATTACCTGTCATAGTTAAGTAAGCTTGCTCTTCAGAGCCACGCTCACGGTTTGGCAATGCTAACAACTCACCATAACGGCCATCTGCATGCAAATGGGTTGATAAAATCCCCGGTTCTTCCGAAGCGCCTATCACCATCGCGCCTGCCGCATCGCCAAACAGTATAATCGTACCACGATCAGCAGGGTCTAAGGTTTTAGACAGTGCATCTGCGCCAATCACTAATGCTTTTTTCGCCATCCCCGTTTTAACAAACTGATCGACGATGCTAATTGCATAAGTAAAACCTGCACATGCTGCGGCAACATCAAAGGCCGCACAGTCATTAATACCCAACATTTGTTGAATTTGACATGCAGCGCTTGGAAATGCATGTGTTGAAGAGGTTGTTGCAACAACAATTAAACCGATTTCGCTGCTATCCACTTGAGCCATTTCTAGCGCTTTTTGCGCCGCATGGAATCCCATTGTTGCAACACTTTCATCTTCACCGGCAATACGTCTTTCATGAATACCTGTGCGAGTTACAATCCACTCATCAGAAGTATCAACCATTTTTTCCAGATCAGCATTCGTTCTAATTTGTGTTGGTAAATAGCTGCCTGTGCCTAATATTTTGCTATACATAGGTTATTGATCACTCCTGGGTAATACGATATTCAACCGAGCCGCTATTCTGTCAGGGACTTGTCTATCAACCGCTTGGACTGCACGTTCGATGGCCGCTTTAAATGCGCCTTCATTTGCAGCACCATGACTTTTAATAACAATACCGTTTAATCCTAACAGAGTTGCACCATTATACTGGTCGGGGTTCAGCTCCCCAAAACGCTTCATTAAACGTTTTTTTAGCCATTTTTTAGCCAGTTTCATCAACCAACTAGGCTTTGTTTGTTTTTCTTCTGATGATTTCAACAAGGAGAGAATGACTCGGATCACCCCTTCCATTGTTTTTAGCGTGACATTACCTGAGAAGCCGTCACACACAAAAACATCTGTTTTGCCTGTCAGTAATTCATTACCTTCGACATAACCGATATAATTAATTGCCGCAGTTTCTTTGAGGATTGCGGCGGCTTCGCGGATATTATCTAAACCCTTACTTTCTTCTTCACCAATATTGAGCAAAGCAACTCTTGGTGAGGCAATTTTGGCGACTTCCTCAGCAACCACTGAGCCCATCACGGCAAATTGCACTAGCATCTCACTACTGCAAATAACATTTGCACCTAAATCAAGTACAACAGTTTGACCTTTTTGCTGATTGGGCAAAATAGTCATCAACGCAGGTCGTTCAATACCTTCGATGGATTTTAGCATCAATTTAGCTAAGCCCATCAATGCACCTGTATTGCCAGCACTTACGCACGCTTGTGCCTGCCCAGTCTTGACCAATTCTAGCGCCGTTCTCATCGAAGTTCCTTTGCTCTGGCGTATAGCAGCTGATGGTTTTGCATCGTTTGCTATCACACTCTGTGCTGGAATTATTTCGACACGCGAAGTCAACTCAGCACTTTGTTGTGCAAGCAGAGGTTGAATGGCGTCAGGTTGACCGACTAGCAGTAATTTGAGTGCTGGATTAGATGCCAGAGCCTGCAATGCAGCAGGCACTGTGACGCGGGGACCAACATCCCCGCCCATAGCATCTAACGCAATGGTTAGATTAGCCAAAGTCTCAACTTGTAAATGAATTACTTGTTGATAACCTTACGGCCACGGTAGTAACCATCTGCTGTCACATGGTGACGCAGGTGGGTTTCACCTGAAGTTTTGTCTACAGAAACTAGGGTAGCAGTCAGTGCATCATGTGAACGACGCATACCGCGTTTTGAACGAGTTGGTTTATTCTGTTGTACGGCCATTGACCTTACTCCTTAAGTACTTTTCTTTAAACTGGCTAATACGGCAAATGGGTTTGGTTTTTCTGCCTCAGGAGGTAGTTCGCCAAAAACCATGTCCGCTTCGGACACTTCACAGTGTTCAGAATCATGAACCGGAACCACTGGTAAGGATAGAATTATTTCATCTTCTATCATTCCCAGCAAATCTATTTCACCAAACTCATCAATTTGAATTGGTTCATAGCCTTCCGGTAATGCTTCGGCCTTTTCGTCACTGACGACAGGACTAAAACAATACGATACGTAAACATGATGCTTGAAATCTTTTCTGCAACGCTGGCATTGTAGGGTGACATCCACATCAGAATGCCCCTCTATGACCGTC
This sequence comes from Providencia sp. 2023EL-00965, assembly GCF_033550225.1. Classification (NCBI taxonomy): domain Bacteria; kingdom Pseudomonadati; phylum Pseudomonadota; class Gammaproteobacteria; order Enterobacterales; family Morganellaceae; genus Providencia; species Providencia sp. 2023EL-00965. Next base: position 50,225 of record NZ_JAWUEH010000001.1, on the reverse strand, counting down.
AGACGCTGATTATCAATTTTAAATGATAATTCGCTCTCAACATCACTGTCTACACTGACTACTGATTCAGCAATACGTGTAACTTGCTCAGGTTTATAACTCCCGACATAGTCGAGGTTTTTCTGAGCTGCACGCTGCGCATCGATAGTCAGGGGTAATTTTACCTTTTGCATAAGGCGCGCATATTAACTTTGTAATGAACTATAGTCAAAGAAAAAGGCGGGCAAAACTCGCCTTTTCACCAAAAAATCGCCTGTTAAGCGCCAGATAGTTTAAAATGAGTTCATCCGTTTGGCTATGAGTTTCGAGAAAAATTATGAAATCGATTATTTTGGCATCAACTTCACCTTATCGACAGCAGTTGTTAAAAAAGCTTGGATTACCTTTTTTAGCGGTTGCCCCTAATGTCGACGAAAGCGCAGTGCTAAATGAATCCGCAGAAGCTTTAGTGACACGTTTAGCGCATGCAAAAGCCCATGCTATCAGTAAACAATACCAGCAACACTTGATTATCGGCTCCGATCAAGTTTGTGTGATCGATGGGCAAATCATGGGTAAACCACTTAATTATGACAAGGCCTTTCAACAGCTAAAAAAAGCGTCTGGCCATAAGGTCACTTTTTATACTGGCTTATGTTTACTTGACTCAAGTACGGGGAGTTATCAGGTACAATGTGAATTATTCAATGTTTATTTTCGTTCACTAAGCGATAAGGAAATTGAGTCTTATTTACGCAAAGAAGAGCCTTATCAGTGCGCAGGCAGTTTCAAGTCCGAAGGATTGGGGATTGTTTTATTCGATAGACTCGAGGGGCGCGATCCAAATACCCTGATCGGCCTGCCATTAATTCTATTACTTGAAATGCTACGTCACCATGGATATAGCCCATTAAATGATTAAGCATTAAATAATTAAAATAGATAACCGGTAGTTATACTACCGGTGATAATTTTATTGATGATTTTTACGAGCGCGAAGCACTTTTAAACATTGGTTTAACTCATTATCAAGTGGTGCTTGAATACGCATCTCTTCCCCACTCTTAGGATGGGTAAATTTTAATGAGCTCGCATGTAAAAATAATCTTTTTAATCCTGTACCCGCTAATTGGCTATCAAATTGTTTATCACCATAACGGTTATCAAAGGCAATCGGGTGCCCTGCGTGTAAGGTATGAACACGAATTTGATGCGTACGACCTGTAACTGGACTCGCTTTCACCAAGGTCGCATTTTCAAAGCGCTCCTCTACTTTAAAACGTGTTTCTGATGGCTTACCTTCTGGGCTAACGCGAACGACTCGTTCACCGCTTTGTAAAATATTTTTGAGCAAAGGTGCTTGAACCACTTTAGTATGGGACTGCCAATTTCCACGCACAAGCGCCAAATAATCTTTCTGCATTTGTTTTAAACGTAATTGTTCATGCAGTGCCCGCAAAGCCGAACGTTTTTTGGCTACCAGCAAAATACCGGATGTATCGCGGTCAAGGCGATGTACCAGTTCTAAGAAACGTGCCTCAGGCCGTAATGCACGTAACCCTTCAATGACGCCAAAGCTTAGCCCGCTACCACCGTGTACCGCTGTACCTGACGGCTTATTAATCACGAGGATCGCGTCATCTTCATATAAGATGCAATTGGCCAGTGCGGCAACTTTATCGAGTTTCGCAGAAACTGGCGCCTCTTCACGCTCGGCCACTCTAACCGGTGGGACTCGGACTTGATCGCCTTCGGCAAGTTTGTATTCAGGTTTGATGCGCCCTTTGTTTACCCTCACTTCTCCTTTACGGATAATGCGATAAATCATGCTTTTAGGCACACCTTTTAATTTTGCGAGCAAGAAATTATCGATGCGTTGTCCGGCCTCATCATCGCTAATATCAATAAACTGAACTTGATTTTGTGTATTCATTCAAAAATGTGTTAACTCTAATTGATTAAATTACGACCTCATTTGCAGAATATATCATACCGACTCCAAAAATTTTTTTATCATTTTTTTTATTTGGTTAAAGAATAGCTGGTTAGTCATATTTCTAAATAAAATTTTCATATAACTGATCTATCGACTTGCTATAATGTCGTCAGCAGTGGAATAATACACAATTGCCATCATGTTTGATAAAACGATAATTGGCATAAGATATAAGTTTACTATTTGATTGAGTAAAGACGCTGCAATGGCGTAAGACGTCTAGCAAAATCAAATATTTAGCGAGCAACGAATATTAGCTTATTGGGTTAGGAACTTCCGTTAATTTAAATGATGACGGCTTCCTGATTAAGAACGCTGAATTTTTAATCTAAAAATCAGGTTCACCGAATACTGCGCGTCTCTATACGAACGACTGCCGTGAGGCAGGCGGTTTTGTAAAAATCACGAGGCCATCGGTTTACAATAGCTCCTTTTTTCGCTGCTCTTTATTGAAAGTAAAAAATAATGAGTAAGTAACAATATGAAAAGAATGCTAATAAACGCAACTCAACAGGAAGAGTTGCGTGTTGCCCTTGTTGATGGGCAACGTCTCTATGATCTGGATATCGAAAGCCCAGGTCATGAACAAAAAAAGGCAAATATTTACAAAGGTAAAATCACTCGTATCGAACCTAGTCTTGAAGCCGCTTTTGTTGATTATGGTGCTGAAAGGCACGGTTTCCTTCCCATCAAAGAAATCGCTCGCGAATATTTCCCAAGCAACTACCACTCTCAAGGTCGTCCTAACATCAAAGATGTGTTGAAAGAAGGCCAAGAAGTTATTGTCCAAGTTGATAAAGAAGAGCGCGGTAATAAAGGTGCAGCATTAACCACCTTTATCAGCCTAGCCGGTAGCTATTTGGTATTAATGCCAAATAATCCACGCGCAGGTGGCATTTCTCGTCGTATTGAAGGTGAAGATCGCACTGAGTTGAAAGAAGCGCTCTCTTCTCTAGAAATTCCTGATGGCATGGGCCTTATTGTCCGTACTGCGGGGGTCGGTAAATCTGCTGAGTCTTTACAGCAAGATTTACTCTATCGCTTACGTCATTGGGAAGCCATCAAAAAAGCCGCAGAAAACCGCCCTGCACCTTTCTTGATCCACCAAGAAAGTAACGTGATTGTACGTGCATTCCGAGACTATCTGCGCCCTGATATCGGTGAAATTCTTATCGATAATCCGAAAGTAGTCGAAATGGCACGCAACCACATTGAAGCAATTGGCCGTGGTGATTTTGCAAGTAAGATCAAACATTACAGTGGTGATGTGCCATTATTTAGCCATTACCAAATCGAATCACAGATTGAATCTGCGTTTCAACGTGAGGTTCGCCTTCCTTCAGGTGGTGCATTAGTTATTGATACCACAGAGGCATTGACAGCTATCGATATCAACTCCTCACGTTCAACCCGTGGTGGCGATATTGAAGAAACTGCATTCAATACTAACTTGGAAGCGGCCGACGAAATTGCTCGCCAATTGCGTTTACGTGACCTCGGTGGCTTAATTGTTATCGACTTTATTGATATGACGCCTGTAAGGCATCAACGTGAAGTGGAAAATCGTTTACGTGAAGCCGTTCGCCAAGACAGAGCACGCATCCAAATCGCGCGCATTTCTCGTTTTGGCTTACTCGAAATGTCTCGCCAACGTTTGAGTCCATCTTTAGGTGAATCTAGCCACCATGTTTGCCCACGCTGTTCAGGTACCGGTACCATTCGTGATAATGAATCACTGTCTCTTTCTGTTCTTCGCCTGATTGAAGAAGAAGCATTGAAAGAAAACACCCATGAAGTGCATGCAATCGTTCCGGTACAGATTGCCTCCTATTTGCTTAACGAAAAACGTAACGCTGTCAGTGAAATTGAAACACGTCAACGTAATGTGCGTGTCGTCATCGTGCCTAATGACCAGATGCAAACACCACATTTCCACGTGATCCGTATTCGTAAAGGCGAAGAGATTAATACACTAAGCTACAACTTAGCGCAGTACCATGAAACGGAAACACTGAATGGTACCGATGAAACAACCGCTGAGCGAAAAATGCCTGAGCAACCTGCAATTTCTGCGTTTGCTTTGCAGGAACCCGTAGAGCAACCTGTTGCGGCTAAACAAAAAGAAAATAAACCTCGCCCTCAAACACCAAAACAACCTGCTAAGGCAGATTCTGAGGTGAGTTTATTCAGTAAAATTGCGGCATTCTTCAAGAAACTATTTGGTGAAGAAGAGAAAGTTGTTGAGAAACCTGTCGAAAAAAATCGTCAGAACAACGACAGACGTCGTAACAACGATCGTCGCAACAACAATAACCGCCGTAATAACCGTCGTGACCGCGATGATAATAATGAAAATCGTGATAACCGCGACAATCGTTCTAATCGTAATGCACAAAGTGACGATAACAACAATCGTAAGGGACGCAATAACAATAATAAGAATGCGAACCAACAAAACGATCAAGCAACCGATAGTAATAATCGTGATGCGCAACAGCAACAGCGTCGTGACCAACGCGCTGAACGTCGCCGCCGTCAAGATGAGAAGCGTCAGCAACAAGCCGCTAAAACTCAACAAGATGTAAGCCAAGACGTTGACTCATCAACCACAGAGAAAGAAGAGGCTCAGCCGCGTCCTGTTACACCACGTCGCCAACGTCGTCAGTTAACGCAAAAAGTTCGTATTACTGATGACAATAACGTTGATGTGATAACGCAAAGTGAAACCACAGAGACTGTAGACGTGGCCGCTGAAAATAATGCTAAACCGATTGCAGCATTACCAGCACCAACGACCTCTGTTGAAATGCAATCTAGTCGTGTTGTTGAGCCAAGTAATGATGAATTACCAGAAACTCAAACAGATGATGAAGAAAAACAAGACACTATCATTCCTCGTCGTTCACGCCGTTCACCTCGTCACCTTCGTGTGAGTGGTCAACGTCGCCGTCGTTATCGTGATGAACGTCATTTAACTAAATCACCAATGCCACTATTTGCTGCTGTTGCATCTCCTGAACTGGCATCAGGTAAAGTGTGTATTAGCTACCCAATCGTTCAACCACAACAAGATGCGGTTGCCATTATTACTAATGAAGAAATGCTTGAGCAACAAGCTGTATTCAACACTGAATCAGCGGTAACGTCTGATGATGTCACGACTCAACCTATTACACCTGTTGACGAAACTGTATCAACGGAGCCAAAAGAAGCTGAAGTCGATATCGTTACTGAAAAAACAGAGCAACAATCTGTTCATTTAGAACCTGTATTTGCCCCACAAGCAGAGCCTGTTGTTACGGAACATTCAGAACAAGTTATTCAGGAAACACAAGAAAGTCGTCAACCAGAACCACAGGTTGAAGTGTTACCTATAACGGTAGAACCTGTTATCGAAGAGACTGTGGTTGAACAACCTAAAGTAGAACAATCTGTTGAAGAGGTTCCGGTGGAAACTGTTCAGGCTGAAGAAGTTCCAGTAGAAACAAAACCACTTGAACAAGTGCAAAGCGAAACCATCCAAGAGTCAGCTGTTGAAGTAGAGACAGCGCGGACAGCAAAATCCGCGGTTATCGTGGCAAGCAAAGCAGTACGCCATGCTTACTCACCAATGACCAAAGCACCAGCTCCAGAAGTGGTTGCGTCAACGTTTGAAATGAAGGTTTATCAACGTGAAGCTTCAACTTTTGTTAGTAAAGGCGCCGGAGGACATGTTGCAACAAACTGCGCGACATCCGAAATGGCAAAACCAACAAGTAACGAATAATCGATTACTGGTCAGTTAAGTCCGTTTTTTCTACAAAACCCCTCAATAATTCGAGGGGTTTTTTATTTCAAAAAACAAAAAAAGTGGTTCTAACACACCTAAGTATATTGCTAATACTTTCGCCTCTTATTAAATCCGTGTCGTACAACACCTAAATAGCTATCACGGTTTAGGCTAAAATAAACATCAGTAATAGATGTAAAAAAACACAATTACGGATGAATTTGCATTAAACATAAAGGCAAAAATGCCATTAATTCTTTCGTAGAATGAACTTTAATCAATTCAACACTAATTCGACTACAATAATAGCTCAAAAGAAGCAGTTTTATCGTTGTTTATCATTAAACTACTCTCTTATGAACGATACAAGGTAACTAAAAAGGAACAAAAAATGACTCATTGGGTGATTTTCGGCGCAACCAAAGGGATAGGCTATATTTTAGCCAAAATGGGTGTAAAACAAGGGAAACAAGTCACAGCATTCGTTCGTCGAGCAGAAGATGCGGAACGGCTAGCCGCTGAAGGTATTCAAACTATCATTGGCGATGCCACTGATTTCAATTCACTCGAACGTATTTTCGCTCAAACTACCCCAGAAACCGTGGTATTTACCACAATTGGTGGCGCTCAAGCTGACTTTTACGGCAATTATAATATTATTCGTAAAGCCGAGCAGCATCAGATAACTCGATTATTATTCGTTACATCAATTGGTTGTGGTGATAGCTGGTCAACCTTATCACCTAGGGCAAAATCATTATTTGGTCCGTCGGTAAGACAAAAATCGATGGCTGAAAACTATCTTCAGAGCAGTGAGATAAATTACACCATTATCAGACCCGGCGGCTTGATGAGTGTACCCGCGACACATAATGCAAAATTATTGTCGAATGAGGCTCATGGTGTAATAAGTCGGGAAGATGTTGCGATCGTTCTCGCTAAATTAGTTGAAGATAAAAGTAGTTACCGACAAATATTTGCCGTTGTTGATCCTGATTTGAAACCAGGTTGGAGCAAGTGAAATTGAGAGCCGAGGATAACTCGGCTCAATTTTATTTATTTAACGTCTTTCTTACTTAAATCACCCATCTCTTTTAATTTATTAGAGATCTCACGGCGCTCTTTCGACAGTTCCGCATTTTTAATGATGTAATCATCAACACGATCATCATAGTCACTGCGCATGTTGGCAATAATTGCTTGAATTTCTTCAATCGTCATGCCTGGCTTAATATAATCACTCAGGTTATCAAGCAATAAAACACGTTTTTGGTTATCACGAATTTTCTTTTCGTTATCGGTAATTTCACGGCGAATTTTATTTTTACGACGATACATACGCACAAATTCCAGGACATTTTGGAAAGATTGCTTGTTAGCGTTGTCCATGTTTAAAAACCCTCTATTAGAAAAACAAAACGCATCTCTACCTACACAATACCTTCTATCAGTAGATTGTTACAACCCTATTTCACCTATTCATTGATTTAAAAACAGTGAAAAGGGACTTTTTGCTTAATATACATACAGTATAGGCTGAATTGTTTCAGTTATCTCTTTTAAGCCGCCGTTTTTCCTTTAATTTCTGCCAAGGACGTATTGTGCTCAACGGGATCCATTTTATCGCCACGTAAACAAAATGCCGATAGAATCGTCGTAATCACAACAAAACATCCCATAATCAAATAAGTATCAGCAAAACCTATCTTATCGTATCCCCACCCCGCTAATGGCGATAAAATACTGGCCACAATCGAAGTAATGCAACTGAAACCCACTAAATACAGCGTTGATGATAACCGCTTATCAAAATGACGGCTGTTATACTTAAAAATAGCAATTAACAGTATAGGCAGCTCTACTGCATGTAATAACTTCATGGCTGAGATCATGATCGGGCCTTCGACTAAGGCAGAGCCTATGATCCTAATTGCCATCACACTACTGGCAAACAACAAGCCATTTTTAGCGCCAATGCGGTTAACGATATAGGGTGCGAGGAACATCCCACCAGCTTCTAGAAAAACTTGTAATGAATTTAAGTAGCCATACATTTCATTGCCCATTTTTTCATCTTGGAATTGATGCGCAAAATAGACCATAAACTGCTGATCATACACACTATAAATACAGGTACCTAATACAAACAAAATCAGCGCCCAGAAACGAGGTAAGGCAAACAGTTGTAATGCATCACCAATAGTGATCCCAGAGGGCTTTCCATGTTCTAGGCTGTTAAATGCATTTGTTTTATCTGTTTTTAACCGTAATAAAATCACTAAGAAAATGACACCTGAAACAGTTGCCATAATAAAATTATAGTTCGGATCAACATTAATATTACGCCCAGCAAAGAAAGTGGCGATAGCCCAACCTAGAGAGCCCCACATCCTTGCTTTACCGTATTCAAAATCACGCAGACGGCTTACCCGTTCAGTATAAGACTCAAGAACACCAATCCCTGCATGAAAAGTCATCCCAATGAATAAACCACCAGCTAAACTGCCAATTACGACATTCCATTGTAATAATGGGCCAAACAACATAAAAAATGGCCCTGATGATATTAATAAGATTGCGATAAACAACAGTAAATTTTTACGCAGCCCTAATTTATCTTGTAAAAATCCATACAGTGGTTGCGCACATAGCGCGATAATTGAAATACATGAGAATATAACCCCTGTATCTGTGCCTTCTAAACCAACATATTTTCGAAGCCAAATAGCCACAACTGAAAACGTTGATGACCATGTAAAAAAGAAAAAAAACAGTAATGCGCTCAATGAGGCATAGTATTTTCTTGACTCGATGTTCATTATCATTTGCCCATTCATTTCCCTGACTGAGAAAATGTTAAGGTTAACATTAGTGCTAAACTAGGAATTCACGTTAATATTGTGATGTTACGCACGATTGTTAACGTTAACAATCGTGTTTTGTGAGCAATATCACTTAAAGTATTGGCATAAAAAATCCACAGTTAACTTAATAATATTCAAAATTATAGACTCTAAATAATTTGAAGTGCAGTTAAACAAGAAATCAATGGGCGGTTAGGAACATAGAAAACGATGTAACTGGCGCATATGAACGAACTTATCATCGCTTAACGAGAAATGCGCTAATTTGAAGTATCGCAAGGGACAGTGAATTAACAATAACTCGGACAAGAAGATAAAATTGCATGAAACTCTAGCCCTCAAACGAGGGCTCGCGATATCAATATTCAGCTATTGAATTTTACTGTTAAGAAAGGTAATTGCATCATCTAAAATGCTTTTTCGTGCAGGATTGGATTCTTCTTTTGCTTCCGCTTGTAGCCTAGTTACTATTTTTTGTTTATTCACTTCGCTACTGGCAAGTAACCCTACTGTTACCCTACCAATCTCAGACAAAATCAAACGTGTTCTTTCATCATAAGTATTCATAAACGCATCCTTTTTTGTAGTGATGTATTAAATAGTAGACTAAAAATACAGTGTTTACGCTTATTTTTACGCTGTTTTACGCTATTTTTTGATTAACACCACCAGAAAAAAACAATTTAACATATTGATAATAAATGGCTTATTGATATTTAAATTTTAAAGATAGCTAGCTGAATTTAGTTAAACAACAGTTTACTTTTAAATACCATTCGTTCAGGTTTTCCCCCATATCAGGTATAATAGAAGGTCGGTGTTTTATGTTTGCTATAAATAGATTTAAATAATTCACAATATCCTCATCACGGAAACCCTGCTCAGGCCAAATGGAGAAGCACGTTGCAAGAGACTAAAAAACAGCCCTCATTCTTTATCCATGACTATGAAACCTTTGGTAAGCATCCAGCGCTAGATCGCCCTGCACAATTCGCTGGAGTACGCACAGACTTAGATTTTAATATCATCGATGAGCCAGAGGTTTTCTATTGTTCACCTAGCGATGATTATCTTCCCCAACCTGAAGCTGTAATGATCACCGGAATCACTCCGCAACTTGCTTTAGCTCAAGGGGTCAATGAAGCAGAGTTTGCTAAACGCATTCATCAAGCCTTTTCTCAGCCAAATACCTGTATCATGGGCTATAATAATATTCGTTTTGATGATGAGGTTACGCGTAATATTTTCTATCGTAATTTTTACGATCCCTATGCCTATAGCTGGCAGCAAGGTAATTCACGTTGGGATTTATTAGACGCATTACGAGCCTGTTTTGCGTTACGCCCTGAAGGGATCCAATGGCCTGAAAATGATGATGGATTACCGAGTATGCGCCTTGAACATCTGACTAAAGCCAATGGAGTTGCTCATGAAAATGCCCATGACGCAATGTCTGATGTATTAGCCACCATCAATATGGCGAAGCTCTTAAAAGCAGCACAGCCAAGAATGTTTGACTACTTTTATCAATTACGTAATAAAAATAAAGTTAGTCAGCTGATTGATATTGTGGATATGACCCCTTTAGTCCATGTTTCAGGTATGTTTGGTGCTTTACGTTCCTACATTAGCCTTGTTGCGCCATTAGCTTGGCACCCAGATAACCGTAATGCCATCATCATGTGTGATCTTTCAGCTGATATTTCGCCATTGATTGATTTACCCGTGGAAGTACTGCGCGAACGCTTATATACCCCTAAATCTGAATTAGGTGATGCTTTAGCTGTTCCGATTAAATTAGTACATATTAATAAATGCCCAATTTTAGCGCCTGAAAAGACATTACGAACAGAGGATGCCCTACGTACAGGGGTTGATCGTGACCTTTGCTGGCGTAATTTAGAAATTTTGCGTAAAAATCCAGATGTTCGCAACAAGGTCATTGAAATTTTTGCACAGGCACAACCCTTTGATGAGCCTGATGATGTAGATGCAAAAATCTATAGTGGCTTTTTTAGTAGTTCTGATCGTTCAACGATGGATATTATCAGAGAGACATCACCACTGAATTTACCTGCGCTCGATCTCACATTTGAAGACTCTCGAATGAAAGAACTGTTTTTCCGCTATAAGGCACGTAACTATCCCACAATTCTCTCCTATGATGAACAACAACGTTGGCTGCAACATCGTAGAGATTACTTTACCGAAAGCCGTTTGACCGATTATATGCACACCATTGAATTACTCATGATCGAGCATCAAAATGATGCTGAGCGCTGTAAACAATTAAAAGCCTTGGTGAATTACGCAAGGGAATTAGCGAGTTAATCTATACTCCAAATAATTCAAATGCAGGTTGGCAACAAGTGAAGATACCCGCTGAACATAGATAAACTATAGGATTTGGATAGCAGAACGTGGCCAACAACTTCCATGGGGCATATACACTGCCGCCAAACATATTATGTTTGGCGGCAGTGACTAAGATTTTTGATATCAATTAAGAAAATCAATTCATTGATTTTAACTGATAACACGAAACGGGAAAAAGCCGCTTTATCCCGCTTCGCCAACAACCTTAATGGTCGTGGTTACACCCACAATCCCCTTCCCAGTTTTTCTTCTTGGTGGTTTTCCCTAAACCAGGGTTCATAGTATTAGTGGGATCCGCTTGTTTATAAAAAGATTTAAGCTGCGGCTGCGCTTTATAAAGATGGCCCACATTATGCTCAGCAGGATACTGCGCACCGCGTTCATCCAACAACGCTAACATTTTTTCTTTCAGTTCTTTTGGATCAACGCCCTTTTTCAATACATAGTCTTGATGCATCACATGACACATAAAGTGACCACAATATAATTTATGTACTAATAATTTTTCAATTTCAGGTGGCAGTTTTTCAAACCAGTCGCGATCATTACGACGTAATGCAATATCCAAAGGTAAAACATCTTCAACATCTTTATTATGCACGGCATGATAGCGAACTGCTGAGCCTGCCGCTGCAAAACGGTGTAAAAAAGCTTTAGCGCCTTCTTCGGGAGTACATTCAAAATAGCCGCCATCTGCGCTAGCAAAAAATGATTTTAACCACACTTGTGCTTCTGCAATACCATCGCCCGCCATTTTTAGCATTAGGTGATGTTCATATTTATCGCGAAATTGCTTCATACGCGGTGGTAAATGCGATGGCCATAATTTACTAAGCAACTGCATAGTGCGGTCAACAAGATTTGATGGCAATAAAGGCACTTTATTGAGCACCGCGTCAATACGCCCTTTAATGGTGAAAAAGAGCGGCATTTTATCTGTGCCGAATTTATCAATCATTAAAAAGGTATCTTTGCCATACACTTCTGCAATATCAAAACAACCACGGTGCATATACTCACCAGCAACGGGTAAATTTTTGAACTCACTTAAAATATGACGACGAATATCTTCCAGTACATCAGGGTTATTCGAGCCAATATAAAACACCTGAGTTGAAGTATCTGCTGGGAAGGTATCAAGGCGTACAGCAAAAACAGCCAGTTTCCCTGCACAACCAGATGCTTCAAATAAACGACGCTCATCAGCATTAAAACGAGATGGCGTATCTGCATCAACATCACGTACCCGTTGTGCATAGTCATGATCAGAAGCCAATTTTTCACTATGCTCAATATCTTCAGTACGATAACGACGGTTTTGCAGATTCGTTAATATCTCTTCCGGTGTTTCACCTAAATCAATTCCTAAATGGTTAACTAGCTCGACTGTGCCGTCTTCATTAACGCGGCCATATAAAGCTAACTCTGTATATGCAGGGCCTCGACGGACTAAAGAACCACCGGAACTATTACAGATCCCTCCCACTACTGAAGCACCAATACACGATGAGCCAATTAATGAATGAGGCTCACGACCAAGTGGTTTTAGTATTTTTTCTAAGTCATAAAGCGTGCTGCCCGGCATGGCAACCACTTGATTAAACTCTGGGAGTATTTGGATTTGGTTTAAACGCAATGTACTGATGATCACAATATCGCGATCATAATCATAGCCACTTGGTGTAGACCCTTCAGTTAGCCCTGTATTTGCTGCCTGCATAATCACTATTTTATCTGCTTCAACACAGGCTTTAAACACATACCATTGCTCTAACAGAGTCGTAGGGAATACAACCGCAATCGCATCCCCCACACCTGAACGAAAACCTTTACGATAACGCTCAGTTTTATGGGGTTCAACAAGGATATTTTTGTTGCCAACAATATTCCTGAGTGTGAGTAATAGTCGTTGGTTCTCAGGATTTTTTGCATTGTTCATATGCGCGCCTTTTCACTCGAATTCATATTGATTATTGGTAGTATAATACTAGTGCTAACAACAGTATCACATAATATTAAGATATTAATAGGCTATATTATTTATCTTAAGGACTTCTTAAATAGCCAAAAATATTCCATATTAATGATATATACACATAGTTATCTACATACTTGTTTATTTTTTTCTTTGGTCTGAAAAATCAAAACAATCGTTACTTAGCTCTTTCAACGCATTGATGAGAAATTCTTTGTCATTTATCGACTTTAAAGGAATGATAATTTCATCATATTCTGCGGTATACCGCCCCTTTTCGGTCTTAGGCGGGCAAAAGGCAAAATTCACGCAAGTCTCATAGACAGCAACATAATGTAAAGCATCCCAGTAAAGGCTAATATTTTGGTTTGGCTCATCAAATACAAATCCTTCTGGATAGAACCAATAATGGTTTATTTTATCTGCTTTGATCAATCCCTGTTTTAAAAAAGATCCATGCAATGATACAGCGCGCCACAATCCAAATCGAAAACATAAAACAAATAATCCCAAAATAATAAATGAACCACCTATTATTTGTATTATCGTCGTGTAGTAAGGGATATTTTTATGAAAAAACAAGGGATCATCAAATGTGAAACGTATAAATGATGCAACTAACAACACAAAATCAATATGGACTATCCAGCGAATAATTTTAAATTTTCTTTTATATAGGCTAATCAATTCTTGCTTAAATTCAGTGAGCATCTCTTTGTAACTTGCCGGTGTGTACTGAATATCAATTTTATAAAATGGTTGTTCCTGTGTAGAGGGCTCAAAATAGAAGGGATTCATATTTTCTCCTTTATAATCTAGGCGTTACATTATGAAATATCAGTAAGCCCAGTCAATAAGAAGATTCGTGATACCACTCTATTATGAATTTTTATAACAAAAATAGCGCCTTATGGCGCTATTTAATTATTACACGTTGATATAACGTCAATATCGCTTATTCGATAATGTCAAATTAGACATCGCTCATTTGCGGCATTGGTCGTTTAAACATTCTCGTCAATATCGCCATATATATCAGGCCAACCGCTGTCCAAATCAATCCATAAACCATTGAGTCTTCCTCGATATTCAGCCATAACACACAAACGGTTAGTGTCCCAATAACAGGTAAAATCAAATAATTTAGGATATTTTTAAAACCACTCATACGACGTTCACGAATAAAGAATTGGCTGATCACAGAAATATTCACAAAGGTGAAAGCAATCAATGCACCAAAGTTAATCAGCGCTGTTGCAAAGTCCATTTCAAACCAAATCGCACCCAGTGCCAATACACCAACCATTAACACGTTATAAGTAGGGGTACGCCATTTAGGGCTAACATGACCAAATACTTTTTCTGGGAATACACCATCGCGTCCCATAACATACATCAAACGCGCGCTACCTGCGTGTGCAGCCATGCCTGATGCTAATACTGTAACGCATGAGAATACCAAAATAATAGATTGGAAGAATGCCCCTGCAACAAAACGCATAATATCAGGCTGAGTTTCGTTGATATTCTGAAAACGTGAAACATCAGGGAAATACTGTTGTAAGAAGAATGAAACCGTAATGAAAATGATACCACCAATTAATGCGGTTAAGAAAATCGCACGAGGGATCACTTTACCTGCATTAGGTGTTTCTTCAGACAATGAACTTAACCCATCAAACCCTAAGAATGAGAAACAGAGAATGGTTGCTCCAGCAATCAGTGGAATTAACTCTGTTTTTTCATTAGCAAATGGATTAAATGTCCATATTTCACCCGTACCTTCACCATTTGATACCCCGTGGATAACCAATATAGTAAAGACTGCCATCACACCAATTTGGATAATAGCAATAACCGTACTGAGGTTAGCAATCACATTAATTCCACGCAAGTTGGCCGCGGTCATTAAAATCACTAAACCAACCACAAATATCCACGGTTCAACTGTCGGGAAGATGTCTTGTAAGTAGATCTTGGCCAATAAAATGTTGATCATTGGCATAAAGATATAGGAAAGCAATGATGTCCATCCGACTAAGAAGCCAATGTGTGGACTCATTGATTTTTGAGCATAAGTATACGCTGAGCCAGCTGATGGGAAACGTTTCACCAATTTGCCGTAGCTCAGAGCAGTAAATAGTATCGCGACAAGCGCAATAATATAAGAAGTCGGGACGTGTCCGCCGGTTTTATCGGATACCATGCCAAATGTGTCAAAGATGGTCATTGGCTGAATATAAGCCAGACCAATCATCACGACTTGCATTAACGTTAACGTTTTTGCAAGTTGCACACGGTTATTAGCACCAGTTTGGTTGTTACCGATTGATAGTGGTATTGAATTATTTGGCACGACAAAGCCCTCCCATAACTTTCGATTGAGTACTACTAGACCTACTTAATCGACAGTTACTGGGAAGACTTTGCATCTGCCTATAGGCAGAAAAGAAAGAAGAGAGGTTGAACGGTGAATTAGCGAAGCAAGTCGTTGCTCCGTAGTCATCGATGCGGCAACCGCGGCCACCAGGCCCTGCTGCGAATGCGAAAAAGTAAGCCATGCAAGCATTCCTCAAATCGGTAGCATTAAATGTTAGCTACACGCAAAAATATAATTTATCTATCCGGCCTATCATCCGGCCCCGTGAAAATGAACGAACTTAAAAAGCAAAAAAAAACCGATACCAGCAATTGGGGTATCAGTCATTTTTTTAGTTCGCGCATTTTGCACTTCAAGTAGTGAAATAGCAATAGTTATCGTCAAAAAAGTGGCCAATATTTGATGAGAATTTCTGATATGTTTATTATTTTCACGGCAAGAGCTAATAACCTGTTTTATTCAATAATTTTTCGCCATTAAATATGTCTTTTTAGACTTTTTTGCACTATAAACAAAAAAGCCTTCTGGCAATAGCGAGAAGGCTTTGATCAAGTTATTTATACTTTACATAATGCAAAGTGCAGGTAGGTGGAGAACATAGATACACTATGTAACTCAACGAGCGCCGCGTAACCCCTTATACCCTAACGCCCCCCTGCAACTTGAAAGATGACAAGTATCTAACACCAATTAGAAGTTATAGTTGATACCGATGTTATAACGACGACCTTCTAATTCTGCACCATAGGTTGCATTATCCACACGGCGATCTAAGACGTTATATACCCCACCAACAATATTGGCATTTTTGTTTAACTGGTAACTAGCACCTAAATCAAACAGTGCATAAGACGGTGTACCACTTGCCATTTTTTGACCACGCCCTTGGTATTCTGACGTTTTACCGCGGAAATTCATGCGTGTCCATGTTTCCAGATCTTCAGTCGTTTGCCAAGTCAATGTGGTATTACCCATATGTTTAGGTTGCTTATTTAATGGCTTACCTTTATTTACACCACTTTTTTGCTCTGTATCGGTATAAGTATAGTTAGCTGCAAACTCTAAATTATCTAAAATGCCCCAATTAAAGGTTAATTCCACACCACGCATTCTGGCTTTATCTACGTTCGCTTTATCGCTGATAAAGTTATATGGCTTACCAGCGATATCGCCTTCACCATCTTCAGCAACTGTACATGGTCTCAGAGATGGGTTATCTGATTCACAACGTCTAACTTCAGTAATTTTATCTTTAAAGTCAGTATTATAAATAGTGATACCTGCGGTGATGTTATCTTGGTTGTTCCAAATAACACCTATTTCTTCAGTAACGCTTTTCTCTGGTTTTAGATCAGGGTTACCATAAATAACCGCATTTCCTCTACTACCACCCGTTGCTTGCCCCCAATTTGCGGATGACTCACGTAAGCTAGGCGCTTTATAACCTGTGGTTACACCACCTTTAATTGTCCATTGTTCATCTGCATGCCACACACCGTAAAGACGTGGAGTCCAATGACTACCGTAGTTTTCATCTTTATCCATACGAATACCGCCTGTTAATGCAAAATCATTGGTCATTAACCATTCATCTTCTGCAAATAACGCCCAGCTATAACGATCTAATTTATTATATTGTTTAAATTTATTCCCTTCGTCTTTCAGTTTTTCTTTACGGTATTGACCACCAAGACTTAAGCTGTGATCACCTAGCAAAAAGACGCTTTGATTACGGAACACAAGATCTTCCGCAGTCATTTTACGACCTGGGTTTTTAGTTTCATCGTACTGTACATAGGTATCAGTTGAAGCAATATCGTAAATACCTGTGTGGGTTAGCGCCATATGCGTTAATTCATATTTGCTAAAGCCACTGCCATCACCTCTTTTATTACTATAACCTTCACGGTCATCTCGGTGTTGGTTATCACGTTTATACTCAGCATCAATGGTATTTTTTTCGTCTGGAGTCCAAGAAAGTGTTCCACCACCACTTGCCATAATTTGTCGATTAAATCCATCGACAATTTTATCTTCACCACGGTGTGAATACTGACCATTTAGTTTCACACCAAGCAAACCATCGATTAATGGACCTGATGTATAAAAGCTGCCCTGTCCCGTGTTACCTGAATTTTTTCTTTCCGTAATTGTCGTATCTGCACGTAAACTTGTGGTCCACTCTTGTTGGACTCGACGAGTAATAATATTGATAACGCCGCCCATGGCATCTGAACCATACAGAGAAGACATAGGTCCGCGAACAACCTCGATACGCTCAATTGCAGGTAATGGTGGTAACCACCCTTGTTCGATACCTGAACCGTCACTGTTTGGACGTGTACTACGGGTATCAACACGTTTACCATCAATCAAAATCATCGTGTATTTTGCATCCATACCTCGAATGCTTATATCACTACTACTTCCCCCACCGGTGACTAATACACCAGGTACATCTTTCAAGGCATCCGTCACATCACGGTAGGCTTTGTCTTCTAATTGCTGACGAGTGATCACAGAAATAGAAGCGGGTGCATCTTCTATTTTTTGCTGGAAACCAGATGCAGTGGTAACCATCATCACATCTTTACTGTTATCAGCGAATGCAGGTGCAGATGCCATAGCCGCAATAATGCTGACCGCAATTTTTCTTTTATTAAAAACAACCATTCCCAACTCTCCGAGAGATAAATTAGATTTAATTTTTTGATGTGACAAAGCTCAATATAGGGATTTAACCCTATTACAAATATTATTATTTTTTGATTATGAGATAATATAAATTACCTATAGGAAATTTATGGTATATAACCATTTACAATAAATTTCCTATAATTAATTACCAGCAAAAAATATAATGTTATTTTATTCGTGTGCCTATTCAACCTTAATAGACACACTTCACTAATTAATTAACTAACTGGCTAATCTTGTACTCACTAAACCATCAACCAATACTTGTGGCACACCTTGCGAACAGCGCTCTATACGCCCCCTTACACCATATACTTCGGCTAGGCTTTCAGGTGTAATCACTTCTTCAGGTTCACCTTGCGCAATAAGTTTGCCTTTCTTAAGCATTAACACATGCTCTGCATGCTTTAATGCAATATTAATATCGTGAACCACAACTACCGTTATTATATTACGGCGTTTAGTTTCTTTCGCGACCAAATCCATAACATGATATTGATAATTAAGATCAAGTGCACTCAATGGCTCATCTAATAATAATAAATTAGGCTGACGAATTAATGATTGAGCCAAACCAACCAATTGTTTTTGGCCACCCGATAGTTGATCTAAATAGCTTAATGCTAAATGTTCAATACCTAATTGACGCAATAAATGCATCACTTCATCTTTACTATTTTCATTACTTAAGCCGCCTGATGCCCTTTGAGCAACAATCACGGATTCTAATACATAAAGATGAACACCTGCCGGTAAACTTTGTGGCAAATACACCACATTTTGGGCACGCTGAGCAAAGTTTTGACGGGTTAAATCCATACCATCAAGCAACAACTGCCCTGTTGCTTTATTTAGCCCAGCCAAAGAACGCAATAACGTTGATTTACCGCTCCCATTTGGCCCTAGTAAAACAGTAATCTTGCCTCTTGGTAAAGACTGTGTCGTTAAATCTTCAATCACAGGGTGTTTCGGATAACCTGCATTAAAGCGATTAATAATCAGGCCATCTGTCATGATACATTTCCTCTGTGACGCAAAATAATACTTAAGAAGAATGGCACCCCGACTAACGAAGTCACAATACCAACAGGGATAATCACACCCGGTATAATATTTTTCGAGGCAATTGATGCCATCGATAACACTAATGCACCAATTAATGCGCTTGCAGGAAGATAGAATCGATGATCTTCACCAAACATTAAACGGGCAATATGTGGTGCAACTAAACCAATAAAGGCTATTGGGCCAACAAATGCAACAGCCAGCGCAGATAAAATACTAATACGCAATAATGTTGTTAAACGTAAACGACGCACATCAATACCAAAACTAATGGCACGATCTTCACCAAGCCTTAACGCCGTTAATTTCCATGAACTCATCATCGCAATCGGGAAAATCAGTGCAAATACCAATGCCATTACACCTAATTTCACCCATGTTGCTTTCGACAGACTCCCCATAGTCCAAAAAACCAAACCTTGGAGCGTATCTTCTGTCGCAATAAACTGCATCATCGACACCAGTGCATTAAAGGTAAATACCAATGCGATACCAAATAACACGACACCTGAAGTTGCCACACGCGTCCAACGAGTTACCGCATCAAGCATTAATGCAGCCAGCAACGCAAAAATAAACGCATTAGCAGAAATCACCCACTGGTCAGGGACTCCGGGGATAGCGATACCTGAAACAATCGCCAGTGCTGCACCAAATGCTGCGGCATTGGACACCCCTAAAGTAAATGGACTAGCTAATGGGTTATTTAAAATGGTTTGCATCTCAGCCCCAGCGAGGCCTAGAGACATACCAATTACCACAGCCATCAACGCATAGGGTAACCGGATATCCCAAACAATCACTCGCGTCCCTGCTTCAACAGACTCAGGGGAGACGAGTGTTTGCCATAATTTCTCCAACGATAACCCCGATGGCCCGAGGGTAAAATCTATCACCAGTGACAACAAGATTGCTGCAATAATCACAGCAATCCACGCCACTCGACGACGTAACATTTGTTGATAATGATGTTTTACACCATTATTCTGTTCTTTAGCTGGCTGTTCTAGAACTGACATTGGCTCGCTAGTAAGACTCATGATGATAATTACCTACTAAATTTATTTTTCACTCACCCAATATATACCTGTTGGCTCTACCGCCAAAAACTGGCTATGCAATTCATTTAAGGTTTTTTGCGGATCAAGCTCCGCGAATTGCTCTGGATAGAACCACTTAGCGAATACTTGCGTCGCTAACACGTTATAAGGTGAGTTGTAGTAGTTATGCCAAATCGCATAATCTTTACCATCTTTCACGGCAGATAAAGAATGAATACCTTTGCGCTCAGTTATGGCTTTTAGACTCGCTTTTGCATCTTCAGCGGTACTTTGTGCGCCAAGTTGCACCCCCGCGTCTTTACTCTTTGGTGCCTTCGCACCTGTTGCGATATAAATTTGTGGATCTGCGGCAATAATTTTTTCTAAATTCATCGTGCCCAGTGCGCCCGGAAGTACCCCTTTGGCAATATTTTTACCGCCAGCAAGGTCAATAAAATTCCCCATATTGCCGTCACCTGCGGTACCACAGCAATCTTCAAATGCACCAGCACGTAATTCAATAAATACACTTGGTTTTTTATCTTCAGGGATATGACTGGTGATATCTGTGACAAGTTTTTGGTTTCTTTCGTAGAAATCAGCATATTTTTCCGCAACTTGTTCACGATTTAATGCTTTTCCTAACACCCGCATGCTAGGTAAGGTGTTTTTCAGAGGGTTATCTCTAAAATCAACAAAAACCACTGGCACGCCGGCTTTTTCAAGTTGATTTACTAACTCACTATTTTTTCCTGGTCCATGACCTGACAGACCAAAAATAGCGATATCAGGATTTAGTGTTAATACTTTTTCAGCGCTAACACTGTCCGCGCTAGTATTACCAATCAGAGGGATTTTATCGATTTGGGGGAATTTATCTTTATATACCGCGTAAGTTTGTGGGTCTAATTTACGTAAATCACCTTGCCAACCTACAATTCGATCTAAAGGCTTATCGCCTTCGAGTAAGGCTATTGCACTAAATAAGCGACCTTCGCCAAGTAAGATACGGTTAACATTATCAGGTACTTCAACAGTACGTCCAGCAATATCAGTGACAGTTGCGGCCAAGACACTGGCGCTTATGGTAAACACTGAACTTGCTAATAGTGTTAAACTTATCCCCTTTGCTAACGATTTCGCCATGCAATTCACTTTACACCTCTTCACCCCATATTTTAGTGCCATAACAATAAAGCAAATAAGAATACTTATCAATACGATTGCCAATTTAATTAAAGGTGTTGGCGAAATTGTGATCGTACTCGGTAATCGATAGTGTAAAACTCAAACAATTATCATGAAAATAGGCCAATTAACTGGCCTATTTGAGAATATAATAAAGAGGTAATGACAATGTCTATGTGCGAATAATTCAGGTAACTAGCCGCATAGGAATTAGGTGAAGCGTCACGAGTGAACCAAGCCCTCATGCCTTAATCAATCATGCGATAATGTGAAACATCACGAATATATTCATTTAAATCAATCCATTGGCTATCATTACTGCTACTGCGTTTTGCCGCATCAATAAATGCCATCCCTAGTAAGCCAGTATCAATTCTTGGCAACAATGGTGCAGCTTGCGCTCCTTCACGTAAGCATTTAGCCGCTTCGCGATAGATTTGCGCAAATCCCTCTAAGTAACCTTCGGGATGACCAGGGGGAACACGTGCTAAATGGCGGTTTTCTGCATATTGGGACAACGACGCGCGCGTAATATAATACGCAGGCTTATCGAAAGGTTTCATCCATAATTGATTCGGATTTTCTTGTAAAAACTCTAAACTTCCGAGGCTACCATATATTCGTAAACGTAGGCCATTCTCCTCTCCACAAGCAACTTGGCTCGCCCACAAACGGCCTTTAGCACCATTATGATAACGCATTTGTACATGTACATCGTCATCTAACTGGCGACCTGAAATCAAAGAGGAGAGTTCTGCGCGGATCACTGACGGGATCATATCAGTCACAAATTGAGCCAATTGCCATGCATGTGTGCCTATATCACCAATACAGCCTGCTCCTGCTTTTTGCGGATCCGCTCGCCAACTGGCTTGCTTATTACCCGTTGCTTCTAATTGAGTCGCTAGCCATTGCTGTAAATATTCCACTTCGATATAGCGGATCTCCCCTAATTCACCTGCTAGTATTCGGCTACGCGCTTCACGTACTAATGGATAAGCACTGTAATTATGAGTTAGAAACAGTTGTCGGCCACTAGCACGCACCGTTTGTGCTAGCTGTAATCCTTCCTTATAAGAAGTACATAAGGGTTTGTCGCAAATCACATCAATGCCTGCATTGAGGAATGCGGTTGCGACAGGCGCATGTAAATAGTTGGGTGTGACAATCGCAACAACATCAATGCCATCCGTTCGTTGCGCTTCTGCTAACGCCATCTGTTGATAATCCGCATAACAACGATCAGGTGACACATGCAGTTGTTGCCCTGTACGTTGGCAATTTAGAGGATCGGAAGAAAATGCACCAGCCACTAATTCATACTCATCATCCATGCGAGCCGCCAATCGATGAACCGCACCAATAAATGCCCCCTCGCCACCACCAACCATGCCTAATTTTAGTCTCATACATCAGCACCTTTTATGCCTAAAAGCGCTCTGATTTGTTGGGGATCGGTTTCTACGGCAGCAAAATCATCAAAAGCATGTTCTGCGATTGGAATAATATGACGTTGAATAAACTCAGCCCCTTCCCTCGCCCCCGCTTCAGGGGATTTTAAGCAACATTCCCACTCTAAGGTTGCAACACCTGAAAAATCATATTGCGTTAGCTTGCTGAAAATGGATTTAAAATCAATTTGGCCATCACCCAATGAGCGGAAACGCCCTGCACGCGCTAACCATGGCTGATAACCACCGTACACGCCACTTTTGGCACTGGGGGTATATTCGGCATCTTTAACATGAAATGCTCGGATCCGTTGATGGTAGCAATCAATAAAACCGAGATAATCCATTTGCTGTAAATGTAAATGGCTCGGATCATACAAGATATGACAACGTGGATGGTTATTCACTAATCCAAGAAAGCGTTCAAAGGTCACGCCATCATGCAGATCTTCTCCTGGATGTAACTCATAACAGACATCAATCCCACACTCATCGAATCGATTAAGAATGGGTAGCCAGCGCTGTGCGAGTTGTTCAAACGCTTCCTCAAATAACAATGCATTATGGGGAGGCCAAGGGTAAAAATAAGGCCATGCCAGCGCTCCAGAAAATGTCACATGCGTGGTTAGACCTAACCGCTGTGAAGCTTCAGCCGCTTTCATCAGCTGTTCAGTTGCCCATGTTTGTCGCAGTTTAGGGTTTCCTCTCACTAATTCAGGAGCAAATCCATCAAATACTGAATCATAGGCGGGATGTACTGCAATCAGCTGCCCCTGAATATGAGTTGATAATTCACTAATACGAATGCCATATTGTTGAAGCCGTGCAACTGTCTCATCACAATAGCTTTGGCTCGTCGCCGCCAAATCCAGATCAAAAATTTGCGGATCCATTGTTGGAATTTGAATATTGGTGAAACCAAGCTCACTCGCCCATTTAGCTAATCCATCCAATGAATTAAAAGGAGCACTATCACCAATAAATTGGGCTAAAAATAACCCCGGTCCTTGTATCCTTTTCATGACCCGCTCCTAAGTATCACCGTGCGTTGACTGCGAACCGCTTCATCGGCTGCAAGAACAATACGTAAGCTATTTAATGCATCCTCTAAATGCTGTTCGAGATCTAACTGCTGTTTAATCGCCTGAACAAAATAACGCTGCTCACTTAAACATAAGGCCAAATGGTCGGGTTCGTCTTGACAATCAATCCAACTGTCGGGTTGCTTAAAATTATTTTCTTCATCAAGCGCCGCATGATGCAAGCGTAATGATTCAGTACGGGTATGCCCACCAACGTTATCTGAGCGACCTTCGTTATGGCGAGCCATGATTGAAACCGAGCCATGAGGGCCGATCACGTCTTTCACAAAATAAGCGGTTTCGCTGATCATAGGCCCCCATCCAGCTTCGTACCAACCTACTGAGCCATCCGCAAAACGTACTTGCAACTGACCATAGTTATACATATGTTCGGGTAAATCATCGGTGAGCCTAGCCCCTATCGCACTCACACTAATGGGCTCTGCTTGAGCCATTTGGCACATCACATCGAGATAATGCACCCCGCAATCGACAATGGGTGATAATGATTGCATCAAATTACGGTGAACATTCCACATCTGCCCATGGCTTTGTTGATTTAAGTTCATACGCATCACTAATGGTTTGCCAAGCCCACGAGCTAACTGAATAAACTGCTGCCATGATGGGTGGTGACGTAAAATATAACCGACTACCACTTGGCGGTTAGCCTGCTTTGCAGCGGCGATCACCCTTTTCGCTCCTTCCACGGTTGTCGAAAGGGGCTTTTCTATAAAGACATGACAACCTGCGGCTATGGCTAATAGCGCATATTCTTCGTGTGTATCTGGGTAAGTTGTTAGGCAAACTGCGTCAGGTTTAGTGTGTTGTAACGCTTGTTCATAATCACTGAATGTAGGATAACCTCCACCTAATTGCTGATTGAGTACATCACGAGAACGACCGCGTGATACTAAACCGCAAATATCGACATCATCCATTGTATGATAAGCCTCTGCATGTGAGGCTCCCATATTGCCGCAACCCACAACTAATACCTGTAAATTAGCCATTTTATTTTTCCCCCTCAGGTTTATCTTTATAGTTGAAAGTGAAGAAGAACAGTGCAGCAATCACTAAAGCACCAATTGCTGGGTACCACCAAAAATGTTGCCATTGAGGCAATGCAGCATCACCTTGTGCGGTAACCATATTGTTAAATAGCAGCCCACTAACTTGTGAACCAATTAACATCCCTACCCCATAAGTGAATAGCACTAATAGGCTCTGTGCTTGTCCTTTCACTTTTTCACCAGCGACTTTATCGGTATAAATGAAGCCAATAACAAAGAAAAAGTCATAACACATGCCATGCAGAAAGATGCCAATGTAGATCATCCAGCGCAGCTCTTCGGTGATACCTAATGCGAACATCACATAGCGTAAAAACCATGCTAACATCCCAATGAGCAACATCACCTTAATACCTAATCGAGCAAAGAAGAACGGAATGAGCAACATAAAGAACAGCTCTGACATCTGCCCAATAGATAACACGCCACCCACATTAGTAAAACCGGTTGCCGCAACGAACGGTGCAGCATAGGCATAATAGGCAGCAAGCGGGATAGAAATTAACATCGCACAAATAATAAACACTAAGAAATGGCGTTGCTTTAACATGGCAAATGCATCAGCACATAATAAATCGCGCATAGCAACAGGTTTACCACGCTCTGGAGCAGGTGTGTGTGGCAACGTAAAGCTGTAGATAGCCAGAACTAATGAAGCGACCGCCGCTAATGTGAAGATTTCAATACTGTCTGACAGCCCCGTTCCCCCGACAATCAGCCCTGCGACAATCCAGCCAAATGTGCCAAATGCACGCACTACTGGGAAAGCTTTTTCGCTATTCGTTAAACTATAAAATGCAACATTATTACTTAAAGCAATAGTTGGCATGTAGCACAACATATAGCCAAAAATCAGCCACAATAACCAGCTGTGATCCGCAGTAAAAAAGTTAGGAATGATCCATAACAACACGGCCCCTATTAGATGTAATACGCCGAGTACTTTTTGCGAAGCGAAAAAACGGTCAACCACCATTCCGAGTACAAATGGTGATAAAATAGAGGCGATTGGACCGGTTGAATAAGCATCTCCAATAATAGCGGATAAACCATATTTGCCCATGACAACACCGAGCGTCACGTACCACGCGCCCCAGACAAAAAATTGTAAAAACATCATTAATGCTAACCGCGGTACCACCCATGAATAAGCAGTGTGCTTGCCCTCTTGAGCGATGTTGTTGATACCCATAAGACCCCCAACTATAATTTTTATACTCGCTATGACGTTATCACCTAATCGCATAGCAAATTATTTAGGATATATTGTTATTAACCACTTTCAGGTAAAAAAGACGGCATAATTATGCCGCTGGGTTGCTGTGCATAGCCTTTGACTTGAGCAAGATGTAATTCACAGATCTTTGCTCCCCACTTTATTAAGGTTTGAGATAGTTCCAAACTTTCAACGGGCACTAGTACAACAGGTGTTGTGCCGCGATGATGATGATTTAGCATCCAATTCACTAAATCGAGGGCAACGTCATAACGATAACTACATCCAGGCCCTAACATACGAGATGCAGGATGAGCGACTGATGCGAGATACCCTTCAATGCGTCCATTCAATTCCCAAACCGCAATACGCCATATTCCACTGGTGTTGTGCAGAAAATATTCAATATCGCGTTTGCGCGAGATCCCCAATAATTCGGATTCAAGCTGCATAATGGCAGCTAAATCTTCAATTTGAGCATCACGTATCTTTCCATTAGTCAGTCGTGGGAACGCAGTTCCCTCAATAGGAACAGGGATCACCATATCTTGATAGATGGCATAAGGTGTAAAACCAGCTCGTCGATAGAGTGAATAAGAATCTAAATTTAGGGCGCTGGATAACAAACGGATCGGTAAACCCCCTGCGAGTTCGTCGGCTTTTGATAGCAAGCGACTTGCAATACCTTTACCAAAATGATCAGGATGTACATTCATGATCCCTAAACCTAAATGCGTTTCTCTTGGATGGAAAAAGCAAGAGCCGCGTATCATGTCTTGCTCATCACGAGCAATCCAGTGATAACCATCATCTAATTTGTGGTAGACCTCGATAAACAATTCACAACTTTCTGGGCCCGCAGGAAATATTTTTCCAAGTCCATGCTGTTGATACCACTGATTAGTTGAATCATGGATTAACGCTGCCACTGCTTTGCGATCAGTAGGCTGTGCTATCTGTAATTGCAAATCCATCCATCACCTCTCACATTTTTAGTTTTTAAAATGAGGTTGTTACTAAATGGCAATATACACTTATGCTAAATATACTTAGATGAAATCGATTTCAAATTGAATGTAATCGATTTCATTTTTTAAAATATAATCAATTTGTTTTTTTCAGCAACTAGCAAAGTGCTTATAAAGCAAGCAAAAAGATGAATTTGTAATCTACATCACAAGTTCAGTGCAATAAAATCTTAATAATTCGAGGGGCTGTGAGACGACAAATGAATGAGTCGCTAGGGGCTTACATAAGTAAGGGACTGCGCGAGTGAATGAAATCGACAACACTGCGACTGGAAGTATGACGAGTATAGTCGTACTTTTGATCACGATGTAGCATACTGTGCATGACAATGAATAAAAGGAAAAACAAGCTATGTCGATAGATAAAGTAGCAAAAATCGCAGGAGTATCAAAAGCGACCGTTTCGCGGGTGCTTAATAATCAACACATTGTCAAACCTGCGACACGAGAAAAGGTTCTAACGGCAATTCAGCAATGTAATTATCAACCTAACCTACTCGCCCGCCAACTGCGTACTTCGCGTAGCCGTATGCTATTAGTTCTCGTTTCAAACATTACCAACCCCTTTTGTTCTTTGGTTGTTAGAGGCATTGAAGAAGAAGCAGAGCGCCATGGTTATCATATTTTGTTATGTAATTCCGAATCCAATCCTACCCGCGAATCGGCTTATTTAAGCCTACTTAGCGGTAAGGTTGTCGATGGTGTGATCACCATGGATGCGATAAGTTGTCTACCGGGACTAACCGATATGATCGGTGATTTTCCATGGGTTCAATGTGGCGAAGGTGATACTGATTTTAGGGCATCATCAGTGACCATCGATAATGCACAGGCCGCTATCGCAGGGGTGTATCATCTCGCCGCGAAAGGCCGTCAACGCATTGCTTTAATCAACAGTGATATGCGTTACCTTTATTCACAACAACGTGAACAAGGCTATCGAAAAGCGTTAACAGAACTTGGGCACAATTATTGCCGAGTAGAATATATTGAAGAGCTGGACTATACCGGTGGCGCCAAAGCGATGCAGAAGATATTACAGGACGACCAACGACCTGATGCAATATTTGCGATATCTGATGTAATAGCAGGTGGTGCAATGAGCGTGCTCCACCAGCAAGGGTTACGTATCCCTGATGATATCGCCGTGATGGGTTTCGATGGCATTCCATTTGGTGATGTCACAGTCCCGCCCCTCACAACCATTATTCAGCCAATGCATCAATTTGGTGTTCGTAGTGTTCAATTATTACTGCGTAAAATTAAAGATCCCCAATTAGACGATTGCCATGAAGTTCTTGAATGGAAATTATTAGAACGCGGGTCTGCTTAATTTAACCTCTAATCGTTGTTCCGACTTTTTCTGATTGCAGGAAACATTCTGTTTTTATATTTTATTAATACATACTCAACATCATTGAAGTGCAGCTAGCGGACAAATGAGAGAAGTCAACAATGCTGCAATTTGCAGTATGATGAGTAAGCGATAATTTTAATTAAAAGGCATCAATATGACCATTATCCTCACTGTTGTATTTATTATTTTACTCTTATTTATTGTTGGCTGGAGTATTTCTATCTATAACAGCCTAATCAGTACACGTAATCAAGTTGATAACCAATTTGCGAATATTGATGTTATTTTAAAACAAAGAGCAGATCAGATCCCTCAATTAGTGACTATTACTGAAAAAGCAATGGAACACGAGAAAAGTTTATTTACTTCCTTAAGTGATGCACGACAGCGTTATCTCAATGCCCAACAAGTTGATGATAAAATTTCAGCATCAAATGAAATGGGTCGTGTGCTGAGCCGTATTGTCGCCGTTGCTGAAAATTACCCTACATTAATTTCTGGGGAGCAATTTTCTCAATTGCAAATTGCCCTTAGCGAAGTTGAAGATAAGTTAGCTCAACGCCGCGAAGGGTTTAATGATGCAACAACTGAATATAATACGGCAATTCAAATGTTCCCAAATAGCATTATTGCTGGTTTCTTTAATTTTAAATTATTACCATTACTAGATATTTCAGATGATGAAAAAAAATATAACGGTATTCAATTCAAATAATCCGTATGTGACAGGCCATAAATGAATATATACTATTTTTTAGGTGCAATTTTAGGTGCACTTATTTTCTATTTAGATAATAGATTTTCTCAAAAGAAAAAAACGAACTGGGGGATTATTCCATTTATTTCGATAGTCTGGGGCGCTTGGGTATATATTTCCCCTCAAAAGGGTGACTATCTCGACATAATTTACTATACCGTGATTTTAATCGTCGCATTTCTTATCATTAAATTTGTTAGGCGATTAAGTAACAGTGCGTATGCGCATTATCAGAAATTACAAAATGAAGGCGACACTAAATTTAGTGCATCCATTAAATCAATTTATATGTTTCTTCTTGCCGGCAGTTTAATGCTAGGCTTTTTTATTGATATTCGTATTTTCTTTCTTGCCTTTGTCTTAACCATCGTCTTTTATTTGCTCGAAAATACCCCAGAAAAACGTTTTCTGAAGTATCAAAAAAACCTCGCCACCTCAAAAATTCGTTCTGTCGCCATGGGGTTAGCCGAAATTGAAGGGAAGATCACAGCGGGAACACAACTTAGGAGCCAATTAGGTGGTAAAAGTTGCTATGGCTCGTTTTACTCTGAATATGCTATTTCAAAAAATAAAGAAGGCAAAAAAAGCTATCGGCTGATCAAAAGTAAAAATGTCATACATGATTTTACCCTAACCGATGATACTGGGTCGATTAAAGTTGTTTGTGACCCCGAGCACTTTGTTTGCGCAGGCTTACAACCACATAGTGATTTTGAAAGTGGTAGTATCCGCTATAAAGAATATATCATTGAAGGCAATAAAAGTTATTTACTGATAGGGACTGTAGATTCTGACAACGGCACCCCAATCATTACCCGCAAGCCTCCGCATCATTTATTAGGGCTATCCCCTTCTGCATATGTCACTCGTTGGAACAAAACCGGTCCATTTCGTAGAAATTTAGTCATCACCATTTCAATTGCTTTGATATTAGTAGCGTTTGTTTTCATTACGCCAATGGAGTACCACAATGGCTTGCTCACGCTGCATTTTAATCAGATCTCATTTCTAGGTGGCAAGTAATATGGGATTAATCGTTTTTTGGATCATCATTCTTCTGTGTTGTTATATGCTCATCCGCTATTTAGTTGGTACCTACAATAGCCTCGTTTTCTTAAAAAATAACTGCTACAAGGCATTTGCCAATATTGATGTGTTACTGAAAAAACGCTTCGATTTACTGCCTGCAATAGTGCAAATAGCCGATCAAGCGATGACACATGAAAAATTCTTGATCAATATGTTAGTCAAAAGCCGAGATACCTATATCTCTACTTCAGATCTTGATACTAAAATTAATACAGTAAACCAAACCGCTGCTTATTTTCAAAAAGCTATCATCATTGCTGAAAACTATCCCCATTTAATTAGCAAAAATACCTTGCTGGAATTACAAAGCCAAACAAAACGTATTGAAGATCAAATTGCTGATCGCCGCGAATTTTTTAACCAAACTGTGACGCTGTACAATACCGGTATTCAGCTGTTCCCAAATGTTATTTTTGCCTTTTTGTTTGGATTTAAAATGATTTCTTTGCTCTATGCTCAACAGGAGCCTAAACAATGATCACAATCCCTTTTTCTTTATTTGGCTTTACTGACTGGATACTTGCAAAAAATGAACCTGCTATTGTGGTGATGCTTGCAACCTTCGGCATGCTATTAGGAATTATAGTAATAATAACCTTACTTAATGTCCTTGGCTTAAAACGCTATTCAGGCTATATCACCCTTGCTTTACTCTGCTCAGTATTTATTAGTTTAGTTATCATGATCCCTATGCTATTGCTCTTTAGGATTGAGGATACAATAAAATTTATTTTGGTTTGGATAGTGATCGTCGGTAGCTGCCTCACTTTTAGCCTATCTAACAAACGTTATATCGATATGTTTACTGAAGAAGCGACTAATACTGCGAATACAAAAAATCAACCAACATCAAAGAAACCACAAAATAATAAGAAAAATAAGCGTAAAAACAAAAAATAGTTAAAATATAAAAAAGCCAGCTGATAAAATCAGCTGGCTCAATTCACACTCAAAGCTTAGTTAGTGCTATTTGTTTAGATTTTCGCGATAAGTTGGAAAATCCATCTCTTTATAACGCACAATCGATGTTTTCTTGGCAATCTTATAACCAAACCAAATTGCTAAGAATAATGGAATACCGATATAAGTTGCAGTTACACCTACCCAATCAATCTTATCTTCTAAGAATGCCTGATAGTTTTGTCCTAATGTGATCACCAAACAAAGTACAAAGGCAAAGATTGGTCCAAGAGGGAAAAAGCCTGAACGATAAGGCAGATCATTTAAATCCTTACCTTGCGCAATATAGCCTTTACGGAAACGATAGTGACTTATAGCAATCCCTAACCAAGCAATAAAACCTGTCATACCTGAGGTATTCAATAACCATAAATACACAGTTTGGTTACCAAACATCGAACTTAAAAAGCACAGCGCCGCGATCACGGTGGTTGCCAATAATGCATAACGAGGAACACCGCCCTTAGAAAGGCGAGCAAAAATACGTGGGGCTTTACCTTCACGCGCTAAAGTATAAAGCATACGAGTTGATGCATACATTCCTGAGTTACCCGCTGATAACACCGCCGTTAAGATAACCGCATTCATCACTGCGGCAGCAGATAGTAAACCTGCATTTTCAAACACTAATGTAAACGGACTCACACTAATATCTTTAACATCGTTACGCAGTAAATTTGGATCAGTATAAGGAATGATCAAACTGATAATTAAGATAGCAAAAATATAGAACAGCAAAATACGCCAAAATACTTTACGCACAGCTTTAGGAATGTTTTTCGCAGGATCTTGTGATTCACCGGCTGCAATACCAATCAGTTCAGTCCCTTGGAAGGAGAAACCAACGATCATGGCAACGCCAATCATTGCTGAAAAACCACCAGCAAATGGTGCATCACCGATAGTCCAGTTATGCCATCCTGCATTTTCAGCACCATTCATGATCCCAAAAATCATCAATACACCGACAACGATAAAAATAATAACGGTTGTAACTTTGATTAAAGA
Organism: Providencia sp. 2023EL-00965; assembly: GCF_033550225.1. Taxonomy (NCBI): domain Bacteria; kingdom Pseudomonadati; phylum Pseudomonadota; class Gammaproteobacteria; order Enterobacterales; family Morganellaceae; genus Providencia; species Providencia sp. 2023EL-00965. The sequence continues at coordinate 17,875 of NZ_JAWUEH010000001.1, read as the reverse complement.
GAACCAATATTCCGCTTCCCCAAATCCTTTTACGGAAATGTAGTTAAGTAAGAAAATAACCGCTAAGAATATTGCACTCCAAATCCAACCCGGCGTATCAGGGAACCAATAAGTCATGACTAATTGCGCTGCAACCAAGTCAACAGCAATCGTAACCGCCCAGTTATACCAATAGTTCCAGCCTAAAGCGAAACCAAAACCTTCATCAACGTATTTCGCGCCATAGGTAGCAAAGGAGCCAGATACTGGCATATAAGCCGCCAGCTCCCCTAAACTGGTCATTAAAAAATAAACCATTAAGCCGATGATGGCATAAGATAAAAGTGCCCCGCCGGGGCCTGCTTGAGCAACTGTCGCACCTGATGCGACAAAAAGACCGGTACCAATTGATCCGCCAATCGCAATCATCGCAAGATGACGAGCCTTTAGCTCACGGCGCAATTTATTCTGCCCACCGCTTTGTACCGTAGTGGTATGTTGTTCTGACATCTGTTCCCTGTATTTCTTCATTTAACTAATATTGAATGAATTCTAGCAAAACATCCTGTCATAACTAAGTAACTCTTGGCTGTTATAAGATACCTTCATAATCCAAACAAAATTATTAGCAAAATATTTATGTGAACCCCATCATTTTCGTACAAAAAACGAACTTTTTTATAGCTATTGAACGTTAAGGGTCACCAGCCTCAAAATAGCGAATATATTTGTTTTAGACACATTGATATACTTAGAAACACTCTTTTTATTAATTTTTATTTACACATTAAGAAATATTTATCATTATATTACCTAAATAATTAATAAATTAATGATGGTTCAGAGAAGCAATAATAAATTGTTTTATAAAATACCAAATTTAATGACAAATGATGAGTCGAAATAGGTCAAATGTGCTCCTTTGTGCTCCTTAACGTTTAGTGCTATCTTATAGCAGAACTTATAAAATATGCATATAAAGAGTCGTTATGGTCACTATAAGCGATGATCGTATAATATAGACTCGGTATACCTAAATATAGCTAGGCTAATAGTGGATAAAGGACTTTCTCCGATAGAAATAGCATGTCTAACACACCAACCTAGTTCGTCGACTTCAATACGAAAACTTCCTAACTTGAAATATGATGAATATAAATAGTTCGAGACGATTGTATACTCATCATCTGAATAGATTATATATAAAGGAATAAAATATCATGAGTGATCTGCTTGTATTAATGCTAATTATCGCGCTTATTACTATTTTTTCAGTAAGAATGCATAACAATATTATCAAAAAATACAATCGAATGAGACAAGCGTGGGCTGACGTCATAGTACAAGTTCGCCAAAAAGAATTAGTTATTCCTAAAATTGAAAAAATTGTGAATGAACATAAAGAATTTGAGTCGACTGTTTTAACAGAAATTACTAAGATGCGCTCTTTAGCATCTGATTTAGATAAATCCCCTGAGACTGTTAGCCCACAAACTTTAAAAAATTACAAAGATAACTTTGATACTCTATTTAAGAGTATTAAGCTCACGGTAGAAAACTATCCAGATTTAAAATCAATCAATCTTTATCGTGACTTAGCAAATCAAATCTCCGAGCAAGAAGATAATATTAGTGCCGCTATTCGTATATACAACAGTAATGTTGCAGAATTTAATACGTCAATAGAAGAGTTTCCTAACAATTATATCAACAAAACCTTTACCAAAAAGAACCCAGGACAACCCTTTGAGCATGAGCAATCCTCTATCGATATCGGGTTTACTCCAACTTTTTAATGCACTACTGACCACTGTGCATTATGTGAAAGCGTAGTAACGACCATTTACTTACACCAGTTACTGAGTTTTCTATGCGTCTAGCGATTCACCCGCTTGTCACCTAGCTACATTTTAAATTATTTAGGTATATACAGGTTCAATGTTAAAACATGCTATCAAGTAATATTAAAACTCAACAAGTTATTGATAAAATACAAGAACAGGTCAACAATGCCAAAAGCTATAATGACCTCACTGAAGCCATATTTATCGCAAAAGCTGAGAACAAAAAATTAGAATTCAATAATCTAGTGTTTCTAACTATTTGCCTTGTTTCTCTACTAGCCGTTGCTATTCTTTGGGCTAATGCCAATGAAAATGGTGGATTCAGCTGGTTCAGCTTAACGGGTATTTATATCGTACTCATTTCTATTGTTGGTCTTTTTTCATTACTCGTCATTTGGGGAAGAGAAAGTAATATTCCTCAATTAAATAGAGATATTTATCGAATGTGGGGGCTACTTGATAATAAGCTTAATTGCCACCCTACTCATAACGGGAACGTTAAAACAATGCTTAATGATTTTGAACAGTTTAAAAGAGGCAACTGTTCAAGAGAAATTGAATGGGAGTATCGTTCTTTAGCTGAAATATCAACATCATTTTATTTCTATAACTTTATATATACTGAACGAACGCGTACTACAAAAGGGACAAAAAAACTACATTACTATCGTTATGGACTAATTTTACCGTTCACCGGTTTCAAAGATATTCACATTATTAGCGATGGAAAAACGCCCTGCAAAACTCACTATTCATTAGCATCAGCAGAATTTAATAAACATTTTAAACTCGGTGCTAAAGATCCCTTACTATTGAGTAAATTTTTAAAACCAATGGTCATCGAAGCGCTGGTTAATGCGACAAAAGAACTTGATAGTTTAAATGTGGAAATTAATGCAAATGAGATGATGTGTATTTCTTTTAGTAACGCCGATAAACTTTACTACACTCCTAATTACGGCTTAAATTCACCCGATAAGTTCCTCAACGAGCTAAACAAACCAGACTTGAAATTACCCATGCTAACCACTGCGATACAACTTTATAATACCTTCGTAAAATACTCTGATAAAAACTTTTAATTGCAACTTAATGTAATCAAAAAAACCGAGATCAGTAATCGAATTGAGCCTATAAGCGATTAAGTTAAGCCGTAAACAACCCAAGTTTACGGCACGACTGTGTTGGAGGAATTTGGCTATTTGCAATAATCTAATAGATTTTTTATCGCATTAGATAAGTGTTTTTGACGATGATAAATGAGATACAGTGTTCGATGTAGCTGCAACTCATCCACGTTTAACTCGACTAATGAACCATTCGCGAGTTGCTCATCAATCACTCTTCGTGATAAACAGCTGATCCCCATTCCAAAACGTACAGCATGCTTAATTGCTTCTGAATTGCCGAGCTCCATAAAAATATGAAAACCGGGTAGATGTGCAAATAAAAGTTGATCAAGTACATCACGTGTTCCTGAGCCTCTTTCACGTAATACCCACGGAGCATCTCTTAATTCTTTTAACGTTAACGTTTTTCCCGCTAATGGATTATCTGGGGCTGCGAATATCACTAATTCATCTTTTAGCCATGGTTCAGTAATTAATTCAGGGCTATGACAAACGCCCTCAATAAGGCCTACATCGGCTCTAAATTCCATGACCGCTTTAATGACATCTTCTGTATTACTGATATTTAATTCTAACGGAATGGAGGGATGGTCATAGCGATACTTAGCTAATAGTTGCGGCAGCATGTAATTACCAATCGTTGTACTTGCGGCTAATCGTACCGCTCCCATCTCTTTTTTAAATAATTGTTCCACTTCTAAAGCTTGTTCCAGCAGTGCTAGTGCCTTTGGATATAACAACCGACCATGTTCATTTGTAACAAGTCGTTTACCTACACGGTCGAACAGCTGCACGCCAAGTTGCCCTTCCAGATCAGTCAGAGAAGCGCTCACCGCAGATTGCGATAATGCAAGCAATTGAGAGGCTTGAGTTGTGGAGCCACTTTTAAGTACTTCCGTAAATACCTCAAGTTGCCTAAGTGTTATTCGCATACAGGTCGCTCCAAACATTGTTCGCTTGTGTTTGTAATAATATTGTTAATATTAATGATTTATTACCAAGTTACCAGAAGAAACTTTTAACCACTTTTTTTAATTGATTATACCAAAACAATCAATTTAAATTATTAAAGCTTTTGTTATATGCTTATTCCAAAATTATCTATGCCCTGTATGATCCGTTTAACAAGCAGGTATCAGCAGTAACTAAAGGTACGATTATGGATAAAAGCAATACCAAAACACTCGTTCAACACACCAGCCATCCTGCATTAAAACTCATTCCTGGTGTGATTTTAGCCGGTGTATTAACGGCAATTTCGATGTATTTAGGGGAACAACAATGGTTTATTGAGATAGGCTTAGGCGCACTTACCCTCGCCATCTTATTAGGAATTATCGTCGGTAACACCATCTATCCTGTTGTCAGTAGCCGCTGCGATGATGGGATCAAATTTGCAAAACACTATTTTTTACGTGCGGGGATCATTCTTTATGGTTTTCGACTCACATTTCAACAAATCACGGATGTCGGCGCTACAGGTCTATTGATTGATGCGTTAACATTAGCTTCAACTTTTTTACTGGCTTTTTGGTTAGGTAAAAAAGTCTTTGGTTTAGATGATGAGACAACCTTTTTGATCGGTGCAGGTAGTAGTATATGTGGTGCAGCTGCCGTAATGGCCACAGAGCCAGTCGTAAAAGCATCGGCGAGCAAAGTCGCCGTCGCAGTTTCCACCGTGGTTATCTTTGGTACTATCGCGATTTTTGTTTACCCATGGCTATACCAGTTGAATGCCCATTTCGGCTGGTTTACTCAAACACAAGATACTTTCGGTATCTACGTTGGCTCAACAGTGCATGAAGTTGCCCAAGTGGTTGCTATCGGTCATACCATCGGCCCTGAAGCAGAGAATGCTTCTGTGATCACAAAAATGATCCGCGTGATGATGTTAGCGCCATTTCTTATTATCTTGTCAGCTTATTTAAGCCGCCGTAGTGCCGCAATTAAAGGCTCAAATACAGAAAAAAGCAAAATCACTATTCCTTGGTTTGCCGTCATTTTTATCTTAGTCGCAGGATTCAACTCTTTTAATCTGCTGCCTACCGTTTTAGTGCAATATATTATTACCCTTGATACCATTTTACTGGCAATGGCAATGGTTGCACTCGGCCTCACGACTCATGCCAGCGCAATCCGCCAAGCAGGTATTAAACCAATATTAATGGCACTTATTTTGTTTGCATGGTTAATCGTTGGTGGTTTTGCAATTAATGCACTTATTCAACTCTTCTTATAATATTTTTTCACTTTAATTTATGATTGGCCGCTTTGAGTGAAGCGGCTTTTTTTGTGTATTTCATTTATTGGTCTATTAATGGCATACTTCACAAAAAAGGAGTCAATAATGAAATATGTTGGAGCACACGTTAGCGCCTCTGGTGGCGTTGATCAGGCAGTCATTCGCGCTCATGAAATTAATGCCACGGCATTTGCGTTATTCACTAAAAATCAGCGTCAGTGGAAAGCCGCACCACTGAGCGAAGAAGTGATTGAAAAATTTAAAGCAAACTGTGCTAAATATGGTTACGGTAAACATCAAATTTTACCTCACGACAGCTATTTAATTAATTTAGGGCATCCAGAAATGGAAGCGCTCGAAAAATCACGAGTGGCTTTTATTGATGAAATGCAACGTTGTGAACAATTAGGGATTGATTTACTCAATTTCCACCCGGGCAGCCACCTAAAAAAAATTGATGTCGATGACTGCTTGTTGCGTATCGCCGAATCTATCAATATTGCCTTAAATGAAACAAAAGGTGTTATCGCGGTGATTGAAAATACCGCTGGGCAAGGTTCTAATTTAGGGTACCGTTTCGAACATTTGGCTAGGATCATTGAAAACGTTGATGATAAGAGCCGTGTGGGTGTATGTATTGATACTTGCCATGCTTTTGCCGCAGGCTATGATTTACGCACAGAAGAAACCTGTGAAGAAACGTTTAAACAGTTTTCTGATATTGTTGGCTTCAAATACCTCAAAGGCATGCATTTAAATGATGCAAAAAGTGAATTTGCTAGCCGTGTTGACCGCCACCATAGTCTTGGCGAAGGTAATATTGGCTACACGCCTTTTAGCTATATCATGAAAGACTCGCGTTTCGATGGGATCCCATTAATATTAGAGACAATCAATCCAGATATTTGGCCACAAGAAATTGCTTGGTTAAAATCACAGCAGAATTAAAGAATAAATCAAAGGCGGCATTAGCCGCCTTGAGGTTGTTGACGACGTGGGATAAAAGCGACCTTCTCCGCCTTCAGCACACTTTACAGCGATTCCATCTCAATTTTAGCCATCATATCCGCTAATTTATTACGATTCTTTAACCCAACATCAGGTTGAGAAACGGATAGCGCTGATATCGCCGTCGCCATACGCAGCGTATGTGCACTTGATTCACCGTTTAGTAACCCGTAAGCCAGCCCTGCAACCATAGAGTCACCGGCTCCCACAGTGCTAATCACTTCACAATGAGGCGGTTTCGCTAACCAAGAGCCTGATGCATTCACCCACAGTGCGCCGTCTTCACCAAGAGATATCACCACATGAGAAATACCTTTATCACGCAGCTCGTGTGCCGCTTCAATAACATCTTTGAGTTCAGGTAATTTACGCCCCATCCACATCTCTAATTCATAACGGTTAGGTTTCACTAACCAAGGTGACGCTTTTAGCCCCGCTTTAAGGGCTTCACGGCTACTATCAAAAATAATACATGGGCATAATTGGCGTAGCCGAGTCATCCAGCGGGTGAATTCTTCAGGTTCGATCCCATTTGGCAAACTTCCGCTAACAACGACCATGTCAAAATGACCTAGCCAATTCAGCGATTCTGTGGCAAAACGGTTCCAGTCTTCTTTACTGACATCAAATCCTGAAAAATTGAAATCAGTAGACTCACCGTTATTTTCGGTAAGTTTAACGTTGATCCTAGTACGCCCCGGAACCATACAAAAACGGTTTGCCATACCATTATCACTAAAAAAGTGTTGGAACTCTTCTTGGTTATCTTTTCCCATGAAGCCACTTACCGTGATATCTATTCCCAAATCACGTAATACTTTTGCGACATTAACACCTTTGCCTCCGGCATTGAGGCTAGCAGTCTTCACTAAGTTGACTTCACCGACTTCGATTGATGGACATAGCCCAACCAGATCATAGGCAGGATTTAATGTAATTGTAGCAACTCGGCGAGTCATAACCTCGGATCTCCCTTATCGTTATAGTCATTTATACTCTAGATCACTTGGCACATAGCCACTGAAAGTATCATGAGTATAGCAAGATGTTTTGCCCTACTTATACCATTAAAACACAATAGCTTCAGCGATATTTGCTGTTTTTCCTGATTGTTTTTTCATAATGAGCTGGCAAAATGTCACCACCGAAAAAACAGAAAGAAGAAAAACTTATGTCTAATATTGATCATGTTGTTGTGGGCGTTGGTGTGATTATTACCAATCCCCAAGGTCAAATTTTAATGGGTAAACGCAGTAGTCAGCATGCTCCTTACTGGTCGATTTTTGGTGGACATGTCGATGCTGGGGAATCTTTTGAAGATTGCGCTATTCGAGAAATAAAAGAAGAAATTGGCATTGATATCTCAGCTCCTACCGTTTTTGGCATTAGCAATAATGTCAACACTTACCGCCAAGAAGGTAAACATACGGTTTCCATCTGTATGCATGTGGAATATCGTGGTGATAAACAACCTCAGATTATGGAGCAAGACAAATGTGAGAGTTTAATGTGGGTTTCCCCCCATGAGCTTCCTGAACCTCACTTTGAAGCAAGTCGTAATGCTATTGATCTTTGGCTCAATCACCAATTTTATCACCATCCCGCTTAACGCCTGCATTATTGTACAAATGCCAAATCCGTGTTTGTACAATAAATGGCCAACTCATTATATTTACTATCAAAATTGCCTTTTTATTCATTATTTATTGTTTACATTAATATACACTACATGTATCATCAAGCTAGTACAAAGAAACATTACTCGGGAGTTTCCATGTCTGTTGATACAGCAAAAACAATTAAACAGCCCTCCATTCTAGGAGGCGCGATGATCATCGCTGGTACCGCTGTAGGTGCTGGTATGTTTTCAATACCCATGGTTACCTCTGGCGTCTGGTTTACAGGATCTATTGTCCTTTTAATTTATACCTTTGCTTGCATGTTACTCTCTGGCTTGATGATTTTAGAAGCCAATATGAACTATCCAGCAGGGGCAAGTTTCCATACGATGGTCAAAGACTTATTAGGCCCCGTGTGGAACTCTATAAACGGCTTATCGATTACTTTTGTACTGTATATTCTCACCTATGCTTATATCTCCGCGGGTAGCTCGATTATCTCTAGCAACTTATCCGACTATATGGAAATGCCACAAACTATCTCCGGACTTGTTTTCGCATTGATAGTCGCTTTCTTTGTATGGTTATCAACCAGAGCCGTTGATCGTTTAAGCACTATTTTGATTGGTGGTATGGTCATCACTTTTGTGATGTCAATCGGAGGTATGGTAACAACAGCATCACCATCTATTTTATTTAACCAAGTAGAGCATGGTGATACACATTATTTACCTTATGCGCTTGCCGCTCTACCTTATTTGCTAACATCCTTTGGTTATCATGGTAATGTTCCAGGTTTAGTGAAGTACTACAATAAAAACAGCCGCTCAGTCGTTCTAAGTTTGGTTTATGGTGCGGTCATTACTGTTGCTATTTATATTTTGTGGCAGTATGCGATCCAAGGGAACATCCCTCGTTCTGCTTTCGTACAAATTCGCGAAGAAGGCAACAATATTGGCGCTCTACTAAATCAGATGAACTTATCCACCAACAGTAGCTTTATTTCGCAATTTCTAACGCTATTTTCCTATATGGCTCTTGCAAGCTCATTCTTAGGTGTATCTTTAGGTTTATTTGATTTTATTGCTGATTTCTTTAAGTTTAATGATAACCAGCAAGGCCGTTTAAAATCAGCCTTAATTACTTTCTTACCACCCACTGTGTTCGCTTTGGTTTTCCCAAATGGCTTTATTTATGCAATTGGTTTTGCGGGACTAGCAGCTACAGTTTGGGCAGTGATTATTCCTGCGCTGATGGCAAGGGCGAGCCGTAAACGTTTCCCTAAAAACAGTTATAAAGCTCCCGGTGGTATGGGTGTGATTTGGTTTGTGATCCTCTTTGGTGTTATTAATGCTGTCGCCCACATTCTTTCTTTACTAGGTTTATTACCTATTTATTAAATAATGTTTCCCCTCTCCTTGCCTACTAGCGAGAGGGGTTAGTCTCAGTTTTATCTTATACTCTTCTTTGAAATTGATGCTTAAATTTTTCTCGTTGATATCCCTCAACTTAACGGCAATCATAAAAGATATTATGTTTATCGATAACTGTCGTTTTTTTTACTAAAAAATAGGCTTGGTATCTTGCCTAATCGCCTATCTGCGAGTACTTTTGTCGCACTCTTTTTTGACAATTCTAAAGAAGGTTATTTATGGCAAAGGCCAATGAAATCAAACGTGGGTTTGCAGTCAATTACAATGGCAAACTGCTGCTGGTTAAAGATATCGATATTCAATCACCAAGTGCACGTGGTGCCAGCACTTTATACAAAATGCGTTTTACGGATATAAAAACAGGTCAAAAAGTTGAGGAACGCTTTAAAGGCGATGATATCTTAGAAACCATCTCCTTAACTCGCCGTGGTGTGAGTTTTTCTTACATTGATGGTGACGAATACGTGTTTATGGATAACGAAGACTATACACCATACCTATTTAAGCATGCAGATATTGAAGAGGAATTATTATTCATTCCAGAAGAAGGCTTACCTGGAATGCAAGTTCTGACAATGGATGGGCAAGTATTAGCTCTCGAATTACCACAAACGGTTGATATGGTTATCGTTGAAACAACGCCAGCTATCAAGGGTGCTTCCGCAAGTGCGCGTACTAAGCCTGCAACGATGGCCACAGGTTTAACAGTACAAGTTCCTGAGTACTTAACTAGCGGTGAAAAAATTCGTATTCATATCCCTGAACGCCGTTTCATGGGCCGTTGCGAATAAAATCAGTATAACAATCACCTATGGGCATCTGCCCATAGGGCTTTTCTTAACCACTCACACAATGAGATTAAACAACTGACAACTCAAATTAATTATAATCCAGCGTATACATACCTAATTTTTTATCTTGATCTATCCATTTAAAACTTTGTGTGCCTTTCTGGTTTGGTAGTTCATGCGTTCCTGTTTTTAATTTTTTGAATGACGTTTTTACCGTTTCTACTTTGCCTCGATCACTCCAGCAAGTTGTTTCAATTTTGTCTCCCATAGTACCAACTTGGCATGGAGGTACTACGATTGCCCCCACAAATGTAATAGTGGCACTACCGATAACATTTCGCTTTTCGGCATGGGCTGTATAAGTGATGAAATAGCTTAACGTGATGACAAACAATAAAGTCATTAAAGAAGGTTTATTTGCTGTAAGTTTCATGAAAAAAGTATCCGCTTAAAATTAGGTTATCGTCATTTGGTATAATTTATTTATATTAGGAATAGTTTTTTATTATCTATTACCTGATGACGAGGATCTTAATTCGAACGAATAGAATGATATTTAACTAATGGCCGCAGTTTTTTATTTTTCTCTAAATCTAAAGACCGAAGTAAAATTAGTGATATTAATCACAAAAAAATAATAACCACACATTTTGCAATTTTATTTTTTCGTTTTCTATTAGAATTAGCCCTAGTATTTAAGAATATAAAAAATCGTCTTTACTTTCATTCACTTAATTTACAGTTATTTCACTAGCTAATATGAAAAGTTTACTCGCAAAAAAAATTGTTCTATCACCTTCTTTATTGATAGCAAGTGGCCGCCATCGTGCGTGTTATCAGCATCCAGAACATGATGGTCTCTGTATCAAAGTACACCATCCTAATAAAGACGATCGTGAAACAATACGCGAAGTAAAATACTATAAAAGAATTTACCGAAACACATCATCAATAAACGCCATCGCTCATTATTATGGTACGCAAGAAACTAATCTTGGTACTGGGTATGTCTTTCAGTTAATCAAAGATAAAACAGGAAATGTGGCAAATACACTCGACTATTATTTAAAAAATAAACATTCTTTTTTAAAACATCAAAAAAGCATGAGAATTGCCTATGAACTTTTTAAAAAAACAGTTTATAAAGATGCGATTGTCACGATGACGTTAAAACCCTATAACATCGTCTATCAATTAGGCTATAAACCTCACGGACAATTTTTTATCATCGATAACCTTGGCTGCGCTAATTTAATCCCTATTGACTATTACTCATCAACACTTGCCAGAACCACTCTCACTCGTCGATTTACCGACTTCGAACAGCGTATGATGAGAGAATATCATGTCAAACTATCCACGATGCAATCTGTTGAGTAAAAGGATTAATCAAAGCAATACAAAATCCTGCGGTTATCGACTGTGATTATGGTTATTTTTTATAAAAAATTTAAACTTCTTTACAATTATAGGGCCGGAATATAAACCTGACAGAAATAAGGCAAAACCACCTTAATCAAAATGTGATCTAGATCGTTATTTTAACTGTATTATTTGCAAGCACTACACTCAAATCGCTATTTTTTTAACAAAAAACTCTCAAACCGCGATTTTTATCAGTATTTAATATAATGTTTTGTAAATTATGACCTGATTAACTCGCCATTTCAGTTCTGTTTATGTATGCTCTTTATGTTTGGTGAAATAAGTATGCAACTGCCAAACTCTAACGATGAGTTTCTAACAGGTTGTGGTTATGTTCACATAACTGATTTGCGTCTAATGCAACTCTCTATCTGGTTTTACTCATATACAAAATTTAGCTGTTCTGTATTAAACACTTTCTGTGAAAAACCACAGTAGCATTTCAGAAAATGCGTTTTTCACAGGGATAAGTTTACGTTTATTGTGTGGATAAAACACAGTACAAAAAAGGCAAGGGATATTAAGAATAATGGCAACATCTGAAAAATTTAAGCGCAACATTTTGCGCATTATACCAGCAATAGCGATTGCCGCGACACTCTCAGCTTGTACTACCCCTAATTCTTCAAAGAATGCTCAACGTACTACTCATTCTGAATCTCGCATGTTAAATAATTCATCTGATTCTTTAGCAATGGCCTCTCAAGACGAATTTGAGCAATTAGTTCAAAGTGTTGATACCAAGTCTAAAATCATGGATCAATATGCGAATTGGAAAGGTGTAAGTTATCGTTTAGGTGGAACAACTAAAAGCGGTGTTGACTGTTCAAGTTTTGTGCAACGCACATTCATCGAACAATTTGGCGTTGCTTTACCACGCACGACTTCGGAGCAAGAGTCCTCCGGTAAAAGCGTTAGCCGCAATAGTTTAAAAGCCGGTGATTTGGTTTTATTTAAAACAGGTCGCCGTATGAAACACGTTGGTATCTATATTGGCGATAATAAATTTGTCCATGCATCCACCAGCAGTGGCGTGATCGTTTCAGAAATGACCAACGAGTATTGGAACAAACGATACTATGCGGGTCGCCGCATTATCAATGGTTCGTAATCATTAAAAACAGCTAAATTCCTTGCCAATAAAAAAGCTTCCAAGTTGAATAAACTGGAAGCTTTTTTATTATATTCAGATTAGTTATTACGATGAATAAAAACCTGATTCCAATTCTGCAATAGCAACACCAGAGGCTTTTAAGCGACACATCGCAGCATGCTCATCACTGGCATGAATAAAGAGACAAATTTCTTTCTGCCATTCTAAAATTGCACTTTCAATCTGCAAATCAGATAACGACTCTGACAGTTGCTTCATTGCAATACAATCTGTTGCACAGTCATGACTGAGTAATTTCAGCCCCACAAGTTTATCGCTAGCGAAATCATTAGTAGGCACCACCTCAACATGAGTTCCTATCTTTCCTGATAACCAGCGGTAACTTTGCGGCAGCCTGTGCACTACCGAAAGACCTGATTTTTCCACAACAATATCCTATTGCTACCTAACCATTATATTGTTCGTTGAACTAAATTACTTACCAAACAAAAGCGCTATAGTGTCATCTGCTATTAGTTAGCAAATTTTCGCTTTTTTATTCTCCCTTCTCTACTTTCATCGTAGAGGTTGGTAAGGATTATAAACCTCGTTCAAACCGAATTCGCTACAACCACAAAAAGTAACGTGATTGTTAAAAACCATACCTAAATATAACATTAAATATTATTCATGTCGTTAAATTTTTGTGACATAAATCATTGCATGCTTATTTCTTTACTTCAAGTGTTAAATTTTAAATTTTTTTTGATCTCAAAACTCAACACCAGCACTAATAATTAGTCATTTTTTTTACATTATTAAACGATTTTCAATAATAAACCGCCTAATTTTGAACAATAGTCATTAAATTTATCTTTTAATGACTAACTACTAAATAGCTTAGCTTAACACAGAAATTTAACAAATATTCATCAATTGATAATTGATTTAGATCATTTTTATACTGAAATTCTATTTTTACTGAATATAAATTCGGTTTTGCCGAGTAGTTGATTTTTACTTAACACTATTAGAATAAATATGGTGACTGACTGAAATGAAAACAGGAGGGAGATGTTTCATCCATGAAACATAAATACCAATTCTATTTCTTTATACGCTTAGCTAGAACAACAAATAGCATAGAGAACGCAACACACGCCACCATAGAGCCAACCATTGGCCATGCTGACTTAGCAGGGATCATCGATAACAACGTCCCAACCAACGCTCCTATTGAAAAACGGATCGTTCCCGCTAAAGATGAAACGGTACCTGCTATATGTGGATAATTGTCTAAAATCACCGCCATTGCGTTGGATGTGATCATCGCAATACCACTGACATAAATAGCAACACCTAAGACCAATGCCCAAAAGCCAACGCCTAGTGCCGTCGTCACTAACAACCAAATTCCCATGGTAAATTGGACAATAATACCTAAATAAAGCAAACGTTCTGCACCAAATCGCCTTACATAACGACCATTAAACGTGGTCATAATAAATAAGAAAATAATATTAATGCCAAAGAAGTAGCCAAAGTCCTGTGGGGTGTAGCGCGGCGAAGTATTTTGCATTAAATAGCAATCAATTCCGCACTAACGGAGCGGAAAAAAATACATTATTTCGCACTGTGCAAAATTGAACGCAACTGAGCACACTAATAAGAAAAGACCTCTATGTGAATTAGAGGTCTTGGTAGTGTGTATGGTATGCTGTAGTCATTTAACCATAGTGAACCCTGCTAAGTTTGATGTTGCAAGCTTGCTTATAACGCACGTAACTCCTGTCATATCTGACACCCCTGTCAATCTCAGCACATCAAGCCCATCAACTATGGCTATCATTGATGATGTGATGTTCGCATTAGCTGTCGTTTTGCTTAATATAGCTGTTCCATGCGCATGCTGTTCATTTGAGGGGAAAGAAAGTTGATTAACACAAAAACTAAGGCGAGGATAAGATGAAAATGAATGGATTGTAATCATGAACATTCCCGTCCCGAGAGGGATGTCTGTCGTAAAAGCCCCATTACCATTGCTAACACTTGTTAGAGTGATAGAGCTACCTGCGTTGTACAAATAAGTTCCATCTGGATTTATACTGCCAAGGATAACGTTAGTATTTCCAGCTCTAGAGTCAACTGCTAAGCCGTGCCCTGAAATCTTTGTTGCCCCTATCCAATTTGTACCTAACTTACTTCCCGTTGTGTCAATGAATGTTCGCTCACCAATATCATTTATATTTGTGGGATAGTTAGTATAATTTGCAGAGATGTGAGTATCTTTTATTACCGCGTTACCGCCTATTACAGCCGCTCTAGACCTTACCAAAGGTGAATCAACAGCGAACTCAATATCACAGGAATCAAAAAGACCGTTGGTAATATACAAAGCATCTAAATAGGTAGTTAGGATTTTACAATTAACAAACTTAACCTCTTTACCTATATTTTCCATCACTGTACCAGACGGTTGGATATTGTATTTCATGAGCGTGCTAATAAAGCAATCCCTAAAAGTCAATTTTGCATTTGCTGCTCTTATGCTACCGTGAATATCTGTGTCATGAATATTCATGCGCACTTTAGGTGTGTTAACGTAGAACGCCGCACCGGGGCTCGTGCTGACAATTTCCCCACCCGAAATGACAATATTAGTTGTTTGCTCATCAGAAACGCCGAGCCCTAGAACACCCGCCCCGCGATTACCGACAATACACGGGTTTATGATTTTTAGTGACTTTGTACTAAAGCCCGCATTCGGCTCAATATCAATGCCCGCGCCCGGAGATGAATAGATAACCCCCATGCCCGTGTAGCACCATCTTGGGTTTATGAAAACGATACCTTTGCCGCCCGTAAAAGAGAACCCTTGCCGCCCGTTGTATTCACACACTTCATTGATCACAGTAATACCACCAACATCGATGGAAGAGTTACCGCCAATGTAGGTTCCGTCCAGTGCAAAGTGATTGCATGTACGATTCTGCCATATTGCATTAGAGCAGTTGAATTCTCTGATGCCGATGTGTTTTAGCTGAATACCAGTATCCCCCCATTTACCCCCCACAATTAAGTGCCCATTATTTCCATTTGCGTTAAAGTTAAGACATGTGTAGTTTTTGCAATTATCAAGACTCAAGACTACACCCAGCTCAGCGGCATAGGCGGCATTAGTGAAATTACCAACTGCGTCATATTTAGCCCCTGTCAATGGATGAAATGAACCATAATGCAGGCCGCGCTTTGTTACCATCTCACAGCCTGTAAAATCCAAAATAAAATCAGAGCAGTCTTTCAGACTAAAAATATCACCAATTGACTGATAATATCTTGTATTTTCATTGGGGGTTGGATTTACTCTTTCATCAAATATTTCGGAATTTGAAACATCAAAAATAACTTTGAAATGCGATTTCTCAGCGTTGCAAGCTAAAGCAAGTTTTTGAAAAGCTAACGTGTTATTTGCCCCATCAATTGCACCAAAATCAGAGGCGAATAAAATTTTCTTAAATCGTTTTTGTAGCTCCCCCTTCAATCTATCAATAGACCGATTGACATAATCTTTACTTGCAATCACGGTGTCATGATTAACAATCAATTCAACCGCAGCAACATTATCAACCTTAATGATGATATTAATATAAACTTGGCTTTTAGCACCTGATAATACAGGCGGAATATAGGTTTCAGGGTATTTACCGACCGCAATTAACCCACCTTTAACATCAAACAACCCAATTTCACGTGCAGTCCAATCCCCATCCTCAATATCGTGGGGAATGATGGCTTCAGCGATGACTTGACCTTGAAGTTCATCATCCGTACGCAAATCATTTAAGTCACCACGCCACCGCTCATTGCGCAGGTTAGTTTGCGTCTCGGTCGGTTCATAGTATTCGCCTCCACCGTCACCCACGGCCATGTGAGGGATTTTCAACGGCTGTTGTGCAGCAAGCGCTTCTGCTAAGGAGGTTTTACCGTAGTTTGTTAGAATTGTATAAAAAGGTGTCATGATGCGTCCCTCGGGTAAACCGTCGTGATTGTGCCGCCTACGGCACCTGTGGTAATAACTGGCGTCAATTCGCCTTGTGATGAGTGTGTGATTGGTCGACTGATGACATAACGGCCATATTGACCAAACAAGTCATTAGCCGGTCGCGTGGTATCGAGCAACACATCTGCATTGAGTTCAAAGCTGCTGAGGGTGGTGGCGTTATTAATCAGTTCTAACGCATCGGTCACATCAAATTGCAGACGATACAATTCGACTAAAACAGGTGACATGTCTTCAGCGAGATTCACAGCCTCATAGCGCAACATCAGCTCTAACGGCTTGTTAGTTAAAAACGGAATAGTGTCGCCGCCTGCATACTTATAATGCACCGTGATAGGCTGTACGAGTGGGGTTTTGAGTATTTCCAACGTGCCAAAATTGACATCAATGCGATAATCAACACCCTCGACCAAGCCCGGTATTACCACATCCCACAAATTGACTTGCTGTAAGGCGTAACGACCTCCGGACACCAAGCCCATGGGTAAGGTTTCTTTTGCTGCGCGTGCTTTGGTTGCAAGCGATTGACCAAAGACGGCCAGGGCAATATTTTCCGGTGAAAACGTGAAAAAGTTTGCGCTGACTTGGCACGATTGGTGTGTGATGTGTTTTTGGGTGTTATGCACAATCCCTTGCTGCGCTTGCTGTTTCATCTGCGAGCGGCTCGCAAAAGACACTGTCAATTGGTCTACATCCCCGACCCATCGTAAATTTAGCGGCTTACCAGGCTGTCGAACCGCGAGTGACACCTTGCCTTGTCCGTAAAAATAATCAGACATCGGTCACCTCCGATTCTTCAGGTAGCTCAGGCTCAATCACAATGAGTCCTACAGGCAATAATGTCGTGAACGTTACCAGAGAGCGACGGCCTTGACGCTCAACCCACAATTGCAAATAGTGGGCTTCCGCCTTTTTCGATGTCGTATCCGTGGTGTACGGCAAAGTGATATGATTATCCGTTATCGTCATTTGCCAAGCAGGCTCCGCCGCACCTTGCGGCGTCAGCGTTAAGTGATATTGCGTTTCTGGCTCTGGCCCAATATCGGCCATCAGGCAATCAATCAACCTGTCTTGCTGTAACACGCGGTCACGATGTGCCCAGCTCAGGACATATTCATCCGCTTGTGTCACTGATCATGTAAAACTGATCCACTAACGATCATAGAAAACTGAGCCACTTGGTATTATCCGTACATTTTTGTACGGGGAATTTATGATTACCAAGGAGATATTTGTGGATATTCATGTTCG